>JAPLPQ010000024.1 GCA_026400105.1 Burkholderiales bacterium
ATTGAGGCGATTCCGCGAGGGGCGATTCGTCCCCTCAATAAAAGCCTCGAAAGCCCACAATGGGTATAGAGGAAGAGCCAGTGTCAGCGCCTAACCCCGAGATCCATGGAGTCAAACTACGGAGCGCCTATTTCTTCGGGGGAAAGAAGACAGGGGACAAAGCACGGGGCCTGAAGAGCACAAAAGCCGCGAGGGAAATACCCGGCGAGCACATCAATCCACGTCTGAAATGTCAAAGGCCCCATGTGCATCGTAAGCGTGGCCCCAAGGCCCTTCTTGTGAGGAGCGGAGGGTCAATGCAGGATATGTCCATATGCAAGACAGTGGACACACCCCAGAGTGGAACGGCCCGACGGTGGAGCGAGTCATGCGCAACGGCAAGCGCATCTACGTCTCGGCCTTCAAGGCCTGGCTGGTGGAGCAAGCGCTCAAGCCAGAGGTTTCGGTTGCCGGCCTGGCACTTCGCCACGGTGTCAACGCCAACCAGCTTCGCAGCTGGATGAAACTCGAGCACTGGCAGTCCTCACCTCATACGTTGTTGCCGGTCACGGTCGTCGCAGACGCTCGGCCAGCTGAGGTGGTGGCCACCACAAACGCTCGTCAGCCAACCCAACCCAAGGGGGTGATGGAGATTGAGGTGGGCGGCACTGTCATCCGTCTGCGCGGCCCAGTGGATACCGAGCAACTCAAGGCGGTGCTGGCCGTGGTGCGCGCATGATCGGTTTGCCAGCGAACACGCGGGTGTGGATCGTGGCCGGCCACACCGACATGCGCAAAGGCTTCGACGGTTTGGCGGCAATGGTCCAAGGAGCTTTGAGCGAGAACCCGTTCAGTGGCCACGTCTTTGTCTTTCGCGGCCGGCGCGGCGACATCCTCAAAGTGCTGTGGTTTGATGGCCAAGGTTTGCTGCTGCTGAGCAAGCGGCTCGAACGCGGCCGCTTTGTCTGGCCGCAAGCTGCATCCGGCGGCGTGTCTCTGACCTCAGCCCAACTCTCGATGCTGCTTGAAGGCATCGACTGGCGCATGCCGGCGCGCACGCACCGTCCCGATCTGGCGGCGTAAAGCTTGGCAGTTGCGGGTCATTCCCGATGAGGTGAGACAGCAGAGTTGGGCATACTCAAAACCGTGCCGACGCCCCATCAACCGCCCCAGAACATCGACGAATTGCTGCGCATCATCGCGGCGCGCGACAGCGAGGTGGCCCTGCTCAAGTTGATGGTCGACAAACTCAAATTGCAACTGCTGCGCCGGGTTCGCTCCGAATTCGGTACCTCCAGCGAACAGTGGTCGGCGCAGATGCCTTTGATCGATGGTGGCGAGACCGCGATGGTCACTCGAGCCAAGGCCGCATCTGCACCGGCCCCCGCCAATGACCCGCAGATCGACCGCAGTCTGCCCGCGCACCTGCCGCGCGATGTTCGGGAGCACCTGCCCGAGATCAGCGACACGCACCAGGACACAAATGGCCAGTCCTGCGGGTGCACCGCTTGTGGCGCTCGACTGCGTAAGATAGGACAGGATGTCTCCGAACAACTGGAGTACGTGCCTGCCCACTTCAAGGTGATCCGGCATGTGCGTCCCAAGCTGGCCTGCGTGGCGTGCCATGCCATCTTCCAGGCCAGCGCACCCAGCCGCCCCATAGCGCGCGGACTGGCCGGTGCCGGCCTGCTGGCCCATGTGCTGGTGTCCAAGTACTGTGACCATTTGCCTCTCTACCGCCAAAGCGGCATTTACGCCCGCAGCGGTGTTGAGCTGGACCGCTCAACGCTGGCCGGCTGGGTTGACCAGGCCGGTCAATTGCTTGATCCCCTGGTGGCCGCACTGGGGCGCTACACCCTGGCGGCTGCCAAGATTCATGCCGACGACACCCCCGTGCCGGTGCTGCAGCCCGGGCGCGGCAAGACCAAGACGGGGCGCTTGTGGGTGTACGTCAGAGATGACCGTCCGATCGGCTCAAGTGCGCCACCGTCGGCCTGGTACCAGTACACCCCAGATCGCAAAGGCGAGCATCCAGAGCGCCACTTGAAGAAATATCGCGGCATTCTCCAGGCGGATGCCTATGGCGGCTGGGGCAAGCTGTACGCCTCAGGACAGATCACCGAGGCAGCATGCTGGGCGCACGCGCGCCGACCGTGGTGGGACCTGTACCTGAGCAGCGGCAAAGACGAGACGTCTATCGCAGCACAGGCGCTCAGACGCATTGCCGATCTGTATGCCATCGAGCGTGACATTCGGGGAAAGCCTCCCGACATTCGACAGGCCCAACGCCAGGCGCGTGCCGGGCCGCTGCTGCAGGAGATGCACGTCTGGTTGAGCCAGTTGGTTGGTCGGGTGTCGGCCAAATCGGAGTTGGCCAAAGCCATTGGCTATAGCCTGACACGCTGGCAGGCTCTGACGCGGTATTGCCAAGATGGGCGCATCGAGATGGACAACAACGCAGCAGAGCGGGCATTGCGCGGGGTGGCTTTGGGACGGGGCAACTACCTGTTCATGGGATCGGATGCCGGCGGCGAGCAAGCGGCGGCGATCTACAGCCTGGTGCAAACCGCCAAACTCAACGGGATTGACCCCGAGGCCTACTTGCGGGAGGTGCTCGGCCGCATAGCCGACCACCCCATCAACCGCATTGATGAGTTGCTGCCCTGGAACCTGATGCGGCAGTCCCGTCAGGCGGATCAACAACGCAAGGCGGCATGAGCGTGTCTGGCATTGACCCGCGGGTGCTGGACGCCCTGCAGAACGCAAGCAGCCTGGAGCTGTTCCAGCTCAGCACGCTGATCGAGCGGCTGCTGGCCGACCCACGCCGCATCATTGCCGTGCGCAAGGACATGAACCTGGGTCAAACCGTGCGCTTTGTGGACTGGCGCGATGGCAGTCTGCGAGAAGGCAAGGTGGTGGCCATGCGTGACACGCAGGTCACGTTGCAAGACCTGCGCGAGCGCAAAGAGTGGAAGTTGCCTTACGCCGCGATCGAACCGCCCTTGCCCGATCCTGCAACACGCCCTCAAGCTGTGGCGCCAGAGCCGCCGGCCGCCCCCCGACCGACGCGCAACGACTTTCGCTGCGGCGAGAAGGTCGCCTTTGAGGACAAGTACCTGCAGACCGTGGTGGGCACCATCGTGCGCATCAACAGCCGCACTGCAACCATCGACCCCGGTGATGGCACGCAGTGGCGCGTAGGCTTCGGCTTGCTGCGACACATCCTGGACGTCTGACTATCCCATAAGGACCTCGTCAAGAGGGTGCTGAGCTGACGCTTACAGCCAACCGCATGAAGGTGCTGGTGCACGACGGCATCGGTGTCTGGCTGGCGGCCCGGCGCCTGAATAGCGGCAAGTTCGTCTGGCCGCGCGATGCCGCCACCACCGCCACACTCAGCCGAACGCAGTTCGATGCG
>JAPLPQ010000017.1 GCA_026400105.1 Burkholderiales bacterium
CCTCGGCGGTGCCGACTGCCTGCTGGGCCTGCTGCAGGCGGGCCAGCGCCTCGTCGCGCTGCGCCTGCAGGCTGTCGACCTGCATCCGGGCCAGGACCTGACCGGCCTTGACGAAGTCGCCTTCGCCGACCGCGATCTCCATCACCCGGCCCGCCAGCTTGCTGGCGACCGCGATTTCGGTCGCCTCGATGCGACCGTTGCCCTTGACCAGGCCCGCGGGCAGGCCCGAGTCGCGCCAGGGCGCCCACCAGAACAGCCCGGCGCCGACCGCCGCCAGCAAGACCAGCGGCCAGAAGGCCGACTTCCACCGACTTGTCATTTTCAAATCCCTGTGCTTTTTCCCCATTATGCGACGGGGGCCAGGGTCATGACGGCCGGGATCGAGGCCGGTTCAGCTCAACTCAGATCGGATCGCACAGCAGCTTGGACAGGGCGGCGATATTGGCCGCGCTCGGCACTTGCGGCTTCATCTCGTCTTCCTCGGCGGTGGCGTTCTCGTGCGCCTGGATCGCCTTGACCATCTCGTACTGGTTCTCCCAGGTGATGGTCGCGCCCTTCGGGCACAGGTCGCGCAGGGTGCCGAACCAGTAATAGCCATCGGCGCCACCGAACAGCTTGTCGATGCCGCCGGCATCGCCGGAGGACAGTCCGTGGGCCGCCAGGACCAGGTTGAGCTTGTGGTGGGAGACTGAATAATGCATGGAACTTCCTAGAGAGCCGATCGTCGGGCCGGCGATTGTACTGAAAGGACTGGCGCGACTGGGCCGCACCCACCACCGTTCAGGCACCCGACAACCGGCACCGCACGACTAATCGTGCAGCGAACTCAGGAACTGCCTGAGCTCCGGCGTTGCCGGCTGGCCGAACAGCTCGGCGGGCGGACCGATCTCGTGCACCCGGCCCTGATGCATGAAGATGACGCGATCGGCCACCTTGCGGGCAAAGCTCATCTCGTGCGTGACCATCAGCAGGGTCATGCCCTCGTTGGCCAGGCTCTCGACCACGCGCAGCACCTCGCCCACCAGCTCGGGGTCGAGCGCGCTGGTGATCTCGTCGCACAGCAGCACCGCGGGCTGCATCGCCAGCGCGCGGGCAATCGCCACCCGTTGCTGCTGGCCGCCGGACAACTGGTCGCCAAAGGCCGCGAACTTTTCCGCCAGGCCGACGCGATCGAGCAGCTGGCGGGCCTGCGCCTCGTTGGCGGCGGCGTCCTTCTTCTTGACCAGGCCGGGCGCCAGCATGATGTTCTTGCCGACCGTCAGGTGCGGAAACAGGTTGAAGCTCTGGAACACCATGCCCACATGCTGGCGCAGCTCGCGCATGGCGACGGCGTTGTCGTGCAGCAGCGGCTTGCCGTCCACGGTCAGGCTGCCGCTCTGGAACTCCTCCAGCCCGTTGATGCAGCGCAGCAGCGTGCTCTTGCCCGAGCCGCTCTTGCCGATGATGGCGATGACCTCCCCCGGCTGCACCTGCAGGTCGATGCCCTTGAGGACTTCATTCGTGCCATATGACTTGCGCAGGCCGCTGATTTCAACGATGGACATGAATCTTCCTTTCCAATTGCTTGGCGTAGCGGCTGACGGGATAGCAGAGCAGGAAATACATCACTGCGACGCAGCTGAAAACCAGGAACGGGCTGTAGGTGGCATTGGCAATCGTCTTGCCGACCTTGGTCAGTTCCATGAAGCCGATGACCGATGCCAGCGCCGTGCCCTTGATGACCTGCACCAGGAAGCCGACCGTGGGCGGCACCGCGATCTTCAGGGCCTGGGGCAGGATGACGTGGCGCAGCTGTTCGTGAAAACTCAGCGCCAGGCTCTCGGAAGCCTCCCACTGGCCGCGCGGAATCGAGGCCACGCAGCCGCGCCAGATCTCGGTCAGGAAGGCGCTGGCATAGAGCGTGAGGCCCATGCCCGCCGCCACCCAGGGCGAGGTATTGATGCCGAGCAGGCCCAGCCCGTAATAGGACAGGAACAGCTGCACCAGCAGCGGTATGCCCTGGAACAGCTGCACATAGGCCGCCACCAGCGGACCGACGACAGGCAGCTTGCTCAGGCGCAGGATCAGCAGCAGCAGCCCCACCGCGCTGCCGCCCACGAAGGCGATCAGCGACAGGCCCACCGTCCAGCGCGCGGCCAGCAGCAGGTTGCGCACGATGTCCCAGAGCGAGAAGTCAACCATGGCTTACCTCCGTCCAAACAGAAACTTGGCGCCAGCCCAGTTGAGCAGTTGACGCACGGCAACGGAAAGCAGCAGGTAGATGCCGCCCACCACGATGAAGGCCTCGAACGAGCGGAAGTTGTTGCTCTGGATCAGGTCGGCGGCATAGCTGAGCTCGCGGGTGGAAATCTGGCCGCAGACGGACGAGCCCAGCATCACGATGATGATCTGGCTCACCAGGCTGGGCCACACCTTCTTGAGCGCCGGCGGCAGCACCACCCAGACAAAGGTCTGGGCACGGTTGAGCGCCAGGCTTTGCGCGGCCTCGATCTGGCCCTTGGGCGTGCCCTCGAGCCCGGCGCGGATGATCTCGGCGGCGTAAGCCCCGAGGTTGATCACCATCGCGATGACGGAGGCCGTCTCGGCCGAAATCTTGACCCCCGCTGCCGGCAGGCCGAAGAAGATGAAGAAAAGCTGCACGATGAAGGGCGTGTTGCGGATCAGCTCCACATAGGCAGTCACCGCCGCCTGCAGCCAGGCCGGCGCCAGGTTGGCGCCAAAGCCGCGGGCCCGCACCCAGGCGCAGGCGGTGCCCAGCAGGGTGCCGATCAGCACCGACAGGACCGTCAGTGCCAGCGTCCAGCCCACGCCGGTCAGCAGCAGCGGCCATTCGGCCAGCACCGCCATGAAATCGAGTTGAATCCGCATAGTGATAGCGCCAGATCTTGAACTACAGGTTCAGCGCTTACAGCGGCAGATCGCCGGCCGGACGGCCCAGCCACTTCTTGGCCAGGGCATCGAGCTCACCGGTCTTCTTGGCTTCGGCCACGATCTCGTTCACCCTGGCCTTGAGCTTGTCCTCGCCCTTGGCAATACCGATGAAGTTGGGGCTTTCCTTGAGCAGCAGCTTGTATTCGCTCGAGAGCTTCGGGTTCTTGGTCATCATGTTGCCGGCGACCGATGCACCCAGGGCCACCAGCTGGACCTGGCCCGACACAAAGGCGGCAATGGTGGCGTTGTTGTCCTCGAAGCGCCGGGTGTCCACGCCGGCGGGCGCAGCCTTGTTGAGCTCCTGGTCTTCCATCGCGCCCCGGGTCACGCCCACGGTCTTGCCGGCCAGATCGGCAAAGCTCTTGACGCTGATGGTCTTGGGACCGAACACGGCCTGGAAGAAGGGGGAGTAGGAGGAGGCAAAGTCGATGACCTTTTCGCGCTCGGGATTCTTGCCCAGGGTCGCGATCACGAGGTCAGCCTTGCGCGTCTGCAGGGCGGGTATGCGGCTGGCGCTGACCACGGGCACCAGTTCCACCGCCACGCCCATCTTCTTGCCGATGTAGTGGGCCATGTCGATGTCCAGGCCGATCGGCTTGAGATCGGTGCCGACAAAGCCATAGGGGGCCGAGTCGGTCTGCACCGCGATCTTGACGACCTTGGTCTTCAGGATGTCGTCCAGGGCGGTCTGCGCCTGGGCATTGCCGAAGGCCAGCAGCGCGGCAGATGCCAGGGCCAGGCCGAAATGGCGCTTGTTGATCTGAATCGGTTTCATGGCAATTTTCCTAGGTAGGTGGAGACGTCTGGGGTGATGGACTGGCGAGGCTTGTATGCAAGTCCCGTGCCGCGACAGAAGCGGCCGCGGTTTTCGGCCAGGGTCGCGGGGCCAGGCGCTGACCGGACAGGAAAATCGGCATCATCGGTATACAAAACTGTGTACCAAAAACAGGCTTTTCGCATCCATAATGGGCGCCCATGCACAGACAAGGTGCGGCGCGCGCACGACAAAAAGCCCGCTGCAACGCGAGGCTGCAGCGGGCTTTTTGTGGGACCGGCGTCAGGCGCCGGGCCGCGCGGGGGAAGATTCCCCGCCAGGAGTCATCACTGACCCAGGATGCGGGCTTCCATCTGGGCCTTGGTCGCGACCAGGGCCGAAGGCAGGTGGTAGGCCAGTTTCTCGAAATGCTCGTCGTGCAGCGCGAGTTCCTTCTTCCAGTCCTCGGCGTTCATGTCGGTGACCGACGCGTACTGCTCGCGGCTGAAGTCCAGGCCTTCCCAGTTGATCTCCTCGTAGGTCGGGCTGATGCCGAAGGCATGGTCTTCGCCCTGGGCCTGGCCTTCGATGCGGTCGATCATCCACTTCATGACGCGCATGTTCTCGCCGTAGCCCGGCCAGACGAACTTGCCGTCGGCACCCTTGCGGAACCAGTTGACGCAGAAGATCTTGGGCAGGGTGTGGCCGCTTTGCTCGAGCTTCTTTTCCATGTCCAGCCAGTGCTGGAAATAGTCGCTCATGTTGTAGCCGCAGAACGGCAGCATCGCGAACGGGTCGCGGCGCACCACGCCCTGGGCGCCGAAGGCGGCAGCGGTGGTCTCGGAGCCCATGGTCGCGGCCATGTAGACGCCTTCGATCCAGGTGCGGGCTTCGGTTGCCAGCGGCACGGTGTTGGAGCGACGGCCGCCGAAGATGAAGGCGTCGATCGCGACGCCGTTGGCGTCATCCCACTGCGCGTCGAGCGCCGGGTTGTTGGTCGCGGCCACGGTGAAGCGCGAGTTCGGGTGCGCGGCCTTGGCGCCGGTCTGCTTGGCGATCTCGGGCGTCCAGTCCTTGCCCTGCCAGTCGATCAGGTGCGCCGGCACGCCGCCGCCGTCCTTCTCCATGCCTTCCCACCAGACATCGCCGTCATCGGTCAGCGCGACGTTGGTGAAGATCACGTTCTTGTCCAGCGAGCGCATGCAGTTCGGGTTGGTCTGCATGTTGGTGCCCGGAGCCACGCCGAAGTAGCCGGCTTCCGGGTTGATCGCGTACATCTTGCCGTCGGCATGCGGCTTGATCCAGGCGATGTCGTCGCCGATGGTGGTGACCTTCCAGCCCTTGAAGCCGGCTTCCGGCGGCACCAGCATCGAGAAGTTGGTCTTGCCGCAGGCGCTCGGGAAGGCTGCCGCGATATGGTACTTCTTGCCTTCGGGGTTGGTCACGCCCAGGATCAGCATGTGCTCGGCCAGCCAGCCCTGGTCGCGGCCCATGGTCGAGGCGATGCGCAGCGCCAGGCATTTCTTGCCCAGCAGCGCGTTGCCGCCGTAGCCGGAACCGTAGGACCAGATCTCGCGCGTCTCGGGGTAGTGGACGATGTACTTGACGGTCGGGTTGCAAGGCCAGCTGGTGCTGTCCGTTTCGCCAGCGGCCAGCGGCGCGCCGACGGTGTGCATGCAGGGGACGAAGTCGCCATCGGTGCCCAGCACGTCATAGACGGCCTTGCCCATGCGGGTCATCAGCTTCTGGTTGACGGCCACGTAGGCGCTGTCGGTCAGCTCGACGCCGATATGGGCGATATGCGAGCCCAGCGGGCCCATCGAGAACGGCACCACGTACATCGTGCGGCCGGCCATGCAGCCGTCGAACAGCGGGTTCAGGGTGGCGCGCATCTCGACCGGAGCCATCCAGTTGTTGGTCGGGCCGGCGTCTTCCTTCTTCTCGGAACAGATGTAGGTGCGGTCCTCGACGCGGGCCACGTCGGACGGGTCGGAGCATGCCAGGAAGCTGCCCGGGCGCTTGGCCGGGTTCAGCTTCTTGAAGGTGCCGGCATCAACCAGTTGCTGGCACAGGCGGTCGTACTCTTCCTGCGAGCCATCGCACCAGTAGATGCTGGCCGGCTTGCACAGGGCGGCCATCTCGGCGACCCAGGCGATCAGCTTGGCATGTTTGACGTAGACGGGGGCATTGATGCCCTGCAGCACGGGTGCGTTCATGGGAAAGGCTCCAGAAATAAAAAAGCGATATGGAAAAGCGTCTGCCCTGACGTTTTTCCATATCCCTTTTCCGGCAAGAAAACCAGTCCTCGGTCGGCGCCCGGTATCGCTCGCGTTCAAGCGAGCAAAGGGCCGCCAGGCGCAGTCTGGACCCGCCAACAGCCCCGGTATCGGCCAAGGTGGACTATTTTACGAAACCGCCATGAAACTGCCTAGCGTCGAATCATGCAAAAAATGCATGGATCCATGCCAGCACGCAATCCAGGGCGGATCGGGCCGCGTGGCTTCCCCTATTGGCGCGCAGGCCGGGCTGCGCTATGGTTCGCGCATCGGCGACCTCGGGGTTGCCCGCAAGAGGTAGCAGCATGGCCAAACGCTCGACATCGCCTGCGCAGACATGGGTGGCGGCCCCGGCCTGCCGCCCCGAGCCGGCCGCGCCCGAGCTGCTGCCACAGGAGCCGAAGGCCGGCCCCGCCCTGTCGCCAGGCCAGGGCCGGCTGCTGCTACCGAGCGGACTCGAACAGGCGCCGACGCTGGACCTGATGTGCTCGCAATTCGTGCTCGCGCTGGCAGCCCGGCTCGGTCCGCGCTTCAACCTGCGCAGCGAACTGGTGCCGCTGCTCGGGCTGACCGGCCGCCATCTGGTCTGGCCGCTGGGCTTGCTGCACCGCCTGCGCGCCTTCCTGCTGCGACGCTGTGGCGACGACGGTCTCTGGCAAGGCCAGTCCCGGCTGGACGACCGGGCCTGGCTCGACCGCTTCGGCATCTGGCTCGGACCCTACGAGGAAGGCACCCTGTTCTTCCACCTCGACGACTATGCGCGCGAAGCGCCCAAGGACATGCGGGTGCTGCTCGCGAGCGCGGGCGCCTGGCTCGGACGGCACCTGAGCGGCCAGCAGAGCCTGCTCGACCGCAACATCGCGGCGCTGGGCGAACTGCTGCAGCTCAATCCGGCCGAACGCGCCCTGCTGCGCTACGGCACGCTGGCGCGCTATCAGCGCGAACTGCGCGCGCTGCTGCTCGAATTCAAGGTCGGCAATGCGCACGAGGCCTACGCGGCGATCGCCGAAGTGGCGGGCACCACACCGGCCCAGCTGGCCGAGGCGCTGCGCGCTGGCGGCCGGCTCGAGCGCATCGGCCTGCTCGAGAACCTGCTGCCCGAGCACAACATCACCGACCTGGCCGACCTCATGAAGGTCAGCGAACGGCTGCCGCCGGTGCTGCTGCGCGAGTACCGCGACCGCCACGAGCTGATGGCGGTCTTCACCCGACCGGCGCCGCGCTCTGGCCTGGCGCTGGCCGATTTCGACTTCGTGCGCGAGGATGCCGCCCTGCTCTGCGCGCTGCTGCGCTCGGCGGTCGCGTACCAGCAGGTCGGCATCAACGTGCTGCTCTACGGCCCGCCCGGCACCGGCAAGACCGAGCTCGCACGCGTGGTGGCGCAGGCGGCCGGACTCGAGCTGTTCGAGGTCGAATGCGCCGACCGCGAAGGCCATGCGCTGAGCGGGCGCGACCGCTACCGCTCGCTGCAGATCGCGCAGGTGTTCCTGCAGGGCACGGCCCGCTCGGCGCTGCTGTTCGATGAGGTCGAGGACGTGTTCCCGGCGCTGGATACGGCGGTCGGCCGGCGCGGCGAAGGCAGTGCGACCGCACCGGGCGCAGGCGGCGGCAAGGCCTGGCTGAATCAGCTGCTCGAACACAATCCGGTGCCCACGCTGTGGGTGACGAACCGGATCGAGCAGATCGACCCGGCCGTGCGGCGCCGCTTCGCCTATCACCTCGAGCTCGGCAGCCCGCCACCGGGCGCGCGCGAACAGCTGGTGCGCAAGGCGCTCGAAGGCGTGCCGAGTTCGGCCGAACTGGTCGCGCGCCTGACCGGACGCAGCGGGCTGACGCCAGCGCAGATCGGCACCGCGGTGCGCTTCGCGCGACTGGTGGCCGGCGACGGCGCCGGCGCCGGGCAGGCGGAGCCCGCCGAGGTAGCCGCCCCGCATTGGGACGCGCTGATCGAACGCCAGCTGCGCCAGGCCGACCAGGCGCTGGGCCGGCGCCAGGGGGCAAGCAGCCGGCCGAATCCGCTCGGCTACGGGCTGGAATGGCTCAACACCGAATCGCGCCACGAGCTGCCGCGCATCATCGAGGCGTTGCGTGCACGCGGTCATGGCTCGCTCTGCCTGCACGGCGTGCCGGGCAGCGGCAAGACCGCGTTGGCCGAGCAGCTGGCGCAGGCGCTGGGCCGGCCGCTGATGCGGCGCCAGGCCAGCGATCTGCTCGGCAAGTTCGTCGGCGAGACCGAACAGGCCATGGCCGCGATGTTCGCCGAGGCCGAAGCCGAACAGGCGCTGCTGCTGCTCGACGAGGCCGACAGCTTCCTGCTCGACCGGCGCGGGGCGCAGCGCCACCATGAACTCAGCGAGGTCAACGAGATGCTGCAGGGCATGGAGCGCTTTCGCGGCGTGTTCGTCTGCACCACCAACCTGCTGGAGCGAATCGACGCCGCCGCGCTGCGCCGCTTCAGCTTCAAGATCCTGTTCAAGCCGCTGCGGCCCGAGCAGCGGCTGGCGCTGTTCGCGCGCGAGGCGCTCGGCGCGGTCGATGCGCCGCTGGACCCGGCCTGGCGCGCGCGCCTGCTGCTGCTGGACCAGCTCTGCCTGGGCGACTACGCGGCAGTCAGCCGCCAGCTCGAGATCCTGCAGGAGTCCCTCGACCCCGAGGGCTGGCTGGCACAGCTCGAGGCCGAGCACCGGCTCAAGCCCGAGGTCAGGGAGCGGCGCAGCATGGGGTTCACGGGCTGAGGCCGGGATTCTTGCTTATGCAGATCACTGTTCAATCAGTGGCCGACTTGGGGCTGACTTTCCTTGCAACCGCCAGCCCCAGGAGAGAAATCCCCATTGCGGCGAATGAAAAAACAGCCCAGGTCGAAGCGCCGTCCATGAAAGCCGCCACCACGCTGACGCCCACCGACTGGCCGATGAACAACACGCTGGCAAACAGCGCCACGGCAGCGCCGCGCGCCTGGGGTGCCATCTGCGTGGCCTGGGTCTGCAGCGTGTTGTGCAACATGTAAAAGCCCAGGCCTCCCAGCGCACAGGCCAGTGCCCCGATGGCGGGATGTTCTGCCCAGCCCAGCAGCAACAGCGACGCCGCAATCAACACCCCGCCCAGCGAAGCCAATCCACGTTCGCCCAGCGCACGCAGCCACCGCCTGGCAGACAGCGCATAGAGCAAGCCGCCCACTCCGTAGAGCATCATCACGGCCCCGGCCAGCGTCACCGACAGTCCGAATGACTTGATGAGCTGACTCGGCGCAAAAGCCAGCGGTCCAAAGGCCAGCGCGCCTTCCAGGGCGGTCACGCTCAATACCCAGCGCACCCGTGGCACAGCCATGAGCCGCCAGCTTTTTGCCACCTGTTGCAGCAGCGACATCTTGGGATGCGAATCGCTGGCGACGGTCTGGCCCATCTGACGCGTCCGCCTGCGCAGCAGCACTGTGGCGACCAGGAACATGGCCGAGAGCGCAATGAAGGCCCAGCGCCAGCCAAAATGATCGGCAGCGAGGCCGCCAAACCACTGCCCCACCATCATCCCCGTCACGGTGGCCGCCATCAAGCGCGCCAGGGTCTCCTGCCGGTTCTCGTAGTCGACAAGGTCACCAATCCAGGCCATCGAGAGCGGAATGATGGCCGCCGCCGCCGCCCCCATCGCCACGCGTAGCGCGACCAGCAACGAGAAGTCAGTGGCAAGACCCGCCAACAGGCACAAGGCGGCACAGGCAAATCCGGCCCGGATGACGATGCGAATCTTGCCGAGCCTGTCGCCCAGTGGCCCCCACACCAGCTGCAGCGCGCCGTAGGCGATGGCATACCAGGAAATGACGTGCGAGGCCCGCCCGATCGAAACCTGGAACTCGCTGCCCAGTGTCGTCAACATCGGGTCGCAAACACGGGTCAGTGCCATGCTGGCAAACGCCATCAAACCGACGTAGGGCAAGGTAACTTCAAGCTTGTTCATGGGTCATTTGCGATACACCACCAGGAACGAGCCGGCAATGACACCGGCCAGCCCGACGACATGCCAGGCGGTGACCGGCTCATGGAGGAAAAGAGCACCGAACGATACGCCGAAAATCGGCACCCAGGACAGGTAGGTAGCTGTCTGCCCGACGCCGATCGTGGCTATCCCGCGCGACCAGACGACAGACCCGATTCCGGTCGCCAAGACAGCGGAGAAGGCGGCCATGCTCCACTGCCAGCCCCCCATCGATGTCACTTGAAGTATCGGTGCCGCGACTGAAATACCGACATGCAGCCAGAGCATCACCGCGCCTGCGACATGCACCACCAGGCTCACGGCAAGCGGTGACGCCTCGCGCGTCAACCGCTGGACCAGCAATCCCCCCAGAGCAAAGAAGACCACGGAGGCCAGAACCAGAAAATCACCCGAGGCGGCGGCCGTCAGCGACGCGTGGGGCCGATTCAGCACCACCGCCGCAACACCGAGCAGTGCCAGCAAGACACCCAGCATCTGCACCACGCGTACCGCACGTCGAAAGGCAATCGCCTCCAGGGCCAGTGACACCGTGGGCCCCAGCGCCATGACCAGGGAGGCGTTGGTCGCAGAAGTTCTTGCCAGACCCGAGGCAAACAGGATCTGCTGGCAATAGACCAAAAAGAAGGCGGCCAAAGCCAGCAAGCACCAGCCGCGCGCGTTCCAGCGCTTGGCAGAACCGCCCCAGCGCCAGGCCAGAAAGGCAAGCACCGCAGCGGCCATCGCCATCCGCACAGCAGCCACCAGCAGGATGTCGAGCGTCTCGGTCAGGACCTTGACGGCTGACAGGTTCAAGCCCCAGACCACCATGGTCAGGAAAAGCGCCAGATGCACTCTGGCCGTGCTGGAAGACAAGGCAGAGCGCATTCAGGAGTTCTACGGATAGGCGCCGGGTTCAGACGACAACGAAAGGCTCGACCAGGAAGGTCGTGATTTCGTCGATGAAGGTCGTCGCGTGCTGCATTGTCTCAACACCCTGCGCCGAAGCGAAGGCCGCATTGAGCGTGTCGGTGTCCTTGAACCACAGCTCGACAATGCCGTCAATCGGCAGGCCCTCATAGTCCACCATGTTCCCCTTGGGCGACTCGCGGTGGGTGATCAAGTTCTGGCGGTAGCCCAGCACGCCAGGCAGCGTCTTCACCAGGGCAGCGTGCCGGACATTCCATTCCTGCGCAAAGACCTCGGGCGTGACGTCGGCACGACGACGAAGCAAGGACATGCGCTTGAGCGCCGTACCAGGAGGTGGCGGTGCGATGACTTCGATCGGTGTCGCCGTCACGATGCGCAGCTGACCAATGAAGTGGTTTTCGTCGTCGATGAGCTGCTTGCCCAGCGCCTCAGAAAACGCGTCATCCATCCGCTCGGCGTCATCGAACCAGAGTTGGGAAATGCCGTCGACCGCCTCCGGACCGCGCTTGTAGCTGATGCCTCGTTGCGCGGTATCCGTGACGTGGTTCTGCTGATAAGCCAGCAATCCCGTCAGCTGACAGGCGAGCCTGGAATGCTGCTCGCGCCAGTAGTTGCGAAACTGGTCCAGCGACCAGTCTTCATGCTTGTTCAACAAGCCCATTCGTACCTGCATGAAAGTCTCCTTTGATGGTTCCGATGCGCTGACTCGGGTCAGCCCTCCAGCGCCAGCCACATCTGGCGGTCGCGCTCGGCGGTCCAGATGCGGGGATCGGGGAACTGGGTCGCTTCGTCGTAGGCCCGTGTCACGTCGAACGGCATGCAGTGGTTGAAGATGACCCAATGGCCATACTTGGGTTGCAGCCTGGCAAATGTTTCTTCGTAGACCTGGCGCAGGTCCTTGCCGGCGGCGGCACCCGCGCTCACCGACTCGTAGACATCGTGGATGAAGTCGCGGGTCCCCTTCAGGCCGGCCTGGACCTGTTCGGCTGTCTGCAGCGCGGCACCGCGGCCAGGCACCAGTTTTTCCGGCTTGAGCGCGGCGATGTTGTCCAGGGTCTGCGGCCAGTCCTTGAAGTACGCATCTCCGGCATAAGGCGTCGCATCGAACTCCACCAGGTCACCGCTGAAGAGCACTTTCTCGGAAGGCAGCCAGGCCACGATGTCGCCCTTGGTATGGCCACGGCCGACCTGAAGCAACTGGACCTCCAGCTTGCCGAGCCAGATCGTCATCTTGCCGACGAAGGTCATGGTGGGCCAGGTCAGTCCCGGCGGGACACTTTCAACGCTCTGGAACAGCCGCGGGAAACGACCGATTTCGCTGTCCTTGTCAAACTGGCCGCGCTCGACGATCATGTCGTAGGCGTCCTGGCTGGAGATGATCTGCTCGCCCCCTTCGGCCATGTACGCAGAGGCACCCAGCACACGCACCGCGTGGTAATGGCTCAGCACCACGTACTTGATGGGCTTGTCGGTCACTTCGCGGATGCGGCGAATGACGTCCTGTGCCATGACCGGTGTGGCCTGGGTGTCCAGCACCATCACGGCGTCGTCACCGATGATGATGCCGGTATTGGGGTCGCCTTCGGCGGTGTAGGCGTAGGCGTGTTCCGAGAGGCGGTCGAAGGAGACCTTCTTTTCTTCAAGGTCTGCGGCAGAGGCAAAGGTTTTGGTCGAGCTCATGGATATTCCCGTGGATGAATGGGTTTAAGAAGATGGTTGGCCCGTATAACGATCCAGGAACACCTGCCGTTTTTCTAGCCAGACCTTGTAGCGAAGGTGCCAGTCTGTGAAATGGGGATCTTTTTCAAGCGCCCACTGGGCGTGCAGTGGCCAATAGGGGTCGAACAGCGCCTCTCGCCCAATGGCGATCAGGTCGGCACTGCCAGACGCAAGAATCTCTTCGGCCTGATGGGCATCGACAATCATTCCGACCGCCTGGGTCGTCACGCCCGTCTGTGCTTTCACCTTCTGTGCAAAAGGGACCTGAAAGCCCAGGCCGCGGGGCACGGGCAATGCCTTGGTCTGCTCGGTGAGCCCGCCAGAGGAACAATCGATGACGTCGACGCCAACCTGCTGCAGCTGGCGGACCAGCACCAGCGTGTCGTCCTCGCCCCAGCCACCCACCGCACCGTCGACCACGGACAACCGACACCACAGCGGCTTGTCGCTGGGCCAGGCGGCGCGCACGGCCGACGCAATTTCCAGCGCGATGCGCATGCGCCCGTCTCGGCTGCCGCCATATTCGTCGGTTCGGTGATTCGAGATCGGCGAAAGAAAACTCGTCACCAGGTAGCCATGTCCGAAATGGAGCTCGACCACATCAAAGCCGGCCTGATCGGCGCGGCGGGTGGCACGCACGAACTCTTCGACCACCTGTGCGATGTCGTCGTGGCTCATGGCGTGCGGCGTGGACCAGCCCTCGCCCGCGGCAACGGCGCTGGGTCCGATGCGTACCCAGCGCGGGTCTGCTGCTGCCATCTGTTCGGCGGTCAGGGCCTCACCGCCCTCCCACAAGGGCTTGCTGCCGGCCTTGCGCCCGGCATGGCCCAGCTGAACCCCGATGGCGGCGCCGCTCTGGTGCACAAAATCCACCACCTGGCGCCAGGGCTCGATATGCTCGTCCCGCCACAGGCCCGCATCGTCCTTGCCGATGCGCCCGACCGGCGAGACCGCAGTGCTCTCGGTAAAGATGAGCCCGGCCCCGCCCAGGGCAAATTTGCCGAGGTGGACCAGGTGCCAGTGATTGGCAAAACCACCCGGAGCCGCGTGCTGCATCATGGGCGAAATCACGATGCGGTTCTTGAGCGCGAGCGAGCGCACCCGCAGCGGCTGAAACAGCGCTGTCGACATGAGGGATGCCCTTTCAGTGTGAGCCGAGGTAGGCCGCTCGCACGGCAGGGTCCTTGAGCAGCTGGGCGCCCGTGCCCTCCAGCGTGACGCGACCGGTTTCCAGCACATAGGCGCGGTCGGCGACCGCCAATGCCTGGTTGGCCATCTGTTCCACCAGCAGGATGGTCAGACCCGACTGGCGCAGCGCCCGGATGGACTTGAAGATGTCGGCAATGATGAGCGGAGCCAGGCCCAGCGAGGGCTCATCGAGCAGCAGCAGCTTGGGCTCGCTCATCAGCGCGCGGGAGATGGCCAGCATTTGCTGCTCACCGCCCGACAAGGTCCCGGCCATCTGATTGGCGCGCTCTTTCAGGCGGGGGAAGCGCTGGTATTCCTGCTCCACCAGCCGCTGCACTCTGGCGGGGTCGGAGCGGATCGAATAGGCCCCCAGCAACAGGTTCTCGTAAACGGTCTGGTCGGCAAACACACCGCGACCTTCAGGGGACAAGGCCACCCCCAGTCCCACGCGCTCGTGCGCGGGCACCTGGGTGCAGTCCACCCCATTGATGAACACCTTGCCGGCGACCAGGCGCTCCAGCCCCACCACCCCCTTGAGCAAGGTGGTCTTGCCCGCGCCGTTGGCGCCGATGATGGCAACCACCTCTCCGGCCCTCACCTCCAGGGAGACGCCCTTGACGGCCTGGATGGCGCCGTAAGACAGTTCTGCTGATTCAAGCTTTAACACGGGTGGCCTTTCAAGCAGGAGTCGCTTCGGTTTCGTCGATGGCTTCGGTGCCGAGGTAGGCCTCGATCACCTTGGGGTTGGCTTGCACTTGCGCGGGCGTGCCTTCGGCAATCTTGATGCCGTAGTCCAGCACGATGACATGGTCGGAGATGCGCATCACCAGGTCCATGTGGTGCTCGACCATCAGGATGGACAGGCCCATGCGGCTGATGCGAATCAGCAGGTCGCCCAGCTCCGCGGTTTCCTGGGGGTTCAAGCCGGCCGCAGGCTCGTCGAGCAGGAGCAGTTCCGGGTCGGTGGCCAGCGCACGTGCCAGCTCGGCGCGCCGTTGCAGGCCATAGGCCAGACTTCCGGCCGGCACATGGGCCAGGTGGGCCAGCCCCACCAGCTTGAGCAGCGCCACGGAACGCTCCCTGGCTTGCGCTTCTTGGCGGCGCGAGCCCGGCAGCGACAGCAGCGAGGGGAAGAAGCCGTTGCTCATCCTGGTGTGGCGACCCAGCATCACGTTGTCCAGCACAGACAGCTCGCCAAACAGGCGCAGGTTCTGGAACGTGCGGCCCATGCCCAGCACACAGATGGCATGCGCGGGTTTTCCGATCACGCTCTGGCCCGAAAACTTGATGGTGCCGGAGTCAGGCGGAACGATGCCCGTGAGCATGTTGATCATCGTGCTCTTGCCGGCACCGTTGGGGCCAATCAGCGCATGCACATGGCCACGCTTGAGGCAGAACGACACATTCTGTGCCGGCCTGACGCCGCCGTAGGCCTTGGATACCGCCTCGACCTTCAGCAGCTCGTTCGAGCCCCCCTGGGACAGGGTCAGCTGCACCTGGTCCTGCGACGGCGAGTTGTCCAGTCTTGCCCCGGCGCTCTTGTCGCGGAACAGCTGGTTGACGACGCCCATCACGCCCCCGGGCATCACGAACAGCGCGAACAGCAGCAGCGCGCCGTACACGAAGTGCTGCACCGAAGGCCAGCTCGACAGGCTTGCCTCAATCAGCGTCAGGCTGACGGCACCCACCAGCGGACCGTAGATGGAGCCGACACCACCAAACAACACCAGCAACAGGATGAAGATGGACAGGTGGAAGTTGATGAAGTCCGAGTTGATGTACTGGTTTTGCTGCGCGACCATCGCCCCGGCCAGACCACAGGTCACGGCAGCCACCACGAATGCAGTGACCTTGCCGCGGTAGACGCGCACCCCCACCGAGGAGGCGGCGATCTCGTCCGCCTGGATCGACAGCCAGGCACGCCCGAGTCGGCCAGACACCAGGTTGCGAATCAGCAGATGGGTCACCGCCGACAAGCCGATGGCAAACCAGACCCACTGATTCATGCTCAGTGGCTGGCCGTTCCAGGTCAGCGGGCGAATGCCAAACAGGCCCTGCGCACCGCCAAAGACATCGGTCCACTCGGTGACCAGCTTTTCGACCACGATGCCGAAAGCCAGCGTCACCATGGCCAGGTAGGGGCCCTTCACGCGCAGCGAGGGCAAGGCAATCAGCACCCCACATACGCCTGAAATCACGCCCCCCAGGGCCAGCGCAAGCCAGGGGTCGATCTGGGTCTTGGTGGTCAGCAGGGCCACAGAATAGGCACCGGCAGCAAACAGGCCCGCCTGACCGAGGGACTTCTGTCCTGCGTAGCCAACCAGGACGTTCATCCCGATGCCGCACAGATAGTAGACGCACATCATGAAGGCGATGCGCAGGTAGTAGTCGTTGCCGACACTGCCGGTTGCGGCAACCAGCACCGCGACTGCGATGGCGACCGCGAACAAATGCTTGAGACTCTTCATACTTTCTCCACCATCTTGGTGCCGAAGAGACCATTGGGGCGGAACGCCAGCACCAGGATCACCAGGGCAAAGATGGCCACTTCACGCCATTGCGCCGACCACAGGTTCACAAACGACTCCAGTACGCCCAGAAGGAATCCACCGATCACGCATCCGCGCGCGTTGCTCAAGCCGCCCACCATGGCGGCGGAAAATCCTTTGAGGCCGACAGCCATTCCCATGAACAGCGAGGCCTGCGCCACGGGCGCCAGCATGAAGCCGGACAGACCCGCCAGGCCAGAGCTGATGACAAAGGCGCCAATCATCACCAGGGTCACATTGATGCCCATCAGGCTGGCCACGCTGGGGTTCTGCGCCACGGCACGCATCGCCTTGCCCATCATGGTCTTGCGCATCACATGGTCAAACACCAGCATGACCAGCACCGAGACGCCCAGCATCAGCAGCTCTTGCGGACGAACACCGATGCCTGCCAGGCGGATGACATCGTCACCGACCGGACTGGGAACCACCACCGGCTTCGGACCCCAAATGGCCAGACCGATGCTTTGCAGAATCACGCCAAAGCCCAGCGTGCTCATGACCCACGCCATGCCAGGGCGTCGTGCAAAGGGCCTGACACCCAGCACGAAGAGCAGCCAGCCAATGAGTCCCATCACGACCAACGCGGCCAACAAGGCACCGAGCTGAGCCATGGCACCCGGGTCCATGCCACCAAAGGAAGTGGAGGTCAGCGGCTTGCCAACCGCCAGAAACAGAACACTCATCCCGATGAATGCGCCAGCCGACACAAACTCGCCATGGGAGAAGTTCAACGTCTTGGTGGTCGTGAACGTCACACTAAAACCCAGCGCTACCAGCGCGTAGGCGCTGCCTATCGCCAGGCCGCTGATCAGCGCCTGAAACAATGATTCCATCGATATTCCCCTCTTAAAACAGAGCCAGTGGTTCTGCACCGGCTCTGCCTTGGTCAGTTTGCTTAGCGCTTGTAGTCGCTGGCCGACATCGACTTGATGATGTTGTCACTGTGTTGGACCAACTGGTCGTTGCTCCACTTGACAAACGCCAGGTCACTGGCCATCAAGGCTTCGTGGTTGGTCTTGCTGAAGGGCTTGTTGTAGGTCTTCATGGCGCCGTTGACTGCCGAATTGAGGTTTTCCAGCGCGTCTTTCATCTTGGCGCCATCGGTGCCGCCGGCTTGCTTGATGGCCTCGGCCACCAGCAGGACCGCGTCGTAGCCGTGCAGGACGAAGGGGAAGGCGCTCGGGGCCGCCAGCTTGGAAGCTGTACGTTCAAAAAGCTTCTTCTGCATTGGCGTCACAGGGCTCACCACCGTGCGCATGAAGATGGGTTTGCTGGCCAGGTTCTTGCCGGCAGCATCGAAAAAGGTGATGTTGTCCGCGGCCCAGGAGCTCAGCATGGTGGGGAAGTAGTTGATCTTCTCCATGCTGCGAATCAGCTGGCCAGTCGGCGTGCCCTGGGCCCAGACAATGATGGTGTCCACGCCGGCCGACTTCATCTTGTTGAGCTGCGAGGTCATGTCGGTATCGGCGACACCGAACTTCTCGGTGGCCAGCGGCGTCAGACCGTGCAGCTTGACGATCTCTTCCATGTCCTTCAGGCCGCCCTGGCCATAGCCGGTGGTTTCTGCCATCAGGCCAAGCTTCTTGCTGCCGCTCTTGGCAACATAGGTCGCCAGCGCGGCAATCTGTTCACGGTCCACCATCGAGACCCGGAACATGTAGTTGTCGGCGCCTGCGCTCATGGGCTTGGTGATGTCGGTGCCCGAACCAATCATCCCCATCGAAATGACTTTTTTCTGGTTCGGGATGTGGCGCCAGGCCAGCGCATTGCCGGAGTTGGTGGGACCGAACACCGCCGCCACCTTTTCGTTGTCGATCAGGTCGCTCATGTTCTGGATCGACTTGGGCGGCTGGGACTGGTCATCCCGGATCACCAAGGTGAGCTTGCGGCCCAGAACACCACCCGCCGCATTGATGTCGGCGATGGCGGCCTCGATGCCAATCACGCCTGCCTTGCCGCTTTGCGCAGAGGGCGAAGCAGACAGGTCTCCGTTGAACCCGAGTTTGATGTCTTGTGCGTACGCTGCGACCGCGACAGTCATCGTCGCGGCGATGGCGCTACGCTTGAGGAACTTGGCAATGCTCATAGTTGTCTCCTAACAGGGGTGATTGACCTCGGGGCCTTGGAATTTTTTTGGAACGAAACAGATGCCGGGGATCAGGCAGCCAGGAAACCGCCGTCGATGGGCAGCGTGACCCCAGTGACGTAGCTGGCCATGTCGGACGCCAGGAAAACGACCGGGCCGACCAGCTCTTCGGCTTGTCCAACACGCCCCATGGGGGTGCGCAACATGAATTTCTCGAGGCGCTCTGGCGCCTCACGGGTGTAGGCCGTCATCGGCGTCTGAATGACCCCCGGAGCGATGGCATTGACGCGAATGCCGTCCTTGGCCAGCTCGACGGCCAAGGCCTGCGTCAGCATCTTGACTGCACCCTTGGACGGGGAATAACCCACGACGTTCGGAATACCCGTCGTCGAAGCAATCGACCCCACGTTGATGATGACGCCCTTGGTGGCACGCAGCGCGTTCAGCCAGGCATGGGTGGGGCGGAAAGTGCCCAGCACGTTCACATCGAGCGTGCGCTCGAGATTGGCGTCGACCTTGGGGCTGTCGATGCCCTCACGGATGATGATGCCGGCGTTGTTGACCAGCACGTCGATGTCGCCCACTGCGGTCGCCACTGCTTCACATTGCTCGGCAGAGGTGACATCCAGTTGATAAGCCGCAGCGCTGCCGCCTGCCAAGGTGATTTCTTGCGCCACGGTCTTGGCGCTGTCCTCGTTCAGGTCGGTCACGATGACCTTCGCGCCTGCCAGCGCCAGGCCTTTTGCGATGGCCCGCCCGTTGCCTTGACCACCGCCCGTGACCAGGGCGGTCTTGCCCACCAACACCTGGGGGGCCATGTTGCTTGTGATGTCCATGTCTGTCCTAACGCTGTTGGAATATGTTGATTTCAGGCAGCAAGCGCTTCGCGCTGCTCCAATTGCGGCTTGAGTACCGCGCTGTTGGCGAGGGTTTGGCCGACGACATAGCCAAACGTGAGGGCAGGACCGAGCGTGATGCCCGCGCCGGGATAGTTGCCGCCCATGATGCTGGCCGCATCGTTGCCCACGGCGTACAGCCCGTTGACCTTGCGCTGGTCCTTGGTCAGCACCTGACAAGACGCGTCGGTCGCGATGCCGGCAAAGGTGCCGATTTCGCCAACCACGATCTTGAGCGCGTAGTAGGGACCCTTTTCAATCGGTGCCATGCACGGATTGGGTTTGACCAGCGAATCGCCCTGGTAGCGGTTGTAGGCGGTGCTGCCTTTGCCAAACCTCGTGTCCACCCCGGTCGCGGCATCCCGGTTGAAGGTCTGGACCTCTTGCGTCAAGGCCGCGACCGGCACGCCAATTTCCTTGGCGAGCGCCGCCAGACTGCTGCCCCGCTTCAGGTAGCCGCTCTTGAGATGCTTGCCAATGGGCAAGGGGAACGGTGCGACACAGCCCAGGCCGTACTCACGCAGGTGAGCGTGGTCGCAGATCAGCCAGCAGGTCACCTCCGGCGCACCCTTGCAGGCCTTGACCAGCTCCTGAATGAAGTCGTGATATGACAGCGCCTCGTTGGTGAAACGCCGGCCGCTCTGGGTCACGGCAATCACGCCCGGCTTGGCCCGGTCGATGAAATGAGGCATCACGCCCTGGCTGCCATCGCTGCGCTGGGTCACGGAGGTCGGGCACCAGGCAGCCGCGTTAGGAATCGTCGGATCGACCCAGCCGCCCACCATTTCAGCCAGGCGCAGGCCGTCGCCGGTGTTGAGCTCGGGTGACGGCGTGAAATGCTCGCGACCGGTCGGCGCATGCGGGAACAGTGCCTTGCGACGCTCGATGTCATGCGGGAAACCACCGCATGCCAGCACCACGCCACGGCTGGCACGGATGTCAACCGGCTTGCCTTCACGCCAGACCGTCACGCCGACCACGGTGTCACCCTCGACGATGAGCCTCTTCACGGGAGAAGACAGCCACACGGGAATATTGAGGTCCATCGCGGCCTTGGCCAGACGTCCGGCCAACGCGTTGCCGTTGGTCAAGGTCATGCCGCGTCCGTGGCGCACGACATCCAGGAGGTGACCGGCAAAGCGCTTGCTCACGTACCAGAAGGATTCGAGCGACTTGAACGCACGCAGGAAATGCCACAGCTCTTTGCCCGAGCCCAGCATCATGCCAAACACGGTGAGCTCAGGCACCGGGGGCGCCAGTTGCTCAACGCGCGCGCCCAGTTCACGCGCATCGAACGGACGCGTCACCATCGAGCGGCCACCCGGCAAGCCGCCAGGCGCTTCGGCGTGATAGTCCGGGAAGACCGGCGGCATGTCGAACTGGACACAAGTCTTCTCGGTGAAGAACTCGATCGCCTTCGGACCATTTTCGATGAACGCGTCCACCCGAGCACCATCGAAGTGGGTGGTGGCCTCGTGCTGCAGGTAAGCCCGCGCCGCGCCGGCCGGCTCATGAATGCCTTGTTCCTTCGCCAATTTGGTCCCTGGAATCCAGAGCCAGCCACCGGAGCGCGCAGTGGTGCCGCCGTAGACGGGCGCCTTCTCCACCACCAGCACCTTCAAGCCCTCGTAAGCAGCGGTCACTGCCGCCGACATGCCAGATGCCCCGGTTCCCACCACCACCACGTCGTATTCAGCCGCTTGCCTTGCCATTGCCATCTCCGCCTAAAAAGGGGTTAGTCGTCAGTTCGTTGACGTTAGTTTATGGTGAATGCATCTTTTATATGCTAATGGTTTACCCTGATCGAACGAACTTGTTAAAATCTAACGAAAAGGAGATGTACCCATGGCCACGGAGCAAGACAACGATTCCAACGAGTCAGGCGGCGAAAAAGAGCGCCGCGGCATCCAGTCGATCGAGGTGGGCGGCCAGCTGCTGCTGGCGCTGGGCGCGCATGGCCGACCCATGCCGCTGCGCGATCTGGCACGCGCGGCCAACATGCTTCCGGGCAAGGCCCACCCGTACCTGGTGAGTTACTCCAAGCTGGGTCTTGTGACGCAGGAGCCCTCAAGCGGCTTCTACTGGCTGGGGCCCACCGCGATACAGCTGGGACTGGTGAGCCTGCGCATGCTCAACCCCGTGCGGGAGGCCACGCCTTTTGCGAATGACCTGGCCAGGGAGACGGGGCACAGCGTAGCCTTGTCTGTATGGGGCAACCAAGGGCCCACCATCGTCTACCTGTTTGACGCGATCTACCCGCTGCACGTCAACCTGCGCACCGGTACCGTGATGTCGCTGGCCGGAACGGCCACCGGCCGCCTGTATGCCGCGTACCTGCCATCACGGCTTATCGAAGAGTTCATGCTTGAAGACAACCGGCGGCTGGGACCAGACATCGCAAGACCGACAGACCCCGAGAGCGTGCAGAAGATGTTGGTTGAAGTTCGCCAGCATGGCCTGTCACGCTCGATCGACAACCCGACGCCCGGCGTGTGTTCCTTCTCGGCGCCGGTCTTCGACTACTCAGGCAACATCGTGCTCGGGGTCACCTTGATGGGACGCTCCAGTTCGTTTGACCACAGCTGGGACGGTTCCCAGGCACGGGCGGTCAAGAGCTGCGCACTCGAGATTTCCAAGCGGCTTGGGCATCAGCCGGCGAAGACCTAGTCCCTCGTTTCCTGAAGGCGTGTCATCGGTTCCAGTGCTTCAAGCCGGGCAAGCGCCTCAGGGATTCACCACCCGCAACACCTCGGCCCCATAGGCCTCGAGCTTCTTCTGCCCCAGGCCGGATATGCCCTCCAGCTCGGCCAGGCGCTGCGGCTGCAGCTCGGCGATCGCGCGCAGCGTCGCATCGTGGAAGATCATGAAAGGCGGCAGGTTGTGCTCGCGCGCGACCTGCGCGCGCCAGGCCTTGAGCGCGGCCAGCGTCTCGCGCGCCGCCAGCGTCAGGCTGGCCTCGGCGGTGACCACGCGCTGGCGCGCCGCGCTGCGGCTGCGCGCGGGCGCGGCGCTCTGCACGCGCACGAAGACCTGGTCCTCGCCCTTGAGGATCGCGCGCGCCGCCTCGCCCAGGCGCAGGGTGTTGAAATGCTCGACATCGACCCGGATCGCCTCGCGTGCGATCAGCTGGCGCGCCAGGCTGCGCCACTCGCTTTCGCCCAGGTCGGCGCCAATGCCGAAGGTGCTCAGGGCGGCGTGGCCATGCTGCTCGACTTTCTCGGTCTTCTTGCCGCGCAGGATGTCGATCAGGTGGCCGGCACCGAAGGACGCGCCGCCGGCCTGCTGCACGCGGTAGATGCAGGACAGCAGCTTGCGCGCGGCCTCGGTCGCGTTCCAGGTCTGCGGCGGCTGCAGGCAGTTGTCGCAGTTGCCGCAGGGCTGGGACTTCTCGCCGAAATAGGCCAGCAGGCGCACGCGGCGGCAGTCGGTCGCCTCGGCCAGCGCCAGCAGCGCCTCGAGCTTGCCGCGCAGCACCTGCTTGAATTCCTCGGCCGCCGGGCTTTCGTCGATCATGCGGCGCTGGTTGACCACGTCCTGCAGGCCGTAGGCCATCCAGGCATCGGCCGGCTCGCCGTCGCGGCCGGCGCGACCGGTCTCCTGGTAGTAGCCTTCGATGTTCTTCGGCATGTCGACATGGGCGACGAAGCGCACGTCGGGCTTGTCGATGCCCATGCCGAAGGCCACGGTCGCGACCATGATGAGGCCTTCCTCGCGCAGGAAGCGGTCCTGATGGCGCTGGCGCGTCGCCTGCTCCAGGCCGGCGTGGTAGGGCAACGCGTTGAAGCCGGCTGCCGCGAGCTGGGCCGCGACATCCTCGACCTTGCGCCGCGACTGGCAATAGACCACGCCGGCGTCATGCCCGCTGGCGCCCATGTGCTCGTTGCGGATGAAGCGCTGCAGCTGCTGCAGGCTGTCCTTCTTCTCGACAATGGTGTAGCGGATGTTGGGCCGGTCGAAGCTGGAGACGAAATGGCGCGCCTCCTCCAGCCGCAGGTGATGCACGATGTCCGCGCGCGTCAATTCATCGGCGGTGGCGGTCAGCGCGACGCGCGGCACGTCGGGGAAGCGTTCGTGCAGCGTGGCCAGGCCGCGGTAGTCGGGCCGGAAGTCGTGGCCCCACTGGCTCACGCAATGCGCCTCGTCGATCGCGAACAGGCTCAGCAGGCCACGCTCGTGCAGTGCCTGCAGCTGCGCCATGAAGCGCGCGGTGGTCAGGCGCTCGGGCGCGGCGTAGAGCAAGGTGATCTCGCCGCGCTGCAACTGGCGCTCGATCTCGGCGGCCCGCTCCGGGCTCAGGCTGGAGTTGAGGTAGGCCGCGCTGACGCCGGCTTCCAGCAGCGCGCCGACCTGGTCGTGCATCAGCGCGATCAGCGGCGACACCACGATCGTCACGCCCTGCCCCGCGCGCTGGCGCAGGATCGCCGGCACCTGATAGCACAACGACTTGCCGCCGCCGGTGGGCATCAGCACCAGCGCGTCGCCGCCAGCCGCCACCTGCTCGACGATGTCGGCCTGCGGACCACGGAAAGCCGAGTAGCCGAAGACTTCGCGCAGGACTTCCAGAGCGGCAGAGGACAGATCGGTACTCAAGTACGGTGCTCCAGGAAGCGCTTGCGCCAGAAATAGAAAACCAGGCCGACGGCGATCACGACCATCGCCGCCATCGCCCACCAGAAACCCGCCTGCCGGTGCAGCAGCGGGATGAAATCGAAATTCATGCCGAAAATGCCCGCGATCAGGTTCAGCGGCAGGAAGATGGCGGTCAGCACCGTCAGGATGCGCATGATCTCGTTGGTGCGGTGGCCCTGGGCATTGAAATGCATCTGCACCGCGACCTCGGCGCTCTGCTCGAGACGGCGCACATGGTGCACGACGCGCTCGATATGCTCGAGCACGTCGCGGCTGCGCACCCTGAGCAGGTCGAGCTCGCGCTGGCCACCGCCATTGGGCTGCCAGCTGTTGAGCGCCTCGATCCAGTCCTGGATCGCGCTGCGCTGGTCCTCGCAGATCTCGTCGAGCTGGTGCAGCGCCAGCCGCGCCTGCAGCAGGCTGCCCCAGTTATTGAAGCGGGAGTTAGGACTCAGCAGTTCGGACTGCCAGTGGTCGAGCTGACGCGTCAGCTCGCGCCGCAGTTCGAGGTAGCCGTCGACCATCTGGTTGACCAGGCGCAGCATCAGGTCGCCGCTGCTGCTGGGCATGAAGCGCATTGCCGCGCTGCGCCCGGGCTCGGTGGCCTCGGCCTTGCCGCTGGCGGTCAGGGCCAACAGGCGGGCCGCATAGCCGTCGCGCACGGCGCAATCGGTCGGATGCACGGTCAGCAGCAGCTGGTCGAACAGCGCGAAGCCGACCGGGCTGGTATCGATGCGGCGCAGCACCGGCGGGCCGCCACGACGCGGCAGGCGTTCGAGCGACGGGCTGTAGGGTTCGGTATCGGTATCGATATCGCCGCGGCCCTGCGCCAGTCGACGGAACACCAGCAGATCGTATTGCGCGGTGTAGTCGTAGTGCGAGGGCAGCTGGTTGTTCAGCAGGTCGGACAGGTGCAGGTCGACCAGCGCGCTGCCGCAGAGCTGCTGCAGACAGGCCTGGACCTCGGCCTGCATCGACTCGAATTCGCGCCGCCCGAGCGCGATCCAGAGGAAACCGCTCTCCGGCAGCGCCGTCGGCAGCACGGCGGATTCACGGATGCTGAGCTCGGCGAGGTGGAAGACGCGCATCGGATCGGGGCGCTGCGGCTTCAACCCTGCTGGCGCAGCAGGCGGGCGGCATCGCGGGCGAAATAGGTCAGCACGCCGTCGGCGCCGGCACGCTTGAAGGCCAGCAGCGACTCCATCATGACGGCGTCGTGGTCGAGCCAGCCGTTCTGCGCCGCGGCCTTGAGCATCGCGTATTCGCCGCTGACCTGGTAGGCGAAGGTCGGGGCCTTGAACTCCTCCTTGACCCGGCGCACCACGTCGAGGTAGGGCATGCCGGGCTTGACCATCACCATGTCGGCGCCCTCGGCCAGGTCGAGCGCGACCTCGCGCAGCGCCTCGTCGGTGTTGCCAGGGTCCATCTGGTAGACCTTCTTGTCGGCCTTGCCGAGGTTGGCGGAAGAACCGACCGCGTCGCGGAACGGGCCGTAGAAGGCCGAGGCGTACTTGGCGCTGTAGGCCATGATGCGGGTATGGACATGGCCGCTGGCCTCGAGCGCCTGGCGGATCGCGCCGATGCGGCCGTCCATCATGTCGGACGGCGCGACGATGTCGACGCCGGCAGCGGCCTGGGCCAGCGCCTGGCGCACCAGCACCTCGACCGTGGCGTCGTTGATGATGTAGTTCTGGCCGTCGAGCAGGCCATCCTGGCCATGGCTGGTGTAGGGGTCGAGCGCGACGTCGGTCATGATGCCGAGTTCAGGCAGTTCGGCCTTGAGGCGCGCCACCACGCGCGGGATCAGTCCGTCGGGGTTCCAGGCCTCGGAGCCATCGGGGGTCTTGAGCGCCGGGTCGATCACCGGGAACAGCGCCATCACCGGGATGCCCAGCTCGACGCATTCGCGCGCCACCGGCAGCAGCAGGTCCAGGCTCAGGCGCTCGACGCCAGGCATGGAGGCCACTGCCTCGCGTCGGCCCTCGCCCTCGAGCACGAACACCGGGTAGATCAGGTCGTGCGCGGTCAGGTGGTGCTCGCGCACCAGGTTGCGGGTGAAAACGTCACGACGCAGGCGACGCGGACGCGACAGGGGATAGGGTGCGATGTGGGTGCTCATGGCGGGTATTGTGGCAAATATGCGGTCGGGTTCCGACCCGGGATCAGACCGGGTCGACATGGGTCAGGATATTGAGCACCGGGTGCTGCGCCAGCACGCGCGCCTGGACGGCCTCGGCGATCTCGTGGCCCTGGCGCACGCTGAGGTCGCCGTCGATCTCGAGGTGCACGTCGACCAGGATCAGGTCGCCGGTCTTGCGCGTGCGCAGGTCATGCACGCCGAGCACGCCCGGGGTGGCGAGGATCTCGCTCTTGATCGCCTGCATCTCCTGCTCGGAGGCGGCATGATCGGTCAGGTCGTTGAGCGCTTTCCAGAGGAATTCCCAGCCCATCCTGAGCACCATCAGGCTGACGATCAGCGCCGCGATCGGGTCGAGCATGCCATAGCCCAGCAGGTTGCCACCGATGCCGAGCGCGACCACCAGCGAGGAAGCGGCGTCCGAGCGCGAATGCCAGGCATTGACCTCGAGCAGGCTGGAGCGCAGGCGCCTGGCGACCGCCAGCAGGTAGCGGAACAGGCCCTCCTTGGCCACCAGCGTGAACAGTGCGACCCAGAGCGCGAGCCGGTCCACCTGCGCAATCGCCGCCGGCGCGAGCAGCTTGACGCCGGCCGACCACAGCATGCCGACGCCGACGGCCAGCAGCAGGGCCCCGACCACCAGCGAGGCGGCGTTCTCGTAGCGCTGATGGCCATAGGGGTGGTCGGCATCGGGCGCCTTGCGGCTGTACTGGATCGCCAGCAGCACGACGAAGTCGGACAGCAGGTCGGACAGCGAATGGATGCCGTCGGCCACCAGCGCCTGCGAGGCCGCCAGCAGGCCCACCACCACCTGGGCCAGGGTCAGCACCAGGTTGACCGCCACGCTGACCCAGGTGCTGCGCTGGGCCTCGCGCCCGCTTTCGGGCTGGCCCTGGCCAGAGCCCGGTTGCCGCCATTCTTTCGCTTCCATATGACGCCCTTCTTCTTCCCGACCTGCCGGCACGGACTGCCTTGCAGGCGCCCGTGCATCCGGCCTGTATCTTAAGTATGCGTCCGTGACAGGACTGCGGCCCGCAGCCAAGCCATGCTGGACCTGGCCCAATCAGGCTTGCAGGCGACATCGATCATCGAGCGCATGCAAATCTTTACGTAAAAATATTACGTTAATAAATCACTTTATTGTTGATGACCGATTTTCAGGCCGGTTGATTAGGGCCTTGGCTACCATTTTTCTGTCGCCAGCGATGAGGTTTCAGCTGTCCCGGTCCGGTCCTGAAAACCCCTCTGTCCGGCTCAAACGGGCCAGGCCGGCCCGGCAGGTAGCGCTCAGACTTTGTGCCTGGCGCTGTAGCGCGTCGGCGTCCGCTGCGAGCGCCCGTAACAGGGCCTCGGCAAGGCCGGCGGGCTCGACGCAGGTCGGCAAACCCGGCCGCTCCCAGGCGTCCAGGTAGGCTGCAAGCTTGCGGGATTGCCCGCTGCCGTCGGGCGGCACCAGGCTCAGGCGCGGCAGCCCGAAGGCGGTCGCGACGATACGGGCGTGCAGACTGCTCGCGACGCAGGCGCGGCTGCCGGCGATCAGCGCGCAGATGTCCCACAGCCGGGCCGACTCCATGATGCGCAGCGGCAGGGCTGGCAGCCTGGCCGCCAGGCGCCGCAGCATGGCGGGATCGTCATGCCAGGGCGCCAGGCCGGCGCAGAACAGCACCAGCCCCATGCCGGTCGCGGCCAGCACCGCCTGCAGCTGGGCCGCGAGCGCGTCGAGACAGGCGTCGTCGGCGAATTCGGGGCCCAGCTGCAGCGCCAGGTAGCCGGATGCGAAGTCGGCGCGCCAGGCGGCGAGCGCGCCGACTTCGGAGCGCTGGCGGATCTGCTGGCCGAACAGGTCCGCGACCAGCAGCGCCGGGTCGGGCAGCAGGCGGGCAGTGATTCCGGCCTGGGCCAGGGTCGCGCGCGTGATGTGGTCGCGCACCGAGACGAAGGACGCCACGCGCAGCGCCGCCAGCACCTCGGCGCGCAGGACTTCAGGCGCCTGCGCCAGCCCGACGCCGCCGACGCCCGCGAAAGCGGTTCGGCACAGTCCGGGCAGACGCACGGGCGAGACGACATAAGGCGCCAGCGCACCGCCCGTGACCCTTTTGACCCAGTCCTCGCGCTCGGCGGCACGCGGCGCCAGATAGGCGATCACGGCTTGCGCCTGCTCAGGTGCCTGCAGCATGACGGCGGCCTGCCAGGCGCTGCAGTCGAGGATCTCGCCGCCGACATGCAGCAGGTCGGGCCGACGCGGCGCGAGTTCGGCCAGCAGCTCCGGCAAGGCCCGCACGGCAAAACCGTCCCAGCGCCGCAGATCGCGCTCGGCGAGGCCGGCGCCATGCAGCTCGCGCCCGGGCAGCAGCGCGGCCGCGACCTGCGCCAGCAGCAGGTCGCCGAAATTGTGGCGATCGAAGGCGCCGAACAGGATCAGGGGGCGGTCCATGCCCCATTCTGGCCAGTGCGGCGGGTTTTGCAGAGCCCCTGTGATGTCGGCAGCCCAGCATGGATGTCAGTACCGACAACCACCAGCGAAAGAAGCCGGGAGATGAAAAAACGGCGCCCCTCGGGGCGCCGTCGTTCGCTTCAAGGCTGAGCCTGGATCAGGCAGCGGCCTTGACCTGCAGGCGCCAGGCGTGCAGCAGCGGCTCGGTGTAACCGCTCGGCTGTTCCTTGCCCTTGAACACCAGATCCAGCGCTGCCTGGTAGGCGGCGCCATCGGGGTTGGCAACCAGGCTCTTGTAGGCCGGATCGCCGGCGTTCTGCTGGTCGACCTTGGCCGCCATGCGCTCGAAGGTCGCGCGCACCTGGGCCTCGGTCACGACGCCGTGCTGCAGCCAGTTGGCCATGTGCTGGCTGCTGATGCGCAGCGTGGCGCGGTCTTCCATCAGGCCGATGTCGTGGATGTCGGGCACCTTGGAGCAACCCACGCCCTGGTCGACCCAGCGCACCACATAGCCCAGGATGCCCTGCGCGTTGTTGTCGAGCTCCTGCTGGCGCTCCTCGGCGCTCCACTTGGCCTCGGCCACCACCGGAATGGTCAGCAGGTCGGTCATGAGCTTCTCGGCCAGCTCGGCGTTGCTGGTGTCGCCACTGGTCTCGATCTGCTGCTGCACCTCGGCCACGCTGACCTGGTGGTAATGCAGCGCGTGCAGGGTGGCGCCGGTCGGGCTGGGCACCCAGGCGGTGTTGGCACCGGCCTTGGGATGGCCGATCTTCTGCTTGAGCATCTCGGCCATCAGGTCGGGCATGGCCCACATGCCCTTGCCGATCTGGGCCCGGCCGCGCAGGCCGGACTGCAGGCCGATCAGCACGTTGCGGCGCTCGTAGGCGGCGATCCAGGCGCTGGACTTGATGTCGCCCTTGCGCATCATCGGACCGGCCAGCATCGCGGTGTGCATCTCGTCGCCGGTGCGATCCAGGAAGCCGGTGTTGATGAAGGCGACCCGGCTGGCGGCCGCCGCGATGCAGGCGCGCAGGTTGACGCTGGTGCGGCGCTCCTCGTCCATGATGCCGAGCTTGACGGTGCTGTCAGGCAGGCCGAGCAGCTGCTCGACGCGGCCGAACAGTTCGGCGGCGAAGCCGACCTCGACCGGGCCATGCATCTTGGGCTTGACGATGTAGACGCTGCCGCTGCGGCTGTTGCGGATGCCGTTGACGCCATGACCCTGCAGGTCGTGCAGCGCTATCGTGGTCGTGACGACGGCATCCATGATGCCCTCGGGGATCTCGCGCACGGTGCCGTCGGCATCGGTCCAGAGGATGGCCGGGTTGGTCATCAGATGGCCGACGTTGCGCACGAACATCAGGCTGCGGCCGTGCAGGCGCACCTGGCCCTGGCCGTCGGCGGCGGTGTAGAGGCGGTCGGGATTCAGGCCGCGCGTCAGCGGCTGGCCGCCCTTCTCGAAGGTCTCAGTCAGCGTGCCCTTCAGGATGCCGAGCCAGTTGGAGTAGCCCAGCACCTTGTCCTCGGCGTCGACCGCGGCGACCGAATCCTCGAGGTCGAGGATGGTCGAGAGCGCGGCTTCCATCACGAGGTCGCTGACGCCGGCGGCGTCGCTGGCGCCGATCGCCGTGCTGCGGTCGATGATCAGGTCGAAGTGGATGCCGTTGTGCGCGAACAGCAGCGACTGCGGCGCGGCGGCATCGCCCTGGTAGCCGGCCAGCTGGGCCGGATTCTTCAGGCCGCTGACGCTGCCGTCCTTGAGCGTGACCTGCAGCGCGCCACCGGCGACGGCATAGCCGGTCGAGTCATGGTGCGAACCGGCGGCCAGCGGCGCGGACTGGTCGAGGAAATCGCGCGCGAAGGCGATCACCTTGGCGCCGCGCACCGGGTTGTAGCCCTTGCCCTTCTGGGCGCCGTCGGTCTCGGGAATGGCATCGGTGCCGTAGAGCGCGTCGTACAGGCTGCCCCAGCGTGCATTGGCGGCGTTGAGCGCGTAGCGCGCGTTGGTGATCGGCACCACCAGCTGCGGGCCGGCCTGCCGGGCCAGTTCGGCATCGACATTGGCGGTCGTGACCTGGGCCGCCGGTTGCGGCACCAGGTAGGCGATCTGCTCCAGGAAGGCGCGGTAAGCCGGCATGTCGGCGATCGGACCCGGGTGGGCGCGGTGCCAGGCATCGAGCTCGGTCTGCAGGCGGTCGCGCTCGGCCAGCAGCGCGCGGTTCTTCGGCGCGAGGTCGGCCACGATGGCGTCGAACCCGGCCCAGAAATGAGCGGATTCGATGCCGGTGCCGGGCAGCACCTGGTCTTCGATGAACTGGTGCAGTTCCTGAGCCACCTGCAGGCGGTGGATCGTGAGGCGGGCGGTCGTATTCAAGCGGGCGTTCATGTTCAAGTCTCCAGACGGTTTCGGCCGGCAAGTCAGGCAAGGTCCATGCCGACTTGTCCACAGCCCCACTGTATGCGAGTTCCATGACCGGATTCGAGGGCAGTTTGCGATTTCAGTCGTGACTTTTTCTTACATAATCCACAAAATTATCCCCAGACTCATCGATAAAAACCAACTAAAGCACAGGCAACGATGGACAAGCTCAAGGCCATGGAAACCTTCGTCGCAGTCGCGGCGCGCGGCAGCCTGGCCGCGGCGGCGCGGGCCGAGGGCGTGGCGCCGGCCGTGATCGGGCGCCGGCTCGATCTGCTCGAGGAAAAACTGGGCGTCAAGCTGATGCTGCGCACCACGCGCCGCATCACGCTGACGCACGAGGGCGGTGCCTACCTCGAGGACTGCCAGCGCCTGCTGGCCGAAATCGCGAGCGCCGAAGCCAGCGTGAGCGCCGGCGGCGCCCAGGCCAGCGGTCGGCTGCGGCTGACTGCACCAGCCGGTTTCGGACGGCGTCATGTCGCGCCGCTGGTGCCGCTGTTTCGCGAGCTGCACCCCGAGGTCGCGATCTCGCTGAACCTGAGCGACCGCGTGATCGACCTCGCCGGCGAGGGCTACGACTGCGCGGTGCGCGTCGGCGACCTGCCCGATTCGTCGCTGATCAGCGTGCGGCTGGCCGACAACCGGCGACTGTGCGTCGCTTCGCCACGCTACCTGCAACGCCAGGGCCGGCCCGAGCATCCGCAGGAGCTGGCGCGCTTCGACTGCCTGGTGCTGTCATCGGATGCCTCGCAGACGCGCGGCTGGGCGTTCCGGCTGCCGGGGCGCGCGGGCAAGCCCGAGGAACTGATCCATCTGAGGCCGGACGGTCCGTTCGACTGCACCGACGGCCAGGTGCTGCATGAATGGTGTTTGGCCGGTCACGGCATCGCCTGGCGCAGCATCTGGGAGGTCGAGTCCGACATCGCGGCCGGACGCCTGGTCACCCTGCTCGAGGACTACGCGGCGGCACCCAATGGCATCTATGCGGTGTTCCCGCAGCGCAAGCACCTGCCGCTGCGGGTGCGGCTGTGGGTCGATTTCCTCAAGGCGCGCTACGGCCAGCCAGGCTTCTGGCAAGGACGCAGCGGCTGAGCGAGGCCAGCGGCAGACCGGCGACCAGGCCGACGGCATCGGCCAGCCAGTCGGCCCAGTCGCCGCTGCGCCAGCCGGTGGCGGCCTGGGCCAGCTCGATCGCACCGCCGAAGGCCAGCAGGCTGACCGCCAGCACGCCGATCCGGCGCGGATAGGCCAGCGCGCCCAGCAGCGCCAGCGTGGCGAAGGCCAGCGCGTGCTCCGCCTTGTCCCAGAAGGTGAAGGCCTGCTTGGGCAGATAGGCGGCGGGCGACAGGGTCAGCGCGATGACGATCAGCACCAGCAGCCAGAAAATCCAGCGGGCCCATCGCTGCAAGGGATCACGGGCCGGTTCTGGGGCCGGACCGGGGGTGCGCGTCATGCCTGGCCGGCCTGTTGCAGCCGCTCGCTCTTCCAGTAGACATCGTCGCCGCCGTTCATGCGGTTGAGCACGCGCGCGAGCACGAACATCAGGTCGCTGAGCCGGTTCAGGTACTGGCGCGGGGCTTCGTTGATGGCTTCCTCGTTGCCGAGCGCGACGACCTGGCGCTCGGCACGGCGGGCGACGGTGCGGCAGACATGGGCCAGGGCAGCGGCACGGCTGCCGGCCGGCAGGATGAACTCCTGCAGCTTGGGCAGTTGCGCGTTGTAGCGCGACAGCGCCTGGTCGAGCGTGAGCACGGCCTCGGCCTTGAGCAGCTCGTAGCCCGGGATGCTGAGCTCGCCACCGAGATTGAACAGCTGGTGCTGGATCTCGACCAGCAGCGCGCGCACGTCATCGGACATCTCTTCGCACAACAGCAGGCCGATCTGCGAGTTGAGCTCGTCGACATCGCCCATCGCATGCACGCGCAGGCTGTTCTTGCTGACGCGATGGTTGTTGCCAAGTCCGGTGGTGCCGGCATCGCCGGTGCGGGTAGCGATTTGCGTGAGTCGGTTGCCCATGGCGGTTTCGTTTCGAGGTGAATGGCGTGAGGGGACCGAGGATCTGGTGTCAGCCAGGCTCAGGACTTGGACCGCTTGTGCGCGGCTGGAGTGTTCTTCTTGGCGCTGCCCTTGGCCACCGGACCGGCCTTGACTCGCTGGGCCTTGCTGGGCTTGGCCGACGACTTGGCAGGCTTTGCAGCCTTGCTGCCCTTGACGGATTTGCCAGGGATGGCGCGCAGGGAAGCCTTGCCGGCCGCTGCCTTGGCCGCCTTGGCCTGGATCGGCTGACAGACGGGCGCCTTGGCCTTGCGCGACTTGTCAGCGCCCTTCCTGGCCTTGACCGGACGGCAGTCCTGGCTGACAACCTGGCGCGCCGGGGCGGCTTGCATGGCGACTGGACGCTCCCGGGCCGGCTGCAGCGCCGATGCCGCCGCCGGAGCGAGGGCGGCAGCAGCGGCCGCGGCCGGCAGTGCCCGACGCCCCAGGCTCTGCTCGAGCGCCTGGATATCCTGATTGGCGCTGGGTCGCAGCCGCAACAACTCGCTGCTGCCGCTGCGCAGCAACAAGCCCCGGTCCCAGCGGAAATTGTCGACCATCATCAGGGCCGAGTTCAGGAAAGCTTCGGAGCGCGGGGGCTTTTCGCAAGCCCGATGGGTGCTGCCGTATTTCGAGATCCGGAACAGCCCCAGGGCATCGCGTTCGACCCGACCCGAAAAGTAGTTGCAGCCACCGTCGACCCAGAGCATGCCCTGGGGGCGCAGCACCACGCGCACGGGGCGCTGGCTGTCGGACAGCATGGGCTGGCCCGCCAGCTCGACCACGTCCCAGGCTTGTTCGAAGGGCTGGGCCAAGCCTGACGGCAAGGTCTGCGCCAAGGCATCGACCGGCAGCGCGGCCGACGGCGGGGACTGCGGCGGCACTTGTGCACCGGCGACATTCAGGTAGGCAAGCGCCAGCAGGGCCAGCCAGCCAACAGAGACGGAGCGAAATCTCATAACAATCCTGTGCGGGGAGGAACCCATACCAACCCGCGATGCAGGTCTGCTGGTCATTTTCTCAGATTGGCGTCCAATAGCACTTGGCCGGGATATTCAATCGGTCTGGCCGCGCAGGCGTTCGATCAGGCCGTTGAGTTCGGCCAGCGAGCCGAACTGGATCGCGAGCTCGCCCAGCTGCTCGACTTGGCCGTGGCGCTTGACACGCTTCTTGATCCTAACCTCGACCGCCGCCGTCAGCAGGTCCGACAGCTCCTCCTCGACCCGGAGCACATCGCGCGACTTGGATTCGGGCGACCTGGCGGCCGGGGCCTCGGAACCTGTGCCCAGCTTGCGCACCAGGCCCTCGGTCTCGCGCACCGACAGCTTGCGCGCGTTGATCTGGTGCGCGGCGCTGATCTGGGCCGCGCGCTCCAGACCCAGCAAGGCGCGCGCATGGCCCATGTCGAGGTCGCCCGCCATCAGCATGGTCTGGACCGGTTCGGCCAGGTTCAGCAGGCGCAGCAGGTTGCTGGCGGCGCTGCGCGAGCGACCGACAGCCTGGGCCGCCTGCTCATGCGTGAGGCCGAACTCCTGCACCAGGCGCTGCAGGCCCTGCGCTTCCTCGAGCGGGTTGAGATCCTCGCGCTGGATGTTCTCGATCAGCGCCATCGCGGCGGCGGCCTCGTTCGGCACGTCGCGCACCAGCACCGGAACCTGCTCGAGACCGGCCAGGCGCGAGGCGCGAAAACGCCGCTCGCCGGCGATGATCTCGTAGACCGGCCGGGCTCCACGTGGAACCTCGGGCAGGCCCTGCTGCTGCTGCCAGGCCGCCAGGCGGCGCAGGCCCTCGGTCTCCTCCAGCGGGCGCACCAGGATCGGCTGCATGATGCCCTGGGCCTTGATGCTCTCGGCCAGCTCGTAGAGCGCGCCCTCGTCCATGCGCGTACGCGGCTGGTAGCTGCCCGGCACCAGATCGCTCAGGGCAAGCTGATTGGGCAGGTCGGCGCTGGCCGCATCGAGGCTGGTGCTCTCGTCGAGCTTGGGACCGAGCAGGGCTTCCAGGCCGCGACCGAGTCCCTTGAATTTTTTCGTCGCCATGAGGGGCTCCATCTTCTTTCAGCTTGTGCCAGCCAGCCAGGGCTGGAGCAGCGCATGGCCTTCGGGCCAGTCGCCCAGGCCGGAATCGGCATTGAGATGGCCGCGCGCACCGGCATCGACCAGGCGGCTGCCCCAGTCCTGCGCGAGTTGCTCGGCACGCTCGAAGCGGCAACAGGGGTCGTCGCGGCTCGCCACCAGCAGGCTCGGAAAGGGCAGCGGATCGCGCAGGATCGGCGCCCAGCCCGGCAAGGCCGGCGCCAGGTCGGGCTGCTCGACATCGCCCGGCGCCACCAGCAGCGCGCCGCGCACCTGGTGGCTGTGACGCGAGAACCTGGCCCAGGCCGCCACCAGCACGCAGCCCAGGCTGTGCGCGACCAGAACGACTGGCCGCTCGCTGTCGATCACGGTCTCGTCCAGCCGCGCCAGCCAGTCGCCACGGCGCGGCTGCTGCCAGTCATGCTGCTCGACGCGCGCATAGCCGTAGAGAGCCTCCCAGCGGCTCTGCCAATGGGCGGAGCCACTACCCTGCCAGCCCGGCAGGATCAGCACCTGCGGCGCGGCGTCATGATTGGCATGTTTCACGTGAAACCTCGCTCACAGGCGCTCGATGCGCTCGACCATCTCGCGTGCGAACTCGACGAAGGCCTTGCTGCCCTTGGCCGACGGGTCGAACACCACGCCCGGCAGGCCGTAGCTCGGCGCCTCGGCCAGCCGCACGTTGCGCGGGATCACGGTCTGGAACACCTCGTCGCCGAAATGCTCGAACAGCTGATCGCTGACCTGCTTTTGCAGCATGGTGCGGGCGTCGAACATCACGCGCAGCAGGCCGATCACCTTGAGCTCGCGGTTCAGGTTGGCGCGCACCTGCTTGATCGTGTTGACGAGGTCGGACACGCCTTCGAGCGCGAAATACTCGCACTGCATCGGCACGATCACGCCGTTGGCGGCACACAATCCGTTGAGCGTCAGCAGGCTCAGCGAGGGCGGGCAGTCGATCAGCACGAAATCGTAGTCGGCCGCGACCGCCGCCAGTGCCTGCTTGAGGCGCTGCTCGCGCTGATCCAGTCCGACCAGCTCGATCTCGGCCCCGGCCAGCTCGCGGTTGGCGCCCAGCACGCGGTAGCCGCAGGCCTCGGCGTTCACGGCAGCTTCGGCAATGGTCGCCTCGCCGAGCAGCACGTCGTAGATGCTGAGCTCGAGCTCGCGCTTGTTGACGCCCGAGCCCATGGTCGCATTGCCTTGCGGGTCGAGGTCGACCAGCAGCACGCGCTGGCCGATCCGGGCCAGTCCGGCGGCGAGGTTGACGCTGGTGGTGGTCTTGCCGACGCCGCCCTTCTGGTTGGCAATGCAAAAGATCTTGGCCATGGTGGGGCTAGCTCAAACGGGGAATTGCAGGAAAAGATGCCCGGCGCGGCTGATGACGCGGGCCTGATTTGAGACCGAGTTTAAGGGCTTTCCCGAGTAAGGCCTGCGACAAGACGGTGACGGACCATGGCCGGCACCGCTCGCAGCACAGAAAGTCGGACCGAAGGCCGAGCGCCTGGCTGGCGCCCAGACCTTTCGGGGTCAGCCCGGATTCAGGCCGCCTTGGGCCGGACCCAGACGATGCAGCGCTCGGCGTCCAGCCCCGGCACCTGCAGTTGTTCCACGTGGAACAGCTCGAGCCCGGGCGCCAGCGCCACGATCTCGTCGGCCGGGTGCTTGCCCTTCATCGCGAGCCAGACGCCCTGCTCTGCCAAGGCCTGGCGCGACCAGTTGGTGAAGTCGGCCAGCGAGGCGAAGGCGCGCGAGCTCACGACATCCCATTGCTGCTTGAGGTTTTCCACCCGGGCGTGCAGGCCGTGCAGATTGGGCAGGCGCAAGGCGGCTGCGATCTGCTGGATGAACAGCGCCTTCTTGGCCACGGTGTCGACGCAGCTGACATCGAGCTCGGGACAGACGATCGCGAACACCGCGCCCGGCAGACCGGCACCGGAGCCGACGTCGAGCAGGCGCGGCTTTTCCAGCCCCATGGCCGCGAGCTGACGGCGCAGCGGCGCCACCGCCGCCAGGCTGTCGAGCAGATGGTGGGTCAGCATCTCCTGCGGGTCGCGCAGCGCGGTCAGGTTGTAGACCTTGTTCCACTTGGCGACCCAGTCCAGATAGGACAGCAGCTTGGCCACCTGCTCGTCGTTCAGTTCCAGGCCCAGGTCTGCGATGCCGGCGCGCAGGCCGGTTTCCAGCGGATGCGCGCTCATGCCTGCACCTCGCCGTTCTCGGTGGCGACAGCGGGCAGTTCGGCGAAGCCCTTGAACTTGCCGCGCTTGAGATGGATCAGCAGCAGCGAGATGCTGGCCGGCGTGATGCCCGAAATCCGCGAGGCCTGGCCCAGGGTCTCGGGCCGGTGCTTGGTCAGCTTCTGCCGTGCCTCGATGCTGAGCGCCGCGACCTGCAGATAGTCGAGTTCGGCCGGCAGCTTGAGATGCTCGTAGTAAGCGGCACGCTCGACCTCGCCCTTCTGGCGCTCGATATAGCCCGAATACTTGGCCGCGATCTCGACCTGCTCGATCACCGCCTCGTACTGCTCGGCCAATGTTTCACGTGAAACAGGGGCTGGTGCGCCATCCTTGCCCTTGGCGGCGAAGCGGCCACCTTCCATCGCAGTCAGCTCGGAATAGCTCACGCCGGGGCGGCGCAGCAGGTCGAACAGCTTGTATTCGTGGTCGATCGCCTTGCCCAGCACGCGCTCGGCCTCGGCCGCCGACAGCGTGGCCGGATTGGCCCAGCTCGACTTGAGGCGCTCGGTCTCGCGCGCCACCGCGTCGCGCTTGCGGTTGAAGGCATCCCAGCGCGCGTCATCGACCAGGCCCAGGCGGCGCCCGGTCTCGGTCAGGCGCATGTCGGCGTTGTCCTCGCGCAGCTGCAGCCGGAACTCGGCCCGGCTCGTGAACATGCGGTAGGGCTCGGTCACGCCCTTGGTGATCAGGTCGTCGACCAGCACGCCCAGGTAGGCCTCGTCGCGCTGCGGGCACCAGGCGCCCTCGCCGCGCACCTGCAGCGCCGCGTTGATGCCGGCGAACAGGCCCTGCGCCGCGGCTTCCTCGTAGCCGGTGGTGCCGTTGATCTGGCCGGCGAAGAACAGGCCATTGATCTGCCGGGTCTCGAAGCTGGACTTGAGCTCGCGCGGGTCGAAGTAGTCGTACTCGATCGCATAGCCCGGGCGCAGGATGTTGCAGTGCTCCAGCCCCTTGATCGAGCGCACCAGCGCGAGCTGGATGTCGAACGGCAGGCTGGTGCTGATGCCGTTGGGATAGAACTCGTGCGTCGTCAGTCCCTCGGGCTCGAGGAAGATCTGGTGGCTGTCCTTGTCGGCGAAGCGGTTGATCTTGTCCTCGACGCTCGGGCAGTAGCGCGGACCGACGCCCTCGATCTTGCCGGTGAACATCGGGCTGCGGTCGAAGCCGCTGCGGATGATCTCGTGCGTGCGTTCGTTGGTGTGCGTGATCCAGCAGGGCAGCTGCTGCGGGTGCATCGCGGCATGGCCCATGAAGCTGAACACCGGCACCGGCTGGTCGGCCGTGCCCGAGCCCGGCATGCCGTCGCCGGGCTGCTCGGTGCACTGGCTGAAGTCGATGGTGCGGCCGTCCAGGCGCGGCGGCGTGCCGGTCTTGAGCCGGCCTTGCGCCAGCTTGAGCTCCTTGAGTCGCGCCGACAGGCTGACCGACGGCGGATCGCCGGCACGCCCGCCAGCATGGTTCTCGAGCCCGACATGGATCTTGCCGTCGAGGAAGGTACCGGCCGTCAGCACCACCGTGCGGGCGCGAAAGCGGATGCCGATCTGCGTCACGGCACCAACCACGCGATCGCCCTCGACCATCAGGTCGTCGACCGCCTGCTGGAACAGCGTCAGGTTCGGCTGGTTTTCCAGCTTGCGGCGGATCGCGGCCTTGTACAGGATGCGGTCGGCCTGGGCCCGGGTCGCGCGCACCGCCGGCCCCTTGCTGCCGTTGAGGATGCGGAACTGGATGCCGCCCTCGTCGGTCGCCAGCGCCATCGCGCCGCCGAGCGCGTCGACCTCCTTGACCAGGTGGCCCTTGCCGATGCCGCCGATCGAGGGGTTGCAGCTCATGGCCCCCAGCGTCTCGATGTTGTGGCTCAGCAGCAGGGTCTGGCAGCCCATGCGCGCGGCGGCGAGCGCGGCCTCGGTGCCGGCATGGCCGCCGCCGACGACGATGACATCGAATTCCTGGGGATATAGCATGGAAAATGGAGTAAGTTGGAGCCTAGGCTCCCGGTAGGGACAGCCGCAATTTTACCGACGCCCTCCATTTCCTGCCCGGAAATTCGCCCTGACCTGGTTTCACGTGAAACAACCGCCTGCGGGCGCAGGTAAATCGAGACCCAGCGGACCGAACCGCTTCCCATGACAGCAAGCCCCCACTCCCATCGATCTCCCGCCCTGGACTGCCGCCCCGGCTGCGCCGCCTGCTGCATCGCGCCCTCGATCAGCAGCCCCATGCCCGGACTGCCCAACGGCAAGCCCGCCGGCATGCCCTGCCCCCATCTCGACGCCGAGCAGCGCTGCCGCCTGTTCGGCCAGCCCGAACGGCCGGCGGTCTGCGGCTCGCTGCCGCCCAGCCGCGAGATGTGCGGCGAGACACGCGAGCAGGCCATGATCTATCTGCAGCGGCTCGAAGCCGCGACCTGCCCGGACCCGGGCTGAACCTGCCTGAACTGGGAGCTGCAGGTCGCGGGCGCCAACCGACCAACGCGTCGCACCAACTTGCATCGCAGGCACCGATCCTGATCGCGGCGGGTCCGGCTGCGCACAGGCCTGGTGAACAGGAGTACCCAATCAGCGCAGATATTGTGTACAAAGCTGGCATGGCGCTTGCGTAGTTGGGGCCATGAGCCTCACCAAGCCCCCCGCCGCTTCCGCACTCGAGCTGGTCGGACTGACCAAGCGCTATGGCAACGCCTTCACCGCGGTCGATGCGATCGACCTCAGGATAGCGGCCGGCAGCTACTGCTGCCTGCTCGGCCCTTCGGGCTGCGGCAAGAGCTCGACCCTGCGCATGATCGCCGGCCACGAGACGGTATCCGAGGGCGACATCCTGCTCGGCGGGCGCAACATCACGCAGGCGCCGGCGGCGCAACGCGGCACCGCGATGATGTTCCAGAGCTATGCGCTGTTCCCGCACCTGAGCGCGCTCGACAACGTCGCCTTCAGCCTCAAGATGAAAGGCATCGGCAAGGCCGAGCGCCAGCGCAAGGCACAGGAACTGCTCGAACGGGTAGCGCTCGGCGCGCTGGCACAGCGCAAGCCCGCTGAACTGTCGGGCGGACAGCAGCAGCGCGTCGCGCTCGCCCGTGCCCTGATCACCCAGCCCCAGGTGCTGCTGCTCGACGAGCCGCTGTCGGCGCTCGACCCCTTCCTGCGCGTGCAGATGCGGGCCGAACTGCGCCGCTGGCAGCAGGAGCTCGGACTGACCTTCATCCATGTCACCCACTCGCAGGAAGAGGCCATGGCCCTGGCCGACCAGATGGTGGTGATGAACCAGGGCCGGATCGAACAGGCCGGCAGTCCGCGCGAGGTCTTCAACCAGCCCGCGACCGAATTCGTCGCCCACTTCATGGGCGGGCACAACGTGCTCGACAGCGGCGGGCAGCGCATCGCGGTGCGATCCGACCGGATCGCCGTGCACCACATCGCGGCGATGGCGGGCGACCTGCCCAGCCTCGAGGGCCAGGTCTGCGACATCGAATACCAGGGCAGCTATGTGCTGCTCGGGGTCGAGACCCTGGACGGCGCGCCCGCGCCGCGCAAGAAGCTGATGGTGACGCTGCCGGAAGCCGAATTCCTGCAGCAGCCGCTGGGCCTGCGCCAGCCGGTGCGGCTGTCCTGGCGCCCCGAGCAGGCCCATGTGCTGGCCGCGTCCGGCGTCTGAAACCGTTTCTCCTATCCCACCCTCCGCTCCCACTCCGTTGCCTGACGGCCTCAGGTTCTCCCTTCCTCTTCAGGAGCTTTCGTCCATGAGCCACGACACCGACAAGACCCGCAGCGAACCCCAGCGCCGCCAGATCCTCAAGGGCGCCGCCGCCGTGCTGGCCAGCGGCATGTTCCCGGCCATCCACGCGCAGGAGAAGATCACGCTGCGCTACCTGGGCACGGCGGTCAACCAGGACAAGACCATCGCCGAGAAGTTCGAGGCCGACACCGGCATCAAGATCCAGTATGTCGCCGTCACCACCGACGAGGTGACCAAGCGCGCCATCACCGCGCCCAACAGCTTCGACCTGATCGACACCGAGTACTTCTCGCTCAAGAAGATCATCCCGACCGGCAACCTGCTCGGCATCGACAGCCGGCGCATCAAGAACGCCGACAAGATCACCCCGCTGTTCACGCAAGGCACGGTGGCCGGCAAGCCGGTCGGCGACCAGGGCACGGCGCCGAAGAAGGTCATGTACCTGGAAAAGCCCGAGAGCAAGAAGTTCGCCAGCGCGCCGACCCCGTTCATGACGCTGATCCCGACCGTCTACAACGCCGACACGCTGGGCATCCGCCCCGACCTGATCAAGCGCCCGATCAGCTCCTGGGCCGAGCTGCTGAACCCCGAGTTCAAGGGCAAGGCCGCGATCCTCAACATCCCCTCGATCGGCATCATGGACGCCGCGATGGTGGTCGAGGCCATGGGCCTGTACAAGTACCCGGACAAGGGCAACATGAGCAAGGCCGAGATCGACCTGACGATCAAGACCCTGATCGAAGCCAAGAAGGCCGGCCAGTTCCGCGCGCTCTGGAAGGACTTCAACGAGTCGGTCAACCTGATGGCCTCGGGCGAGGTCGTGATCCAGTCGATGTGGAGCCCGGCAGTGACCGCCGTGCGCACCAAGGGCATCGCCTGCAACTTCCAGCCGCTCAAGGAAGGCTACCGCGCCTGGGCCGCCGGCTTCGGCCTGCCCCGGACCCTGTCGGGCCGCAAGCTCGACGGCGCCTACGAGTTCATCAACTGGTTCCTCGACGGCTGGGCCGGCGCCTACCTGAACCGCCAGGGCTACTACAGCGCCGTACTCGACACCGCCAAGGCCAAGATGGAAGCCCAGGAATGGGCCTACTGGATGGAGGGCAAGCCCGCCGCCAAGGACATCAAGAGCCCGACCGGCGACGTGCTGGCCAAGGCCGGCAGCGTGCGCGACGGTGGCAGCTACGAGCAGCGCATGGGCAGCATCGCCTGCTGGAACGCGGTCATGGACGAGAACGAGTACATGGTGCGCAAGTGGAACGAATTCGTCGCGGCCTGATGGCCTGAAGGTAAGCCATGAGCACTGCCGCCCCCGTTTCTCATCGCACCGACCAGGGCATCCATCCCTGGTGGCAGGCGCTGCCTTTCGCGGCGGTGTTCTTGGCATTCTTCGTGATTCCGCTCGGGCTGGTCCTGATGGTCAGCTTCTGGGACTTCAACGAATACGAGCTGCTGCCAGCCTTCACCTGGCGCAACTATGTCTCGATGTGGGAGGGCTGCGGCCGTCTCAACGAGTACGGCGACTTCTGCGTCACGCTCTCGACCTACCTGTCGACGCTCAAGTTCGCGCTGCTGAGCTGGGGCCTGACGCTGGTGCTGGGCTTCGCGCTGGCCTATTTCCTGGCCTTCCATGTCCATTCGGTCGGCATGCAGACCCTGCTGTTCGTGCTCTGCACGGTGCCGTTCTGGACCTCCAACGTGATCCGGATGATTGCCTGGGTGCCGCTGCTGGGCCGCAACGGCCTGCTCAACCAGGGCCTGGAAGCGACCGGACTGACCCGGCAGCCGCTCGAGTGGCTGCTGTTCTCCGACTTCTCGGTGTTGCTGGCCTATGTCCACCTCTACACCATGTTCATGATCGTGCCGATCTTCAACTCGATGATGCGGATCGACCGCAGCCTGCTCGAGGCCGCGCGCGACGCCGGCGCCAGCGCCTGGCAGACGCTGTGGAACGTGATCGTGCCGCTGTCGCGCACCGGCATCCTGATCGGCTCGATCTTCATCATCACGATCGTGATGGGCGACTTCGTCACCGTGGGCGTGATGGGCGGACAGCAGATCGCCTCGATCGGCAAGATGATCCAGGTCCAGACCAGCTACCTGCAGTTCCCGCTCGCGGCGGCCAATGCCGTGGTGCTGCTGCTGACCGTCCTGATGATCGTCTGGGGCCTGACCCGGGTGGTCGACATCCGCAAGGAGCTCTGACATGGCCGCCACCTACCGCGAACCCCGCGCGCCCGGCTTCTGGCCGCTGGCCCTGCTGTTCGGCGCCTTCGTGCTGTTCCTCTATGGCCCGATGCTGACCATCTTCGTGCTGAGCTTCCAGGGCCCCGAGGGCGGCCTGACCTTCCCGATGCGCGGCTGGTCGCTGCACTGGTATCGCCAGCTCGCCGAAGGCCTGGGCGTGGTGGACATCGGCGCCGCCTTCCGCCGCTCGCTGGCCCTGGGCGCGGTCGTGATGGGACTGACCGTGCTGCTGTCGCTGCTGGCCTCGCTGGCCTTTCGCAAGCGGCTGCGCGGCGGCAACCTGCTGTTCTACGTCACGATCGCCAGCCTGATCATGCCGTCGATCGTGGTCTCGCTCGGCATCGGCCTGCAGTTCCGCCTGATCGACAGCGGCATCAAGCAGCTGGCCGAGGCCTGGGGCCTGCATGACTGGCTCGAAACCTTCACCACCAGCCTGGGGCTGTTCAGCTCCGCCCTGGGCGCGCACCTGAGCTGGACCCTGCCCTTCGGGCTGCTGATCATGTTCGCGGTCTTCAACCGCTTCAACCCGGCCTACGAGGAAGCCGCGCGCGACCTCGGCGCCAGCCCCTGGCAAACTTTCCGCCATGTGGTGCTGCCGCTGATCGCGCCGTCGGCGATCGGGGTCGGCATGTTCGGCTTCACGCTGAGCTGGGACGAGATCGCGCGCACCTCGCAGGCCATCGGCGATGTCAACACGCTGCCGCTCGAACTGCAGGGCCTGACCACCACCGTCACCACCCCCGCGATCTACGCGCTCGGCACCGTCACGACCGTGGTCTCCTTTGCCGTCATGGCACTGGCCATCGGCGCGACGCGCGCCCTCAAGCGGCGCCAGGGCGGCTCGCGCTGAAGTCCACCACCCGACCGACCTGCAAAGACCCTGATTCATGAGCCACAAGCGAGGACGCCAGCGCCGGCTGCTGGTGATCAACCCCAACACCAGCAGCAGCATCACCGAGCGGGTGCAGCAGGCGATACACGCCGAATCGCCGCCAGATGTCTGGACCGAGGCCGTCACGGCGCGCTTCGGCGCGCCCTACATCGGCGACCCCTGCGGCTATGCCGTGGCCGCGCACGCGACGCTCGAAAGCTGGGCCCGGCATTCGAGCCAGCGCGCCCTGGGCCCGGACGGCATCGTGATCGCCTGCTTCGGCGACCCCGGCCTGCTGGCCCTGCGCGAGCTGGCGAACTGCCCGGTCACGGGCCTGGCCGAGGCCGCGCTGGCCCAGGCCGCCGGCTTCGGCCGCTGTGCGATACTGACCGGCGGACAGGCCTGGAAGCCGATGCTCGAACGCCTGCTGCCCGACCTCGCCCACGCCGACCGGGTCTGCGGCATCGAGACCGTCGAACTCAGCGGCGCCCAGATCCACGCCGACCCGCAGGCGGCCGAGGCCGCGCTGCTGCAGGCCTGCCGGCGCATCGAGCAGCAGTGGCCGGTCGACAGCCTGATCCTCGGCGGTGCGGGCCTGGCCGGCATGGCGGCACGCCTGCAGGGCCGGCTCGAGCTCAAGCTGATCGACAGCGTGGCCGCCGCCGCGCGCCAGGTCTGGCTCGCACCGCCCAGCCTGGGCCGTGGCGCCCCACCCTGGCTGCTTCAGCCTTCACAACGGAGTTCCTGACCATGAGCGCCCAACTGCACCTGATCGACCACCCGCTGATCCAGCACAAGCTGAGCCTGATGCGGTGCAAGGAAACCAGCACCAAGAATTTCCGCCAGCTGGCGCGCGAAATTAGCGCCCTGCTGGCCTACGAACTCACGCGCGACATGCCGACCCAGCTGGTGCGGATCGAGACCCCGCTCGAGGCCATGGACGCGCGCATGATCGACGGCAAGAAGATCGTGCTGGCCTCGATCCTGCGCGCCGGCAACGGCCTGCTGGACGGCATGCTCGACATCCTGCCGAGCGCACGCGTCGGCCATATCGGCCTCTACCGCAATCCGGGGACGCTGGAGGCGGTGGAGTACTACTTCAAGATGCCGCAGGACATGGCGGAGCGCGACGTGATCGTGCTCGACCCGATGCTGGCCACCGGCAACTCGGCGGCGGCGGCGGTCGAGCGGCTCAAGGCCTGCCAGCCACGCTCGATCCGCTTCGTCTGCCTGCTGACCTGTCCGGAAGGCATCGCGCGCTTTCACCGGCAGCACCCGGACGTGCCGATCTTCACCCCGGCGGTCGACCGTGGGCTGAACGAGCACGGCTACATCGTGCCCGGCCTGGGCGACGCGGGCGACCGCCTCTTCGGCACCCAGTAACCGGCAAACCGTGGCCCGGGCTGGCGGGCCGCCGAATCGCCTGTTTCACGTGAAACATCAGCCCGGCAACGGCCAGCTGGCGCAGCAACATCAGCTGCCACGACTAGGCAGCCAGCGTAGCTCCCAGTACCATGACGGGAGAAGGGAGCAGGTGCATGGCTGGCGCCGGTTGCGCGCTTGATCCGTGCTGCGGCCGGCCGGGGTCGGTGCGGGCCCGCAGTACAAATCAACGATGTCCATCCGGATCACGCTATCGAATGTCGGTCGCCGACGCCTGCTCGCGCTCGGCCTGTGCTGGGCCGGCCTGTTGCTGACAGCCACTCACGCTGCAGCCGACGCGCACACCCTGCACATCGTCAGCGACGAGAACTACCCGCCCTACCTGTTCCGCAATGCCGACGGCCAGGTCGAGGGCTATCTGGTCGACTACTGGCAGCTGTGGCAGCAGAAGACCGGGGTCCCGGTCCGGCTCAGCGCGATGCAATGGGCCGAGGCAGTGCGCCAGATCCAGCAGGGCGACGCCGACGTGATCGACCTGATCTACCGCACGGCAGCGCGCGAGCCGCTCTACGATTTCTCGCCGCCCTACGCCCGGCTGCCAGTCAACATCTACAGCCACGCCTCGATCAGCGGCATCAGCAACGTGCGAACGCTCAAGGGCTTCCAGGTCGGCGTGCAAAAGGGCGACGCCTGCATCGACCAGCTGGCCGAGCACGGGATCACGACCCTGTTGCAATACGACAACTATGCGGCGCTGATCGACGCCGCCAGACGCGCAGAGGTCAAGGTCTTCTGCCTCGACGAGGCGCCAGCCAACTTCTACCTCTACCGGCTCGGCATCGACAACGACTTCCGCAAGGCCTTCGAGCTCTACGTCGGATCGGCCCGGCGCGCGGTGCGCAAGGGCGATGCGCAGACACTGGCACTGGTCCTGCGCGGCATGCAGGCCATCAGCCCCGAGGAGGATGCCGAGCTGCGCAGCAAATGGTTCGGCACCCCGCTGGATCCGGATCAGGCCGACATGCTGCGCCACCTCAAGCTGGGCGGCGCGGCCATCCTCGGCATCATGCTGCTGCTGGGCGCCTGGACCTGGACCACCCGGCGCACGGTCCGGCGCAAGACCGCCGAGCTGGCCGAGAGCGAGGACCGCTTCCGCGCCCTGTTCGAGGACACCCGCCAGGCCATCGTGCTGATCGAGGCCGGCCACATCGTCGCGGCCAACCGCGCCGCGCTCGAGATGCTGCGCATGGAGCGCCCGGAGCAGCTGATTGGCCAGACACACGCGCTGATTTCGCCGCCCTTGCAGCCCGACGGAACGGACTCGGCCGAGAAGGCGATCGAGATGGGCCGGATCGCGCAGCAACGCGGCTTTCACGAGTTCGAATGGCTGCATCAGCGCGCCGATGGCGAGACTTTTCCGGTGCAGGTGCTGCTGACGACGATCCGGCGCGGCGGCAAGAAGCTGATGCATGCGGTATTGAACGACATCACGGCGCAGAAACAGGCCGAGCACACCTTGGCCGAATACCGCCAGGAGCTCGAGCGCCAGGTCGCCGAACGCACCGCCGAGCTGGCCGCGGCCAGCGACCACCTGCGCAGCGCCAATGCCCAGATGCGCGCCATCGTCGACTCTGCCAGCGCCGCCATCATGCTGGTGCGCGATCGCATGATCGCGCAGTGCAACCAGCGCACCGAAGCCATCACCGGCTATGACTGCACCGAGCTCGAAGGCCAGTCAAGCCGGATACTCTACTGCGACGACGAGAGCTGGCAGCGCGAGAACGACACCATCTACCGCCAGATCGGCGATGGCCGGACCAATGTGACGGAGCTGCAATTGCGGCGCAAGGACGGCAGCTGCTACTGGGCCCGGCTGTCGGCACGCGCGATCGACCGGGCCGACCCGGAAGCCGGCATCGTCGCGCTGATCGATGACATCACCGAGCAGCGCGCGGTCAGCGAAGCGCTGCGCCTGGCGGCAGCGGAACAGCAGGCGATCCTCGAATCCGCCAGCTCAGGCATCGTGCTGCTCAAGGACAGGATCGCGACGCGCTGCAACCACCGCATGCACGAAATCCTGGGCTGGCCCGACGGCCAGCTGGTCGGCCAGCCGACCCGGCTTTGGTACGCGACAGAACAAGACTACCGGCTGATCGGCGAACAGGCCTATGTCGACATCTGGCAAGGCCGGACACACCACCGCGAGCAGCTGATGCAGCGCCGCGACGGCAGCCCGGTATGGACGCGCATCGTCGGACACGCGATCGACGCCAGCGATCGGGCACGCGGCTCGGTCTGGATCGTCGACGACATCAGCGCCGAGCGGGCCGCGGCCCAGGCGCTGCGCCAGACCAACGAGAAGCTCGGTGTGCTGTTCGAGGCCGCTCCGGTCGGACTGCTGCACTTGAGCGGCGACCAGCTCACCTCGATCAACCGGCGCTTCACCGAGCTGTTCGGCTACAAACGGGACGACATTCCGACGCTGGCGGACTGGTGGTCCAGGGCCTACCCCGACCCGGCCTACCGGCAACAGGTGCAGCAAACCTGGTTCGCCTTGATCAAGCAGGCCCAAGAGGGCGACGGCCAGGTGTCGCCGCAGGAATGCCGCGTCCGCTGCAAGAACGGCGAGGAACGCTGCCTGCTGATCGGCGGCCAGCTGATCGAGGACGGCATCATCGTGACCTTGACCGACATCAGTGCGCTCAAGGAGACCGAGGCCGAGCTCAAGCGCGCCAAGGAGACGGCCGAGGACGCCGCACGCGCCAAGGCCGACTTCCTGGCCAACATGTCGCACGAGATCCGCACGCCGATGAACGCGGTGATCGGCATGACACAGCTCGCGCTCAAGGCCGATCCCTCGCCGCGGGTGCACAACTACCTCTGCAAGATCCAGTCCTCGAGCCAGCTGCTGCTCGGCGTGATCAACGACATCCTGGACTTCAGCAAGATCGAGGCGCGCAAGATGGGGCTGGACCGGACCGGCTTCGAGCTCGACCAGCTGCTCGACGACGTCACCGCGCTGATCGCCGAGAAGGCCGCCAGCAAGGGACTGGCGCTGCATGTCTCCACCGCCAGCGACGTGCCGGATCGCCTGATCGGCGACCCGCTGCGCCTGCAGCAGGTGCTGCTGAACCTGGCCAACAACGCCGTCAAGTTCACCGAGCGCGGCGAGGTCGAGATCCGGGTCAGGCTGCAGCTGCGCCAGGCCGACAGCGTCGAACTGCGCTTCGAGGTACGCGACACCGGCATCGGCATTTCGCCCGAGCAGCAAGACCAGCTGTTCCAGAGCTTCCAGCAGGCCGACAGCTCGACCACGCGCCGCTACGGCGGCACCGGGCTCGGGCTGGCGATTGCCAAGCGGCTGGCCGAACTGATGGGTGGCCAGATCGGCGTGGAAAGCGTGCGGGGCCAGGGCTCGACCTTCTGGTTCACGGCCCGCCTCGGCCTGGGCAGCGAACAGCAGGAGCTCCAGCACAGCGCACCCGCTCTCGGAGGACTGCGGGTGCTGCTGGTCGACGACGACGAGCAGGCGCGCGAGGTCATGTCGGAGCTGATCGCCAGCATGGGCTTCAAGTCCAGCGCCACGGCATCCGGCAGCCAGGCGCTGGCCGAGATCGAACGTGCTGACGCCGCCGGCCTGCCTTACGACGTCGTGCTGCTGGACTGGAAAATGTCCGGCATGGACGGCATCGCGCTGGCGCGCGAAATCCGGCAGCGCGCACTGCGACAGCCACCGCTGCTGCTGATGGTCACGGCCTACGACCGCGACGAGGCCTTGCCGCTGGCCCGGGCAGCCGGCATCAGCGAAGTGCTGACCAAGCCCATCAGCGCATCGATGCTGTTCGATGCGCTGATGCGGCAAATCGGCGCCGGGGTTCGGCCGGGCCGTTCCGGGTCGTCCGATGCCCTGCATCCGTCCGCCGAACTGGCCGGTGCCCGCGCGCTGCTGGTCGAGGACAACGAACTCAACCAGGAGGTCGCGGCCGAATTCCTGCACACCCTGGGCCTGGAGGTGGACCTGGCCTCCAACGGCGCCATCGCGCTGCAGAAGGTGCGACAGCAAGCCTACGATGTCGTGCTGATGGACATGCAGATGCCCGTGATGGACGGCCTGAGCGCGACGCGCGCGATCCGCCAGCTGCCCGGACTGCAGACGCTGCCGATACTCGCGATGACGGCCAACGCGATGGCGGAAGACCGCGAGCGCTGCCTCGAGGCCGGCATGAACGACCATATCGCCAAGCCGATCGCGGTGCAGGAACTGGTCGACAAGCTGCAGCGCTGGGTCAGGCCGGCAGCGGGTCGCAAGCCGGCAACGGTTGCGGCCGGCCAGGCAAGAAGGCGCCGGTCCGAGCCCGGCTGGATCACCGCCCTGGCAACTGTCGACGGACTCGACGCCAGGCTGGGGCTGAGCCAGGTGCTCGGACGCGAAGCGCTCTACCGCGATATCCTGACCCGCTTCGTCGCCAGCCAGCGCGACCAGGCGGCTGCCATTGCGCAGGCCGTCGATGCCGGCGACCGGGAGCAGGCGCAGCGGCTCGCGCACACGCTCAAGGGGCTGGCAGCGCAGATCGGCGCACGGGCGCTCAGCGGACAGGCGGCAGAGCTGGAAGCCGCGCTGCGCGCGGGCAGGCCGGACCCGGCAGCGCTGCTGGCTGGCATCGGCCATGAACTGCCCAGGCTCAGCGACGCGATCGCGGCCCGCCTGCCACAGGCCTTGGTCCAGGTGACCGGAACCCGCTTCGACCCGACGCAGTGGCAGGCGCTGCGCACGCGCCTGCTCGAGCTGCTGCGGCAGGACGACACGGCCTGCGTGGCATTGCTCGAGCAGCAACAGGCGCTGGCCCGGACCGCACTCGGGCCCGACTTCAGGGTCTTCGCCCACGCCGTCGCGGACTTCGACTTCGCGACCGCACTGGCGCTGCTGGAAGCCAAGCCCTGACAGAGTCTGTTTCACGTGGAACAAGGCCATGCGGGCTACGGCTTTTCCGGCTGCAGGCGATAGGGGGCGGTGCAGTTACGGTGCCGTACGGTGCGATATGGACCGATACTACGCAGGCCATGAAGTTCACCTACCCGCTCATCGCTGCCACGCTGGTAGCCGCCGCCACAGCCGCCGGACCGGCATTGGCCGTCGGCACCGACTGCCCGCAGCATTTCGCCGGCGGCCAGCCGCCGCAGATCGTCAACGCCAAGTTCAAGCCGCGCACGCAGGAGCTCTGCTTCGAGGCCTTCGCGGTACTGCACTCAGGACTCAGCCGCACACCGCTCTATACCGCCGAACACCTGACGCGCAAGAACCTCGAGGCCGCCAAGGCGTTGTCGCGCAAGGACAGCTTCCACGCCGAGGACCGGCTGCCCGAGCGCGACCGCGCCGAGCTGTCGGACTACGCGCGCTCGGGCTACGACCGCGGCCATATGGCGCCGAACGCCGACATGCCAACGCGCAAGGCGCAGGGCGAATCGTTCTCGCTCGCCAACATGGTGCCGCAGATACACGAGAACAATGCCGGCGTCTGGGCCGGCATCGAGGCGGCGGCGCGCCAGCTCGCGAGCGACGAGGGCGAGCTCTATGTGATCAGCGGCCCGGCCTTCATCGGCAAGGACATCCAGCAGATCGGTCGCGTGCTGGTGCCGACCCATGTCTGGAAGGTGCTCTACAGCCCGAAACAGCAGCGCGCCGGCGCCTATCTGGTCACGAACGACAAGACCAAGGAATACGCGGTGCTGAGCATCGCCGAGCTGCAGAAGCTCGCCGGCATCGACGCCCTGCCCGGCCTGCCGGCGCAGGCGCGCGAGCAGGCCATGAGCCTGCCGAAACCGCAAGGCAATCGCGGCGGCGGTGGCGGTGGCGGTGGCAGCAAGAAGACCGAGCCGCAGCCGCAGGAAGATGAATTCACGCTGCGCGATGCCTCGCGCCTGCTGCTCAACCTGCTGCAGGGCGTGCTGGGCAAGTGAGGGACGGGTCTGTTTCACTTGAAACAGACCCTGGGCCGTCAGAAGCCTCAGAAGCCGAAGCTGGCGCCGGCCCCGAGCAAGGTCGCCACGCCGAGGATGGCAAAGATCGCTGCCGCGATCGAATGGACCAGCTTCATCGGAATCTTGTTGGCCAGCTTGTCGCCGACGAAGACGGCCGGCACGTCCGCGATCAGCATGCCCAGCGTGGTGCCGATCACGACCAGCAACGGCTGGGCGTAATGCGCGGCCATCGCCACGGTCGCGATCTGGGTCTTGTCGCCCATCTCGGCCAGGAAGAAGGTGACCAGGGTGGCACCGAAGACGCCGAGGCGCTTGGCGATCTGGGTTTCCTCTTCCTCGATCTTGTCCGGGATCAGGGTCCAGACCGCCATCGCGATGAACGAGGCGCCCAGCACCCAGCGCAGGATCTCGGGGCTGATCGAGGCGGTGATCCAGGCGCCAAGTGCCCCCGCGAGTCCGTGGTTGACGATCGTGGCCACCAGGATGCCGAGGATGATGGGCAGGGGTTTCTTGAAGCGGGCGGCCAGGATGAAGGCCAGCAGCTGGGTCTTGTCGCCGATTTCAGCCAGGGCGACGACGCCAGTCGATACGAAAAGGGATTCCATGAATGTTCCAAGGCCGGTACAGAGACAATTGACCACGACGCATCCCCGGCCAGATCGGAGGCATCATGATCAAAGGTCTTGCCAAGCTCGGAAACCGCTTGCGCCATGTCCTGCGGGACAAGTGTGTTGACGCAAGCCTCTTCAGGCTGAAGAGAGGCTACTCCCCAATGAAGCCCCGATTATAGAAGCTCGGCACGCGACCGGCCCGGGAGCGGCGGGCGCGAGGCCGCGAAAAACCCGCGCACTTGCCACCGCAGCGGTTCCCGCGCATCATGCGCGGCAGAAGGAGGCCGACATGGACGATGAGTTCCAACCCTATGGCAATGAAAGCGACGTGATCCGCATCGGCGGACTTGAAATCGAAAACCGGCTCGACCGTCTGGTGCTGACCGGCGATCTGGTGCTGAGCCGCGACCGCGCCGGCCTGGCGCTGACGCGCGAGCTGCACGCGCTGCTCGGGCGCGCGATCACGACGCTGGAGTCCGACCCCGGGCTGCCGGAGCGGATCGAGATCCTGCCGGCACGCGTGGTGCCGAACCCCTTCGCCTGAGCCACGCAGGCGCTCACGGCGCTGCCGTCCTGTGACGGGACGGCGGGGGCTGGGTCAGACCGGGAGCAACATTAGCGCCAGCACAAGGACTGCGTCCGCACGATGAGGCGGGCGGTAAACGCCAGACTGGACTACCAAGCAGGTGGGGGGAATTGACTGACTTCGATCCAGTGACACCCGAAGGGTGTCCGGCCTGGAACCGACGGTTCCTGAGGAACCTTGGGAACTCTTGACAAATGGTTGCGCGGGCAAGATTTGAACTTGCGACCTTTGGGTTATGAGCCCAACGAGCTACCAGGCTGCTCCACCGCGCGTCAAGAGGGTCTACTGTAACAGAAACCAGCCCCCGCGCGGTGAATCCGCTCAAATAAATGGCCTCAGGCCTTCTTGATGAACTCGGACTTGAGCTGCATCGGACCGAAACCCTCGATCTTGCAGTCGATGTCGTGGTCGCCTTCGATCAGGCGGATGTTCTTGACCTTGGTGCCGACCTTGATCACGGTCGACGAGCCCTTGACCTTGAGGTCCTTGACCAGCGTCACGGTGTCGCCGTCCTGCAGCAGGTTGCCGTGGGCATCCTTCCAGACCTTGGCGGCTTCCTCGGCCGGCGCGGACTCGGTGGCGCTCCACTCGTGGCCGCATTCCGGGCAGATCAGCTGGCTGCCATCCTCGTAGGTGAATTCGGAGTTGCATTTCGGGCAGGGGGGCAGTGAACTCATGGGGTTTCCTTTTGGGTAGGGCCTGGACCGACGACTCAGGCGCGTCAGGACCGATCTGGCATCTTGTTAACATACCAGAACATCGGCCCCCGACCGAAGCGCCTCCCCCCACCGATGCCGATCCATTACGCCAGAAAATTGACCGGAAGCCGGCGCAGCGCGCAGGCCAACCACCAGCTTGGCATGATGCTGGCCTTCGTCGCCGGCGCCGCCAACGCGGGCGGCTTCCTGGCCGTGCATCAGTACACCTCGCACATGACGGGCATCGTATCGGCCATGGCCGACCACCTGGCGCTCGGGCAGTTCCGCGACTACCTGGCCGGCTTCGGCGCCCTGCTGTCCTTCATCGCCGGCGCGGCCTGCAGCGCAATCCTGGTCAACTTCGCGCGCCGCCGGCGCCTGCACAGCCTGTTCGCGCTGCCGCTGATGGCAGAGGCGCTGCTGCTGCTCGGTTTTGGCGCGCTGGGCGAACGCCTGTCCCATGTCGCCGGCCTGTTCGTGCCGCTGACGGTGATGCTGCTGAGCTTCATCATGGGGCTGCAGAACGCGCTGATCACCAAGCTCTCGCACGCCGAGATCCGCACCACCCATATCACCGGCCTGGTGACCGACATCGGGATCGAGCTCGGCAAGATGGCGTACTGGAACTCGTCCGACCCCGCCTTGGCGCCCGTGCGCGCCAACCCGATCCGGCTGCGGGTATTGCTGCAGCTCGCGGTCTGCTTCTTTGTCGGCGGCGTCAGCGGGGCGCTGGGCTTCAAGCAGATCGGCTATCTGGCCACCCTGCCGCTGGCGCTGCTGCTGCTGGCGCTGGCCGGAGTGCCCGCGATCGACGACCTGAGCCGGCTCTGGCGCCGGCGCCAGGGCTGAACCGGCCTGGCCGCACGAGCCAATCGAGCTTGGCGCGCTGAGGGACAGGCGCGCTCAGGCCGCCCTTGTCATGGCCAAGGAGGGCAGCCTGAACACGGAAGTCGCCTCGACCAAGTCAGCCGCCTTGCGATCCAGGCTCCTGGCAGCCGTGGCCATCTCCTCCACCATGCCGGCATTCTGCCGGGTAATCTGGTCCATGCTGGTGACGGCGCTGCCGACCTGTGCCACACCGCGACTCTGCTCCTGGCTGGCGACGGTGATTTCCGCGACGACATCCGTCACCTGCTTGATTCCGGAGACGATGTCGGCCATGGTCTTGCCGGCACTCTCGACCAGCGCCGCCCCCTGCTCGACCCGCTGCACGCTGTCGGTGATGAGGGACTTGATTTCACGCGCCGCCGTCGAGCTGCGTCCGGCCAGACTGCGGACCTCACTGGCGACCACGGCAAAGCCACGTCCCTGCGCCCCTGCACGGGCCGCCTCGACGGCCGCATTGAGTGCCAGCAGATTGGTCTGGAACGCGATGCTGTCGATGACAGCGATGATGTCGGAGATCTTGCGCGAGCTCTCGTTGATGCCCTGCATGGTTTTCACCACATTGCCGACCACTTCACCGCCATAAGCGGCAACCTGGCTGGCACTCTGGGACAGCTGGTTCGCCTGACGGGCGCTGTCCGCGTTCTGGCGCACGGTGGAACCGAATTCCTCAATCGAACCCGCCATCTCTGCCAGTGAATTGGCCTGGGTTTCGGTGCGCGAAGACAGCTCCATATTGCCAGCCGCGATCTGTTGCGAGGCGGAAGACACCGCGTCGGAATCCCTGCGCACCCCGGCCACGATCTGGACCAGGCCGTCCTGCATGCGCTTGACCGCAGCCAGCACGCTGCTGGCGTCACCAGGGCGCAAGGCGAGCTGGCGGGTCAGGTCTCCTGCTGCCACTTCATTGAAGATCTCGCGCAGCTCCCGGGGTTCGGTCCCGAGATCGGCGGCCAGGCTGCGCTCGATCAGCAAGGCCGCCATGACCGATAGCGCAAGCGCCAGCACGATGCCGAGGATCAGTCCGTTGCGCTGGACCTCATAGGAATCGCGCGCCTCGGCCAGCAGGATGTTGGAACGACGCTTGGCAAACTCGGCATAGTCATTCGAAGCCTTGATGAGCCTGGCCAGCAAGGGACGACATTCGTCATTCATGCGCTGGATGGCCGTACCGTGCTCTCCCTTGAGCGCAAGGTCCACGATGCCCAGGGCGACCGGGGCGTAGAGCTTCTCGGTCTCCTCGATCAGCGCGATCAGCTTGCGCCCCTCGGGCGCTACATCGGTGGCCTCGGCCAGTTTCTTGAGTTGCGCAAGCGCATCGGAGACATCGGCATGCGCCTTGTCGACTGCAGCCTTTTCATGGACCAGATCCTCGGACCGGGTCACCAGCACCAGGTTGCGCGCCGCGATGGCACGCTGCTCGACTCCCTCCCGGACACGCTCGACCGTATAGGTACGGGCGTTGATTCCATTGACAAAACGATCAAAACGATCATTCGCCTCCGATAAAAGCATGATGCCAGCAGTGGAAATCACGATGACAACTGCAATGACTAGGCTAAAAACGATCGCCAGCTTGCTACGAATTGATAATTCCACCAGAAAATTCCTTCCTGCAACTGCTAAATAAAAACACTATTTAAACAGAAAAGTTAATTCGAGAATCATGAGCAGATACCCGTACCGTCCGACGATCCACCACGAACCGGTATGATTCCGCCTTCGGGTGCGCTCGCTCGGTTGGCCGGGCGACGTTAAACGGGAAGTCGGTGCCGCTGCTGCAAGCAGCCATTCCGGCGCAGCCCCCGCTGCTGTAAGCCTGACGACTCCGCCTGTTGCCACTGTGCGCAAGCATGGGAAGGCGCGGAGAAGGATGAAGGCAAGCCAGAATATCGGCCCGAAAAACAGCCAGCACCATTCCCCGGGGTGACGGGAAAAAGCGGCCGCAGCGCCCTGGCAGAAGCCAGGCTGGCGGCTTTTTTTCATCCTCCGCCTGGTGCCGTTTCCGGAACCATTCGACGGGAGGATTCGAATGCATGTCTTTGCTCACCACCGCCTGCCCGGACCAGCGTCCGGGCGGCCCGCTGTCGCACTGGCCCTGAAGGCCGTCGGCGTGCCCCCCAGGCGGACGGCCCCCTAGCCGACCGCCTATCGCCATTCCCGACCGACCGCCCCGGCTGCTGCCGGCGGGCGGACTGTCCCTCCATTTTTCCTGCATCACCTCCATGGACGTCATCAAGCGCGACGGCTCGCGCGAAGCCTTCGACTTCGCCAAAATCGAGCGACTCAACGAATTTGCCACCCAGGGCCTCAATGTCGACCTGGGCCTGTTGCGCAGCCAGATCAAGCTGCTGGTCTACGATGGCATGCAGACGCGCGAGATCTTCCAGGCGCAGAACAAGGCTGCCGCCGGCCTGATCTCGACCGACAACCCGGACTTCACCTTCGTCGCGGCGCGCTATCTGCTGGCCGAGACCATGAAGATCGCGACCGGCTCGGCGCGCTATCCGGCACTGGCCGAAACGATCGCCCGCGGTGTCGCGGCCGGTCGCTACACCGCGCGCATGGGCGAGGCCTTCGACCTGGCCGCGCTCGATGCCGCGATCAAGCCCGAGCGCGACTACCAGTTCGACTACTACGGACTGCAGAACCTGGTCGACCGCTACCTGATGCGCGACGTGCAGCAGCAGCTGATCGAGCTGCCGCAGCATTTCTTCATGCGGGTGGCGATGGGCGTTTCGCTGCAGGAGGACCAGCCGACCGCGCGTGCGATCGAGTTCTACGACCTGCTGTCGAGCTTCGACTACATGGCTTCGACGCCAACGCTGTTCAACTCGGGCACCGTCCACTCGCAGCTGTCGAGCTGCTACCTCAACAGCGTCAATGACCAGATCAGCGCCGACATCGATGCCGGCGAGCACCGCTTCGCCTCGATCTTCGGCACCATCGAGGAGTCGGCCCGGCTGAGCAAGTACGCTGGCGGCATCGGCACCGACTGGACCCGTGTGCGCGCGGCCGGCTCGCATATCCAGTCGACCAACGGCAAGAGCTCGGGCGTCATCCCCTACCTGAAGATCTACAACGACACCGCGGTCGGCGTGAACCAGGGCGGCCGGCGCAAGGGCAGCTTCGCGCCCTACCTCGAGGTCTGGCATCCGGATTTCTGGGACTACTGCGAGATCAAGAAAGAGTTCGGCGACGATCGCCTGCGCGCGCACGACATCTTCCCGGCGGCCTGGATCGCCGACCTGTTCATGGAGCGGGTCGAGAGCAACGGCATCTGGAGCGAGTTCCAGCCCGAGCGCTTCCCCGAGCTGCACGAGCTCTACGGCAACGCCTTCAAGGCCCGCTACGAGCAGCTCGAGCGCGAAGGCAAGGCCTACAAGCAGCGCCCGGCGGTCGAGGTCTGGAAGCGCATCCTGACCAACCTGTTCGAGACCGGCCATCCCTGGATCACCTTCAAGGACGAGTGCAACCGCCGCTCGCCGCAGGACCATGTCGGCGTCGTGCACAGCTCGAATCTCTGCACCGAGATCACGCTCAACACCAGCGACACCGAGACCGCGGTCTGCAACCTGGGCTCGGTCAACCTGGCGCGCCATGTGCGTGACGGCCAGCTCGATGGCGACAAGATCGCACGCACGGTCAAGACCGCGCTGCGCATGCTCGACAACGTGATCGACCTGAACTTCTACCCGTCGGACCGCGCGCGCAATTCGAACCTGCGCCATCGCCCGGTCGGCCTGGGCCTGATGGGGGAGACCGAGGCCAAGGTGGCCTGCGGCATCGATTTCGCGAGCGCCGCCGGCGTGGCGTTCTCGGACCGGGCCATGGAGCTGATCAGCTTCCACGCGATCCAGGCCTCGAGCGCACTGGCGCAGGAGCGCGGCGCCTACGAGACCTTCCCGGGCTCCAAGTGGAGCCGGGGCCTGCTGCCGATCGACACCGCGCGCCGCCACGAGACCAGCCTCGGCGCAGCGGCCTGGACGGCGCTGCGGGCCCAGGTCCAGGCCCAGGGCATGCGCAACAGCAACGTGATGGCGATCGCGCCGACCGCGACGATCTCGATCATCACCGGCACCACGCCCTGCATCGAGCCGATCTTCGAGATCGAGCGCTCGGAGAAGAACATGAGCGGCCAGTTCAAGGTGGTCGATCCCTGCGTCAAGTACGGCCGCCCGGACCTGCTCAAGACGGTGTGGGAGATCGATCCGGGCTGGATCCTGCAGAGCGCCGCCGCGCGCCAGAAATGGATCGACCAGTCGCAGAGCGTCAACATCTTCGTCAAGCAGGGCACCAAGGGCCGCGAGCTGGCCGAGATCTATCTGAGCGCCTGGAAGCTCGGCCTCAAGACCACCTATTACCTGCGCGGCCAGACCAAGACCAAGGAAGTCGCCAAGCCGGCGCTGGCCAATGCCGCGCTGCCGGCAGGCGATGTGGCGGATACCGAACTGCCGACCAATTTCTGCTCGATCGACAACCCGAACTGCGAGGCCTGCCAATGAGCTCGACCCTGAACAACACGACCCGCATCACCAACGAGCGCCGCATCGCCTTCGGGCCGCAGGACCAGCTCATGAACATGTCGCGGACAAAATATAAGTGGGCGACCGAGATCTACGACCGCATGGAAGCCAACACCTGGTTCCCGAAGTCGATCCCGCTGGTGGCCGACCGCGAGACCTACCGCAGCGGCGCGCTCAACGCGCGCGAGCGCAATGCCTATGACAAGGCGCTGGCCTTCGTGTCGAACCTGGACGGCATCCAGTTCAACAACCTGATCCACAACATCGGCCAGCACATCACGGCGCCCGAGGTCAGCCTGGCAATCGCGCGCCAGGCGTCGGAGGAAGGCGTGCATGTGCGCAGCTACCAGTTCCTGATCGAGGCGGTTTCGCTCGATCCGGAATCGGTCTACATGATGTTCGAGCATGACGGCATGCTGGCCAGGAAGAACGAATTCATCATGCGTTCCTCGTCGGTGCTGAAGGACGACCCGACGCCGGCCAACTTCGCGCGCGCCATCGTCGGCAACGTGATCCTGGAAGGCATCTACTTCTACTCGGCCTTCCTGGTGTTCTACACGCTGGCACGCAACGGCAAGATGCTGGGCAGCGCGGACATGATCAAGTACATCAACCGCGACGAGGGCGAGACCCATCTCGACCTGTTCACCAACCTGCACCACGCCTTCCAGGCCGAGAACCCCGAGCTCTACGACGAGCAATTCCGCCACGATGCGATCCAGCTGATCAAGGACGCGGTCGAGCTCGAGGTCAGCTGGGGCCAGTACATCATCCAGGGCGGCATCCTGGGCCTGACCGACGAGGTGGTGGAGAACTTCGTCAAGGGCCTGGCCAACAAGCGCGCGATGGCGCTGAACCTGGGCGTGATCTATCCGGGCGTGGTCAACGCCGTGCCCTGGTTCGACGACTTCAGCAAGCCCAACGGCACGCGCAGCAACTTCTTCGAGAGCAAGCCGACCGACTACGCCACCGACGGCCTGGAGTGGTGAGCGGCCGGACTGTTCCACGTGGAACAGTCCGCGCCTAGAATGGCTGGCATGCAGCCGCGCCTGACCGTTCTCACGCTCGCGGTCGATGATCTCGACCGCGCCGTCGCGTTCTACCGCGACGGACTGGGCTGGCCGACCCAGGGCATTGTCGGCGCGGAGCTGCCGAATGGCGCTGTGGCCTTCTTCCGGCTCGAAGGCGGTCTGCGGCTCGCGCTCTGGCCGCGCGCCAGCCTGGCGGCCGACACCGGCCTGCCGCCCGGCCCGCCGGCCGCGACCGAACTGCTGCTCGGACACAACGTCGCGTCCGAACCGGAGGTGGATAGCGTGATGGCACTGGCGCTCAAGGCCGGGGCGTGCCTCGTCAAGCCGGCGCAACCCACCTTCTGGGGCGGCTATGCCGGCTGCTTCCAGGACCCCGACGGCCACCTCTGGGAAGTGGTGTTCAACCCCGATCTCGACCAGCTGGGCTAGCCGGACCGCCATTGCCAGGCCAGGGCGCTGGTCAAGCCTATGCACAATAGGGTGGATCACCTCCCCCCAGACGCAAGCCATGGCCTACGGCATCACCGACCTCGCGACCTTCATTCTCGGCACTGTCTTCATCGTGCTGCTGCCGGGCCCGAACTCGCTCTACGTGATGGCGCTGGCCTCGCGCCATGGCGTGGCGACCGGCTACCGGGGGGCGGCCGGCATCTTTGCCGGCGACCTGGTGCTGATGCTGCTGTCGACGGCTGGCGCGGCCTCGCTGCTGCGCAGCACGCCGCTGGCCTTCATGGCGGTCAAGTACATTGGCGCGGCCTACCTGGCCTGGCTCGGCCTCGGACTGGTGCGCGCGGCCTGGCGCCAATGGACCGCGCTGCCGGCGCAGGCCGCCACGGCAAGACCAACGGACGCAAAACTGGAGCGGAACCCGGGCCGTCCGTTCCGGACCGCGTTCCTGATCAGCCTGATGAACCCGAAGGCGATCCTGTTCTTCGTCTCCTTCTTCATCCAGTTCGTCGATCCGGGCTACGCCTACCCGGCGCTGTCCTTCCTGCTGCTCGGACTGATCGTGCAGGCCTGCAGCGCGCTCTACCTGAGCGCACTGATCTTCGGCGGCGCACGACTGGCCGAACGCTTCGGCCGCCACCAGCGCCTGGCGGCAGGCGGGATGGGGGCGATGGGCGCGCTGTTCATCGGCTTCGCGCTGCGACTGGCGAGCGCTTCGCTGGGCTAAAACCCAATCCAGGCCAGGACGCGGGCCAGCGGCTAGGGCTGGGCCTGGAACAGCACCGCCAGCAGATCCGAGGGCGTCACCATGCCGACCACGCGCTGCTGCTCGTCGAGCACCGGCATGTGATGCAGCCCGCCATCTGCGAACGCCCGCGCGAGTTCGGGAATCGGCTGGCGCGGACTGGCGCTCACGACCCGGGTGCTCATGATGTCCTCGACGCGACGGGCGGTGCTCAGTCGCGGCAGCCGCCTCGGGTCAGCCGTCGTCTGCCCGACGACGAAATCGTGCAGCGACAGCATGCCGAGCAGCCGGCCTTGTGCATCGGTGACCGGCAAGGCATTGATGTGATGGCGGGTCAGCCGGCTCCAGGCCAGGTCGATGCTGTCTTGCGGCCCGATCCGGATCACGTCGCGCGACATCAGGTCCTGGCAGCGCATGTCGCCCCAGCGCCGGTTCTGCGCCTGCAGGCTGGCGCGCAGCACGATCTCCTCCAGGTCGTCGCGGTCGATGTCGAACCGTTCGCCGAACGAGGCCAGGGCCAGATCGAGGTCCTCCTTGAGGCTGCCGCGCAGGCTGGGCGCCGGATCACGGGTGCCACGGGAGCGGCCGCCAGCACCGCCGCGATGCGGATAGCGGTGACCGCTCAGGTTGTTGAACAGCAGCGCCACCAGCAGCATGAAGCCGGAATTGATGCCGACCGGCCAGAACGCGAAGCCATAGCCCAGCAGATGGATGGACGGACTGCCGAGCACCGCGGTCAGTGCCACCGCACCACCCGGCGGGTGCAGGCAGCGCAATGCCAGCATGGCTGCAGCCGCCAGGGCGCCGGCCAGGGCGGCCACCGCGACGCCGTGGCCGAGCAGCTGTGCGCAGCTGACACCGATCAGCGCCGAGACCAGATTGCCGCCCAGGATCGACCAGGGCTGGGCCAGCGGACTGGCGGGCAGCAGGAACAGCAGGACGGCCGAAGCCCCCATCGGGGCAATGAACCAGGGGTTCATGCCGCCCAAGGCCTGCTGGCTCAGCCAGCCGGTCAGCCACAAGCCCAGGCCGATGCCCAGGCTGCCGAGCCAGAACTCCCGCTGCCCCATCGGCAGGGCCGCAGGACAGCAGGCCCGCAAGCGGTCCCGGAACCGGTTCACGACAGCAGGGCTCCGGCCGCTTTCAGTTCAGGGCCGCAGCGGGACCGAAGAACTCGAAATGGGTTTGTGCCTCCGGCACGCCGAGCGCCTTCAGATGGCGCTTGACCAGCGCCATGAAGGGCTTGGGGCCGAGGAAATAGGCATCCAGATCGCGGCTGGCCGGCAGCCAGTCGGCCAGCCGCTGCAAGTCGAGCAGGCCGACCGCATCGACCTCGTCGGCCGCGCCGGCCTGATCGTAGCAATAGAAGCGCTGCAGCTGGGGATGACGGGCGGCCAGCGCATCGACGGTGTCGCGGAAGGCGTGGCTGGCGCGGTCGCGGGCGGAGTGGATGAAGTGGACCGCGCGTTCGGTCTCGAGCGCCGCCTGCAGCATCGCCAGCGTCGGGGTGATGCCGACCCCGCCGCTGATCAGCACCAGCGGCTTGTCGCCGTCGCGCAGCACGAAGTTGCCCGCCGGCGGGAACAGCTGCAGGATGTCGCCCGGGACGACCTGCTCGTGCAGGTGCTGGGACACCCGGCCACCGGGCTCGCGCTTGACGCTGATGCGCAGTTCGCTGCCATTGGCGGCCGACGAGAGCGAATAGTTGCGCCGCTGCTCCTGGCCGTCGAGGACCAGGCGCAGGCCGATGTACTGGCCCGGCTGGTGGGCGATCACCGGACCGCCATCGACCGGACTCAGGTAGAACGAGGTGATGACGCTGCTCTCGGCCTCCTTGCGCGTGACGCGGAAGGCGCGCTCGCCACGCCAGCCGCCCGGAGCGGCCTCGAGCGCGGCATAGGTCTGCTCCTCGGCACCGATCAGCAGGTCGGCCAGTTGCTGATAGGCCGCGCCCCAGGCGTCGATCACGGCATCGGTGGCGACCTCGGCCCCCAGCACTTCGCGGATCGCGCGCAGCAGGCAGGCGCCGACGATCGGGTAATGCTCGGGCTTGACCTGCAGCGACACATGCTTGTGCACGATCTGCGCCGGCAAATTGCCCAGCGCCTCGAGGCGGTCGATATGCTTGGCATACATCAGCACGCTGTTGGCGAGCGCACGCGGCTGGTCGCCGCTGGCCTGGTGGGCCTGGTTGAACAGGGGCCGCACCTCGGGGAACTCGCCGAGCATGATGCGGTAGAAATGCCGGGTCAGGGTCTCGCCGCCGGTTTCAAGCAGCGGGACGGTCGATTTCACAATGGCGCGCTGGGCGTCGTTCAACATGGTGGAGGCTCCTCATCGGTGGGTTCGGTCAGGCCAGATGGCCCTGCCCCTTTAACGCAATGCACATGCCAGGCCCGGCAGCGATACCGATCAATGACTTGGCACAGATCGAGTCATATCGACCCAAACTTTGCTAGAGTCAATACGACTTTATATGGTGTAAAAATGACTCCATCCGCCTGGCTCAATGCCGTCGTCCCGCTGGTCGCCAACCTGCCGCAGAAGATGCCGGCGTCCGAGCGCTACCGCCACTTGCTGGCCACCGTGCGGCGGCTGTTCGCCTGCGATGCGGTCGCGCTGCTGCGGCTCGAGAACGACTGCCTGCTGCCGCTGGCGATCGACGGTCTGAGCCCGGACACGCTGGGCCGGCGCTTTCGCGTCGCCGAGCATCCACGCTTCCAGCGGCTGCTCGAGGCCAGGCAGGCGACCCGTTTTCCGCCCGACAGCCCGCTGCCCGACCCCTACGACGGCCTGGTCGAGGCCAGCCAGGGCCAGCTCGAAGTGCACGACTGCATGGGGGTGGTGCTGCAGATGGAAGGCGAGCCCTGGGGCCTGCTGACGCTGGACGCGCTGACGCCGGGCCGCTTCACGCCCGCGCAGGTCGAGAGCCTGGGCGCCTTTGGCAACTTCGCCGCCGCCACGGTCGCCGCCGCGACGCGCATCCAGCGGCTCGAGCAATGGGCCCAGAGCGAACATCTGCAGGCCGAGCGCTACCGGCGGGCGGCCAGTCAGCCCAGCCGGCAGCTGCTGGGGCAAAGCCCGGTCTTCAAGCGCATGCTCAAGGAGCTCGACCTGGTCGGCGCCAGCGACCTGACCGTGCTGATCACCGGCGAGACCGGCGTCGGCAAGGAGCTGGTGGCGCAGGCCCTGCACGAGCGCTCGGCCCGCCGCGACCAGGCCTTCGTGAGCCTGAACTGCGCCGCCCTGCCCGAGACGCTGGTCGAGAGCGAACTGTTCGGCCATGTGCGCGGCGCCTTCACCGGCGCGGTCAGCGGGCGCGAGGGCAAGTTCGAGCTGGCCGATGGCGGCACCCTGTTTCTCGACGAGGTCGGCGAGCTGTCGCTGGCGGTGCAGGCCAAGCTGCTGCGTGTGCTGCAAAGCGGGCAGCTGCAGCGGCTCGGCTCCGACCGGGAGCACCGGGTCGATGTACGCCTGGTCGTCGCGACCAACCGCGACCTGGCCAGCGAGGTGCGGGCCGGCCGGATGCGGGCCGACATCTACCACCGGCTCAGCGTCTACCCGCTGCCCGTGCCGCCCTTGCGCGAACGCGGCCGCGACGTGCTGCTGCTGAGCGGCTTCTTCCTGGAGGAAAACCGCTGCCGCCTCGGCATCTCGAGCCTGCGGCTGGAGCCCGACGCGCAGGAGGCCCTGCTGGCCTATGAGTGGCCGGGCAATGTGCGCGAGCTCGAACACCTGATCGGGCGCAGCGTGCTCAAGGCGCTCGGGCGCCAGAGTCCGAGGCCGCGCATCCTGAGCCTGAGCGCGCAGGACCTCGGCCTGCCCAGCCCCGACCCGATGTCCAGGCCCTGGGATGACGATTCAACCTCGCTCGGCGCACCGGCGGCGGTCGCCAAGCCAGCCGTCCCGACGCTCGGACTGCGCCAGACGGTCGAAGCGTTCGAGCGGCGCCTGATCGAGCAATGCCTGCTGCGCCATCAGCACAACTGGGCTGCCGCGGCCCGGGAACTGCAGCTGGACCGGGCCAACCTGGCCCGGCTGGCCAGGCGACTGGGCTGCAACAGCCCGCCGCCGGCCACAGGCTTGTCCCAGCGCAGCACCCGCAGCGACGACAGGCCGTAGACTCGGTATTTTTTGGATCGTCGCTGATGGACCCCGCTTTTCGATCAGGTGCCCGCGAGGGCCTGCGCACCGTGCTGCCGTTCTCGGTCGGGACCCTGCCCTGGGCCATCGTGACCGGGCTGGCCATGCGCTCGACCGGACTGAGCGAGCTCGAGTCGATGGGCATGAGCCTGCTGGTGTTCGCCGCCACCGCCCAGCTCGGCGCGCTGCCGCTGATCGCCTCGGGCGCGCCGCTGTGGCTGATCTTCCTGACCGGACTGGTGCTGAACCTGCGCTTCCTGATCTTCAGCGCCAGCGTGGCGCCCGCCTTCCACGACCGGCCCTGGGCCCAGCGCCTGGGTAGCAGCTACCTGCTGACGGACAGCGCCTTCACGCTGCTGTCGCCACGCCTGCTGACGACGCAGGACCCGCAATGGCGCTGGGGCTATTTCCTGGCACCGGCGCTGTACGGCTGGCTGCTGTGGCAGGCGGGCGTGCTGATCGGGGTCTTCGGCGCCGAGATCCTGCCGCGCAACTGGTCGCTCGAGTTCATGGCGACGATCGCGCTGATGGTGATGCTGGTGCCGATGGCACGCACCCGTCCGATGCTGCTGGCCGCGCTCGCAGGCGGCCTATCGGCCGTGCTGCTGCGTGGACTGCCGCTGCGGCTGGGTCTGTTCGCGGCGATCGCGATCGGCATCGCAGTCGGCTTCGCAGCCGAACACTGGCAAACCCGAGGAGAACAAAAATGATCGAGGGATTCTGGCTCTGGCTCGCCTTCGCGCTGCTGTCGGCGACCACCTTCCTGACGCGCGGCAGCTTCATCATGGCCGGAGAAAAAGGCCGGCTGCCGCCCACGCTGCAGCGCGCGCTGCGCTATGCCCCGGCCGCCGCGCTGGCGGCACTGGTCGCGCCCGACTTGCTGCTGGTGCAGGGCCAGCTGCAGCCCTTCAACCCCAAGCTGCTGGCCGGCATCGTCGTGGTCATGGTGGCGCTGCGCACGCGCAAGCCCTGGCTGCCGTTCGTGCTCGGCATGGCGGTGCTGATCGGCCTGCGCCAGGGCCTGGGCATGGGCGGCTGATAGCGACGCGACCGCACAGGACGAAACAGGACCCCGCATGACATCGCAAGCCTCCGACCGGACCCGGGTCTTCGGCATCGCCGGCCATTCCGGCATGGGCAAGACCACATTGCTCGAGCGCCTGCTGCCCGAGTTGCGCGCGCGCGGCCTGACGGTCTCGCTGATCAAGCACAGCCACAAGGACATCGAGATCGACCGGCCCGGCAAGGACTCCTACCGGCTGCGCGAGGCCGGCTGCCACGAGGTGCTGCTGCTCGGCCGCCAGCGCTGGGCACTGATGCATGAGCTGCGCGGCGCCCCGGAGCCGGAACTCGACGAGCTGCTCGGCCATATGCAGGCCTGCGACCTGGTGCTGGTCGAGGGCTTCAAGGGCGGCGCCTTTCCCAAGCTCGAGGTCTGGCGCGCCGAGCATGGCCGCGAGCCGCTGGCCGGCGACTGGCCCGGCATCATCGGCATAGCCAGCGATGGCCCGCTGCCGGATGGCCTGCCGCAGGGGCTGGAGCAGCTGGAGCTGGCCGACATCGGGGCTATCGCCGACTTCGCGCTCAGGCACGCCGCGCGGCGCTGAGCGCCGGGCTGGCCCAGCGCCACGACCACCCGAGCCGTGCGTATCAGCGCGGCTGGTAGCCGGCGTTCTGCACCATCTGGCTCCAGGTGGCACGGGTGGTCTGCAGGCGCGCGCCGAGCTGCGCCGGCGTGCTGGAAGCCGGGATGACGCCAAGCGCACCCATCTTGTCGCTGAACTCGGCCGACTTGACGACCTTGGTGATCGCGCGGTTGTAGCGCTGCAGCAGCGCGGGCGGCAGGCCAGCGGGCGCGAAGACCGCGGTGAAGATGACTTCCTCGTAGCCCTTGATGCCCTGCTCGGCATAGGTCGGCACATCGGGCAGCTGCGGCAGGCGGTGCGTGCCGTTGACCGCGACGATGCGCAGCTTGCCGGCCTGGGCCTGCGGCAGCATGACGGCCACCGAGCCGATGCCGGCGGCAATCTGGCCCGCCACCAGATCCTGCACGATCGGCGCGTCGCCCCGATAGGGCGCCGAGACGAAATCGGTGCCAAGCGCGCGGCCGACGATGCCGACCGCGAAATCCGGCGCGCTGGCCGGCGCCGGCACGCCGATATTGGCCTTGTCCGGATTGGCCTTGGCCCATTGCGCCAGCACGCGCAGGCCGCTGCCCTTGGTGCCGAGCAGCGCGGTGCTGACGGCCATCAGGTCCGGGTTGATCGCGACCAGGCCGACCGGAGCGAAGTCCCGCTCCGGATCGAAGCCCGGGTTCTGCAGCGTCAGCGGAATCATGGCCACGGTGTGGCTGTTCGAGACGAACAGGGTGTTGCCGTCCGGGCGCGCCGCCTTCAGGGCCTGGGCGGCGATCTGGCCGCCGGCGCCCGGCTTGTTCTCGACCAGCACGCTGCGGCCGAGCTCCTGCTGCAGGCCATGGGCCAGATGGCGGGCGATGGCGTCGGTGCCGCCGCCGGCCGGAAATCCGACCAGCAGCTTGATCGGCGCGGCATCGGTCTGCGCGGCCGCCGGCTGCAGCAGGGCGACAGCGAACAGGCAGGCGCCGGCCAGGCGGGACAAGGACTGGGACAGGACAGGGAATCTCATGCGGGCCTCGTGCAAGGAAGGGGTGAAAAACCGGCGGCGGCAGGAATCGAGGATCAAGGCGAACCGGGATAGCTGCCCGGCAGCAGGATGTCGCGGCCGACGCTGTCGATCCGGGTCTGGCCGCACAGCGCCATCGTGACATCGAGCTCCTTGTGCAGGATCTCGAGGCAGCGGGTCACGCCGGCCTCGCCCAGGGCGCCCAGTCCGTACAGGAAGGGCCGGCCGATGTAGCAACCGCGCGCGCCGAGCGCCCGCGCGCGCAGCAGGTCCTGGCCGCTGCGCACGCCGCCATCCAGATGGACCTCGATCCGGTCCCGCACGGCATCGACGATCGCCGGCAAGGCGCGGATGCTGGACTCGGCGCCGTCAAGCTGCCGGCCGCCATGGTTGCTCACGATCAGCGCGTCGGCACCGACGTCGAGCGCGAGCCGGGCGTCCTCGGGGTCGAGGATGCCCTTGAGGATCAGCTTGCCGTCCCAGAGGCTGCGAATCCAGCGTACCGCGTCCCAGTCGAGCGTGGGATCGAACTGGCTGGCGGTCCATTCGGACAGCGAACCCATGTCCTCCACCCCGCTGACATGGCCGACGATGTTGCCGAACTGGCGCCGCTTGGTGCCCAGCATGCCGAGCGCCCAGCGCGGCTTGGTCGCGATGTCGAGCAGATTGGTCAGCGTGAGCCGCGGCGGCGTCGACAGGCCGTTCTTGATGTCCTTGTGGCGCTGGCCCAGGATCTGCAGGTCCAGCGTCAGCACCAGCGCGCTGCAGTCGGCGGCCTTGGCACGCGCGATCAGGCGCTCGATGAAGGCGCGGTCGCGCATCACGTAGAGCTGGAACCAGAAGCCCGGTCCCGCCTGCTCGGCCACGTCCTCGATCGAGCAGATGCTCATGGTCGAGAGCGTGAACGGCACGCCGAACTTGCGCGCCGCGCGCGCGGCCAGGATCTCGCCGTCGGCATGCTGCATGCCGGTCAGGCCGGTCGGCGCCAGCGCCACCGGCATGGCGACCTCCTGGCCGACCATCGTGCTGCGCGTGCTGCGCCCTTCCATGTTGATCGCCACGCGCTGGCGGAACTTGATGGTCTGGAAATCGGCCTCGTTGGCGCGGTAGGTGCTCTCGGTCCAGCTGCCGGAATCAGCGTAGTCGTAGAACATGCGCGGCACCCGTTGGCGGGCGAGACGGCGCAGGTCGTCAATGTTCGTGATCGTGGTCATGACACAGATTGTCTTCCAGCCGCGGCACAAGCCAGAGAATTTGCGGGCGCAACCCTACTATTGAGGCTCTGGAAGCCCACACACGCACTGGCATACTAGTCAGAACAGAATCGAAAACATGCCCAGCGGGACTCATGAAGCAACAAACGCCTTCATCGGGTCCGCACCAAGTTGCTGGGCGGCGCTGACAGGCAGTCGGACTACGGCAAAACCAGGGAGATTGAATTGACACACACACTTACGGCTAAAGAACAGTCGCTCGCAAAAATCTTCAGCGACGACTATGTTTTCACGATTCCCGGCTACCAGCGCCCCTACTCTTGGGGCAAAGACCAAGCACAAGAATTGCTGGATGACTTGTTGGCAGCCATGACCACCGCGCCGGATCAACTGAGCGAGGCAGCTCCCTACTTCTTGGGCAGTATCGTGCTCATCAAGGCTGAAGCAAAGCCCGAGGCAACCGTGGTTGATGGCCAGCAACGATTGACTACCCTGACTTTGCTTCTGTCGGCTATTCGCGCATCCGTGCAAGATGGTGTCGTTCAAACCGGAGTGACCAAGCGAATTTACGAGCATGGAGACATAGTCTCGGCTACCCAGGCACGCTACAGGCTCTCATTACGGGAACGGGACAGAGATTTCTTCCGCCAATATGTTCAACACGAAGATGGCATGGCGAAACTACTCGGGCTCAACAGCCAGTTACCCGATGCCCAAGCCAGAATTCTGATCAATGCCCAGGTATTCATGACGGGCCTGGCCAAATTGTCGCAGGCAGAACTGATCCGGCTGGTGCAATTCATCATTACCCGCTGTTATCTGGTGACTGTAGCCACCCCCGACCTCGATTCAGCCTATCGCATCTTCGGTGTCCTCAACAGCCGCGGCCTTGATCTGACTGCAACCGACATACTCAAAGCCGAAGTCATAGGAGGCATTGCACCGAACTTGCGCGACACATACACCAAAAAATGGGAGGACGAAGAGGAAGACTTGGGACGGGATGAATTCGGCGAGCTATTCAGTCATATCCGAATGGTGTACCGAAAGGCCAAACCGCAGGGTACCTTGCTCAAGGAATTCAAGGAGCACGTTGCACCTGCTGCCTACCCCCAAGCCTTTGTAGAAGAGGTGCTGCTTCCCATGGCTCAGGCTTTCAGCGAAATCAGTAATGCTGACTACTCCAGCCAAAAACATGCTGAACAGATAAATACGCATCTACACTGGCTCAATCGCTTGGACTTTAAGGACTGGGTGCCGCCCGCACTGACGTTCTTTGTCCGCAATCATAATCAACCCGTTGCTATGCTAGAATTTTTCCGTGGCATGGAACGACTGGCCTACTCGATGCTTTCCAGAAAATGCGGCATCAATGAGCGCATCGAACGCTTCTCGGCCTTGACCAGCGCGATTGAAAAAGCGCAGCATCTGAATGCTTCCCAATCACCGTTGCATCTGACGCCGCTTGAGCAGTACGAAACTTATTCTGCACTGAACGGCCCTCTATATGAAACCCACTCCCCGCGGGCTGTGGCCACACTGATGCTGCGTCTCGACCATCTGATGTCTGACGGAACCGCCAGCTATCAAAATGGTGTCGTCTCAGTCGAACACATCCTGCCGCAACAACCAGCCCCGAACAGCCAGTGGCTAACTTGGGTGCCTGACCCGCTCAAGCATGAACATTGGGTACATCGCCTAGGCAACCTGACCTTGCTCAGTCGCAAGAAAAACAGCGCTGCTAGCAACTACGAATTCGAAAAGAAAAAAAATGCCTACTTCACCAAAGGCGGAATCTGTGCCTTTGCGCTGACCACCGAGGTGCTGACGCACAACGACTGGACCGAGTCTGTCATGCAACAGCGCCAGGAGAGGATGATCAAAGTCCTGGAAACGCATTGGTGCTTGCAAGACCGCAAGAGCAGAGCCGAACTAGCGGAAGCCAAATTAGCTGAAACCCAGCAGGCCAGCGGTGATGCATTTTTTGAACTGGAAAGCGCAAAACATGGACTGAACGCCAAGGCGCGGGAGTATGGCGACTCGTTTACTGTACTTGCTGGGTCGCAAGCCAAGCGCGATTGGACAGCTCAGCCCCATGCTTACATGCAACTACGTGAGAGCTTGCTTGAAGCCGGCTCATTAAAACCATCCGATGACGGTTCATGCTTGGTGTTTACCAAGGACTGGGCATTCAATAGTCCGAGCGCCGCATCAGCCACTGTACTAGGCCGCCCTGACAATGGTCGGACAAGTTGGCGTCTTTCGGGTACATCAATTACTTATGCGGCCTGGCAAGACAACCTCCCAGAAAGTCATTTAGCCTCTGGCCGAACCGAGTAATAGATAATTATAGCCTGAACAAGGTGATATTATCGAATAATCGCATAGTACGAAAAGTCTGAAGATAAAGTCTCGTCGTTGGCCATTTCTGAAGCAAAAATCCTCAGAGGATCCACATCTGAAGATTTTTCCTCGATGCTGAAGATTTTTCTGCCAATCGGGGCTCACTTGATATGAGCGCTGCGGCGTACCGTCACCAGCGCTCACCCATCATCCCGATCCCGCCGGTTGCTGGCCCAGATCGACAGCAGCAGCCAGATGCTGCCGAGCCCGGCGCCCAGGAAACCGAGCAGGCCGAAAGCCGGCAGACCGAGCCAGCTCGGGCCGCCCGGCACCGTCATGACGATCGACGAGCCGATGATCAGCGCCGCGATCACGATCCCGACCACGAGACGGTTCGCCGCGCGGTCGAGCTGGTTGCCGATCCGACGCAGGTCGAGCACGTCGATGTGGATGTCGAGCCGGCCCTTGCGCGCCGCGCGCAGCAGGCGCGACAGGTCCTGCGGCAGTCCGGCCAGCAGGCCGAGCAGCTCGCTGATGCTGCGCCAGCCGCGACCGAGCAGGGCTGCAGGCTGATAGCGTTCGCGCAGCAGCTGACGCAACAGCGGCAGCGCCTCGCCGGCCATGTCGAAATCGGGGTCGAGCTCGCGCCCCATGCCCTCGAGCGTGACGAAGGCCTTGACCAGCAGGCTCAGGTCGGCCGGCAGCGCGACGCGGTGGTGGCGCAGGATGGCGACCACATCCGACAGCAGCGCCGCCAGCTTGAGCTGGCGCAGCGGCAAGCCGCGGTATTGCTCGACGAAGGCCTCGATCTCGGCCACCAGCGCCTCGTGATCGACCGCGCCGTCGCCGCTCCAGTCGGTCAGCACGTCGGCAACGCGGGCCGGTTCCTGCTGCACCAGGCCCAGCAGCAGGTCCATCAGCTGCTCGCGCCGCTGCTCGGACAGACGCCCGACCATGCCGAAATCGATGAAGGCGATCCGGTTGCCCGGCAGGTAGAACACGTTGCCAGGGTGCGGATCGGCATGGAAGAAGCCGTCCTGCACGATCATCTTGAGCACCGCGTGCGCGCCCCGGCGCGCCAGCACCTTGCGGTCCAGTCCGGCGGCATCGACCTCGGCCAGCTTGCGCCCCGGTATGCCGACGATGTAGTCCTGCACGCAGACCCGCTCGCCGCTCCATTGCCAGTGCACGCGCGGCACCACGATCAGCGGCGCGGCCTGCAGCAGCTCGCCACCGCCGGGACGGGGCTGGACCGCGTCGGTATCGGCATAGCCCTCGAACTGGCTTGCGATCCGGGTCGCGTTGCGGCATTCGACTGCGAAATCGAGCTCGTTGCGCAGCGACTTGCCGAACTGCTGCACCACCTGTTGCGGGCTGAAGGTGCGCAGCTCGGGGCTCTCGGACTCGGCCAGCTGCGCCAGCCGCAGCAGCCAGCGCAGGTCGGCCTCGATCACCGGCCGGATGCCGGGACGGCGCACCTTGACCACCACTTCGGTGCCGTCGTGCAAGCGGGCCCGGTGCACCTGCGCGACCGAGGCTGCCGCCAGCGGCACGGGATCGAAGGCCGCAAACACCTGCTCGGGCGGGCCGCCGAGGTCCTCGACCAGCTGCGGCAGCAGCAGCTCGTAGGGCACAGGCGGCGCGCTGTCCTGCAGCTGGCTGAACTCGGCGATCCACTCGGGCTCGAACAGATCGACCCGGGTCGCCAGCACCTGGCCCAGCTTGACGAAGGTCGGCCCGAGCTCCTCGAGCACGCGCCGCAGCCGCTGCGGCGGCGTCAGATGGATCAGCTCATGGCTGTCGCGCCAGTGCAGCGCGCGGCCGGCATCCTCGAGCGCGTTGGCCAGCCCGAAGCGCTGGACCAGGTCGCCGAAGCCGTAGCGGATCAGGACCGAGGCGATGTCGTGCAGACGGCCCAAGTCGCGGACCGAGGCGAGCGCCTGCCAGAGCATCAGGCGCCCTTGCTGCTCTGTTCAGCCCTGCGGACGGGCCAGAGCCGAGCGGCAGCTTGCGCTGCGGCTTCCCTGCTGTCTTGCTCTGCGCCCATGAGTTCTCCTGCTGGTAGGTGGCTGCAATGGTCCTGGACCAGTCTCCCGCATAGCCCTGTTTCTGGCAGGCGGCGGCGGAAGACGGCTGATGAATATCCTAGCATCCGGCCGGGAGTTCCGCTCAGACCACTGCCAGGCGATAACCCACGCCGACCTCCGTCAGCAGGTGTCTGGGCTCGGCCGGGTCGTGCTCGATCTTGGCCCGCAGCTGGCCCATGTAGAGGCGCAGGTAATGCGTGTGGCCGCCGAAGGCCTCACCCCAGACATCGGCCAGCAGCTGTCGGTGAGTCACGACCCGGCCTGCGCTGCGCACCAGTCGCGCGAGCAGCTTGAACTCGGTTGGCGTGAGATGCACCGGCTCGCCGTCGCGCAACACCATGCGCGCGGCAAGATCGATGCACAGGTCATCGAGCTCGTGCCGCGTGACGGCGGGCTCGAGCGCCGTGCCGCGATGGCGCAGCGCGACGCGCAGGCGCGCGAGCAGCTCGCCGATGCTGAAGGGCTTGGTCAGGTAGTCGTCCGCCCCCGCATCGAGCAGCCTGATCTTCTGAGCTTCCTGGTCGCGCGCCGAGACGACGATGACGGGCAGGTTGGAGCGCTGGCGCAGCTCGCGCACGAGGTCGGCGCCATCGCCATCGGGCAGACCGAGATCGAGCAGGACCAGATCGGGTGCATCGTGTCGCAGGATCGCGCCGGCCTCGCTAAGCGAGACCGCCGTCACGACGTCGAAGCCCTCTACGGCGAGTGCGGACTGCATGAAGGTCCTGATCTCGCGGTCGTCCTCGACCACCAGCACGCGCAGGGTCATGGCTGCTCCGCCAATGGCTGCTGCGGCTCGATCGGCAGGCTCAGGCAAAAGCGGCAGCCGCAGCCCTCGCGGTCCTCGACGGCGAGCGTGCCGCCGTGCGCGATCGCGATCGCGCGGCAGACCGCCAGGCCGAGACCCGCGCCGCGCTGCCCCGAGCGGTCGTTGCGCGAGTAGGGACTGAAGACGGATTCGCGCTGCGCCACGGGAATGCCGGGACCGCGGTCCGACACGCAGAGATCGATCCGTCCCGGCTCGAGCAAGGCCTGGATCTCGATGCAGCCCTCGCTGTACTTCAGCGCGTTGTCCAGCAGGTTGACCAGCAACTGGCCGAGCAGCACCGGATCGACGCGTAGCAGCGGCAGCCCGGCCGGAACCACCGAGCGTATGCGACGCCCGGGGTCCTGCGGCCGCACGCGCGCCAGCACGGCGCCGACAATCTCCTCGACCGACTCCCAGTCCCGGTGGAGCTCGACGACTGGGTCTGACAGGCGAGCGAGCTGCAGCGTGTTCTCGGTCAGAACGGTCAGGTAGCGCGCCTCGGTCGCGATGCTCCCGAGCATGCGCGACTGCTGCGCGGGCGACAGCAGGTCGCGCTGCGTCTGCAGCGAGGACGATGCCCCGAGAATGGTCGCGAGCGGCGTGCGCAGGTCATGCGAGATCGATGCCAGGAAGGTGTTGAGCAGTTCGTGGCGCTGCGCCTCGCTGCGGGCAGCAAGCACGGCCTCGTCGAGCTCGAGCCGCCAGAGTGCCTGCGCCAGCAGCGCCGCCAGCGTGCGGCCATGCTCAAGCCCCTCCTGGTCTGGTACGGCAGCGGCCGGAATTTCGGCCATGCCGAACACCCTGCCCTGCTCGCCCAGCGGCAGGCAGATGCCCTGCGCAGCATCCGGCACGCGATTGCCCTCATCCGCGAGCGTCAGAACGGCGCCAGCGCCGAATGCGGCCTGCAACGCCGCCTGCCCGATGGTACGGATCTCCTGCACGGTGCCGGCGGCCGACAGGCGCGTCGCGAGCTCCTGCAGCTGCCGCGCTCGGCCTTCGCTCAGGCGCGCCGCGCGGGCTTCGCGCTGCAGGCCGGCGGCCAGGCGGCTGGTCATGAAAGCGACAAACAGCATGACCGCGAGCACGATCAGGTGCTCGCGCTGGTCGACCGCGAAGGTCCAGCGCGGCGGCACGAAGAAGAAATTCAGCGCCGCGACAGCACCGACCGCGCAGATCGCTGCCTCCAACCGCCCCAGACGGTAGGAAGCGATCTCCACCACCAGCACGTAGAGCATGGCCTGGCTGGTCAGCGAGACATAGGAATCGATCAGCAGGCCGAACGCGGTCGCCGCCGCGAGCAGCAGCAGGACCAGCGCCCAGCGCACGGGATGCAGGTCTAGGATCGAGGACAAGACAAGGGCTGGAATCAGTTGTGCCGGAAACCTTGCGCCGGGTGATCGCCCGGGAAGGGCAACCCCCAGTGCAGGAAAACTCAGCTTGCAGTATGTCACCGCACGCATAAGGAAAGCATAAGTGCCCGCCGCCAGCAGGCACCGTGCGGCCGAACGGAGCAGTCGAAGCGCCGCACAATCCGGACATTTCAACCACGCAGCGGCCGTCAATGCGACCGTACTGACTTGTGTCTGCATCCAAATCTTCGCTGGGAACCCTGACCCTGGGAGCCATAGGCGTCGTCTACGGCGACATCGGCACCAGCGTGCTCTACTCCGTCAAGGAAGTGTTCAGCTCCGGCCACCTCGAGCCGACCACAGCCAACGTCTACGGCGTCATGTCCATGTTCTTCTGGACGCTGACGCTGGTCGTCACGCTCAAGTACGTGACGCTCGTGATGCGCGCCGACAACCATGGCGAGGGCGGCCTGGTGGCATTGCTCGCGCTGGCCATGGAGGCGGTCAGCAACAGCCCGCGTCTACGCAACCTCCTGCTCCTGCTCGGCGTCTTCGGTGCCGGACTGTTCTACGGCGACGGCGTGATCACGCCGGCGATCTCGGTGCTGTCCGCCGTGGAGGGGCTAGAGATCGTCTCACCCGCCTTCACCAAGGCGGTGATCCCTCTGACCCTGCTGGTCCTGCTCGCGCTGTTCGCGGTCCAGAAGCACGGCACTGCTGGCATAGGCCGGCTGTTCGGCCCGATCATGGTGGTCTGGTTCATCGTGATCGGTGCGGCTGGTGCGGTGCAGGTGCTCGGGCGCCCCGAGATCCTGTGGGCGATCAGCCCGCACCACGCGCTCGGCTTCATGTGGCGCAACCCTGGCCTGACCTTCGTGCTGCTCGGGGCCGTGGTGCTATGTGTCACGGGCGGCGAGGCGCTCTATGCGGACATGGGGCATTTCGGCCGCAAGCCGATCCGGCTGGCATGGTTTGGCCTGGCGATGCCGGCGCTCGCGCTCAACTACTTCGGCCAGGGCGCGCTGCTGCTCGCCCGGCCCGACGCGGTCGAGAACCCCTTCTTCCTGATGACTCCGCAGTGGGGCATGCTGACCATGGTCGGTCTCGCGACAGTTGCGACCGTGATAGCGTCGCAGGCGCTGATCTCGGGCGCGTACAGCGTGACCAAGCAGGTCATACAGCTGGGCTACCTGCCGCGTCTCCAGATCCAGCACACCAGCGCCGAGAAGAGCGGCCAGATCTACCTGCCCTTCGTGAACTGGGGCCTGTTTGTCTGCATCGTGCTGGCGGTCGGGCTGTTCAAGACCTCGAGCAACCTGGCTGCCGCCTACGGCATCGCTGTCACGCTCGTGATGCTGATCACGACCGTGCTGACCTTCTTCGTCGTCCGCTACCGCTGGGGCTACCCGCTCTGGCTGAGCCTGGGCGCGACCAGCTTCTTCTTCCTGATCGACTTGGCGTTCTTCGGCTCCAACCTGCTCAAGCTTACCGAGGGCGGCTGGTTCCCGCTCGCGATCGGCGCGGTCGTGTTCCTGCTGATGACGACCTGGCACGAAGGGCGCCGGCTGCTCGGCGAATCGATCAGCAACCACGCGCTTGACCTCGGCGACTTTCTTGAATCGGTCTTCGTGAGCCCGCCGGTGCGCGCAGACGGCACGGCCGTCTTCCTGTCCGCGCAGCCGGGCACGGTGCCCAACGCGCTGCTGCACAACCTCAAGCACAACAAGGTGCTGCACGGACAGAACCTGTTCGTGACGGTGCGCAACCACGGGGTCCCCTGGATCGAGCCAGCGCAACGCCTGGAGGCCGAAGCGCTGGGACGCGGCTGCTGGAAAGTGATCGTCAACCTGGGCTTCATGGACGACACTGACCTGCCGCGTGCGCTGGCCCAACTCGAGAGCCGCGGCGTCGCGCTCGACCCGATGCAGACGAGCTATTTCCTGTCGCGCGACATCGTCGTTCCTGCGATGGGCGGACGCATGGCGCAGTGGCGCGAGAAGCTGTTCGCGCAGATGTACCACAACGCGAGCTCGGCGGCCGAGTTCCTGAAACTGCCGAGCAACGCAGTCGTTGAACTCGGCAGCAAGATCGAGATCTGAGGCGAAACCGCCTGGACGCACACGAGCAGGCGGCGATCCGGCAGACGGCGCTCAGGCCTCCTTGTCGCCGGATCCGGCCTTGGCCGCCGGCTTGACCTGTTCGGCCAGGCCGCCCAGGACGCCGGCGGCGATCTGGCGCAGCAGGTCGGTGCTGGCCTGCGCAAGCTTGAGCCCGGCGTCGAGCTGGGCCTTGCCGACCTCGCCGAGCTGCTGCGCCGTCGTCAGCCAGCCCTGCTGCAGCTGGGCGCCGACGGCCGAGCCGTGCAGGCGGGAATGGGCCAGCAGCTCGGACAGGATGACGCCGGCTGCGTCGCGCGTGCGGCCGGCGGTGGACTGCAGGGTCTCGAGGAACATCTGCTCGAGCTGCTCGAAATCGGAGCGGGCATGCTTGAGGTCGGTGGCCGAGAAGGCCTGCGCCTTGCCGGCGGCGTCCTGCAGCGCCAGGCTGGCGCTCTGTGCCAGCTGGGCCAGCGCCGCATCGAGTCCGGCGACGACCTGCTGCAGCTGCTCCTTGGCCTGGCCGGTCTGTGCCAACGCCGGTTGCAGCAACGGCTGGGCACCGGCCAGCGCGCCGTTGAGCACGGCCTGGCTCAGCTCGCGCAGCGCGGCCAGGTCGAACTTGCCGCTGCCGATCTGGGCCAGCGTCAGCTGCCGGACCTGATCCTGCAGGTTCAGGCCTTGCTCGACCGCTCGCTTGACATCGGCTTCGAGTTGCGCGGCGGCGCTGCTGCCGGCCTGGGTCTGATCGTTCGGGTTTGCCATCGCATGTTCTCCGGTTGGTGGGCTATCAGGTTAAAGACTGTCCATGTCAAGAGTCTCGCCCATCGCGCCGGGACTGGCAAGAAGGACGCGGATCGCCGGCTCAGGCGACCAGGCGCACGGCGTTCCTGCCTTCGGCCTTGGCCTGGTAGAGCGCGAGGTCGGCCCGCTTGAGCCAGGACTGCGGCGAGTCCTCGGGGCTGCACTGCGCGACGCCAAAGCTGGCGGTCACCTGCCCCACGCCCTCGAAGGGGTGCAAGGCCAGCAGGGCGCGCAGCTTCTCGGCCAGGCCGGCGGCCTCGTCGGCGCCGCAATGCGGCATCATGATGACGAACTCCTCGCCGCCCCAGCGCGCCAGCGTATCGGCCGCCCTGAGGTTGAGCTGCACCAGCCGGGTCAGGCCGACCAGCACCGCATCGCCCACCGGATGCCCGTAGCGGTCGTTGACGGCCTTGAAATGATCGATGTCGAACATCAGCAGCGACAGCGGCTCGCCGTAACGCTGCGACTGGATCAGCTCGCGCTGCAGCTCCTGCTCGAAATGGCGCCGGTTCCAGGCCCCGGTCAGCGTGTCGGTCGTGGCCATGCTGCTGAGCTGGGAATTGACCAGCTGCAGCTCGCGGTTGGCGGCCTGGGCGGCATCGCGGGCCTGGCGCAGCGCCAGCTCGTTGGCCTTGAGCTCGTCCTCGAGCCGCTGCCGCTGGACGATGTCCTGCTCCAGCCTGATCGCCTGCGCCAGTTGCACCCAGTGGCCGCGCAGCAACAGGGCGGCGACGATCAGCAGCAGCAGCGCCGCCAGCCCGATCTGCCAGGCGCGGGCATACCAGTCCTGCAGCCAGACGCGATCTTGCTCGCCCTGGTAGACGATCAACGGCAGCCCCTCGACCTTGCGGAACACGCCCAGCTGGGGCTGACCGTCGAGTTGCGAAATATGCTGGCTGACACGGACATCGACATCGCCATCGATGAAGGCCTGGACCATCGGCCGGTTGAGGGACTTGCCGATCACACCGGCCAGGGCCGGCTTGCGCGCCACCACCTGCTGCCGGTAATCGATCAAGGTGATCACGCCATCGGACCCGGTGTCGATCCGGTCCAGCAACGCCGAGAACATCGTGGTGTCGAGTCCGATCACCGCGAAACCGCTACCCATGGCGCCAGGGCCCGGAATGCGCCGGGCCTGCGCCACGGCGTAGCGGCCGAAGTTCGACATCGCCATCGGCGTGACGACCGATTCGGCACCCGGACGCTCGCGCAGCATGCGGCAATAGTCGCGCTCGCTGGCGTCGAAATAGGACTGGAAGCGGGCATCGTGGGTATAGCGCCGGATGCAGGTCGGGTCGAACAGGCCGAGGCTGTTGGCATGCGGCAAGGTCTGGCGCTTGGCATCGAGCCAGTGCACCCAGCGGCCCTGCTGCTGAGCCGAGGTACGCGCCAGCTTGAGCTCGGATGGCGGAAAATTGGCCACGACATCGCGCAGCAGGTAGTCCGAGGTCTGGAACACCCCCTTGACCCATTCTCCGACCAGCAGGGCATTGTTCTGCAGCCGGACCGAAGTCCTGGCATAGGCATCGTCGTAGCTGCGCTTGAGCTCCCAGGCGGCCATCATGCAGACCAGCAAGCAGAACGCCACGAAAAGCTGCAGGCTACGGACATACTGATGCCGATTCGATCTCCCTTCGATACCCACTCGTCATCCCTGTTTGTCATTGAACAAACTGATTGTAAGTATGCTGACGCAGTGGACGAAAAAAACCCGCCAAAAAGGCGGGTGTCTGTCGGCGCCCACCCTGGCGGGTGAGCACTGGGCGAGGGTCAGCTTACTGCTTGACGGCCTCGACCTGCAGCACGATGCGGACGTTCTTCGGGAAGCCCCAGTCGATGCCATAGTTGACGCCGAAGGCCGCGCGGTCGATGGTCGCCTCGAAGTCGCCACCGCAGACTTCGCGCTTGAGCATCGGGCTTTCGTAGCAGTTGAACTGGTTGGCCTTGAAAGTGACCGGCTGGGTCTTGCCCAGCAGGGTCAGCTGACCCTGGACTTCGCTGACCTTGTCGCCATTGAAGACGAACTTGTCGGACACGAAGCGTGCCTTGGGGAACTGGGCGGCGTTGAAGATGTCAGCGCTTTGCAGGTGCTTGTCGAAGGCGGCGGTGCCGGAGTTGACCGAAGTCATGTCCAGGCTGATGTCGACCTTGCCGGTCTTGGCCGCGCGGTCGAACTCGATCGTTCCTTCCTTCTTGTCGAAGCGGGCGCGGTTGACCGAGGCGCCGAAGTGGCTGATCTCGAAGGTCGCGAAGGTGTGGGTCGGGTCGACCGTGTAGTTGGCGGCTTGGGCGGCACCGGCCGACAGCAGGGCCGCGGCGATCAGGGTCAGGGACTTGCGCATGGGGTTGACTCCAGTAAAAAATGGGATTGGATGGATTACAGCTTGGCCACGCCGGTCAGCGCGAGCTTGAACTTGACTTGCACCTCGTCGGCCACCATCGAGGTGTCGGCCCACTCGTTCTCGCCGATCTTGAACGCCAGGCGCTTGATCGGGAAGGCACCGGTCGCGGTGGTGACGGCGCCGCTTTGCGTCAACGTGACGGGCACGACGACATCGCTGCTGGCACCCTTGATCGCGAGCTTGCCGGCGATCTCGAACTTGCCGCCGCCCAGGGCCTTGACGGCGCCGGACTGGAAGGTCGCTTTCGGGAACTTGGGCGTATTGAACCAGACCGGCTTGGGCAGCTCGGCATCGGCTTCCTTGCTGACCGAGATGCTGGCCAGATCGACGCTGAAGGCGATCTTGGTCGCTGCCGGCTTGGCAGGCTCGAAGGCGATCTGGCCTTCGAACTGGCGGAAGCGCCCTTCGACCGGCACACCCATCTGCTTGCTGACAAAGGTGATCTCGCTTTGCGCCGGCACCAGCTTCTGCTGGGCATGAGCCGGGCCAAAGGCAGCGACAGCCGCCAGGGTCAGAACCAGACCGAAAAACTTCTGTTTCATCTGAAACACTCCAGAAAATTCAATTAAAACCAGCGCTTGCAGCGTTCAGCGGCCGAACCACATGCGCTGCAGCAGACCGTCGCGGTCGATCACCACATGCTTGAGCGCGCCGGCCACATGCAAGCCCGCCAGCAGCAGCATCGCGACGGCCGACAGCTCATGCCAGGGCTTGATGAACTCGGCCAGCGCCGGGGACACCGGCACGAAGTCGGGCAGCGGCAGGGCGCCAAACAGCACGATCGGGAAGCCAGCCGCCGAGCTGTAGGCCCAGCCGATCAGCGGCACCGCGAAGAACAGCAGGTACAGGCCGTGGTGGGTCGCGTGGTGGGCGATGGCCTGCCAGCGCGGCATCGCCTGCTCGATCTTGGCCGGCAGCGCGGGCGGACGGTGCGTCAGGCGCCAGAACAGGCGCAGCGCGGACAGCAGCAGGATCACGATGCCAGCCCATTTGTGCCAGCTGTAGAGCTGGAGCCGCTGCGGCGAGAACGGCAGATCGGCCATGTAGGAGCCGAGCACGAAGATGCCGATCAGCGCCACGGCCAGCAGCCAGTGCAGCAGGATGGCAAAACCGTGGTAACGGGTGATGGGTGAAGATGTACTGGACATGCAGGCTAGTTTAGGAACCGGGCCTGGTCAGTGGCGACAAGTGGCTTGAAGCCTTGATTCGAAAAATTCGAACACAAATAAACAGGAAAGCGGGGCGGAATCGCGGGCTGGCGGCAGCGCTCGCCTCGAGCCGCGACGGACCGGGAGACAGACTCAAGGCTGGTACAGCGTGGCCTGGCCGTCCGGCCGGGTCTTGAAGCGACGGTGCAGCCAGTGATACTGGCCCGGCATGGTCCGGATATAGCTCTCGAGCTGCTGGTTCATGAAGCGGGCATCGACGCTGTCGTCGCCGCTCGGATAGCCGGCCCAGGCCTCCATGACCTCGACCCGGTAGCCGTCCGGCACGATGCGGCAGATCCAGGGCACGACCGGCACGCCGGCGGCCTTGGCCAGCCTGGGCAGCGAGGTCACGGTGGCCGCGTCCTGATCGAAGAACTTGACGAACACCGAGTCGCGCGCGCCCAGGTCCATGTCCGGCAGCAGGCAGAGCGCCGCGCCCTCGCGCAGACCCTTGATCAGCGGTCGCACGCCCTCGCGGCGCGCGACCAGGCGCGGCGCCGAATAGCGCAGCCGGCCCTCGCGCACCCAGCGGTCCATCGCCGGCCCGCTCTGGGGCGAGTAGAAGGTCCACCAGTTGCGCTCTATCGCCTGCGTCAGTCGGGTCCAGCCGGCATCCATGCCGTAGAAATGCGGCACGAAGCACAGCACCGCGCCCGGCGGCTGCAGCAGGTCGACCCGGCCGGTCAGCGCGATGCGGCGCTCGATCAGGCCGTCCTTGCCATGCCAGAGCCAGACCCGGTCGACGAAGCTCTGGCCGAAGCTCACGAAGGTCTCGCGCGCCCAGCGCGCGCGCTGGCTCGGACCGGCCTCGGGAAAGCAGAGCTCGAGGTTGCGCTCGACGATATAGCGGCGCCGGCGCGCGAGCGCCCACAGCGTCAGGCCAAACGCTGCCCCAACCGCCCGAAAAACAGGCAGCGGCAGCTTGGCCAGCCAACGCTGGACGCGATCGGAAACGGAACGGACGGACTGGGTCAAGACGGGCCAGGATGGACAGGAAGCCGCCATTATCCCGAATGCGCCCGCCGTCAAGGGGAAATGGGCCATGCCGCCAAGCGAACCGGACTGGTCAAGCCTAAACTTGAAAGCCGTCACAACTGTCACCTGCGAGCCTCATGTCCAACTCACCTACCCTGTTCGATCCCGTCACCGTCGGCGCCTGGAAGCTGCCGAACCGCGTCGTGATGGCGCCGCTGACGCGCAACCGCGCCCCGGGCCAGATCCCCACGGCCATCATGGCGACCTACTACGGCCAGCGCGCCCACCCGGTCACGGGCGCCGGCCTGATCGTCAGCGAAGGCACGCCGGTCTGCGCCGAAGGCCATGGCTACTCCGACACCCCCGGCCTGCACAGCGCCGCACAGGTCGAGGGCTGGAAGCCCGTGACCGCCGCCGTCCATGCCCAGGGCGGCCATATCGTGGCCCAGCTCTGGCATGTCGGCCGCATCTCGCATGTCGAGCTGCAGCCCAACGGCCAGGCCCCGGTCGCGCCGTCGGCCGTGCGCGCCAACGCCAAGTGCTACCTGATCAAGGACGAGAACGGCCAGCGCAGCGGCGGCTTCGTCGACTGCTCGGAGCCGCGCGCGCTCCAGCTTGACGAGATCGCCGGCGTGGTCGAGAGCTTTGCCCAGGGTGCGCGCCACGCGATCGAGGCCGGCTTCGACGGGGTCGAGATCCACGGCGCCAACGGCTACCTGCTCGACCAGTTCCTGCGCGAGGAATCGAACCGGCGCGACGACGCCTATGGCGGCTCGATCGAGAACCGCTGCCGCATCGTGATCGAGGTGGTGCGCGCCTGCTGCAACGCGATCGGCGCCGACCGCGTCGGCCTGCGCCTGTCGCCGATCATGGAAGGCAACGGCGCGGTCTGCGACCCGCAGGCCCAGGCCATCCACGAACAGTTGGTGCGCCAGCTGGCCCCGCTGGGACTGGCCTTCCTGCACCTGATCGAAGGCCAGACCGGTGGCGCGCGCGACCACAAGCCGTTCGACTACGCCGCGCTGCGCGCCGCCTACCGCGACGCGGGCGGCCAGGCGGCCTGGATGGTCAACAACGGCTACGACCTGGCGCTGGCCCAGCAGTCGCTGGCCGAGGGGGCCGACCTGATCGCCTTCGGCAAGGCCTTCATCGCCAACCCCGACCTGACCGAGCGCCTGCGCCGCGGCGGCCCGTTCAACGAACCGGACCGCAACACCTTCTACGGCGGCGGCGACGCGGCCAAGGGCTACACCGACTACCCCGCGTTGGCCTGAGCGAACGCCGGCGCCTCCAGCACCGGCCCCCCTGCCACCGGCTGCGCCCAATCGGACGGGAGGCGGCCGGCCGTGGCATAGGCCTCGAAGTCGACCAGCTCCATCGGGGCCGAGAACCAGTGGCCCTGGAACAGCCGGCAGCCCAGGTCGGACAGCAACTGCCACTGCTCGACGGTCTCGACACCCTCGGCGATCACCTGCAGGCCCAGGCCGCGGCCGAGCATGAGCACCGTGCCGACGATCGCGCTGTCACGGTCCTGGCGGCCGAGGTCGGCGACAAAGCTCTTGTCGATCTTGAGCTGCTCGAGCGGCAGGTGCCTGAGGTACTGCAGCGAGGAATAGCCGGTGCCGAAATCGTCGATCGCAAAGGCGATGCCAGCCGCACGCAGCTCATGCATCTTGGCGTTGACCTGGTCGAACTCCTGCAGCAACACCCCCTCGGTCAGCTCGAGCTTGAGCCGGCCGGGTGCCACCGCGTGGTACTCGACCAGGCCGAGCACCATGGCGACGAAGCTGGCCTGCTGCATCTGCAGCGCGCTGACGTTGACCGCCAGCGACCAGCCCTGCCGGCCGGGCTGGCGCGACCATTGCGCGAGCTGGCGGCAGGCCTGCTCGAGCACGGACTGGCCCAGCGGCAGGATCAGCCCGGTGCGCTCGGCCAGCGGGATGAACTCATCGGGAGTGACCCAGCCACGCTCCGGATGGCGCCAGCGCACGAGCGCCTCGGCGCCGACCAGCCGGCCCTTGACATCGTGCTGGGGCTGGTAGAACAGCTCGAACTGAGCGCGCGCGAGGCCCTCGCGCAACTCGACCTCCTGGGTCGAGGTTTCGGCGAGATCGGACTGCAGCAGATGCAGCAGGATCAGCAGGGTGCCGATTGCCGTGATCGAGGTGATCCAGGAGCCCGGCACGCGCAGGCTGTCGGACAGTTGATAGGAACTGGGTATGCCGAAATGGGTCGCGCTCAACAGCACGAACAGCGCCAGGAACAGCAAGGGCAGGCCCTGGCGCAGGCGCGGATCGTCGTGACGAAAGACGACGATCGAGAAGATCGCCATCGGCAGCAGGTAGAGGTGGGTGGTGCGCGGCGCGGCTGCGGTCGGCAAGTCAAGGTAGAGCGCATTGCCCAGCACCACCAGCAGCAGGCCCGGCAACAGGGTCAGTGCGGCACGACGCAGTCGCCCCTGTTGGGCGAGACGGCCGCCGTGGATGGCCAGCAGGCACAGGAAGAGGTCGGACGCGACGATCAGCCAGTCGCCACGCCAGCCGAAGAGCAGCCCCCAGCCCAGCGACACCAGCAGGGTGATCGCGCTGGAGACCAGCAGCATGCGGCGCACGCGTCGCTGGTGCAGCCCGCTGCCCGGACCGGGGCTGTTCGATGAGTGGTGTGGCATTCGGGCCTCAGACCGGGCTGTCGATCCTGATCCAGGTCGTCTTGAGCTCGGTGTACTTGTCGAAGGCGTGCAGCGACTTGTCGCGCCCGATGCCGCTCTGGCGGAAGCCGCCAAAGGGCACGGTGATGTCGTCGTCGTTGTACTGGTTGACATGCACGGTGCCGGCGCGCAACGCGCGCGCCACGCCATGCGCCTTGTTGAGGTCGCGCGTCCAGACCGCGGCCTGCAGCCCGTAGAGGCTGTCATTGGCCTGGCGCACCGCTGCGGCGGCATCGCTGAAGGACAGCACGCTCAGCACCGGGCCGAAGATCTCCTCGCGCGCGATCCGCATGTCGTTGCTGACACCGTCGAAGATGGTCGGCTGCACATAGCAGCCGCCGGCCACCGGCTCGACCGCCGCGCCGCCAGTCAGCAGGCGCGCGCCCTGCTCCTGGCCGGATGCGATATAGCCCAGCACGGTATCGAGCTGGGTGCGGTCGACCACTGCCCCCATGATCGTGCCCGAAGCCAGCGGATCGGCCGGCTGGTATTTGGGCACCAGCGCCAGGGCCTTTTCCAGGAAGGCGTCCTTGATCGATTCCTCGACGAACAGGCGCGAAGGCGCGTTGCAGCTCTCGCCCTGGTTGAAGAAGACGCTGTTGACCGCGGCCTCGACCGCGCGGTCCAGGTCCGGGCAGTCGGCGAACACGATGTTGGGCGACTTGCCGCCGAGCTCGGTCCAGGCGCGCTTGAGGTTGCTCTGGCCGGCCATGACATGGATCTGCTTGCCGACCCGGGTCGAGCCGGTGAAGGCGATGCCGTCGACATCCATGTGCAGCGCCAAGGGGCTGCCGGCCTCGGGCCCGTAGCCCGGCACCACGTTGAAGACGCCGGGCGGAATGCCGGCCTCGAGCGCGAGCTCGGCCAGTCGCAACGCAGTCAGCGGTGACTTCTCGCTGGGTTTGAGCACCACCGAATTGCCGGCCGCCAGCGCCGGCGCGATCTTCCAGGCCGCCATCAGCAGCGGGTAGTTCCAGGGCACGATCACGCCGACCACGCCGAGCGGCTCGCGCGTGATCAGCGCCAGCGAGTCGGCCGGCGTCGGCGCGATCTCGTCGTAGATCTTGTCGACCGCCTCGCCATACCAGCGGATGCAGTTGGCCGCGCCCGCGACGTCGACGCTGCGCGCGAAGCGCAGCGGCTTGCCCATGTCCAGGCATTCGGTCAGCGCGAGCTCGTCGCGCTGCGCCAGCAGCAGCTCGGCCAGCTTGATCAGCACGCGCTTGCGCTGCGCCGGCGGCTGGCCGGACCAGCGCCGGTCCTCGAAGGCGGCGCGCGCGGCCGCGACGGCGGCGTCGATGTCGGCTTCGCCACAGCGGGCGATCTGGGCGATCACGCGGCCATCGACCGGCGACCGGTCATCGAAGGTCTGGCCGTCCTGCGCGGCGCTGCGCCGACCGTTGATCAGGGCGCGGCCATCGAAATTCGGGGTGCTGATATTGGTCATGGGACTCCGGGACTGGGAATGTCAGGCTAGCTTAGCGCCAAGCAGGGCCGGCAGCCAAGCCGTCGGACGGTGCGGCTGCCGGTGCGGGCCTCAACTGCGGGTCGCGGCCGCGATTTCGCGCGCGCGCCTTCGGGTCTGGCGCGCGACCCAGAAGCTGTAGGACACGATCACGACCGTCACGGTCGCGATCAGCAGCGTCGCGGCGGCGTAGATGGTCGGGTTGATGCCGCGGCGCGCATAGCTGAAGATCACCTGCGGCAGCGTGTTGACGCCCGGGCCCGACAGGAACTCCGAGATCACCACATCGTCGAAGGACAGCGTGAACGACAGCAAAAAGGCCGCCAGGATGGCCTGGAAGATGTTGGGCAGCGTCACCAGGAAGAACACCTGGTGCGGGCGCGCGCCGAGGTCCATCGCCGCCTCCTCGATCGCGCGGTCCATCTCGAGCAGGCGCGACTGCACCACCACCATCGCATAGGCCATTCCCACCAGCGTATGGCCCAGGATGATGGTCAGCATGCCGCGCTCGGGCCAGCCCAGCAGGTTCTGCGCGCCGACCATCAGCAGCAGCAGCGACAGGCCGATCACGACCTCGGGCATCACCAGCGGCGCGTTGACCATGCCCGAGAACAGCGTGCGGCCGAAGAAGCGCCGGTAGCGCACCAGCACGAAGGCCGCGAAGGTGCCCAGGGTGGCCGACAGCACGCCGGTCACGGCCGCGACCTTGAGCGAGAGGAAGAAGCCCTCGACGATCTTGCTGTCGCGCGTCAGCGCCTCGTACCAGCGCAGCGAGAAGCCCGTGAAGCGGGCGTCCTGGCGCGTGCTGTTGAACGAGAACACCACCATGAACAGCAGCGGCAGGTAGAGGAAAGCATAGACCAGCAACAGCCAGGCCTTGCCGAGGTGCTTTTCGAGGAATTTCATCATCGCTTGTGCTCCCGCTCAATGCCGGCCGTCGGCCTGCTGGCCATGGCGCCGGTAGTACAGGGCCAGCGGCACCACGATGGCCCCGATCATCACCACCGCCAGCGCCGAGGCGCGCGGCCAGTTGTTGGCGGTGAACATCTCGTCCCAGACCACGCGACCGATCATCAGGTTCTCGGGCCCGCCGAGCAGCGACGGAATCACGAATTCGCCCAGCGCCGGAATGAAGACCAGCATGAAGCCCGCGATGATGCCGGCGCGCGACAGCGGCACCGTGACCAGCCAGAACGCCTTCCAGGGCGTGGCGCCGAGGTCGTAGGCCGCTTCCAGCAGGCCGTAGTCGAGCTTGACCAGGTTGGCATAGAGCGGCAGCACCATGAAGGGCAGGTAGACATAGGTCATTCCGACCAGCATCGAGACATCGGTATAGAGCATCTGCACCGGCGCGGCAATCAGCCCGAGCGCCAGCAGCAGCTGGTTCAGCAGGCCCTGGTCGGCCAGGATGCCCTTCCAGGCGTAGACCCGCAGCAGGAAGCTGGTCCAGAACGGCAGCATCACCATCATCAGCAGCGCCGGGCGCAAGTGGGCATCGGCGCGCGCCAGAAAATAGGCAAACGGGTAGCCGATCGCCAGGCAGAGCAGCCCGGTCGCGAACGCGTACTTGAGCGAGCGGCCATAGGCCTCGAGGTAGATCGTGTCGAACAGCGTCCCGCCCTCGGCGCGGAAGATCGAGCTGTAGTTCTCGTACTTGAGGTTGAGTACCCCGCTCGCGCTGTCCCACAGCGGCTTGAACGGGTGGATGTCGTTGCCCATCTCGACGAAGCTGATGTAGGCCAGGATCAGGAAGGGCAGGAAGAAGAAGACGGCCAGCCAGGTAAACGGCAGGCCGATCACGAACTCGCGCCCGAGCAGACGGAAGAAGCGGTTCATCGTAAGCTCCCTTAGTCGCGCAGCGCGACGCCGTCGGTGTCGTCCCACCAGAAGAAGACCTCGTCCTCCCAGGTCAGGTCGAGCAGGTCGTGGCGCGAGCCGTTGGGTTCGGTGATCTTGACCTTCGAGCCATCCGGCGTGACCACGATGAAGGTGTTGAAGCTGCCGAAGTAGGCGATCTCCTTGATCCGGCCGCGGAACAGGTTGCGGTCCACGCCGGCGGGATGTTGCTTGGCGATGCTGATCTTTTCCGGGCGCACCGCCAGCGTCACCGGCATGCCGAGCGCGCCGCTGATGCCATGGCCGACATGCATCTCGCCGAGCGCGGTCGTGACCGCGCAGCGGTCGGCTTCGTCGAGGCTGAGCTTGCCGTCGAACAGGTTGACGTTGCCGATGAAGTCGGCCACGAAACGATTGGCGGGGAACTCGTAGATCTCCTTCGGGCTGCCGACCTGCAGCACGCGACCCTTGCTCATGATCGCGATCCGGTTGGCCATGCTCATGGCCTCTTCCTGGTCATGCGTCACCATGACGCAGGTCACGCCGACGCTCTCGATGATGTTGACCAGTTCGAACTGGGTCTGCTCGCGCAGCTTCTTGTCGAGCGCGCCGAGCGGCTCGTCGAGCAGCAGCAGCTTGGGCCGCTTGGCCAGGCTGCGCGCCAGCGCGACGCGCTGCTGCTGGCCGCCCGAGAGCTGATGCGGCTTGCGCCTGGCATAGGGAGTCAGCTGCACCAGCTCGAGCATCTCGCCGACGCGGCGCTTGAGCTCGTCCTTCGGGCAGCCCTCGCGCTTGAGGCCGAAGGCCACGTTCTCCCAGATGTCCAGATGCGGAAACAGCGCATAGTTCTGGAACATCATGTTGATCGGGCGCTCGTAGGGCGGCAGACCGGCGACATCCTGCCCGCCAAGCAGGATGCGGCCCGAGCTCGGTTTCTCGAAGCCGGCCAGCATGCGCAGCAGGGTTGACTTGCCGCAGCCCGAACTGCCCAGCAGGGCAAAGATCTCGCCCTGGCGGATCGACAGGTTGACCTCGTCGACCGCGACTGCCTCGTCGAAGCGCTTGACCAGGTCTTCGGTGACCAGATAGCCCTCTTTCATCTCTGCCATGGTGGCCCTCGGAATGCCCAAATGCTCTGTCAAAAAAAAGGGCTGTTTGCAGCAAACAGCCCTGCTTCACCGGATCAGCCGGCGCCTTACTTGCCTTGCTTGAAGGCGTTGTAGGCGTTGGCCATGGCTTCGCGCGCCTCGTTGCTGAAGCTGCTCGGCGGCACCATCTTGGCCAGGTAGGCCGACTCGACAAAGATGGTCTTGTTGCCAGCGATCGCCGGGTCGATCTTGTCGATCGCGGCCTTGTTGCCGGTGTTGTAGTTCATCTCGTTGGCCATCTTGGCCGCGTTCTCGGGGCGCAGGTAGAAGTCGATGAACTTGTGCGCGTTGTCCGGATGCTTGGCGTCCTTGGTGATCGCCATGGTGTCGAAGAAGCTCAAGGCGCCGCTGCTCGGCAGCAAGGCCTCGATCACGTCGGTCGAAGCGTTCTCCTTGGCGCGGCCAGCCGCGATGTTGATGTCGCCGGCCCAGCCAACCACCGCGCAGGCCTTGCCGCCCGCGATGTCGTCGATCATGGTCGCGCTGAACAGGCGGATGTCCTTGCGCACCTTGCCCAGCATCTCGGTCGCGGCCTTGTAGTCGGCCGGATCGTTCGAGTAGGCGTCCTTGCCGATGTAGTGCAGCGCGGCCGGCAGGATCTCGGTCGGCGAATCCAGGTAGGCAATGCCGCAGGACTTGAGCTTGGCGGTGTACTCGGGCTTGAACACCAGGTCCCAGGCGTTCTCGGGCATCGGGGTCTTGCCCAGCGCCTTCTCGACCTTGGTCTTGTTGATGCCGACGGTGGTGAAGCTCCAGCCCCAGGGAATCAGGTGCTTGTTGCCCGGGTCGGCCTTGTCGAGGATCTTCATGACATCCGGGTCGAGGTTGCCCAGGTTGGTGATCCTGGCCTTGTCGAGCGGCTGCAGCAGGCCGCCTTCGATCTGCGGCTTGGCGAACACGGCACCCGGCACCACGATGTCGTAGCCGGTGTTGCCGGCGACCAGCTTGGCATGCAGCGCCTCGTTGGTCTCGAAGGTGTCGTAGTTGACCTTGATGCCGGTTTCCTGCTCGAAGGCAGCAATCATGCCCTCGGGGATGTAGTCCGGCCAGTTGTAGATGTTGAGGACTTTTTCCTCGGCTGCGACCGGAGCGGGCGCCGGAGCCTGCGCGACCGGCCCCTCCTTCTTGCCACAAGCCGCCAGGGCAGCGACCGCGACGGTCGCCAGCAACAGAACACGTTTTTGCATCATTTTTCCTGCTTCAGGTGATCGATGGTCCAGGCCATGGCCTGACCGGCAAGGCCTTGCATTTCCCGTGCCAGGCATCCCGGACCATTGTAGTCAAAGGGTAATGGCAAATCCGGTTCCTGTAACCGAGGCACGGGGGTATGCCAAGTCAAACTTGGTACCCCTAGGGGGTATTTATGGCGTGTTTTCAGCTGTTCCCTGTCCCTGCCGGCCGGATTTCTGCTTGCGGAAGTTTTGCTGTTATCTCTTATGACTAATTCTTTAAAAATAGTCGTAGTAGTAGAGGGTTGAAGAAGTCTGTGGATAAGTGATTTTTCAGGAAATTTATCAAAATCTTGTAAGATTTAAAAGCCTGTGCATAACCAGGACTCTGTGGACATCTCTGGGTATAGCAACTTCCGCCCTGGAAAAACTTCTGTGGATAACGTTCAAGTTACCAGGATTCAATCCACAGGCTTGTTAGCAACCCGGTTTTCCTGATTGCACAAAAAATAAGCGCCTCGATGAGGCGCTTTAAAAATCAACAACTTGCAAAGTCGGTCAACAAGTTGTCCACATTTCTGTGCACGAATGACGGGAATAATTCAGACTTGTCCTCAGGCTCCGATCACGACGCCGCGCTCGCGCAGGTCGGCCAGCGTGCGGTCCAGCGCCAGCCGGATCAGCGCGATCATCTGGTCGATCTGCGCCCGGTCCATGATCAGTGGCGGCGCGACGATCATGCGGTCGCCGACCGCGCGCATGACCAGGCCGTTGTTGAAGCAGTGGTTGCGGCACAGCATGCCGACGCCGAGCTCGGGCGCGAACGGCTTGCGGCTGGCCTTGTCCTGCACCAGCGCCAGGCCGGCGACGAAGCCGCAGCTCTCGGCGATGCCGACCAGCGGGTGCTCGGCCAGCTCGCCGAAGCGCTGCGCCAGGTAGGGCCCGGTGTCATTGCGGACTCGGCCCGGCAGGTCCTCGCGCTCGAGGATGTCGAGGTTGGCCAGCGCCACCGCGCAGGCCACCGGATGGCCGCTGTAGGTATAGCCGTGGGTGAACTCGCCGCCCTTCTCGACCATCACCTGCGCGATGCGCTCGTTGATCAGCGTGCCACCCAGCGGCTGGTAACCGCTGGTCACGCCCTTGGCGAAGGTCACGAGGTCGGGCCGGATGCCGAACTTCTCGTAGCCGAACCAGTGGCCGAGGCGGCCGAAGCCGCAGATCACCTCGTCGGCGATCAGCAGGATGCCGTACTTATCGACGATGCGCTGCACCTCGGGCCAGTAGCTGTCGGGCGGGATGATCACGCCGCCGGCGCCTTGCACCGGCTCGGCAATGAAAGCGCCGACCCGCTCCGGGCCGACCTCGAGGATCTTCTGTTCCAGCCAGCGCGCGGCGCGCAGGCCGAAATCGTCCCGGCTCTCGCCCGGTTCGGCCAGGCCGTACCAGTAGGGTTGCTGGATATGGGTGATGTCGGGCAGCGGCAGGTCGCCCTGCGCGTGCATGCCGCTCATGCCACCGAGCGAAGCGCCGGCCATCGTGCTGCCGTGATAGGCATTGATGCGGCTGATGATGACCTTGCGCCTGGGCTGGCCCATCAGGTCCCAGTAGCGCCGCACCAGCCGCACATTGGTGTCGTTGCTCTCGCTGCCGCTGCTCGAGAAGAACACATGGCTGAAGCGCCGCCCGCCGACCGGCGGCGCCAGTTCGCTCAGGCGCGCGGCCAGCCGCACCGCTGGCTCGGTCGTGGTCTGGAAGAAGCTGTTGTAGTAGGGCAGCTCGAGCATCTGGCGGTAGGCGGCCTCGGCCAGCTCGCGCCGGCCGTAGCCGGCGTTGACGCACCAGAGTCCGCTCATCGCGTCGAGGATCTGGTGCCCTTCGCTGTCCCAGACATGGATGCCGTCGGCGCGCGTGATGATGCGCGCGCCCTTGGCCGCCAGGCCCTGGTGGTCGGTGAAGGGATGGAGGAAATGCGCGCTGTCGAGCGCCTGCAGCTCGACGGTCAAGGGCTGTCTGGATGGGGTTTGGTTAGTCATGGTCGGGTCTCCTGAAATCAGACATGCAGCAGCAGGTGCTCGCGCTCCCAGGGCGAGATCACCTTCATGAATTCCTCGAACTCGAGCTCCTTGACCTCGGTGTAGACCGTGATGAAGCCCTCGCCCAGCACCTCGTGCAGGTCGGTTTCGCGCCGCAGCCAGTCGAGCGCCTCGCCCAGGCTGCGCGGCAGCGTGTAGGGCGCCAGGTAGGCGTCGCCACGCATCTCGGGCTTGGGACGGATCTTGTTCTTGAGCCCGAGGTAGCCGCAGGCCAGCGTCATCGCCAGCGCGACATAGGGGTTGGCGTCGGCGCCGATGACGCGGTTCTCGACCCGGCGCGCCTGCGGGCCCGAGATCGGCGAGCGGATGCCCACGGTGCGGTTGTCATAGCCCCACTCGATGTTGATCGGCGCCGCCGTGTGGCGCGCCAGCCTACGGTAGCTGTTGACATAGGGCGCGACCAGCGCCATCGCGGCCGGGATATAGCGCTGCAGCCCGCCGATGAAATAAAAGAACTCGTCCGATGGCGAGCCGTCTGGCTTGCTGAAGATGTTGCGGCCGGACTCCTGGTCGACCAGGCTCTGGTGGATATGCATCGCGCTGCCGGGCTCGCCCGCGATCGGCTTGGCCATGAAGGTCGCGTACATGTCGTGGCGCAGCGCGGCCTCGCGCACGGTGCGCTTGAACAGGAAGACCTCGTCGGCCAGATTCAGCGGATCGCCGTGGAAGAAGTTGATCTCCATCTGGCCGGCACCGACCTCGTGGATCAGGGTGTCGACGTTGAGCTCCATCTTGCCGCAGTAGTCGTAGATGTCCTCGAACAGCGGGTCGAACTCGTTGACCGCGTCGATGCTGTAGGCCTGGCGCGAGGTCTCGGCGCGGCCGCTGCGCCCGACCGGCGCCTTGAGCGGCATGTTGGAGTCGGTGTTGCGCGCGGTCAGGTAGAACTCGAGCTCGGGCGCCACCACCGGGCTCAGCCCCATCTTTTCATAGAGGCCGCAGACATGGCGCAGCACGCTGCGCGGCGCGTAGGGAATCAGCTTGCCGTCATGGTCGAAGCAGTCGTGGATCACCTGCGCGGTCGGGTCGCTGGCCCAGGGCACGATGCGCACCGTCGACGGGTCGGGGCGCAGCTGCATGTCGTGGTCGGTCGGCGCGATCACGTCGTAATAGGGCCCGCTGGGCGGGAATTCGCCGGTCACGCCCATCGCGACGATGCCCTGCGGCAGCCGCATGCCGCGGTCCTCGGTGAACTTCTCGCGCGGCAGGATCTTGCCGCGCGCCACCCCGGTCAGGTCGGGCACCAGGCACTCGATTTCGGTCACGCGGCGCTGGTTCAGCCAATGCTCGAGGTCGTTGTAGCTCTGCGGAGCGTCCTTGCGGTTGTTCATGTCTGCCTCTGTTGGATGATTCTTGTGCCGGACAGGCGCTCGGCCTGGCGCTGGCGCACCGCCGCGCCGAAGGCCGACAGGATGGCGGCGTAGAACGGGTGTTCGGCGCAGCGCCATTCGGGATGCCACTGCACCGCGCAGGCAAAGCTGCGCGCGCCTTCGAGCTCGAATGCCTCGACCAGGCCGTCGGGCGCATGCGCGGTGGCACGCAAGCCGGGCGCGAGCCGGTCCACGCCCTGGCCGTGCAGCGAATTGACCCGCGCGACCGGCCCGCCGGCCCAGCGCTCCATCGCGCTGCCGGGCGCGAGCCGGATCTCGTGGCTGGGGGCGTATTCCTGTTCCGGCGTGTCGCCGCGCTCGCGGTGGTCCATCAGCCCCGGCACGCCATGCACGGTCTGGTGCAGGCTGCCGCCGAGCGCGACGTTGATCTCCTGGAAGCCGCGGCAGATGCCCAGCAGCGGCACGCCCTGCGCGACACAGGTGCGCACCAGCGCGAGCGTGAGCGCATCGCGCGCCGGGTCGAGCGGTAGCAAGGGGTCGTGCACCTGTTGGTCGAAATGCGAGGGATGGACGTTGGACGGCGACCCGGTCAGCAGCACACCGTCGACCAGGCCCAGCAAGCCGGGCAGATCAGTGGCTTGCGCGAGCGGGAACATCACGGGCTGCGCCAAGGCGCAGTCCCGGACCGCGCGGGCGTACTTGTCGCCGAGCAGCAGGTAGGGCGTGGCATGCGGGCCCAGTTGACGATGGTCGGCCGGCAGCCAGACCAGGCAGGGTGGGGGCGTCATGTTCATGTCCTTCTGGCTTGTTGTCATTCTGCGGGGGAAACGGCTCCCAGGCAAGGTGCTGGTACTGATCCTGGGAAGCAGGAAGCGCGCCAAGGCCTGTATGATGATCAAAAAAAAAAGTCAGGACGGCACTTGGCAAGCGGAGTTGACGCTCGGGGTTAGGCTGCAGGAGGCTTTGGGGTGCTGGTGAGGGAGGACGGCAATATGAAGGAGTTGCTTGTGATAGCGCTGAAAATTTTTACAAAACCCGCATTACAGATAAAAAATATTTTTGCTAGGCGCTGTTTTCGGCCACAAGCAGGTCCTCCTTGCGCCATGAAAAATGACTGATTCAGGCTGCATGCCGTCACTCAGGTTAGGGATAGGAACAACAGCTGTCATCCACCATGTGCCCATGCAACTGACAACTGACAACTGACAACTGACAGATATACCTCTCAAGGCAGTCGTTGACACGATGAAGTTCTTCGAACGGCTGATTTTTTCTTGCTCGAAAAGGTGCCGCTGACCCTGAGTAGATATAGGTAAAAGTGTCGCAAAGCGATTTTATCATTCAGGTTGTTATCCGTAAATTTTCTATCTTTATTCAAAATAATCTATCATTTTCGAGTTCAAAAAATTCTTACTCCAATAAACCATCAGAAATAATGAAACTTCAACATCTAGAGATACACGGGCTACATGGCTCAATGAATGTGAAGCTTGACTTCAACCCTGATATAACCATGCTGGTCGGAATAAATGGATCCGGAAAGACTAGCGCACTAAATGCAATTGATTGGCTCCTGAGGCCAAATCTTAAGAAGCTAGCGCAAGTCTCATTTGAGAAAATAACACTATGTTTTGCACTCGCCGAGAAGAACTACAATCTTAAGGCAAGCAAAACAAAAAACAAATTGACGCTATCATTGATCGGAGCAGAAATAAAACTTCAACCAATTACGGTTGATCTGGTACATCTTGGCGATAGTGACGAAGTCCGCGATGAAATGTATGATGGACTCCGACCGGAAAAACATGAAGTCCCCCTCTGGAATCTACTTCAGTCTTTTCCAAAGCCTATTGTTATAACTCTAGATAGAACAATAACAGCAGAAGTTGAAGAGCAAGTATTTGAAGAGGCTGGATTTCAATTTACAACAAAGAAATCACGACCGCGCTCTCCACTCGGCCATGTTATTGAAGTAACGAGCAGCAAATATGCAGAATTTCGAAAAGAGGCGATAAAAAACGATGGAGAACTAAAGACGCGCTTGGCAATGTCGGCGCTTCAAGCGCCGTACCAGATTTCGCACCCTAAGCGTGTTAAAGCAATGACGAAAGCAGAAATTCCCAAGCTTCAACAGAAAGTGACAACCTACCTTTCGCAGTCCATAAAAACTGAAGAAGTAAAGAAGCAAGTTGATCAGTTTTTCAACGCATTGAAAATGCTTGAAGTTGAATACGTTGAGAGAGGGAAAGGGTCGCCGTTATTTAATCATTTTATGTTATCCCAGTACATGCAGATTGACAATCTGGCGAAGGCATTTAATGAATTTGAAACCAAGAACGCAAACGCATACAAGGATCTTAAGTCCTACATTGATACCATTAATACGTTTTTTAACGATAGCGGGAAAGAACTACACTTTGATGCAAGCACGGGCCGGTTAGTTTTTTCCATGAAAACACCCGGCGAACAAGCAAAACTGAAAAGAGGTATTAATAACCTCTCGTCTGGCGAGCGCCAGATATTGATTTTGTTTACTTTTTTGGCATTTATTGCAAAGAGCGGCAGTGTCTTTATCGTGGATGAACCAGAAATTTCATTACATCCAAAATGGCAAAGTGAGTTTATGGCAGCTTTTCTTAGTTTGTGTCCAACAAACACACAACTACTGCTAGCCACACACTCTCCAGAGATAGTTGGGAGGCATAAAGAAAAATGCGTAACACCTGAGGTTTTCTAAAATGTCTCTTGCGGAACAAATACCAACCAGGAGTTCGGCAGCGCTTAGCGCACTAGATATTTTTTATACGAACTTCAACGAAGTTAATTTCTATGTTGAAGATATCGAACAAGAAAACTTATATTTCGCGATTCTTAAAAAGCATTTTCCTGCAATAATTTTCTCGAAGATATTCCCTCTTGGAGGAAAGTCAGCGGTTTTGGCTCATGCAAAAAATTCAATAAACAAAAAAAGCAAAACAAAAAATATTTATATCGTTGATCAAGACTTTGATCACCTACTTGGGCGCGTTGAGAAAATTAAAAACGTCTTCTATTTGGAGCGTTACTGTATTGAAAACTATTTAATTGAGGCGGATGCTATAGTTGAGGTTATTATTGAGAATAATCCAAAATTAAAATCGTCAGATGTTGTCGATACTTTAGGTCTTGTTGGTTTTTTTGATCAGATTAATTTGAGCTTAAAGGAGTTATTCATCCTGTTTTACGCGGCGCAATTATTTCAACTGGGGATAGCAAATTGTGCAATTAAACCCGAGAAATTTTGCAATACAAAATCTAGATGGAAAATCGATGAGGATCGAGTTAATGAATATAGAAAAACGATTGTTTCTGAAGCCAAGCCTCCAAAGATTGACCCTCCATTAATTGATCTTACAGCAGATATTAGGCTGCAGTCAGCTCGGACTGCAAATTCAGATCAGCTAGTTAGTGGGAAGTATATTCTTACAATAATATTTCATTATGTTAAATCAAGGTACAGCCTTGGTTCAATAACATTTGATTCTTTTGTATATAGGGTGGCAAAAAATTCAGCACTAGAATCAATGGCACCCATAGCTTCAAAAATCAAAAAATATATATCACCTGGTCGCCTCCAAAAGAAAAAACGCCCTTCGCCCGTTGATGGCTAACAGGGGATGGTCGCCAAGCTGCCGGCGGGCGTCTAGCAAGGTCAGGCGGCGGCCGGTGAATCGCTAGCGACCCCGGTACATGCACGGCCCGATCGCCTAGAATCCATTCATTAACAGATTCATAAATCGATTCAAGCCGTGTCTCTCCACGCCGACAGCCTCCGCCTGCACCTGGGCCGAGGCCCCGCCACACCCCGCTCGCTGCAGGACAAGCTCGGGCTGAGCCAGCCCACGCTGTCGCGCGCGCTGGGCCGGCTGGGCGACGAGGTGGTGCGGATTGGCGCTGCCCGATCCATTCAATACCTGCTGCGCGATCGCAACCGCGGCTTTGCCGACTTACCGGTATACCGGGTCGATGCCGAGGGTCGGATCCGTCGTCTTGGCTTGCTGATTCCGGTGCGTCCCGAAGGCTATGTGATGCAGCAGGCCGATGGACGGCACTTGCACAGCGAAGGCATTCCCTGGTGGCTGTTCGACATGCGGCCACAGGGTTTTCTGGGGCGGGCCTACGCCAGCCGCTATGCTGCCGGCCTGGGCTTGCCGGCCAGCGTCAATGAGTGGAGCGATACCGACGCGATCCGTGCCTTGCTGGCACATGGTCATGACGCGGTAGGCAATCTGCTGTTGGGTGACGGCGCGCGCGACCGGTTCCTGGATGCTCCGCCGGTCGATCCGGTACGACAGACGGGCAAGCCGATCGAGTATGCGCGCCTGGCCCGACTGGCGATCCAGGGCGACACGCCAGTGTCATCGGCGGGCGGCGAGCAGCCCAAGTTCACCGTGTTCGCCGACACGCCGGGCGGCGCGCGCCATCTGCTGGTCAAGTTCTCGCTGCCTGACGCCAACCCCATCACCGAACGCTGGCGCGATCTGCTGCTGGCCGAACACCACGCGCTGGCCGTGCTTGGCAGCGCAGGCATGGCGGCTGCCCGGTCCTGGATCGTGGACCATGATGGCCAGCGCTTCCTGGAGGTCGAGCGCTTCGACCGGGTCAGTAGCAGGGGCCGCTGCGGCCTGTTCTCGCTGAGCGCGCTGGAAGCCGAGTTCGTCGGCAATGCCCAGGCCCCCTGGCCGGTGCTGGTCGAGCGCCTGGCCAGCCAGCGCGTGGTGGATACCGAAGCCGTCAGGGCTACCCAGGCGCTGTTTGCCTTTGGCCGCCTGATCGGCAACAGCGACATGCACGCGGGCAACCTGTCTTTCGTCAGCGGCCATGGCCGTCCGTATGCGCTGGCACCAGCCTACGACATGCTGCCGATGGCGTTCGCGCCCCGTTCGGGCGGCGGCCTGTCAGAGCAGTTGCCACCGCTCGACCTGCACCCGAGCGTGGCGCACCAGGTCTGGCCCGCGATGCTGGCCCTGGCGCGTGACTACCTGGACAAGTTACGCGCAGATGAACGGTTTTCCGGCAACTTCGCGCCCTGCCTGCAAGCCCTGGCCGCGCATCTGGACGAGGCGGCCAGGCGGATCGACAGGCTGGGCTGAGCATCACGGCTTCCCATCAGACGGCATCTCCACTTGATAGCCTGTGCTGCATGTCCAGTCCCCGCTCGACATAAGCGGCGAATTCCCCCTCCGGCACCATGCTCCCGCCCGTCCCCCAGACCAGATGGGTTGCATTGTTCAGTCGTGCAGGAGTGACGCCGATGCGCGCCAGATAGTCCCGATCGCGCAGCACCCGCACCATGCCCGGCATTCCCGCCAGCGCTGAAGGCTCGAGCTTGACGCCCTCCTCCCGGTGCGCGAGCGCCAGCAGCCGGAACAGTTCCTCGTCGGCAACGGTGTAATAGCCATCGATCAGGCGCTGCATGGCACGGCCGACGAAGCCAGAGGGCCGTCCCACTGCCAGCCCGTCGGCGGCCGTGACGTTGTCGATGCCGAAGTCCTGCACGCTGACCGCGTCGTGCAGCCCGGTATGGACGCACAGCAGCATGCAGGGCGAGTGGGTCGGCTCGGCGAAGATGCTGTGCACCGCGTCGCCGAAGGCCAGCTTGAGCCCGAACGCGACCCCGCCCGGCCCGCCGCCCACGCCGCAGGGCAGATAGACGAACAGCGGATGGTCCGCATCGACCCGCACGCCGGCCTGCTCCAGCTGCTGCTTGAGCCGTTCCGCCGCCACCGCGTAGCCCAGGAACAGGTGCGGTGAGTTCTCGTCATCGACGAAATAGCAGCTGGGGTCGGACTCGGCCTGCCGGCGTCCCTGCTCGACCGCGACGCTGTAGTCCGATTCGTACTCGACCACCGTCACGCCGCTGGCGCGCAGCTTGTCCTTCTTCCATTGCCGCGCGTCCGCCGACATGTGGACGCTGGCCTGGAAGCCGAGCTGGGCGCTCATGATGCCGATCGACAGCCCGAGGTTGCCGGTCGAGCCGACCGCTATTCGGTACTGGCCGAAGAACGCGCGCGCGGCGTCGCTCGCCAGCGCCTCGTAGTTGTCGCCAGGGCGGATCAGCCCGGCCTGCAGCGCGAGGTCCTCGGCATGCTTGAGCACCTCGTGGATGCCGCCGCGCGCCTTGATCGAGCCCGAGATCGGCAGCTCGTTGTCGGTCTTGAGCCAGAGCTGGCCGCTCATCCGCAGTCCGACCTCATCCAGCAGCAGGCGCTGCAGTCGCGGCAACGGCCTGATGCCCGATTCGATCAGCCCGCCCGCCGCAGCGGTTTGCGGGAACACCTGGGCGATATAGGGCGCGAAGCGCTGCAGGCGCGCGCTGGCCTGCGCGACCTCCTCGGCGCCGAGCCCGACGTCAGCCAGCGCGGTGGCGGCGGGTGCTATGGCCGGATTGAACCAGCTGGTTTCGCGCAGCGCGACCAGGTCCCGGATCAGGGGGTGGCTGGCGTACCAGGCTTCGAGGGTTTGACCGTGGATCATGGTGGTATCAAAGATAGTCAGCCTTGATGGCTGCGGCATCGCTGACCAGCTTCGACAGTCGCTGTGCCTGCTGCGTCACAAAGTGGGCGATGCCTTGGATGAACGGCCGCTCATCGGCCAGATAGACGTCGGCTTGGGCCTGCTGCGCGGCAGCCTGGATCGCGAGCTTGGCCAGTCGCTGTCCTTCTCGACGCATGAGCTTGCGGTCTATGTCGCAGCGTGTGGCGAAGTCGGCCAGCGCGAACGCGGAAACCTCATCATGTGCGAACACGTCGCCGTAGGCCATGGCCAGCTCCGTGTCGAAACCCTCGTACTGCAATACGCTGACCAGGTCATACCACTCGGCGGGTTCGAGCAGTCCACCTGGCCGCACGAGGAAGGAGAAGTTCTTGCCGTGCGCATCGCTGTTGCCGATCAGGAACTGGAACAGTGCCCAGCGCAACAGCGTGAGCCGCGCGGTGGCCTTGTTGCTGGTCAGCTCGGCACAATGGAACAGCCGCTCGAAACTCACGCCGTCGCGGATATGGCTGACCGCGGGCGCGCTGCCGAGGTTGCGTTCGTACTTGTAGCTGACCGGAAGATCGCAGGCCTGGCAGGTATCGATGATGTGCAGCCGCTGGACCCGGGTCTGTTCCCCGGTACCTTGCACCTCGCGGTCGAACCGGCGCACCACGAGTACGGGGCGAGGCGTTCGCAGCAGGCTGACTTCCGCAGCCGGCAGTCCCATTTGGCGGGCCAGTGACATGCAGAAATGCTCGTTGACGGCCAGATGGGGTGTCCTGGCCTGGGCGGTGTCAGGCTTGAGGATATGGGTCGAAGCCAGACGCTTGCCATCGACCAGGAACAGCCGACCGCCCTCCGCCACAGGGTGGTCGATATAGACGAGCAGCTTGTCCTGCAGGCCGGCTACCGACATGCGGACCTTGCCGTCCCATACGGTCAGCGGCAGTTGCTCGTGCCTGGCGATGCGCTGATCCAGTTCCTGCAGCGTGATCTCGCGTGGAGCGGGGTCATCATCAGGCGTGCTGTCGACCGCATCAGCCGTGAACCGCAGGGCGCCCGCCGTTTCGGCACCGAGCGCGCGAATCAGACCGAACACATTGGACTTCGCGAGACCGTTGTAAGCCACTGCGACATCCAGCGCTCGGCCTTCCGGCAGCAGATGCTCGATGAAGCGCTTGAGTGTGTTTGACGAATAGCCCGTCTCCGGACGAACAATGGGCAGAGCCGGCGCGAGCGGGAATGACTTCGGGTCGGCAGCCCAGCCATCGTCGTATGCCATGGACCAGTGGTCGTCCTTCGCGTCGTGGGTGATGACGGCAACCTTCCGGCCACCTGTCCACAAATGGAGTTCGTGGCTCATGACTGCTGTCCAGAGTTGGTCGGCGCGAGCTGTGCTGCCGTCTCGCGCACCCAGGGGTGCTCCTTCGGCAGGACCATCAGCGCCAGACCCAGGCCGTCCAGCACCGCCATGGCCTTGTCCAGGCGGACCGAGCCTTGCCCGTTCTCGAGCCGTGACATGAGGTCCACGGACACGCCGAGCAGGGCCGCCGCATCATCGATGCGCAGTGACTGGGATTTGCGACGGGCGCGTACGACGGGCCCCAGGGCATCGCCTGAGCTCAAGACGGTTACGCAAGACGAGCTCTGCTTCATTTCGGACTTTCAGTAAGTGCTTGCATTCATGGGCTAGCGGAAGCATGAATTTCTGATATTCCGAAAATATTGCATGAAATCAGTCTCGTGGCAAGAAAATATCGGAATTTCAGAAAATTTAGCCAAGACAGGCGCACAGGCCGTGGATGCAGCGTTCCGAAGTTGTTCACTGCAGATAAGGCATGGCCCTGATCTTCGGGCCGATGAAGTCCAGGAAGCTTTGCGCGATCGGCGACAGCGAGCGGCCGCGGCGCGTGAAGACCTCGAAGTTGCGGCGGACTTCGGGGCCGAACAGCTGGCTCATGCGCAGGCCGTAGAGCTCGACCAGCGGGGCGGCGTAGGGGATGCACAGCGCCACCCCGAGCCCGGCCTTGACCATCGACAGCGCGGTCGACATGTAGGCGACCTCGGTCGTGGCGCTGAAGGCCAGGTCGGGGGCGGCCGCGCGCAGGTCCTGGCTCAGGCGTTCGGTGAACTGTCCCTGCAAGGTGATGACCGGGTGATCGGCCAGGTCGGACCAGCACAGGCGCTCGATGCCGGCCAGCGGATGGGTGGGTGGAAACACCGCCATGAACGGTCCGTCGAACAGCCGGATCGAGCTGATGTCGGAGTTCGGTTCGCGCTCCGGCCCGATGCCGAGCTCCACCTCGCCGGCGAACACGCGCGCCATCACGTTCTCGACCGGGGTGTCGATCAGCTTGACCTGGCTCAAGGGGTGTTGCGCCTGGAAGTCGGCGATCAGGTCCGGCATCAGGGTCGAGGCCAGCAGCTGCGACGCGGCGACCCTGACGACTCCGGTCTGCAGCAGCGTCGGGTCGACCACCCGGTGCAGCATCTCGTCGAGGTCCTGCAGCGTGGCGTCGAGCATCGGGTAGAGCTGGGCGCCGATCTCGGTCAGGTAGACGCGCCGCGTGCTGCGGTCGACCAGCCGCGTGCCCAGGGTCTGTTCGAGTTCCTTGATCAGTCCGCTCAGCGCCGATTGCGTGATGTACAGGCTCTCGGCCGCCAGCGTGAAGCTGCCGGTGTGCGCCACTGCCAGGAAGGCGCGCAGCTGCCGCAAGGTCACATTCATCTGATTTCCCGATAAATCTATAAGAAAAAACCGTTTGAATGATAGATGGATCTGGCATCCAATGGCGACATTCCAAGTTATTACCAGGCAATCGGACAGGAGACCCCATGCAACGCAAACAATTCATTCACTCGCTGCTCGGCCTGACGCTGGCTGGCGCGGGGCTGGCTGCCCAGGCGCAGGACAAGCCGCTCGAATGGGTGATCGGCTATTCCGCCGGCGGCGGTTCCGACGTCGTGGCCCGCATGCTGGCCGAGTCCATGTCCAAGTCGCTGGGTCGCACCATCATCGTGACCAACAAGCCGGGGGCTGGCACCAACATCGCGGCCGAGTATGTCGCCCGTTCGCGCGATCTGGGCAACATCATGTTCACCGCCGACTTCGCCACCCTGGCGGCCAATCCGAGCCTGTTCAGCAAGCTCAACTACAACGCCGAGAAGGATTTCCAGCCAGTCGGCCTGCTGGCGCGCTTCCCGATGTTCCTGGCGGTGGCCAATTCGGTGCCGGCGAACAACCTCAAGGAGTTCACCGCCTGGGCCAAGGCCCAGAAGGATGGCGTGAACTGGGGCTCCGCCGGCCTGGGCAGTCCGCATCACCTGATCGGTGAAATGTTCCGCGAGCAGAGCGGGCTCAGGCTAACCCATGTGCCATACAAAGGTGTCGCGCCCGGCGTGCAGGACCTGGCCGGTGGCCAGATTCCCGCGATGTGGCTCGACAGTGCCTCGGCCTATCCCTTCGCCAACGGCAAGAGAATCAAGTTGCTGGCCGTCGCCAGCCCCAAGCGGCTGTCGACCATGCCTGAGGTCGCCACGGTACAGGAACAAGGCATCAACGGCTTCGAGGCCTATGCCTGGCAGGGCCTGGTGGTGCCAGCGGGCACTTCACCCGAGAACGTCAAGAAACTCGCCGACGCCTTGCAGAACGCGCTGGGACAGACCGCCATCAAGGCGCGCATGCAGGCCATGGGTCTGGAGCCCCTGCCCGGAACTCCGGCCCAGATGGCGGCCTACGCCAAGGCAGAGCGTCAAAAGTGGAGCGCGCTGATCAGCAAGATCGGTGTCAAGCTCGACTGAGCCGGATTTCATCGCCATCCATCATCATTCCACCGACAGACCAAGCTGAGGAAACCCCATGCTCGTTCAAAAGATCCACCATGTCGCCTACCGCTGCAAGGATGCCAAGACCACCGTCGACTGGTACGAAAAGCACCTCGACATGAAGCTGGTGCTGGCGATCGCCGAAAACGAAGTGCCTTCGACCAAGGCACCGGACCCGTACATGCACATCTTCCTGGATGCGGGCGACGGCAACATCCTGGCCTTCTTCGAGCTGCCGGCACAACAGCCGATGGGCCGCGACGAGAACACCCCGGCCTGGGTCCAGCATCTGGCGCTCAAGGTCGCTTCCTACGACGACCTGATCAACGCCAAGGCCAGGCTCGAGGCCGAAGGCATCGAGGTAGTGGGCCCGACCGACCACACCATCTTCAAGTCGATCTACTTCTTCGACCCCAACGGCCACCGGCTGGAACTGGCCTGGGACTGCGGCACGCCCAAGATGATGCAGATGCTCGACCAGGTGAAATGGGACATGGTCAACGAGTGGGACCAGACCAAGCAGGCGCCCAAGCACGCGGCCTGGATGCATGATGGCAGCATGTCCGTCTGATCGCTGTTTCTGACCTTATTCCAACACTCATGAGCCTGCTCAATCACACTCACGATCCCGCCGCCCGCAGCTGGCTGGCGTCGGCCAACCAGGCCGGCAGCGATTTCCCGATCCAGAACCTGCCGTTCTGCGTCTTCCGGCGCCGGGGTTCCGGCGAAGCCTTCCGTGGTGGCGTCGCCATCGGTGACCAGGTCATCGACCTGGCGCTGCTCGGTGCGACCGCTGCGCTGCAAGGGCTGGCGGCCGATGCCGCGCTGGCCGGCGCCGCATCGAGCCTGAATCCGCTGATGGCGCTGGGGCCGGCGGCCTGGCAGGCGCTGCGCCACGGCCTGTTCGATCTGCTCAAGGCCGACGCGGCAGATACGGCCGGCGCGGCGGTGGACGCCCTGCGTGGCTGCCTGCTGGCGCAGTCCGAGGTGGAATACACCTTGCCAGCGCAGATCGGCGACTACACCGACTTCTACACCTCGGTGCACCACGCGACCAATATCGGCAAGCTGTTCCGTCCAGACAACCCGCTGCTGCCCAACTACAAGTGGGTGCCGATCGGCTACCACGGCCGGGCGTCGAGCATCGGCATCTCGGGCCAGGCCTTCCCGCGCCCGAAGGGCCAGCTCAAGGCGCCCGATGCCGAAGCCCCGGTGCTGGCGCCCAGCAAGCGCATGGACATCGAGCTCGAGCTTGGCATCTTCATCGGCCAGGGCAACGAGCAGGGTGCACCGATCGGCATCGAGGATGCGGAAGACCATGTGTTCGGCATCTGCCTGCTGAACGACTGGTCGGCGCGCGACATCCAGGCCTGGGAATACCAGCCGCTTGGCCCCTTCCTGTCGAAGAACTTTGCGTCAACCATTTCGCCCTGGATCGTGACGCTGGAGGCGCTGGCGCCGTACCGGGTGCCTTTCACAAGGCCCGAGGGCGACCCGCAACCGCTGCCCTATCTGGACAGCGCCGCGAATCGTCAGGGCGGTTCGTTCGACATCCAGCTGCAGGTCGGGCTGCTGACCGACCAGATGCGCGCCGCCGGCCAGTCCGACGCGCAGATCTGCCGTACCAGCTACCGCCATGCCTACTGGACCGTGGCGCAGATGGTGACGCATCACACCGTCAACGGCTGCAACCTGCAGCCGGGCGACCTGTTCGGCAGCGGCACCCTGTCCGGGCCGACGCTGGACCAGGCCGGTGCCCTGATCGAGCTGACCAGCGGTGGCAAGAACCCGATCGCGCTGCCCAATGGCGAGAGCCGCACCTTCCTCGAGGATGGCGACGCGGTGGTGCTGCGCGGCTGGTGCGAGCAGGCGGGTGCTGCACGCATCGGCTTTGGCGAGTGCTGGGGTCAGGTGCTGCCGGCACGGGCTTGATCAGCTCGGGGGCGGCTGGCGGGTGAAAGGGCGGACAGGGCGACGGGCGGCAACGCGGCTGTCGCAGCGCGGGGCTAATATCGCGCCCATGTCCGACCTCCACCGCCCCGACATCCCGCCCTCCTCCACCGCCACCCAGCAGGCCGCGAGCACCGGCCCGCTGAAGCCCGGCGTGCGCAAGCGCGAAGCCTGGGCCTGGGCCATGTACGACTTCGCCAACTCGGGCTACACCACGGTCGTGATCACCGCGGTGTTCAACGCCTATTTCGTCTCGGTGGTGGCGGGCGGTGCGCCCTGGGCCACCTTGGCCTGGACCGCCGCGCTGTCGCTGTCCTACGCGCTGATCCTGCTGAGCGCGCCGCTGCTGGGCGCCTGGGCCGACACCCATGCGGCCAAGAAGCGGCTGCTGGCCTGGACCACGCTGGGCTGCGTGCTCGGCACTGTCGGGCTGGCGCTGGCCGGTCCGGGGGCGGTCGCGCTGGCGCTGGCCTTTGTCGTGCTGTCGAATTTCTGCTTTGGCAGCGGCGAGAACCTGATCGCCGCCTTCCTGCCCGAGCTCGCCGAGCCCGACCGCCTGGGTCAGGTCTCGGGCTGGGGCTGGGGACTGGGCTATGTCGGCGGATTGCTGAGCCTGGGCGCCTGCCTGGGTTACATCACCTGGGCCCAGGCCAACGGCCAGGGCGCCGCGCATTTCGTGCCAGTCTCGATGCTGATCACGGCCGCCCTGTTTGCGCTGGCGTCACTGCCGACCTTCCTGCTGCTGCGCGAGCGCGCGACGCCGCAGCCCAGGAACACTGAATCGGCCTGGAGCCGGGTACTGGCCACGCTGCGCCAGGCCGGCCGCTACCGCGACATGCGCCGCTTCATGCTCTGCATCGTGTTCTACCAGGCCGGCATCCAGGCCGTGATCGCGCTGGCGGCGATCTATGCCGAGCAGGCGATGGGTTTTTCGACCGCCGACACGATCCAGCTGATCTTCCTGGTCAACATCACGGCCGCGCTCGGCGCGCTGGCCTTCGGGCGCTGGCAGGACCGGATCGGCCATGTGCGCGCGATCGCGCTGACGCTGCTGGGCTGGATCGTCATGGTGCTGCTGGCCTGGTCGGCGCAGGGGCCGACGCCGTTCTGGATCGCGGCCAATATCGCCGGCCTGTGCCTGGGCGCGAGCCAGTCGGCCGCGCGCGCGCTGGTCGGCTATCTGGCACCCGAGAGCCGGCATGGCGAGTTCTTCGGCCTCTGGGGGCTGGCGGTCAAGCTGTCTTCGATCCTCGGGCCGCTGACCTATGGCGCGGTGACCTGGCTCAGCGGCGGCGACCATCGGCTGGCGATCCTGGCGACCGGCAGCTATTTTCTCATCGGACTGGCGCTGCTGGCGGGCGTCAATGCCGAACGCGGCCGGCGCGCGGCGCTGGGGGGCTGAGGCTCAGACCTGCCACCTGCTGGCAGCCATGTGGAAGCGCCGGGTCATTCCGCTGGCATCTGCGCCAAGGCCTGGGCCGAGCTTTCGAGGCCATTGAGGATGGCGTCTGCCACCTGGCTCGGGAAATCAGCGGGCAGTTCCAAGCGCACCGAATCGATGACCGATGGAGTGCGTTCCAGCAGTTGCCGAATGGCGGGCTCGGCTCCCCGCGCGTAGCCGTGGCGATAGGCCATGCGGTTGAAGTGGCGACGCTGGATGCTCTTGAGCTGGTAATGGCGGTTCTTGCCCTCCACTGCCATGGCCAGCTTCACCTTCTGCGCCTCCCATTTGCCGTTTCCCCGTCCAATGACAGGCCAGGCTGACAACACGTCATAGACAGGGGTCAGATGAAAGCGCCCCTTGGCCAGCAGGCGCAGGCTGAAGTTCTTCGCGTGGCCGTCGGTGGCGGCCAGCATCCAGAACAGGATCTGTGTGATCAGCAGGGTGTCGCGGTCCTGCTCGGGCTGGGTGCTTTGCTGGAGGATGTGCGCCAGGTCGCCAAAGCCCGGACCGCCATCGGCTTCGTATTTCTGGTTCGGCGAGCAGCCCAGCGCCTGGCAGAAATCCTCCTGTGGCAGACGGAGCCACCAGTTGCCGGATTTGTGCAGCTGCCGGTCGAAGCGCTCGACCACCAGGACGCGCTGGTCCTCGAACTGCGCCATCTCGGCTGACGCAACCGGCAAGCCATAGGCCTTGAGTATCCTGAGGCAAAGCCACTCGTTCTCGACCGAGGTCGAGAGGTTGACGCGGCTGTTGCCCACCAGCCCCAGCGGCAGCTTGAAAATGTGGGTCGTCGGCGTCGTGCCGTGCGGCAGCTGCCATTGCCCCGTATGCCAGAGCAGGGCCGATTTTTCCTGCGCGCCGGCCAGGGAGATGCGGAACTCGTCGTCCTCTGCTGGCTGACCCATGGCCGGCGCAGAAACCGCATGCCGCAGGTGGCGTGCCACGCCAGCTTCGTTCAGCGCTGTGCCATCGATGCGGTCGTATCCCTGCGGCGCTGCGTCAGGTGGCAGCAACTGCACGGCACCGACGCAGTCGCGCCCCACGGCCATGAGCAAATCGAAGGCGTCGGTGGACGCTGCCTTGAACTTGGCAGCCATGCGCTGGCGGATGGCCTCGCTGTCCGGCAGCAGGTTGCGGAAGAAGTGATCGACGGCATCGCCCTTGAGCGCAAGCCCTCCGACGCTGAAAGGCAGTGACAGGGACAGCGGGCGGCCGAGCGGTGACTGCTTCCAGGCCTCGTCGTACTGCAGCTCCATCAGTCCGCGCGCCGGCATGGCCCAGGTGGCGACATGCTGTCCGTTGGACCAGACCTCCAGCGTCCGGCCATGTGATCGGCGCCCCATGACTTACCACTCGGCCTCGGTGGAGCCCGCATCCTGGGCGCTGTCATGGGTCTGCACGAGCAGCTCCAGGCCGAGCACGCTCGTCAGCTGCAGGAGTTGCTGCGCCGTGATGGTCTGCGGCTGTTGTTCCAGCTGCGAGATGCGGGCCTGGCTGAGCCCGAGCCGGGCGGCCAGTTCGGCCTGGCTCAGACCCTGCTGCTTGCGCGCCGACAGCAGCAATTGTCCAAGCTGGAGCGTGGTGCGGATGTGATGTTGCACGGGATGATTTCTATTAGCTTCACTTATAAGATGATTTTATAATCATTGCTTATAAAAATGCAATATAAGCATCATTCATACAGTTTCAGACGACTGGATGGTTTTCGTGGCCGGCGCGCGGCGCTGGGGGGCTGAGGCTCAGGCCGGTCAGCGTTGCAAGTCGGGTTCGCCGCAACCAGCCAGGATCGTGGCGCGCGCGGCATCGCGCAACGCCAGCGCGCGTTCCCATTCGCTACCTGGCAGCGGCCCGGGGTCCAGCGCCGGACCGAGCGTGACGCGCACCGTTCCGCACCTGGGCAGCCAGTGGCCGTCGCGCAGCCGGTCGCGGGTGCCGGCCAGCGCCACCGGTTGCAGCGCCAGGCCGGCGCGTGCTGCCGTGACAAAGGCGCCCATGTGGAACGGCCGCAGCCCCGGCGCGCGCGTGAAAGTACCTTCGGGAAACACCGCCAATCTATCGCCACGCTGCGCCGCCTCGGCCAGTCGCTCGGCGTCGGCCAGGCCCTGCTGCAGGTCGAAGCGCTCGACGAACTCGCAGCCGAGCTTTTGCAGCAAGACGCGCGACCAGAAACTGCCAGCCAGCTCGCGCTTGGCGACGAAGCGCCAGCCCGGCGCAGGCAGTGCGGCGATCAGCACCAGGCCGTCGAGATAGCTGGCGTGGTTCGCGACCAGCAGCTTCGCATCGGCTCTGGCCGGCCCGGACTGGTCGACCCGTTCGAGCCTGATGCCAGCCAGCGCCAGCCAGAGCCGGGCCGCGTGGTGCAGCAGCCGCCAGGCCGAAGCGGGTTGGCGTGTCAGCGCGACCCCGAGCCAGACCGGCAGCGCGAGCAGGCCGAAGGCCGTGACGGCCCAGGCGCCCGCCAGCCGCTCGGCGACCCGCGTGACCAGCCGTCTGAACCTGGGCAGCACGCCCGCAAACAACACCCTTGCCAGCTGCAGCCAGGCTGCGCGCGGCTTGGCCTCGGACAAGCCCTGCTCGAACAGCGCCCGGCTGGCGGCGCGCCTCACCTTGCCGCTCGAGGTCTTGAGCACGATGCGCTGCGCGGACAGCCAGATCTCGTCGGCCGGCAGCCCGAGCAGTTCGACCACCTGGTCCTGGATCGCCTGTCGCAAGGCGGTCAGCGCGGCGGCTTCGGTGAGCCGGGTCTCGGCCGCGACGACCAGGCGCTCGGTGCCGCTGGCCGGGTCCGGGCTGCCGAAGACCGCGACGCAGCCGGGGCGCACGCCGGCAATCCGGCCCACGGCCTCCTCGACCTCCTGCGGGTAGATGTTGCGCCCGGCCTTGATCACGATGTCCTTGGCACGTCCGCTCGGATACAGCTCGCCGCCCGCGAGGTAGGCGTAGTCGCCAGTCTCGAGCCAGTCGCGATCGAACAGCCGGGCGTTGGCCTGCGGGTTGCGCCAGTAGCCGGCGGTGGCCGACGGGCCTCGGAACTGCAGCCGGCCCTCGCGCCGCTCGGGCAGTTCGCTGCCGCTGGCGTCGACCACGCGCAGTTCGTAGCCCGGCAGTGGCCGGCCGCAGGCGACGAAGCGCAGCGGATTCGGGTCGTCGGGCGCGGCCGGGATCGCCTGACCCAGGGTCGAGAATGCCGCCCGCTCGATGCGGTCGACCTGCAGCCCGCGCTGCGGCGTGAAGGCGAGCCCGACCGCGCATTCGGCCAGGCCGTAGACCGGCGCCAAGGCCTTCGGGTCGAGTCCGCAGCTGGCAAAGCGCGCCGCGAAGCGTTCCATCGTGCCAGGATTGACCGGCTCGGCGCCGTTGAAGGCGACGCGCCAGCAAGACAGATCGAGCTGCCCGAGCAGTTCTTCCGGTACGCGGCGCAGGCAGAGCTCATAGGCGAAGTTGGGCGCGCCCGACAGCGTGCCGCGGTAGTCGTGGATCGCCTGCAGCCAGTGTTGCGGCGCGGCCAGGAAGCGCAGCGGCGACATCACGACCAAGGGAATCGCGTAGACCAGGCAGGACAGCCAGGCGCAGATCAGCCCCATGTCGTGATAGAGCGGCAGCCAGCTCACGAACAGATCGTCCGGCCCGACCTGGGCGGCGCGTGCCATGGCGCGGATATTGGCCAGCAGCTGGCCATGGGTCAGCGTCACGCCCTTGGGGTTGCCGGTGCTGCCCGAGGTGTACTGCAGCAGCGCGAGGTCCTTGCCGGCTGCCGGCGCCTCGGTCGGGCTGGCGCTGCAGGCCAGCAGATCGTCGGCCAGCACCACGCCGCGCAGGCCGGCCACCAGTCCGCGCAGCAGCCCGGCCGGCAAGGCGACCTCGCCGCTGGCGATCAGCAGCCTGGCACCGGCGTTGTCGAGGATGGCCGCGTGACGGCGCAGATGGTCCTCGAGCTGGGATGGCCGCGCCGGCGGGTAGATCGGCACCGGCACCGCCCCGGCCAGCTGGATGCCGAGCAGGCAGGGAAAGAACTCCAGCCCGGTCGGCAGCATCAGCGCGACCGCAGCGCCGGGCACGATGTCGCGCGCCTGCAAGCCGGCCGCAACGGCGCGGGACCGCTGCAGCAGTTCGCCGTAACTCAGGCGCTGTTCGGCGCCGTCCTCGTCGAGCAGGATCAGGTGGGTACGCTCTGGCTGGCGCTGGGCGTGCCAGGCCAGCACCTCGGTCAGCGTCGCCAGCTGGTCGGGGGCCGGTTCGCCTTTCCCCTCGCCTGTTCCCGCTAAGCCCGTCGCCAGCGCAGGCGCGGATTCAGCCACCGGCAGGGCATGACTGTCCGCCGCCGCCAGCGCGCGCAGGAAGTCGCGCGGCGTCTGCGCCTCGCCGATCAGGCGCTGCGGCAGCCGCAGGCCGAAGGCGGCCTCGATCCGGACCAGCAGCTCGGCGCGCGCCAGACTGTCGAGCTCGGCGTCGCGTTCGAGCTCGCTGTCTGGCGTCAGCGCGGGCGCGGGCTGGCCCGGTCGCAGCTCGCGGCACAGCCCGGCGATCAGCGCCAGCAGCTGATCGGAATCATGGTCTGAATCCCTCTTCATTTCGCTTGCTAGCGTTTATAGTGCATGACATATCATGAAGGCGGGACGGGTCCGGGTCAAATCCGTCCGGACGGCAGGACACCGCCGGGGAGGACGAACATGAGCGGCTCTCTGACAGGCGCGGCGCTGCTGCGCGACGCGATGCTCAACCGCGGCACGGCGTTTTCCGAGGCCGAGCGCGACGCGCTGGGCTTGCGCGGGCTGCTGCCGCCGGCGGTCGAGACGCCCGAGCGCCAGGTCGCGCGCGTGATCGACAACCTGAGGCGACAAGCCAGCGACCTCGACCGCTACTGCTACCTGATGGCCTTGCGCGAGCGCAGCGAGCTGCTGTTCCAGCGCACCCTGCTCGATCACCTGGCCGAGCTGCTGCCGCTGGTCTACACGCCGACGGTGGGCCAGGCCTGCCAGCAGTTCGGGCGCATCTTCCAGGCGCCGCGCGGGCTCTACGTCAGCGCGAACGACCGGGGCCGCGTGCGAGAACTGCTGCGCCGTTGGCCGACCGGGCCGGTGCGCGCCATTGTCGTCACCGACGGCTCGCGCATCCTCGGGCTGGGCGACCTCGGCGCCAACGGCATGGGAATTCCGATCGGCAAGCTCGACCTCTACAGCGCCTGCGGCGGCATCGCGCCCGGCTCCTGCCTGCCGGTGATGCTCGACGTCGGTACCGACAACGCGGCGCTGCGCGACGACCCCTTCTACCTCGGGCTGCGCCAGCCCCGGTTGCAGGGCGATGACTACGATGCGCTGCTGGAGGAGTTCGTCAGCGCGGTGCAGGAATGCTTTCCGGGCGCGCTGCTGCAGTTCGAGGACTTCTCGAACCGCAACGCCTTCGCGCTGCTCGCGCGCTACCGCGAGCGGCTCTGCTGCTTCAACGACGACATCCAGGGCACTGGCGCGATGGGGCTGGCGGCGGTCAATTCGGCGTTGCGCATCACGGGCGGCAGGCTGACCGGGCAGCGGCTGCTGTTCGCTGGCGCCGGCGAGGCCGCCTTGGGCATCGCGACCATGGTCAAGGCCGCGATGGTCGCCCTGGGCCTGAGCCCGGCACAGGCGCGCGAGCGCTGCTGGCTGCTCGACACCCAGGGCCTGCTGGTCACCGGCCGCGCCGGACTGCCCGCGCACAAGCAGCCGCACGCGCAGCAGCACGAGCCGTTGGCCGGCTTGCTGGAGGCCGTCACGGCGCTGCGACCGACGATCCTGGTCGGTGCCTCGGGCGTGGGCCAGCTGTTCAGCCAGCCAGTCCTGACTGCGCTCGCCAGCCACTGCGAGCGCCCCGTGGTGTTCGCGCTGTCGAACCCGACCGCCAAGGCCGAGTGCAGCGCGCAGCAGGCCTATGAATGGACCGGAGGGCGCGCGATCTTCGCGGCCGGCAGCCCCTTCGCGCCAGTCGAGTTCGCCGGCCGGACCCTGGTGCCGGGTCAGGCCAACAACGCCTACATCTTCCCCGGTGTTGGGCTTGGCCTGCTCGCGAGCGGCGCGACGCGCGTGAGCGATGCCATGTTCTTCGCGGCTGCCGACGCCCTCGTCGCCCAGGTGTCCGACGCCGATCTGGCCAGCGGGCGCATCTTCCCTGACCAGGACCGGCTGCGCGAGGTCGCGACCGCAGTCGCCGTGGCGGTCGCAGAAGTCGCCTGGAACACGGGCCTGGCCACCCGGCCCCGACCGGCCGATCCCGAGATGGCGATCCTGGCCTCGATGTACCGGCCCGGCTATTCCGCCTGCACAGCCTGACGCCGCAGCAGCCATTGGCGGCCTTCCTCGGCCAGGCCAGCCGCCAGCCGGCCGATCACGGGCAATGCCGCCGCCAGCCGGGTCGGGTCCGGATGACCATAGTTCAGCCGCAGGTGGTGGCTGAACCGCTGGTCGGCAGAGAACAGGTGGCCCGGGGCCACGCTGATGCCTTGCTCCAGCGCCAGCTGCTGCAGGCGCAGGGCATCGACCGCGGGCGGCAGCTCGGCCCAGAGAAAGTAGCCCCCCTCGGGCCGCGTCACCCGGGTTCCGGGCGGGAAATGCTCGGCGATCAGTTGCAAGGCCAGGGCCTGCCGCGCGGCCAGCGTCTGCCGCATCTGGCGCAGATGGCGGTCGAAGCCACCGCCCTGCAGGAAATTCGCCAGCGCCAATTGCGAAGGAATCGCGGTCGACAGGGTGCTCATCAGCTTCAGGCGCTGCACCTGGGGCGCGAAGCGGCCGGCTGCCACCCAGCCCACGCGGTAGCCGGGCGCCAGGTTCTTCGAGAACGAACTGCAATGCATGACCCAGCCCTGGCGGTCGTAGGCCTTGGCCGGCAAGGGCCGCTGCAGACCGAAGTAGAGCTCGCCATAGACATCGTCCTCGATCAGCGGCACCCGATGCTGCGCCAGCAGTTCCACCAGTGCCTGCCGGTTCTGCTGCGGCATCAGACTGCCGAGCGGGTTCTGGAAGCTCGGCATGAACCAGCAGGCCTTGACCGGATGACGCTGCAGCACCTCGGCCAGCGAGTCCAGCTCGATGCCGTGGCGCGGATGGGTCGCGACTTCGACCGCCCGCAGGTTCAGCCGCTCAAGCGCCTGCAGGGCGGCGTAGAAGGTCGGCGACTCGACCGCGACCACGTCGCCCGGGCTCGTGACCGCCTGCAGGCACAGGTTCAGCGCCTCCATGGCGCCGTTCGTGATCACCAGTTCCTGCGCGTCGATGCCCAGGCCCTCGACGCCATAGCGCAGCGTGATCTGGCGCCGCAGCTGCTCGTCACCGATCGTCAGGTATTCGGTCAGCCGCTCGGGCGGCAGGCGCCGCATGGCCGGGGTCAGGCCGCGCGCGAGCTTTTCGAGCGGGAACAGCAGCGGCGACGGAAAGGCGGAACCGAGCGGCGCCAGCTCGGGGTTGCGAGTCGAGCCCAGGACCTCGAACACCAGGTCGCTGATCTCGACCACGGCCGACTGCGCGGCGGGCAGCGCGGTGCCCGGCTCGGTGCTCGGCTGGGAGGCATTGACGTAATAGCCCGAGCGCGCGCGCGCCTGGATCAGACCGCGCGCCTCCAGCAGGTAATAGGCCTCGAACACCGTCGAGGCGCTGATCTGACGGTTGCGCCGCGCCTGGCGCACCGAGGGCAGGCGGTCGCCCGGACGCAGCACCTGGGCCCGGATCAGGTCGGCGATTTCTTCGGCGTAGCGCTCGTACAGCTTCATGGCTCAACTGATACGGTAATTTTTCAGGAAACTGGATCTTACCGATCAGATGCCGGGCCGGCACAGTGAGGCTTTTCCCAGCCGTTCGCCCCATGTCCCAGTTTCCGACCCCACAGCCCGCCGCCGTCAAGATCCATGTCCGAGCCAGCAGCGGGCGCTTCAGCCGATGGCGTTGGGCCATGGTCTGGCTGACCCAGCTGCTGTTCTACGGCCTGCCCTGGCTGAGCTGGAACGATCGCCAGGCCGTGCTGTTCGACCTCGATGCGCGCCGCTTCTACCTGTTCAAGCTGGCGCTTTATCCGCAGGATTTCATCTACCTGGCGCTGCTGCTGGTAATTTGCGCCCTCGGGCTGTTCTTCGTGACGGCAGTGGCCGGACGGGTCTGGTGCGGATTTTCCTGCCCGCAAACGGTCTACACCGCGATCTACCTCTGGGTCGAGCGCCGGTTCGAGGGCGATCGCAGCGCCCGCATGCGGCTCAATGCCGCGCCCTGGACCGCGACCAAGCTGGCGCGCAAGGCCGGCAAGCAGGCGACCTGGATCGCGATCGGCCTCTGGACCGGCTTCACCTTCGTCGGCTACTTCACGCCGATCCAGACCCTGGGCGGCCTCGTGCTCAACCTGGACACCGGGCCCTGGGAGACCTTCTGGATCGGCTTCTACGGCCTGGCCACCTACGGCAACGCCGGCTATCTGCGCGAACAGGTCTGCAAGCACATGTGCCCCTACGGCCGTTTCCAGGGCGTGATGTTCGACCGCGACACCCTGATCATCGGCTACGACGCGGCCCGGGGCGAGCCCCGCGGCTCGCGCCCGCGCGCTGCCGATGCCCAGGCGCTCGGCCTCGGGGACTGCATCAACTGCACGCTGTGCGTCCAGGTCTGCCCGACCGGCATCGACATCCGGGACGGCTTGCAGAGCGACTGCATCGGCTGCGCCGCCTGCATCGATGCCTGCGACGAGGTCATGGACAAGATCGGCAGCCCGCGCGGGCTGATCCGCTACTCGTCACAGACCGGCCTCGAACAGGGCTGGGGTCGGGACCGGGTCCTGCAGCGGGCGCTGCGGCCGCGGGTGCTGGTCTACGGTGTCTTGCTGCTGGCCATCAGCGCGGCTTTCGTGATCGGCCTGGCCCAGCGCAGCCCCTTCCGTGTCGATGTGATGCGGGACCGGGGCGTGCTGGCGCGGATGGTCGAGCAAGGCGCGATCGAGAACGCCTATCGCCTGCAGATCATGAACAGCCAGGAAAGCGTGCAGCGCTACCGGATCGGCGTCACCGGGCCGCAAGGCCTGACGCTGGCCGCCGCGCCCGGCATCGAACTCGGACCGATGGAGGAGCGCAGCGTCACCGCGACGGTGCGCCTGGCCGGGCAGCAGGCCGCGCCGCTGGCGGGCCAGGCCCTCCCGATTCACTTTGTGATCGAGCAGGTCGATGGCGATCAGGTGGGCCGCCAGGTGGTCGAGAAGAGCAGCTTCCTGGTGCCAAGGTGAGGTGAGCGGGGCCGGCAACGGTCGCCGAGCCAGCGTTCAGTCGCGGGAAACCCCGGCACGCCGCCCCGGACTCCAGCGCCTGAGCAGCCACTTGCGGCCCTCCTCGGCCAGGCCGAACAGGACCGCCAGCGCCCCGATCACCCACCAGAGCGCGGGGTCGAATGCCGCCGTCGAGAACAGCCACTGACCCGGCGGGCTGTAGACGATCAGCAGCAGCAACGCGATTTCTACCCCGACCCCGAGCCACAGCAGCCGGTTGCTGCGCACGCTGAAGGACCAGGCCGGCGCGCTCGGATGACGGCAGACGAACACGTTGACGACCTGGGCCGCGATGATGGCGGCCAGGCAGGCCGTGGTCGCCTGCAGATAGAGCGGTTCGTGGGAGCCTAGCGCCGCGCCCCACTGCCAGCCTCCCTGCTGCAGCACGAGGAAGAAGACGAACAGCGAGGTGACCGCCTGCATCGGCCCGAGCCAGAGATAGGCGCGTGCCAGTACCCCCCAGGACAGCAGACGCTCGCCGGCGGGACGCGGCGGTCGCTGCATCACGGCCGCATCGGGCCGTTCGGCACCCAGCGCCAGCGCCGGCAGCAGGTCGGTGCCGAGGTCGACCGCCAGCATCTGGATGATGGTCAGCGGCAGCGGCACGCCCAGCAGCACATAGACCAGATAGGGCACGAGCTCCGGGATGTTGGAAGTCAGGATGTAGGTCAGGAACTTGCGCAGGTTCTCGAACACCGCCCGCCCCTCCTCGATCGCGTTGACGATGCTGGCGAAATGGTCGTCGAGCAGGATCATGTCGGCGGCGGACTTGGCGACATCGGTGCCCGACAGCCCCATCGCGATGCCGATATGGGCCGACTTGAGTGCCGGCGCGTCGTTGACGCCGTCGCCGGTCACCGCGACGATCTCGCCCTTGTGCTTGAGGGCATTGACCACCAGCGCCTTCTGCTCCGCGCTGACGCGGGCGAACAGCAGTTCGGGGCTTTCGAGCAGTGTCTGCAGCTGCGCGGCCGCCATGCCGCGCAGCGATTCGCCCAGGATGACGCGCGGGTGATCGCTGCGCACCAGGCCGATCTCGCGCGCGATCGCCACCGCGGTGTGCGGGTGATCGCCGGTCACCATGATGACGCGGATGCCGGCCGCCTGGCAGCGCCCGATCGCCTCGGCCACGCCGGGGCGCGGCGGATCGTGCAGGCCGATCAGGCCGGACAACGTCAGGCCCTGCTCGGCAGGCAGCTCGGCTGGCGGCGCGTCCGGGTCCAGCCGCTTGCAGGCAAATGCCAGCACGCGCAAGCCCCGGTCCGCCATCGCCTGCTGGGCCTGCTCGAATGCCAGCCGGTCGCTCTCGGCCAGCGGACCGGCCTGGCCCTCATGTTCCAGACGGTCGCACAGCGGCAGCACTGCCTCGGGCGCGCCCTTGCAATAGAGCCAGCGTTGGCCGTCGAGCTCGACCAGCACCGACATGCGGCGCCGGTCGGCATCGAAAGCGATCATCCCGAGCAGCTTCAGGTCCGAGCAATCCAGCGCGCGGCGACCGAACCCGGACAGGGCCAGCTCCATCGGGTCGCCCTGCCAGACCGCCTGTCCCTCGCGCTGGCCGACCTTGAGGCTGTGACAAAGCGCCGCGTTGCGCAGCAACTGCCGTTCGCCCGGCCCGCCGCTGGCGGACGCCGCGTCCTGGACCCGCCGATCGAGGTAGAACTGCCGCACCGTCATGCGGTTCTGCGTGATGGTCCCGGTCTTGTCGGTGCAGATCACCGTCGTCGCGCCCAGCGTCTCGACCGCGGGCAGATGCCGGATCAGCGCGTGACGGCGCGCCATGCGCTGGGTCGCCATCGCCAGCGACAGCGTCACCGTGGGCATCAGCCCCTCGGGCACGTTGGCGACGATGATGCCGATCGCGAACATCAGGCTGGCCCAGAACGGCAGCTCCAGCGCCAGGCCCACCCCGAAGAAGACCAGGCCCAGTCCCGAAGCCAGCAGCGCGACCAGGCGCGACAGGCGACGGATTTCCTCCTGCAGATGGGATTGCGACTTGCTCGCGGTCTGCGTCAGCCGGGCGATCTGGCCGAACTCGGTCTGCATGCCGGTCGCGAACACGACCGCGCTGCCCTCGCCCGACACCAGCGCGGTGCCGGCCAGCAGCAGGTTGCGCCGCTCGAGCACCAGGTCGTGTTCGGGATCGGCGGCTGCGCTCCTGGCCTGCGGCAGCGACTCGCCGGTCAGGGTCGAGGCATCGACGCGCAGGTCTTGCGCCGTCAGCAGGCGGCAGTCCGCCGGCACGTTGTCGCCGGCCTCCAGCAGGATCACGTCACCGGGCACGAGTTGGGCACTGGCCAGCGTGACCATCTGACCGTCGCGCATGACCTTGACCTGCTGCGGCAGCAATTCGCGCAAGGCATCGATCGCACGGCCGGCCCGGTGTTCCTGCCAGTAGGCAAACAGGCCGTTGACCAGAATCACGGCCAGGATCGCGACCCCTAGCTGCCACATGCCCTCGCCAGGGCTGCGGGTCTCGGCGAACAGCGCCAGGCCGGCAGCGATCCACAGGATGATGGCGAAGAAATGGGTGAACTCGCGCAGCAGCTGGCGCCAGCGGGCTTCCTGCTCGATCTCGGCCAGCCGGTTCAGGCCGTACTCCTGCAGCCGGTGCCCGGCCTGGGCCGAGGTCAGCCCCAGCTCGGAACTGCCCAGGCTGGCCAGCGCCTCGGCAATCGACTGCTCGGCGACATGTCTGTCATCCGTCATTCCTGCCCGCCTCCCTGCAGCCTGGGCTGCCGTCAGCCGCTGCAATCAGAATGATGCGGCCAGACTCGCGGTTTGTCCAAGCCCGCGCGCTTCAGCGCGGACGCTCGAAGCCGGATTCGATCCAGGCTTGCGCGCTGCCCGTGTTGAGCTTGAAGGCCGGCGACACCGGCACCCGGGCCAGTTCCTCGCCGAACTCGTCCTCGGCGCTCAGGGTGGCGCTCGCGCCTTCCTCGTCGGGCCGGATCGCCAGCAGCACCTTGATCCGCTGTCCCTGCACCGTGACGCTGACGTTCTTGTTGAGCTGGGCATGGAGCTGCTGCTCGTGGCGGCGCAGCACCTCGCTGGCGGTCTTGACCAGGGTGTTGAAGGCGGCGGTATCGAGCGGCTTGGGGTTCTTCTTGTCGCGCCCCATGGTCCAGGGGCCGACCAGCGCGGGCTCGTCCTGGCCACGCAGCAGCATCGCCACCGCCCAGCCGTCGTCGTCCTCGTTCTTGATCACGCGCGCGGTCCAGCGGCCGTCACTCCAGAGCCGCGGCTCGTGGATCGCTTCCGGGCTGTCGTCGTCGCTCATGGGGCCTCCGGCGCGCGTGGCTTGCGGCTGATGCGGTCCCAGTCCTTGAACGTCTGCTGCAGCCGGTTCCTCGAGTTGGGGTGGCCGGCGCGAAAGACATGGGTCAGCCGCTTGCGCAGCGCTTCGTCGGGCGCCGGCGCGGCCAGCAGCTTGAGCTGGTCGATCACCAGCATCACGACCTGGAAGCTCTCGGAATCGGTGGCGAGCTCCAGCAGGCCGCGTCCGCTCTCGGTCCGGTCCAGCATGTCGGCACCCTGCTCGATCATGTACTTGACCAGGCCGGCCTTGCCCTGCTGGCAGGCCCAGTGCAGCGGCACCAGGCCATCAGCCAAGCGGGCGTTGAAGTCGGCGCCAGGCGCGAGCAGCTCGGGTGCCAGTGGCCAGTCCGAGGCCTTGATCATTTGCTGGATTTTCCAATCACTCATCGGGTCGGTGTTTCTATGCGGGCAGGGTTTGAAAATCTGGCGGACGCGCAGTCTCTCACAAAGCCGTGTGGCCGCCGCCATTCCCGCACGCCTTCCCGTTGCCATGATGCCGCTATGCTCATGGTTTGTCCAAGTTCCGCGCGTACCATGCTGATCACCATTGTCTTCCTTGCCGGCCTCTGGGCCGGATTGCAGAACACCCTCGCCGGCGGCGGCTCGTTCGTCACCCTGCCGGCGCTGATGCTGACCGGCATGTCGCCGCTGGCGGCCAACATCACCTCGACGCTGGCGCTGTTTCCGGCCCAGGTCAGCACCGGGTTGGCCGGCCGCAAGCTCGCCAGCGGCGCCGGCCAGCTGTCGTTCAAGGCGCTGTTCTGGATCAGCCTGGCCGGCGGCGCGCTCGGCGGCATGCTGCTGCTCAACACGCCGTCCTCGGTCTTCGCGCGGCTGGTGCCCTGGCTGGTGCTGTTCGCGACCACGGTCTTCGCCTGGGGCAATTTCCTGCGCAAGCCATCGGCACCGGGCACGCATCTCGGGCCGATTGCGGCGGCACTGATGCAGTTCCTGATCGCGATCTACGGCGGCTACTTCGGCGGCGGCATCGGCTTCCTGATGCTTGCCGCGCTCACCATGGCCGGCCTGGCGGCGCGCAACGCGGCCGCGACCAAGAATCTGCTGGCGGGCGTCATCAACGCCTCGGCGGTGGCGCTGTTCGTGCTGTCGCCCGAAGCGCACTGGCGCGAGGCGCTGGTGCTCGGCGCGGGCGCCGTGCTCGGCGGCATGGCCGGTTCCTGGGCGCTGCACCGCATCAACGAAAAGCTGCTGCGCGTGCTGGTGGTCTGCATCGGCATCCTGCTGACGATCGGGCTGTTCCTGCGCGGCTGAAATCCGGTTTTTCCAACGCTCGATCATGATCCGGAGACGACATGGACTCTCGCCATCACGAAGCCGCCAGCTTCGCAAGCTCTGACCGCGCCACCAGCCCGCCGCCGCAAGCCGGTCTGCCGTTGCGCAGCCGCCTGCCCGGAGTCGGCACCACCATCTTCAGCGTCATGTCGGCGCTCGCGGCCGAAACCGGCGCCGTCAACCTGGGCCAGGGCTTCCCGGACTTCGACTGCGACCCGCGCCTGGTCGATGCCGTGACCGGGGCGATGCGCGCCGGTCTCAACCAGTACGCGCCGATGACCGGGGTGCCTGCGCTGCGGCAGGCGATCGCAGCCAAGCTGCAATCGCTCTACGGCCGCGCCTACGACGCCGAGCGCGAGATCACCGTCACGGCCGGCGCCACCCAGGCCATCCTGACCGCGCTGCTTGCGCTCGTGCACCCGGGCGACGAGGTGATCGTGCTCGATCCCTGCTACGACAGCTATGTTCCCGGCATCGAGCTGGCCGGCGGCAGCGCAGTGCGGGTGCCGCTGACACCCGGCAGCTTCCGGCCCGACTTCGACCGCATCGCAGCCGCGTTGTCGCCGCGCACGCGCGCGCTGATCATCAACACGCCGCACAACCCGAGCGGTACCGTCTGGCGCGATGCTGACATGCTCAGGCTGCAGGAGCTGCTCGCGTCGACCGGCGTCTGGCTGATCAGCGACGAGGTCTACGAGCACATGGTGTTCGACGGCATGCCGCATGCGTCGGCGGCGCGCTTTCCCGGCCTGGCCGAACGGGCGCTGATCGTCAGCAGCTTCGGCAAGACCTATCACGTCACTGGCTGGAAGGTCGGCTATGTCGCGGCGCCGGCGGCGCTGTCGGCCGAATTCCGCAAGGTGCACCAGTTCAACGTCTTCAGCGTCAACACGCCGGTGCAGCATGGCCTGGCGCAGCACCTGGCCGACCCCAGGCCCTACCTGGAGTTACCGGCCTTCTACCAGCGCAAGCGCGAGCTGTTCCGCACCGGCTTGAGCCGCACCCGGCTGCGCCTGCTGCCCTGCGAGGGCAGCTACTTCCAGTGCGTCGATTACAGGGATCTGGCCTTGCCCGAGCGCGACCTGTCCGAGGCCGCTTTCTGCGAGTGGCTGACGCGCGAGATCGGCGTCGCGGCGATCCCGCTGTCGGCCTTCTACGGCGACGGTTTCGAGCAGGGCGTGGTGCGGCTGTGCTTCGCCAAGCGCGACGAGACCTTGCAGGCCGCGCTGGCCCGGCTGGCGCGGCTCTGAAGCGTCGCCGGCAACAACAACATGCCAGCCCTCAGCCGCCCACCGACTGGAAGCGGCGCAACTGCTCGATCGCGGTCCTGATCGTGGCGTCGGACAGCTGGGGCTGCGGCCTGAGCTTGGCTTCCAGCCGTTCCAGGTCGATGCCTTGCAGCGCGTCGAGCGCCTGCGGGCTGTGGCTGAGCACGAGCTGCAGCGCGATCTCGTGCGCCAGCAGACCGCCGTGGATGCTGTTGATCTGGTGTTCGATTTCTTCCTGGTCCATGGACAACGAGTCTCTCACAGTCTGTCCGTACCGGGCCCGAGGGTCGGTGCCTCGCTTACTTGGCTGGCGGCAGGCGGTCCTGCATCATCTGCAGCATGGATTCCATCATTTCCATGCGCTTTTCCATCAGCTGATGGCGCTCGGCGAGATCGGCCGGCATCCCCTTGCCTGCGGCCATGCCTCCCATCGGGCCCATGCCCGCTTGACCGCCCATTGCCTGCATGCCGGTGCCCATCTGCTGCATCATGCCCATGCCTTCCTGCATCAGCTTCATGTGCTCGGCCATCAATGCCTGGCGCTCCTCGGGCGTACTGGCTGCGGCCAGCTTGTCGTGCATGGCACGCATGGCCTTCATGTGCTGGTCCATCCTGGCCATGTTCGCCATCTGGCCGGGCCCGATGGCGTTGGGTGGCATGGCAGGCTGGGCAGCAGGCGAAGTTGCCGCAGCGCCAGCACCTTCTGGGTGATGTTGCGCATGCTCGGCGGCGGTTTGTGCCGCGGCCCCGAGCGCTGTACCTGCCAGCAGCATTGCCAGCACCGTGGTGCGAAGCTTGGACATGGTGAACTCCTATCTCAAACGCCAGGGTGGACCGTTCTCGTCGACACAGCGATCGGTTTTGGACGGCATGCAAGGGGAAATCCCCTCGGTCTGCGGCGTGCCCTGGAACCGCGTCACAGATCCTGCTCAGACCAGATCATTGTGGGGCGCCAATACCGTCAATGGGATTGCGGCCGGATTACAAATCTGTCATCTGGTTGTTGCCGGTCCGGCGCTCAGTGCGGCTGCCGGTCCAGGCTGGCGGCCAGCTGCTGCAGCGGGTCCGAAATCGCCACCGGATAGGCCTGCTCCGCTGCGACGCCATCGGGTCCGCGCAATGGTCCGGGCAAAGCGGCCAGCTGTGCCGCCGCATGCGCGCGCAGCGCTTCCAGCGGCTCGGGCGGCGCGAGGCGGCGACCCGCGCGCATGACCGGCTGCAGCAGTGCCTGCCCACCGGCCGGCGCGGCTTCGTCGGCCAGCGCCACCAGGTCGCGTTCGAGGCGTCCGTCCGGCCCGCTCCAGCGCCAGACCTGCTTGGCGCCGGGCCAGGTCGCCTTGCCCTCGGAGCGCTTGCGGCGCGGCCGGCCCGCATAGCTCTGCAGCTTGTAGACCGCGTCGAGCGCCGGTGCGTCGGCCGAGGTGCTCAGCGCGGTGCCGACGCCGAAGCCGTCGATCGGCGCGCCGGCCTGCAGCAACTGGCGCAAGCGCCATTCGTCGAGGTTGCCGCTCGCAAAGATGCTGACCTCCTGCAGGCCGCCCTGGTCGAATATCGTGCGCACCAGACGCGCGTGCGCGGCGAGGTCGCCGCTGTCGAGTCGCACCGACGCGATGCGCGCACCGCGCCGCTCCAGCGCCGGCGCGAGCGCGACGATCTTGCGCGCGGCGGCCTCGGTGTCATAGGTGTCGATCAGCAGCATCAGCGGCCCGCGCAGTCCGGTCAGCGAATCCGCGTAGGCCCGGAAGGCCTGCACCTCGAGTTCATGCACCTCGACATAGGAATGCGCCATGGTGCCGAACACCGGGATGCCGTAATGCTGGCCGGCCAGCACGGTCGCGCTGCCCGCAAATCCGGCCAGATAGCTCGAGCGCGCCGCGACCAGCCCGGCCTCGGCGCCATGCGCGCGCCGCAGCCCGAAATCGACCAGCAGGCTGTCGGGTGCGGCGAGCCGGCAGCGCGCGGCCTTGCTCGCGACCAGCGTGGCGTAATGGATCAGGTTCAGCAGCCGGCTCTCGACCAGCTGCGCCTGCGCGATCGGCGCCTGCACCCGCAACACCGGCTCGTTGGCGAAGAAGACCGTCCCTTCGCGCATCGCGTGCACCTCGCCCGTGAAGCGCAGTTCGCTGAGCCAGTCGAGGAAATCGGTCCTGAACCGGCCGGTGGCACGCAGCCAGTCGAGCTCGCCGGGGTCGAAGCTCAGCTGCTCCAGGAAGGCCAGTGCCTGCTCTATGCCCGCGAGCAGCAGGAAGTTGCGCTGCGCCGGCAGCGCGCGCACGAACAGCTCGAACACCGCGCTGCCGTCCAGGCCTTCGTCGTGATAGGCCTGCAGCATCGTGAGCTGGTAGAGGTCGGTCAGCAGCGCGCTGTCCGTCGCCTGCTTCATGAACTGCCTCCGGCGAGCTGCTCGTAGCCGATGCGGCGGGCGCCCGCCTGCCGCATGGCCTGCAAGGCGCGCTCGCCGTCGACCGGCTCGAGCTCGACCGCCCGCACCGCATCGCCCAGCAGCCAGACTTCGAAGCCTTCGCGCAGCGCGTCGAGCACGGTCGCCAGACCGCCGACGAACAACCTGCTGATGCCCTGGCGGCGCAGGCTGGCGGCGAGCCCGGTGCCCTCGAAGCCCGAATAGGCCTCCGCATCGGGCTCGGTCGCCTTCGAGAAGATCTGCGCCGAAGCGGGCAGTTCCAGCCCCGGTGCGAACTCAGCACCGGGCGTTCCGGCCACGCAATGCGGCGGCCAGCGACCGCCCCGGCTGCGGAACGAGACATGATCCGGCGGATGCCAGTCGCGCGTGCAGCAGATCGCCAGTCCCAGGGACTCGAACCGTGCGAGGTAGCGCGCCAGCACCGGAACGACCCGGTCGCCGTCCGGCACCGCGAGCGCACCGCCCGGCAGGAAATCGCGCTGCAAGTCGACCAACAGCAGCGCGTCGCCGGCCTGCAGACGCAAGGCGCCAGACAACTCCGGTGTTTCACTCATCGCATCTTTCCTCCCTGCTGTCCAGGGATTCTGCGGTGCAAAGAAGCTGCAGGCAAGCCGGTCCCGAGCGCCAACCCCATCGGCTGGCAGCAAAACAACAGCCGGCTCAGGCCTCGGGCTGCCAGCGCTTGAGCAGCAGCGCGTTGCCGACCACGCTGACCGAACTCAGCGCCATCGCGGCACCCGCGAACACCGGGTCGAGGTAGCCCAGCGCTGCCAGCGGAATGCCCGCCACGTTGTAGGCAAAGGCCCAGAACAGGTTCTGCCTGATCTTGCTGACCGTGCGGCGCGAGATGTCGAGCGCCGCCGCGACCAGGCGCGGATCGCCGCGCATCAGCGTGATGCCGGCGGCGTGCATCGCGACGTCGGAACCGCCGCGCGTCGAGGCCATCGCGATCCCGACATCGGCGGCGGCCAGCGCGGGCGCGTCGTTGACGCCGTCGCCGACCATCGCCACCTGATGACCGCCCTGCCTGAGCGCAACGATGCGCGCGGCCTTGTCGCCGGGCAGCACCTCGGCCAGCACCTCGCCGGCATCGGGGTTGAGCCCGAGCCGGCGTGCCATCGCCTCGGCCGCGCCCCGGTTGTCGCCCGAGATCATCGACAGCCGCAGGCCGCGTGCGCGCAAGCGGGCGACCGCGATCTGCGCACCAGGCTTGGGCAGGTCGGCAAAGGCGAGCAGGGCCAGCGGCGCGAAGCGGCCGTCGGGCAACTGCAGCGCGAGCGCCGAGACGGTCGCGCCTTCGGCCTGCAAGGCCTCGGCCCGTGGCTCGAGCTCGCCCAGCCCGGCACCGAGTTCCTCCATCCAGCGCAGGCTGCCCAGGTGCAAATGGGCCTGCTGCACCCGGCCATGGCTGCCGCGTCCCGGCACCGACTGCACCTCCTGTGCCGTGAGCGCCTGGGCCTCAGGCACGGCCTCGGCCGCCACCACCACCGCCCGCGCCAGCGGATGCGCGCTCTGGCGCTGCAGCGCGGCGGCTGCCTGCAAGGCACCGGCCTCGTCCACGCCGGGCGCGGCCACCAGCGCGCTCAGCGTGGGCTCGCCCAGGGTCAGGGTGCCGGTCTTGTCGAAGGCAACCGTATCGATGCGGCAGGCGGTCTCGAGCGCCGCGGCGTCCTGCACCAGGATGCCATGCCGCGCCGCCACCCCGGTACCGGCCATGATCGCCGCCGGCGTCGCCAGCCCGAGTGCACAGGGACAGGCGATCACGAGCACGGCCACCGCCGGCAGCAGCGCATCCTCGAGCGCCACTCCCTGCCAAAAGTACCAGGCACAAAAGGTCAGCAGCGCGATCAGCAGCACCACCGGCACGAACACCGCCGCGACCTGGTCCACCAGGCGCTGGATCGGCGGCTTGGCCGCCTGCGCGTCCTGCACCAGCGCGATGATGTGGTTCAGCACGCTCTGCGCGCCGACTGCCGCCACCTCGAGTTCGACCGCGCCGTCGCCGTTGAGGCTGCCGCCGGTCAGCCGGTCGCCCGGCTGCTTGGGCACCGGCATCGGCTCGCCGGTCAGCATCGACTCGTCGACCTGGGTGCTGCCCTGCAGCAGTGAGCCGTCGGCCGGCACCCGCTCGCCCGGGCGCACCAGCACCCGGTCGCCTGGCAGCAGCTCGGCCACCGGCACGTCGACCAGCTGTTCGCGCTTGATGCCGTCGGGCAGCAGATGCGCGACCTCCGGCCGCAAGGCATGCAGGGCACGGATCGCCTCGGTGGCCTGGCGCTTGGCGCGCGACTCGAGCCATTTGCCCAACAGCACCAGCGTGATCACCAGCGCCGAGCCCTCGTAGTAGAGATGCGGCATCGCGCCGCCGGCCTCGGCGCGCCACCAGAGCCAGCTGCTCAGGCCCCAGCCCGCACTGGTGCCGATCGCGACCAGCAGCTCCATGTTGCCGCTGCGCGCCTTCAGCGCATGCCAGGCGGCGCGGTAGAAGCGCGCGCCGAGCCAGAACTGCACCGGCGTCGCGAGCGCGAACTGCAACCAGGCCGGCAGCATCCAGTGCTGACCCGACAGCGACCCGAACATCGGCAATGTCAGCGGCGCCGACAGCAAGGCCGCCAGCAGCACCGGCCAGGCATCGCGCGGCAAGCCGAGCCAGCCTCTTGCCGGCTCGGCCTCGGCGGCTTCGAGCGGCCTGGGCTCGTAGCCGGCGTCGCGCACGGCGCGTTGCAGGCGCGCCGACATGGCGACCGCATCGCCAGCGTCCGCTTGCCAGTGCACGCGCACCGACTCGGTCGCGAGGTTGACGCTGGCCTGCTGGACACCGGGAATTTTCTTGAGCGCGCGCTCGACCCGCCCCACGCAACTGGCGCAGGTCATGCCCCCGACGCCGAAATCCGTCTCGCTGGCGGAAGGCTCCACCGCTGCGGTCGCTGTGCTTGCTTGTTCCATGCAGCAAGTATGAACCGGAAGTTGATCCGGTTCATGACGCCGTCGCTGGCGTGCGGCATCGACTGGCTGGCGCGATACTTCGACGGCTGATCATCCACTCCACTGAAAGGAACCCTTGATGCAACAGATCTTCACCGTCATCGGCATGACTTGCGGCCACTGCGAAACGGCCGTGACGCAGGCGATCCGATCGATCGACCCGCAAGCCCAGATCCAGATCGACCGAAGCCAGAACCGGGTTGAAGTCGAGTCCACCCAGCCGCGCGAGAAGCTGGCCGGAGCGATCGCCGAGGAGGGCTATCAGGTCCAGGCCTGATCAAGTCCCCGCTGGCGCTGCCAGCACAGGCCATGCGCAATGCCGCCCCGATCGGGCGGCATTTTTTTATAAATCTGTGCATAAGTTCACGCAAATATCTTGGTTATCAACAGGATGTGGGTATTTTCTCGACTTGTTCGCATTGGAGGGCAGCTGAAAACAGAAAAAGTCCACAGGCTTGTGCAATGACAAAGCTGTTGATAAAAAATCATAAAATAAACTTATCCACAGACATGTACCACCCTCTACTACTACGACTATTTTTAAAGTAGATTCAAGTAATCAAGAGCGCTAAAGTTCTGCTGGCTGACACAAAGCTTTTGCTGCAAAGGCACAAATGGCTTTTTTGGCATTTCAGCGCTGGCTGTTAAGATTTATGTTTTCTGACTGTTATTCGCATGTCTTCTGCCGCACCGGGCTCGACAGCCCACCTGTTCGAGATCAAGAGCGCCCAGCTCCCGCTGGTGACGTTGTTGCTGAAGTCGACTCACCTCAACGAGGTGGCGAATGAGCTCCAGCAGCGCTATGGCAACAGTCCCGATTTCTTCGCGGGCGATCCCCTGCTGATCGACCTGTCCGCCCTGCGCGACGGTGAAGAGTCGGTGGAGTGGAGCTTCCTGCTGCCGCTGCTGCGCCGCTATCACCTGGTGCCGGTGGCGGTCAAGGGTGGCAATCCCAGGCAGATGCAATCCGCGCTGCAGGCCGGGCTGGCCCAGGGCGATGAAGCCACTTACGCCCGCGCCGAAGCGGCAGGCCAGGCAGTTCTGCGGGCAGCGCCTGTGCCCGCGCCGGAACCCGAGCTGCTGCCGGCCCTGATCGTCGACAAGCCGCTGCGCTCGGGCCAGCAGGTCTATGCGCGCGGCCGCGATCTGGTTGTGCTGGCCATGGTCAATCCGGGTGCCGAAGTGATTGCCGATGGTCATATCCATGTGTTTGCCCCGCTGCGCGGCAAGGCGATCGCCGGTGCGCGTGGCTATACCGATGCCCGCATCTTTGCCGCCAGCCTGGAAGCCGAGCTGATTTCGATCGCCGGCGTCTATCGCACCAGCGACAAGCCATTGCCCGCCAACGTGCAAGGCCGGCCGGCCCAGGTCAGGTTGCAGTCCGGTCCCGATGGCGAGAAGCTGGTGCTCGAACCTATCAACTAATCTGATCCTTCTTTCATAAAGAATCAAAAATGGCAAAAATAGTCGTTGTGACTTCTGGTAAGGGTGGGGTCGGCAAGACCACTACCAGCGCTAGCTTCGCTACCGGTCTCGCGCTCAAGGGCTTCAAGACAGTCGTGATCGACTTCGACGTCGGCCTGCGCAACCTCGACCTGGTCATGGGCTGCGAACGCCGCGTGGTGTATGACTTCATCAACGTCATCCACAACGAGGCCAATCTGCACCAGGCCCTGATCAAGGACAAGCAGTGCGAAAACCTCTACGTGCTGGCCGCCAGCCAGACGCGTGACAAGGACGCGCTGACCCAGGAAGGCGTCGGCCGCGTGCTGACCGAGCTGGCCAACATGGGCTTCGAGTACATCGTCTGCGACTCGCCGGCCGGCATCGAGACCGGCGCGCTGATGGCCATGCATTACGCCGACGAGGCGCTGGTCGTGACCAACCCCGAGGTGTCCTCGGTGCGCGATTCCGACCGCATCCTCGGCATGCTGGGCAGCAAGACCCAGCGCGCGATCGAAGGCAAGGAGCCGGTCAAGGAGCATCTGCTGATCACGCGCTACAACCCGAACCGGGTCGAGGATGGCCAGATGCTCTCGCTCGAGGACATCCATGACATCCTGCGCATCGGGCTGATCGGCGTGATTCCCGAGAGCGAGATCGTGCTGCAGGCTTCCAACGAAGGCCTGCCGGCGATCCACAAGGAAGGCAGCGATGTGTCCGAGGCCTACAAGGATCTGGTCGACCGTTTCCTCGGCCATGAGCGCCCGTTGCGCTTCGTCGAGGCGATCAAGCCGGGTTTCTTCAAGCGTCTGTTCGGTGGGAGATAAGCACCATGTCTTTTTTTTCCTTCCTGCTTGGCGAGAAGAAGAAGACCGCCTCGGTGGCCAAGGAGCGACTGCAGATCATCCTGGCGCACGAGCGCAGCGGTCGCTACACTACCGAGCCTGACTACCTGCCCGCGCTGCAGCGCGACCTGATCGAGGTGATCAGCCGCTACATCAACATCAATCCGGAAGACATCAAGGTCCAGCTTGATCGCGAGGACAACCTCGAGGTGCTCGAGGTCAAGATCGAGCTGCCTGATCCGCGTTGAGCCGGGTCCGACCGTCAACCCCGGGCTGGACATGCAAACCCTGAAATGGCTGTTGCCGCTGACCCTGGCGCTGCTGGCGGGCTGCGTCGTCGCTCCCGCGACGGTCGAACCCGGGTCTGCGCCCGAGCTTGACGCGCGTGGTCAGCCCGTGCCACCGGCACCGCGTCTGGAGCACCCGGGGCGTCCGACCCAGAACGGCCAGTTCTGGATCGCCGGTCACTGGGACTTGATCGACGGTCGCTACCAATGGCAGGCCGGGCGCTGGGAGTCCGAACGGCGCGAACTCGCCCAGCCGCGTCGGCGCTGAGGTGCTGCCGGGTCCCGCTGAGCCTGTACCGATGCGTGACAGCTGTAAGCAGCTGTAGTCCGGGCTTGTCCGCTTTGGAGCGGACGCCGACAATGCCGCCATGGCATCTCATCTTCCCATTCTCCTGCTCGCGACGGCGGCCTTGACGGGCTGCGCCGTGGTGCCTGGACCGGTGGACTACGGCCCGGCTTACGGACCGGCCTACTCGACCACGATCTACACGGCACCGCCGGCGCCGCCGCCCCGGATCGAATACCGTGGACTGCCGCCCGACGCGGGCCAGGTCTGGGTCGACGGCTACTGGAACTGGGGTGGCGCCCGCTATCTCTGGGTGCCAGGGCGCTGGTCGGCGCAGCGCCCGAGCCAGGCCTGGGGCCCCCAGTTCTGGCAGCGCGAAGACGAGCATAGGCGACCGCATGGCGGCCAATGGGAAGAACGCCGTCCGCCGCCGCAAGCCCAGCCGCGCTTCGAGGAACCCGAGCGGGGCTGGCGCAACGAGCCGCGCGGGCCCCGATTCGAGGCGCCGCCGCAGGTCCAGATCCAACCTCAGCCACGCCACGCGGCACCACCGGTCATACAGCAGACCGAGCCGGGCCGGGCCGGCTTCATGCGCGGGCTGACCGAGCGTGCTCAGGCCGAACGCCCCGAACCGGCGCCCCGGTCCGCCGAGGCTGGCCAGCGTCATCCCCCCGAGCAGGGCCGGCGCGGCGGGCGCGGGCGACCGGAAGATGGCGATCCGTCCGATCGGCATTGAAAACTACTACGAAAAAATAGCGGTTGTCGGGTGATTTTCCCGGATCTAGAATGAAAAAGCAGGCTGGGCCCGCTGATGATCAGGTTCTACCCTGCAATTTTCATCATAGATACAGGGGGTGAATCATGGCTGCTAATCCAGGAACCGAGCTGTCGAGTCTGAACTTCGGGAACATGATCGGAGGGCCGCTCTGCGCGGTCATCGAGGCGCAGACCCAGGCTGCGCGTGCCACGGCCGACTTCATCAAGACGGTCGGCTTCGACAAGGACAACAAGCCGGTCTATGTCGAGTTCAAGTATCCGAAGGAAGTCGCCCCCTACCAGCCGGCGGTCGAGGCCCATGTGGCCTCGGTTTCGGTCAGCAACCAGGGCAGCGGCTACGAAAGCGCGCCGACCGTGACCTTCTCGGCCGGTTCGGGCGAGACCGCTGCCCAGGGTCAGGCCGTGGTCGAGAACGGCAAGGTGGTGCGGATCGAGCTGACCGATGGCGGCAGTTACAGCTCGGCGCCCAGCGTCAGCATTGCCGCGCCGACCGGGGTTGGCGGCACGCAGGCGGTGGCCAGCGTGGTGTTCGCGGCGCGCAAGGATGCGGTGGATGCCAAGTTCCAGGACATGAAGATCGAGGTCCCGCTGCTGACGATGCTGCCGATCCCCTTCATCCGGGTCGAGGAGGCGACGATCGACTTCAATGCCAAGATCAATTCGATCGAGACCCAGAGCCAGAGCAGCGACCTGGCCATCGGCGGCAACCTCGAGGTCAAGCAGCGCTGGCCGGGTGGCTCGGCCAAGCTCAATGTGTCCTGCTCCTACAAGAAGACCACCGCCAGCGGCAGCAATGTCGAGCGCACCTACTCGATGCATATCTATGTCAAGGCCTCGCAGGACGAGATGCCGGCCGGCATGGAGAAGCTGCTCGGCGTGCTCGAGGGTGCCATGCGCTCGACGCCCGTCGGCGCCGTGAAGTAGTCCTTCCCTGACCTGCCACCCGGACCGGAACATGAGCGAACTCAGCGAAACCCTCGGACATCTGCTGTGCGAGATCACGCGTGCCCGCATGGCGGCCGACCGCGAGTCGGTCCGGATCGCCAGGCAATACGCCGAGGATGATGGGGGCTTGCTGCGCCATTTTCCGGTCCCGCGCATGCGCATGCCCCAGCTCGAGCTGACGCTGCCGGTGGTGGTGTCGCATATCCCGCAGGGCTATGTCGCCAAGGTGGCGCCCGACATGCTGGTGTCGGCCTTGTCCGCCAACCTCAAGGAGGCGCTCAAGGGCTTGGCCATCCATGTCAGCACGACCGAGATCCGCAGGATCGTGCGCGCCGATGCCAACCTGAGCCAGGGCCTGGTCAGCGACCAGCTGCCGACCCTGCTGACCGAGCAGCTGCACGACCACACGCGCCGGCTGGTCGAGCGCCAGCTGGCCAAGGCGGCGGCGGCCGGCAATGACGAGGCGGTGCCGGCGAGCCAGAGCGCCGAACGCTTCAAGGAAATCGCCGCCATCATCCGGACCCAGGTCAACCGCACGCTCGACGCGCTGCCGCAGCGCCCGGTCGGCATCAGTGTTGACGCGAGGACCCAGCAGGTCAAGGAAGTGAACCAGGGCGGCAGCTTCTGCCTCAGCCTCAAGCTCAACGTGACCGAGGAAGGCCTGGACATGTTGTTCGAGGACCCCGAGCCCGGCCAGGACAAGTTGCCCGCGCTGAGCCGTCTGGTGCCGGAGTAAGCCGGCATGCAGATCGTCGTGACGGCCTTTCTGGACGAGTCGCAGGCGCTGGTCGAGGAATCGACCCGGCTGGTCGATCTGTACCAGCACAAGCAACCCGATTTCCCGGACCGGCTGGTCGACTGGCTGCGCCGGGCCGAGGACCTGCTCAAGCGGCATCGCCGCAGCCAGCTCGCGCCCTTGTCAGCGCTGCGTGCCCGGGCGCTGGCGGCGATCGCCGGCGTGCACGAGGGGGCC
>JAPLPQ010000064.1 GCA_026400105.1 Burkholderiales bacterium
CGCATCGGTCTCGAACTCAAGGGGGCGCGGGTCGCGGTGCAGGGCTTTGGCAACGTCGGCGGCGTCGCGGCGCGCCTGTTTGCCGAAGCGGGCGCGCGCGTGGTGGCGGTGCAGGACCACGCCGGCACGGTCTACCAGGACAGCGGGCTGGACCTGACGGCCCTGCAGGCCCATGTCCAGCGCCAGGGCTCGGTGCTGGATTTCCCGGGCGCGCAGGCGGTGAGCCAGGACAGCTTCTGGGATGTCGACTGCGATATCCTGATCCCGGCGGCGCTCGAGCAGCAGATCACCGCAAGCAATGCGCACCGGATCAGGGCCAGGCTGGTGATCGAGGGCGCCAACGGCCCGACCACGCCACAGGCCGACGACATCCTGCACGAGCGCGGCGTGCTGGTGCTGCCCGACGTGATCGCCAACGCCGGCGGCGTGACGGTCAGCTACTTCGAATGGGTGCAGGATTTCTCGAGCTTCTTCTGGAGCGAGGACGAGATCAATGCGCGCCTGATCAAGATCATGCGCGACGCCTTCGCCGCCGTCTGGCAGGTCGCCAGCGAGCATCAGGTCAGCCTGCGCACGGCGACCTTCATCATCGCCTGCCAGCGCATCCTGCGCGCGCGCGACCTGCGCGGCCTCTACCCCTGATCTGCCGCCTGATCTAGCCCTGGGCCGGCGCGGGCTGCCAGTCGAGCGGCCAGGCACCCGACAGGGTGTTCTGCAGCCAGAGCAGTCCGGTCAGCGTCTTGCTGTCGGTCAGCACGCCGTCGCGACAGGCCGCCAGCAGCTCCTCGGGCGTGGCGGCCAGCACATCGAGGAACTCGCCCTGGTCGAGCTCGCGCTCGCCCAGGCTCAGTCCGCGCGCGAACCAGATCTCGATGAACTCGTCGGCATAGGCCAGCACCGGATGCAGCACGCCGGCCTTGGCCCATTCGCGCGCGCTGTAGCCGGTCTCCTCGCGCAGCTCGCGCCGGGCACAGACGAAATGGTCCTCGCCCGGGTCGATCTTGCCGGCCGGGAACTCGAGCAAGGCACGCTGCAACGGATAGCGGTACTGGCGCTCGAGCACCACCCGGCCGTCGTCGAGCAGCGGAATCACCATGACGGCGCCGGGATGCTTGATGTACTCGCGCACCGCGCTCGAGCCGTCAGGCAGGCGGACGGTGTCGCGCAGCGCGTGCAGGAAATGGCCCTGGAACACGGTCGCGCTGTCGATGCAGACCTCGCGCAGATGGGCCGGTTGCAAGTCGGGCAGCAGGGGATGGTTCATGTCAGTTCACGCAGGTCAGTTGACAGGGGGTGGGCGCAGAAACGACGAAGCCCCATGAAGGGGCTGCGAATAGGGAGGCTTCGGGGCACAAGGGCTCAATGCCGCACCAGATAGCGCCAGACGAAGCCCGGGAAGGCCAGCGTCAGGAACAGGGTCGCGGTGATGGCATAGAACTCCCAGCCCTGGGGGTAGATCTGGCCCAGCGCCTGCTCGAGCACCAGACCCAGGCCGCCGACCAGCAGGTAAAGCAGGATCAGTTCGAGCAGCCGCAGCGCCAGGCCCTTGTCGCCCGAGCGCGTCGGCCAGCAGCCCAGCAGGCGCTGGCTCAGGAATGGCAGGTTGGCGGCTGCCAGGGCAGCCAGCAGCACCAGCCAGACCGATGAAGCCTGGTTCATGCGCGGGTCAGTGCCAGAGCGCCAGGATGGCCTGGTCGCACAGCATCATCAGGCCGCCCGGCATCAGGCCCAGGCCCAGCACCAGCGCGCCGTTGAGTGCCAGCATGATGCGCTGGTCGGCGGCCGCCTCGATCGCTGCGGTCTGCACCGGAGCATCGAAGTACATGACCTTGACCACGCGCAGGTAGTAGAAGGCGCCGATCAGCGACATCATGACCGCGAACACCGTCAGGCCGATGTAGACGCCGCCGCCAGCGTTGAGCAGCGACTGCAGCACCGAGAACTTGGCCATGAAGCCGACCAGGGGCGGCACGCCCGCGAGCGAGAACATGCAGACGGTCATGACGGCGGCAAGCATCGGATTGCGCTGGTTCAGGCCGGCCAGGTCCGAGATTTCCTCCGACTCGAAGCCGTCGCGCGCCAGCAGCAGGATCACGCCGAAGGTCGCGAGCGTGGTCAGCACATAGGTGATCATGTAGAACATGGCCGAGCTGTAGGCCGCGTTCATGTTGGTGCCATCCTGGCCGACGACGCCCGAGGCGAAGGACAGCAGCACGAAGCCCATCTGCGCGATGGTCGAGAAGGCCAGCATGCGCTTGAGGTTGGTCTGCGCCACCGCAGCCAGGTTACCGATCAGCAGCGAGGCCACGGCCAGCACGATCAGCATCTGCTGCCAGTGCCAGACCAGCGGCAGCATGCCTTCGACCAGCAGGCGCATGACGATCGCGAAAGCGGCCAGCTTGGGCGCGCCACCGATCATCAGCGTGACAGCAGTCGGAGCACCGTGGTAGACATCGGGCACCCACATGTGGAACGGCACGGCGCCGAGCTTGAAGGCCAGGCCGGAGACCACAAAGACCAGACCCAGCATCAGCACGGTCTTGTCGATCATGCCGCTCGAGATCGCTTCCTGCACATTGGCGAGGTCGAGCGAACCGGTGGCGCCATAGACCAGCGACAGGCCGTAGAGCAGGAAACCGCTGGCCAGCGAGCCGAGCACGAAGTACTTCATGGCGGCTTCGGTCGAGCGCAGTTCGTCGCGGCGCAGCGCGACCAGGGCATAACCCGGCAGCGTCAGCAGCTCCAGACCCAGGTACAGGGTCAGGAAATGATGACCCGAGATCATCACGCACATGCCCAGCAGCGAATAGAGCGACAGCGTGAACAGGTCACCGGCGCGCAGCATGTCGCGGGCACCGGCGTAAGGCCGGCTGTAGACCAGGGTCACCAGCACCGCGATGGTGGCAAAGCCCTTGAGCAGCGATGCCATGGTGTCGACCACGATCATGTTGCTGAAGACGTAGACGGTCTCGCCGCTGCCGGCCTGCACGAAATGCAGGGCCGCCACCACCGCGAGCGTCAGCAGCGTCAGGCGGTAGGTCGCGCCGCGCAGCGGGGTCTTGACCGCCAGATCGAACAGGGCGATCAGGCTGGTCATGCCCAGGAGCAGCAGCTCCGGCGCAACCGCCGCCCAGTTGTTACTGTCTATCATTATTGTGCTCTTTCGATACGTTGAGAGGGGTGGGCCTCAGGGCAGCTTGGAGACGGCCACATGCTTGAGCAGCTCGGCCACCGAAGCGTCCATCACATCGGTGAAGGGCTTGGGATAAACACCCATGTACAGCACCATCACAGCCAGCAGGGCCATGACCAGGAATTCGCGGCCGTTGATGTCCTGCAGCGCCTTGACGTCGTCATTGGCGACCGGGCCCAGGTAGACCCGCTTGAACATCCAGAGCGAATAGCCGGCGCCGAAGATCAGCGCGCTGGCGGCGATCAGGCCGACCCAGAAGTTGACCTTGACGGCACCCAGGATCACCATCCACTCGCCGACGAAGCCAGCCGTTCCCGGCAGGCCGCAGTTGGCCATCGTGAACAGCAGCGCGAAGGCGGCGAACTTGGGCATGGTGTTGATCACGCCGCCGTAGGAAGCGATCTCGCGCGAGTGGACGCGGTCATACAGCACGCCGATGCCGAGGAACATCGCGGCCGAGACGAAGCCGTGCGCGATCATCTGCACGATGGCGCCCGAGACCGCCAGGTCGTTGAACAGGAAGAAGCCCAGCGAGACGAAGCCCATGTGGGCGACCGACGAATAGGCCACCAGCTTCTTCATGTCCTGCTGCACCATCGCGACCAGGCCGACATAGACCACGGCGACCAGCGACAGGCCAACCATCAGGCCCGACCACTGGTGCGCAGCATCAGGCGTGATCGGCAGCGAGAAGCGCAGGAAGCCGTAGGCACCGAGCTTGAGCATGATCGCTGCCAGCACGGCCGAGCCGCCGGTAGGCGCTTCGACGTGAACGTCGGGCAGCCAGGTGTGAACCGGCCACATCGGGATCTTGACCGCGAAGGCGGCGAAGAAGGCGAAGAACAGCAGGGTCTGCGGCTGGGCTGCCAACGGCAGCTTGTACCAGGTCGCGAGATCGAAACTGCCACCCGAGACGTTGTAGAGGTAGATCAGCGCCACCAGCATCAGCAGCGAGCCGAGCAGGGTGTAGAGGAAGAACTTGAAGGCGGCGTAGATCTTGTTCGGACCGCCCCAGATGCCGATGATCAGGTACATCGGGATCAGGGTGGCTTCGAAGAAGACGTAGAACAGCATCGCATCCTGCGCGCTGAAGACACCGATCATCAGGCCCGACAGGATCAGGAAGGCGCCCATGTACTGGTTCACGCGCTCCTGGATCACTTCCCAGCTGGCCAGCACCACGATCACGTTGATGAAGGCGGTCAGCAGCACCAGCCACAGCGAGATGCCGTCCAGGCCGAGGTGATAGTGGATGTTGAAGGCAGGCACCCAGAGCACCTGCTCGACGAACTGCATCGCGGCGGAACCGGTTTCGAAGCCGGTGTAGAGCGGCACCGTCACGGCCAGGCCGACGACGGAACCGAACAGCGCAAGCCAGCGCACTGCGCCCGCATCACGCTTGTCGCCACCCATGGCGAGTAGAAGGACACCAAACAGGACTGGCGTCCAGATCGCAAGGCTCAGCAAACCCATCTTGTTCTTCTCCTTATTTGGCGAGCTGCACGAAATAGATCATGAAGGCCAGCACGCCTGCGATCATCCAGAACGCGTAGGTATACAGGTAACCGGTCTGGAAGCGACGCACGAGGCCCGCGACCGCGCCGACGATCTTCCAGCTCAGGTTGACGAAGGCGCCTTCGATGATGCCGCGGTCGCCGCCCTTCCAGAGACCCAGACCCAGGCCACGAGCCGCCTTGGCCAGGATGTTCTCGTTGATCCAGTCCATGAAGTACTTGTTCTCCAGGATCACGATCAGCGGGCGCAGCACGCGAGCGAAGAAGGCAGGCACGGCCGGGTTGACCAGGTACATGTACCAGGCCGAGACGGCACCGGCCAGTGCGAGCCAGAACGGCGCCGTGGTCAGGCCATGCTGAGCCATTGCCAGCGGACCGTGGAATTCCTCGGCCAGCATTTCCAGCGCGGGGTGGGCATGCAGGTTGATCGTGATGGCGTCCTTCAGGAAGTCGCCATAGAGCATCGGCTCGATCGTGAAGTAGCCGATCAGCACCGAGGGGATCGCCAGCAGCACCAGCGGCAGGGTCACGACCCAGGGCGACTCGTGCGGCTTGCCGTCACCATGATGACCATGGTCGTCATGCGCGGCGTGGTCGTCATGGTGGTCGTCGTGATGGCCGTGGTGCGCGTCCGGGTTCTGCTCGTAGCGCTCCTGGCCGTGGAAGACCAGGAAATAGAGACGGAACGAGTAGAACGAGGTCACGAACACGCCCGCGAGCACCGCGAAGTGGGCGAAACCAGCCGCCGGCAGGTGGCTGAAATGCACCGCCTCGATGATGCTGTCCTTCGAGTAGAAGCCCGAGAACAGCGGAGTGCCGATCAGTGCCAGCGTGCCGAGCACGAAGGTGATCCAGGTGATCGGCATGTACTTGCGCACATTGCCCATCCAGCGGATGTCCTGGTTGTGATGCAGACCCATGATGACCGAGCCGGCACCGAGGAACAGCAGCGCCTTGAAGAAGGCGTGCGTCATCAGGTGGAACACGGCGACCGAGTAGGCCGAGGCGCCCAGCGCGACCGTCATGTAGCCCAGCTGCGACAGCGTCGAGTAGGCGATCACGCGCTTGATGTCGTTCTGGATGATGCCCAGGAAGCCCATGAACAGCGCGGTGATCGAGCCGATCACGAGGATGAAGTTCAGCGCGGTGTCCGACAGCTCATAGATCGGCGACATGCGAGCGACCATGAAGATGCCGGCCGTCACCATGGTGGCGGCGTGGATCAGCGCGGAGATCGGGGTCGGGCCTTCCATCGAATCCGGCAGCCAGACATGGAGCGGGAACTGGGCCGACTTGCCCATCGCGCCGATGAACAGGCAGATGCCGATCACGGTCACCAGCATCGCGTCCTGTCCCATGATGTACCACGGGAACTCGATCGCGGCCAGCTCGGGCGCCTTGGCGAAGATCTCGGTGTAGTTCAGCGAGCCGGTGTAGGCCGCCAGCAGACCGATGCCCAGGATGAAGCCGAAGTCACCGACACGGTTGACCAGGAAGGCCTTCATGTTGGCGAAGATCGCGGTCGGCTTGTTGAACCAGAAACCGATCAGCAGGTAGGACACCAGGCCGACGGCTTCCCAGCCGAAGAACAGCTGCAGCAGGTTGTTGCTCATGACGAGCATCAGCATGCTGAAGGTGAACAGCGAGATGTAGGAGAAGAAGCGGTTGTAGCCCTCGTCCTCGTGCATGTAGCCGATGGTGTAGAGGTGGACCATCAGCGAGACGAAGGTCACGACGCACATCATCATCGCGGTCAGACCGTCGATCATGAAGCCGATTTCCATCTTCATGCCGCCGACGACCATCCATTCGTAGATGGTGGCGTTGAAGCGGGCGCCGCCGATCACGTCGTTGAAGGTCATGACCGAGATCACGAACGCGATGAACACGCCCAGGATGGTCAGGCTGTGGGCGGCACGACGGCCCAACAGATTACCGCCGAACCGGGTGCCGAGGACGCCGGCCAGCGCGGAGCCGACCAGCGGGGCCATTGGCACCGCCAGCAAGGTGCTTGCAGAGAGGCTTGTACTCATTTTTTGACTTGGCGTTGAACCCTCGAGCCCTTAGCCCTTGAGCGAGTTGAGCTCATCCACGTTGATGGACGACTTGTTGCGGAACAGCAGCACCAGGATGGCGAGGCCGATTGCCGACTCCGCGGCTGCAACGGTCAGGATGAAGAACACGAAGATCTGGCCGTTGAGGTCACCCAGGTAATGGGCGAAGGCCACGAAGTTCATGTTCACCGCCAGCAGCATCAACTCGATCGCCATCAGCAGCACGATCAGGTTCTTGCGGTTCAGGTAGATGCCAACCACCGACAGCGCGAACAGGATCGCGCCCAGCGAGAGGAAATGTCCCAGGGTCAGACTCATGCTTGGCTCTCCGGCTGTTGTGCGGGGCGGGTCACGGGCAGCGACACGACATGGAGGCGGTCGGCGGCGCGCACCCTGACTTGGATCGAGGGATCGATTGCCTTGCTGTCCTTGCGCGCACGCAGGGTCAGGGCGATCGCGGCAAACATGCCGACCAGCAGGATCACGGCGGCGATCTCGACCGCCACGACGTACTGCGAGTACATCAGCTTGCCGATCTCACGCGTGTTGTTGTGGTCGGCCAGGTGCATCGCGGTCTGTGCGACCTCGGGCGCCACGATCATGTCGGGGAAGCCGACCCACAGCACGCTGATCAGCTCGAAGCCGATGCCCACGCCCATGATGGCCGCGAGCGGAAAGTTCTTCCAGAAGCCTTCGCGCATCTGCTCGACGTTGATGTCGAGCATCATGACCACGAACAGGAACAGCACCATCACGGCGCCCAGGTAGACCAGCACCAGCGTGATGCCGAGGAATTCGGCCTTCAGCAGCAGCCAGATGGCGGCGGCCTGCGAGAAGGCCAGCATCAGGTAGAGCACCGCATGCACGGGGCTGCGCGCGGTGACGGTCCGGAAGGCTGCGAACAGCAGCACCGCCGAGAACAGGTAGAAAAATCCGGTCTGGAATTCCATGGTGGTCCTTAGCCTCAGCGGTACTTGGCGTCCGCGGCCTTGGCGGCAGCGATCTCGGTTTCGAACTTGTCGCCGACAGCCAGCAGCATGTCCTTGGTGAAGTACAGGTCACCGCGCTTCTCGCCGTGGTACTCCAGGATCTGGGTCTCGACGATGGCATCGACCGGGCAGGCCTCTTCGCAGAAACCGCAGAAGATGCACTTGGTCAGGTCGATGTCGTAGCGGGTGGTGCGGCGCGAACCGTCATCCTGGCGCGGACCGGCTTCGATGGTGATGGCCATCGCCGGGCAGATCGCCTCGCACAGCTTGCAGGCAATGCAGCGCTCCTCGCCGTTGTCGTAACGGCGCTGGGCGTGCAGGCCGCGAAAGCGCGGCGACAGCGGGGTCTTCTCTTCGGGGAACTGCACCGTGATCTTGCGGCGGAAGGTGTAGCGGCCGGTCAGGGCCATGCCCTTGAAGAGCTCCGCCAGCATGAAGCTCTTGAAAAAGTCCTTCAGCGAGAAGGGCGCAACGGCGGTGGTCGTCGTGTTAGCAGACATCTTGTTTGGCCCCAATTACTTCCAGATATTCCAGGAAGACTGCATCAGGAAGCCGACCAGCAGCAACCAGACCAGGGTCACGGGAATGAAGATCTTCCAGCCCAGACGCATGATCTGGTCGTAGCGGTAGCGCGGGAAGGTGGCGCGAATCCAGATGAAGGCCGACATGATCAGGAAGGCCTTGAGGCCCAGCCAGATCCAGCCCGGAATGAAGTCGAGCGCGGCGAACGGCGACAGCCAGCCACCCAGAAACATCAGCACGGCCAGCATCGAGATCAGCCACATGCTGGCGTATTCGGCCAGGAAGAAGATCGCAAAGCCCATGCCCGAGTATTCGACCATGTGACCGGCGACGATCTCGGCCTCGCCCTCGACCACGTCGAACGGGTGACGGTTGGTTTCAGCCACGCCCGAGATCAGGTAGACGAAGAACACCGGCAGCAGCGGCAGCCAGTTCCAGGACAGGAAGTTCAGGCCGTTGTCAGCCGCGAAGCCGCGCGCCTGCGAGGCGACGATCTCGGCCAGATTCAGGCTGCCGGCCGTCATGACGACGATCAGGAAGCAGAAACCGATCGCGATCTCGTAGCTCACCATCTGGGCCGAGGCACGCAGCGCGCCCAGGAAGGCGTACTTGGAGTTCGATGCCCAGCCGGCGATGATGACGCCGTAGACCTCGATCGAGGTGATCGCAAGGATCACCAGCAGACCGGCGTTGACATTGGCCAGCACCGCTTCGGGACCGAACGGCACCACGACCCAGGCGGCCAGCGCCGGCATGATGGCCATGACCGGACCGAGGCGGAACAGGCCATGGGCCGCAGCCGTCGGGTTGATCAGTTCCTTGGACAGCAGCTTGACCGCATCGGCGATCGGCTGCAGCAGACCCATCGGGCCGACGCGGTTGGGGCCGAGGCGGACCTGCATGAAGCCCAGCAGCTTGCGCTCCCACAGCGTCATGTAGGCCACGGCGCCCATCAGCGGAGCCAGCACGGCGACGATCTTGAGCAGGATCCACAGGACCGGCCAGGCCATCGTGGCCCACCATTGAGCGGCGACCAGGTTCAGGCCGCCGTTGTACAGAGCATCGATCATGCGCTCACCTCCGAGGCAGCAAGGGCGTCAGCCGTCAGTTGCAGGGAACCGGCGCGACGCACCAGCGCGTCCAGTTGGTAAATCGACGCCACGCAGGGCTTGGCCGCGGCAGTGGCGGTGTCGATCGCGGCGCTGGTCCGGTTGGACAGGCGGGAGGCCGACACGAACTCGCCGTGAGCGACGCCAGGCAGCACCTGGGCCAGCATGTCCTGCGAGGACTCCTGGGCGAAACCACCCAGGCCGAGCAGGTTGCCGAGCACGCGCAGCACCTTCCAGGCCGGACGGGTCTCGGCCAGCGGCTTGACCACGGCATGGAAACTCTGCAGGCGGCCTTCGGCGTTGACGAAGCTGCCCGAGGTCTCGCTGAACGGCGCGATCGGCAGCAACACGTCGCTGATGTCGAGGTTGGTCTTGAACGGGCTCAGCGTGACGACCATCTCGGCCTTCGCCAGAGCCTGGCCGTCAAGCGCCGTGTCGGCACCGGGTTCGACGTTGAGCAGCAGTGCGGCCTTGACGCCACCGGCCAGCATCTGGCCGGCGTTGAGACCGCCCTGACCGGGGAGCGCGCGCACCAGCTGGGCGCCGACGGTGTTGGCGGCTTCGGTCAGGTAACCGAAGCTCGCGCCGGTTTCCTGGGCGATCCACTGCGCCAGGGCCAGCAGGCTGGCAGCCTGGGCATGGTGCGCGGCGGCGTTGCCCAGCAGCAAGGCCTTCCTGTCGCCACCGAGCAGCGAAGCCGCGATGGCGCGGGCCGCGTCATCGGGCTGGGCTGCGACCGGAGCGGCAACGCTCTTGAGTTCAGCCACGGCAGCCGCGACGCCGGCCAGGGCCTGGGTCCAGCCGGTGGCATCGGCCACCAGGGTGTTGGCGACCGGCAGCGCCCAGTCCTGCACCGATTCGTTCAGCGCATTGACCTGGGCGCCCTTGCGGACGGCCTGGCGGATGCGCTGGGCGAACAGCGGGTGATCCTTGCGCAGGTTCGAGCCGACCACCAGCACGCGCTGCAGGTCGCTCAGGGCGGCGATCGGCAGGCCGAGCCAGCGCGCTTCGCCGTCCTGGGCGGCATTGCCGAAATCGGCGACACGCAGGCGGCTGTCGATGTTCTGACTGCCCAGACCGCGCACCAGGGCGCCGGCCAGGGCCAGTTCCTCGACCGTGCTGTGCGGGCTGGCCAGCAGGCCGATGGCCTGGGCGCCCTGCTCGGCCTTGATGGTCTTCAAGCCGTTGGCGACATACTCGAGCGCGGTCTGCCAGTCGACGGCCTTCCACTGGCCGCCCTGCTTGATCATCGGCTGGGTCAGACGCTCGGCACCGTTGAGCGCCTCGTAGGAGAAGCGGTCGCGATCGGCGATCCAGCATTCGTTGACATCCTCGTTCTCGAACGGGACGACACGCATGACCTGGTTGTTCTTGACCTGAACGATCAGGTTGGCGCCGGCCGAGTCGTGCGGGCTGACGCTCTTGCGCCGGCCCAGCTCCCAGCTGCGGGCGTTGTAGCGGAACGGCTTGCTGGTCAGCGCGCCGACCGGGCAGATGTCGATCATGTTGCCCGACAGCTCGGAGTCGACGGACTGGCCGACGAAGGTCTCGATCTCGGCGTGCTCGCCGCGATGCGACATGCCGAGCTCCATGACACCGGCGATTTCCTGGCCGAAGCGCACGCAGCGGGTGCACTGGATGCAGCGGCTCATCTCCTGCATCGAGACCAGCGGGCCGACGTCCTTCGGAGCGACGACGCGCTTTTCTTCCTCGTAGCGCGAGACACCGCCGCCGTAGCCGACCGCGATGTCCTGCAGCTGGCATTCACCGCCCTGGTCGCAGATCGGGCAATCCAGCGGGTGGTTGATCAGCAGGAACTCCATGACCGACTGCTGGGCCTTGATGGCCTTGTCGGACTTGGTGCGCACGACCATGCCCATCGTGACGGGCGTGGCGCAGGCCGGCATGGCCTTGGGCGCCTTTTCGACGTCGACCAGGCACATGCGGCAGCTGGCCGCGATGGAGAGTTTCTTGTGATAGCAGAAGTGCGGGATATAGGTACCCACCTTTTCGGCTGCATGCATGACCATGCTGCCGGGGGGTACTTGCACTTTCTTGCCGTCGAGTTCGATTTCAACCATGGTTCAAAGACCTCAGACGTATGCCGGGACCGCGCAGGTCTTGTGTTCGATATGGTGCTCGAACTCGTGCCGGAAATGTTTGATCATGCCTCGCACCGGCATCGCCGCTGCGTCGCCCAGGGCGCAGATGGTGCGCCCCATGATGTTCTCGGCCACGTTGTCGAGCAGCGCCAGATCGCTGGGTTTGCCCTCGCCGCGTTCGATGCGGTCGACCATGCGCCAGAGCCAACCCGTGCCTTCGCGGCAAGGCGTGCACTGGCCGCAGGACTCGTGCATGTAGAAGTAGGACAGACGCTGCAGCGACTTGACCATGCAGCGCGTGTCGTCGATCACGATCACTGCGCCCGAACCCAGCATCGAGCCGGCCTTGGCGATGGAGTCGTAGTCCATCGTGCAGTTCATGATGATGTCGGCCGGCAGCACCGGCGACGAGGAGCCGCCCGGGATCACGGCCTTGAGCTTGCGACCCTTGCGCACGCCACCGGCGAGCTCGAGCAGCTTGGCAAACGGAGTGCCGAGCGGAATCTCGTAGTTGCCCGGACGCTCGACGTCACCGCTGACCGAGAAGATCTTGGTGCCGCCGTTGTTGGGCTTGCCGCACTCGAGGTAGGCCAGGCCGCCGTTGCGGATGATCCAGGGCACCGCCGCGAAGGTCTCGGTGTTGTTGATCGTGGTCGGCTTGCCGTAGAGGCCGAAGCTGGCCGGGAACGGCGGCTTGAAGCGCGGCTGGCCCTTCTTGCCTTCGAGCGACTCGAGCAGCGCGGTTTCCTCGCCGCAGATGTAGGCACCGAAGCCGTGGGCGGCGTGCAGCTGGAAGCTGAAGCCGCTGCCCATGATCTGGTCACCCAGGTAGCCGGCGGCGCGGGCTTCCTCGAGGGCGGCCTCGAAGCGCTCGTAGACCTCGAAGATCTCGCCGTGGATGTAGTTGTAGCCGAGCGGAATGCCCATCGCGTAGGCGGCGATGATCATGCCCTCGATCACGATATGCGGGTTGTGCATCAGGATCTCGCGATCCTTGCAGGTGCCCGGCTCGCCTTCGTCCGAGTTGCAGACCAGATGCTTGACGCCCGGGAACTGGCGCGGCATGAAGCTCCACTTGAGGCCGGTCGGGAAACCGGCGCCGCCGCGACCGCGCAGGCCCGATTCCTTGACGGTCGCGATGACCTGGTCCTGACTCAGGCCTTCGCTGCCGTCCTGGCCCAGGATCTTGCGCAGCGCGCTGTAGCCGCCACGGGCTTCGTAGTCCTTGATCGACCAGTTCTTGCCGTCCAGGCCCGCATAGATCTGCGGGTTGATGTGGCGGTCGTGGAAGCAGGTCTCGACGCCGGAAGCGGCGAATTGTTGCAGCACTTGATTGGCGTTCATGCCTTGCCCTCCGCGGCGCGCAGATCGTCGATCAGCTGGTCGAGCCGGCTGTTGCTCATGAAGCTGCACATGTGGCGGTCGTTGACCAGCATCACCGGCGAGTCGGCGCAAGCGCCCAGGCACTCGGACTGCTGCAGCGTGAACAGGCCGTCGGCCGAGGTCTCGCCCATGTGGATGCCGAGCTTGTGCTCGAGATGGGCCAGCGCCTTCTGCCCGTCGCGCAGCACGCAAGGCAGGTTGGTGCAGACGTTGAGCTTGTACTTGCCCAGCGGGCGCTGGTTGTACATGTTGTAGAAGGTCGTGACCTCATGCACGGCCATCGCCGGCATGCCGAGATACTCGGCGATGCCCTGCTCGGCCTCGGGGCTGAGCCAGCCCTGTTCCTGCTGGACGATGGACAGGATGGCCATGACGGCCGACTGCTTCTGTTCGGCCGGGTACTTGGCCACTTCGCGTGCGAAACGGGCCAGAGTCGCTTCGGAGAAGGACTGCGCCTGCACGCCTTGCTTGATGGAGCTCATCGGTCAATTTCTCCAAACACGATATCCATGGTGCCGATGATGGCGACCGCATCGGCCAGCATGTGACCCCTGGCCATCTCGTCGAGACCGGCCAGGTGGGCAAAGCCCGGGGCGCGGATCTTGAGTCGATACGGCTTGTTGGCGCCGTCGCTGACCAGATAGATGCCGAACTCGCCCTTCGGGTGCTCGACGGCGGCGTAGGCCTCGCCCTCGGGGACGTGGAAGCCTTCGGTGAAGAGCTTGAAATGGTGGATCAGGTCCTCCATGTTCGACTTCATGCCCTCGCGCGAAGGCGGCGCCACCTTGTGGTTGTCGGTGATGACCGGGCCCGGGTTGACGCGCAGCCAGTCGACGCACTGCTTGATGATGCGGTTGGACTGCTTGAGCTCTTCCATCCGGACCAGATAGCGGTCGTAGGTGTCGCCGGTCTTGCCGATCGGAATGTCGAACTCGACCTTGTCGTAGGCGTCGTAGGGCTGCTTCTTGCGCAGGTCCCAGGCAAAGCCGGAGCCGCGCAGCATCGGGCCGGTCAGGCCCATGTTGAGCGCGCGCTCGGGCTCGACCACGCCGATGCCGACCGTGCGCTGCTTCCAGATCCGGTTGTCGGTCAGCAGGGTGTGGTATTCGGCCAGGTAGGTCGGGAAGCGCTGGGTGAAGTCGTCGATGAAGTCGAGCAGCGAACCCTGACGGTTCGTGTTCATCTCGGCCATGGCACGCGCGTTGCGGATCTTGCTGTGCTTGTACTGCGGCATCGTGTCCGGCAGGTCGCGGTAGACGCCGCCCGGACGGAAATAGGCCGCGTGCATGCGGGCGCCCGAGACCGCCTCGTACATGTCGAACAGGTCCTCGCGCTCGCGGAAGGCGTAGATCAGGATGGTCGAGCTGCCGATGTCGTTGCCGTGCGAGCCCAGCCACATCAGGTGGTTGAGCATGCGCGTGATCTCGCTGAACATCACGCGGATGTACTGGGCGCGGATCGGCACGTCGATGCCGAGCAGCTTCTCGATCGCCAGGCAGTAGGCGTGCTCGTTGCACATCATCGAGACGTAATCCAGCCGGTCCATGTAGGGCAGCGACTGGATGAAGGTCTTGGTCTCGGCCAGCTTTTCGGTGGCGCGGTGCAGCAGGCCGATGTGCGGATCGGCGCGTTGCACCACTTCGCCGTCGAGCTCGAGCACGAGACGCAGCACGCCGTGCGCGGCCGGGTGCTGCGGACCGAAGTTGAGGGTGTAGTTCTTGATTTCAGCCATGATTTCGCCTAAGGGGCATCAGCCCTTCAGTGCAGGCCCCCGTAGTTGTCTTCGCGGATGATGCGCGGCGTGACTTCACGCGCCTCGATGGAAACCGGTTCGTAGACCACGCGGCGGCGCTCGGCGTCGTAGCGCATCTCGACATGGCCGGTGACCGGGAAGTCCTTGCGGAAGGGGTGGCCGATGAAGCCGTAGTCGGTCAGGATGCGGCGCAGGTCCTCGTGACCTTCGAACACGATGCCGTAGAGGTCGAACGCCTCGCGCTCGTACCAGTTGGCGACCGACCAGAGCGGGCACAGCGTGGCCACGACCGGGAAGTCGTCGTCGGCGCAGAACACCCGCACGCGCAGGCGCTGGTTGAGCTCGACCGACAGCAGATGCACGACCACCGCGAAGCGCTGGCCTTCCCAGGCGCCGTCGCGGTAGGCAGAATAGTCGAGGCCGCAGATGTCGAGCAGCTGGTCGAAGCGGCAGCCCGGCGCATCGCGCAACAGCTGCATGGCTTCATAGTAGTCGGCAGGCGCGATTTGCACGGTGACTTCACCGTGCTCGAGCTTGACTTGTTTGATCTTGTCGCCGAGCACCTCGGCGACGGTTTGCTGCAGCGCCTCAGGGGCGATCGCCACAGCTTGTGCGGTTGCGTTCGTCA
>JAPLPQ010000056.1 GCA_026400105.1 Burkholderiales bacterium
CTTGCCCTGGCCCACATAGACCCCGACATGCGAGTTCGGCTGACCCAGCGTGTTGAAGAACAGCAGGTCGCCGGCCTGCAGCGCGCCAGCCTGCACCGGACGCGACTGGCGCGACAGCGCGGCCGCGTTGCCGTTCAGGTCCAGCCCGGCCGCCTCGTGAAACACATGCACCACCAGGCCCGAGCAATCGAAGCCGCTGGCCGGGCCGCGTCCGCCCCAGCGGTAACCCTGGTCCAGCAGCGACATCGCGTACAGCGCCACGTCGCGCCCGCGCTCGACCGCCTGCTCCGAGCGCTGCGCCACCGGCCCGGCCTGGGACGCTGGCGGCTTCGTCGTGCCGCAGCCCTGCAGCAGCAGCGCGAGCCCGAGCGCGCCGAGCCAGCCAGCCCAGCCGCGCGGGTTCGAGGTCGGAAAATCAATCGGTTTCATGGTCGAGTCGAGTCGGGCAGCCAGCGATCAGCCGATTTTGCGGTGCCCCGCCCGATCCGGTCAATCGCCACTGATGGGCAGGACAAACGCCACGGCTGTCACACAGGTGCAACGCTGCCGCTAGAATCATTTTCATGCCCACCACACCTCAGAATCCTGACCACAAGCCCCCCGTGCCCTCCGATGGGGCCGCGGTGGTGCTCGAGCGCCAGACCCAGCGCGTCGAGCCGCCCAAGATGTACCAGGTCGTGCTGCTCAACGACGACTTCACGCCGATGGAATTCGTCGTGCTGGTGCTGCAGGAATACTTCAACAAGGACCGCGAGACCGCGACCCAGATCATGCTGCGCATCCACCTCGAAGGGCGCGGCGTCTGCGGCGTCTTCACCCACGACCTGGCCACCACCAAGGTCGAACAGGTGCTGCAGGCCGCGCGTCATAACGGCCATCCCTTGCAATGTCTAGCAGAACCCGTTGAATAAGCCGGGTCAAGCCCCCAAGTGTCGCAACATCCGCTTGCAAAACGCGATAAATTAGAGACACGTTTAAAGGAAGTGCCACATGATTGCCCAGGAACTTGAAGTCAGTTTGCACATGGCCTTCGTCGAGGCGAGGCAGCAAAGGCACGAATTCATCACGGTCGAGCACCTGCTGCTGGCCCTGCTCGACAACCCCAGCGCCGCCGAAGTGCTGCGCGCCTGCTCGGCCCAGATCGATGACCTGCGCCAGGCGCTGACCACCTTCATCAAGGACAACACGCCCCAGGTCGCCGGCACCGAGGAAGTCGACACCCAGCCCACGCTGGGCTTCCAGCGCGTGATCCAGCGCGCCATCATGCATGTCCAGTCGACCGGCAACGGCAAGAAGGAAGTCACCGGCGCCAACGTGCTGGTCGCGATCTTCGGCGAGAAGGACTCGCACGCGGTCTACTACCTGCACCAGCAGGGCGTCACGCGCCTGGATGTCGTCAACTTCATCGCGCACGGCATCAAGAAGAGCGAAGCGCCCGACCAGGGCAGCAAGCCGGCCGAGGGGGGCGCCGCCGCCGAGAACGAGGAGCAGGCCAGCGAAGCCAAGGGCAACGAGAAGGCCAGCCCGCTCGAGCAGTTCACGCTCAACCTGAACCAGGCGGCCAAGGACGGCAAGATCGATCCGCTGATCGGCCGCGAGCAGGAGGTCGAGCGCGTGATCCAGATCCTGTGCCGCCGGCGCAAGAACAACCCGCTGCTGGTCGGCGAGGCCGGCGTCGGCAAGACCGCGATCGCCGAGGGCCTGGCCTGGCGCATCGTCCAGAAGGACGTGCCCGAGGTGCTGGCCGAGGCCACCGTCTACTCGCTCGACATGGGCGCGCTGCTGGCCGGCACCAAGTACCGCGGCGACTTCGAGCAGCGCTTGAAGGGCGTGCTCAAGACGCTCAAGGACAAGCCCAACGCGGTGCTGTTCATCGACGAGATCCATACCCTGATCGGCGCTGGCGCCGCTTCGGGCGGCACGCTCGATGCGTCCAACCTGCTCAAGCCCGCGCTCTCGAGCGGCGCGCTCAAGTGCATCGGTGCCACCACCTTCACCGAATACCGCGGCATCTTCGAGAAGGACGCCGCGCTGAGCCGCCGCTTCCAGAAGGTCGACGTGGTCGAGCCGACCGTGGCGCAGACGATCGACATCCTCAAGGGCCTCAAGAGCCGCTTCGAGGAGCACCACAACGTCAAGTACGCCGCCGCCGCGCTGCAGGCCGCGGCCGAACTCAGCGCCAAGTACATCAGCGACCGCCATCTGCCCGACAAGGCGATCGACGTGATCGACGAGGCCGGCGCCGCCCAGCGCATCATGGTGCCGTCCAAGCGCAAGAAGATCATCGGCAAGGGCGAGATCGAGGACATCGTGGCCAAGATCGCCCGCATCCCGCCCGCCAACGTCTCGAGCGACGACCGCAGCAAGCTCGCCACGCTCGAGCGCGACCTCAAGTCGGTCGTATTCGGCCAGGACAAGGCGCTTGAGGCGCTGTCGTCCGCCGTCAAGATGTCGCGCGCCGGCCTGGGCAAGGTCGACAAGCCGATCGGCAGCTTCCTGTTCTCGGGCCCGACCGGCGTCGGCAAGACCGAGGCTGCCAAGCAGCTGGCCTACATCCTGGGCATCGAGCTGATCCGCTTCGACATGTCCGAGTACATGGAGCAGCATGCGGTCAGCCGCCTGATCGGCGCGCCTCCGGGCTATGTCGGCTTCGACCAGGGCGGCCTGCTGACCGAGGCCATCACCAAGAAGCCGCATTGCGTGCTGCTGCTCGACGAGATCGAGAAGGCGCACCCGGCGATCTTCAACGTGCTGCTGCAGGTGATGGACCACGGTACGCTGACCGACAACAACGGACGCAAGGCCGACTTCCGCAACGTCATCATCGTCATGACGACCAACGCGGGCGCCGAGACCATGAACAAGGCCGCGATCGGCTTCACCAATCCGCGCCAGGCCGGCGACGAGATGGCCGACATCAAGCGCCTGTTCACGCCCGAGTTCCGCAACCGCCTCGACGCCATCGTCAGCTTCAAGCCGCTCGACGAGCAGATCATCCTGCGCGTGGTCGACAAGTTCCTGCTCCAGCTCGAGCACCAGCTGGCCGAGAAGAAGGTCGAGGTCGCCTTCACCGACGCTCTGCGTCAGCACCTGGCCAAGAAGGGCTTCGATCCGCTGATGGGCGCACGCCCGATGCAGCGCCTGATCCAGGACATGATCCGCCGCGCGCTGGCCGACGAACTGCTGTTCGGTCGCCTGACCGATGGCGGTCGCCTGACGGTCGACATCGATGCCGCAGTGACCGACCGCTCCGAGGTCAAGCTCGACATCCAGCCGTTGCCCAAGAAGGAAAAGCACGTCAAGGCCGAGCCGGAGGAGGCTGCGGCGGCCGACTGATCCGCACTATGCCCGCCCGATAGCGGGCGGGAATCAAGCATCAGGCCGGCTTCCTGTGGGGAGCCGGCTTTTTATTTGCTTTAGGCGTAGACAGGTGTCTGATTTTCGGCTCGGTCTCTGAGACTGGCGAGCATTTCCGCGCCGCTTAGATTCTCGGCCCAGGCTGGCCGCAGTTGAAAATGCGGCTGGTCGACGAATTCGGTCCAACTGCCGCCCCATTCGAGTCCCAACTCTTTTCCAAGTATGCCGACAGCCCTGTATTTCGGCGATTCGCCAAGGTAGCGGTCGCCTTCAAAAACGCCGATGTCGAATGCAATGCCGAAGTTGTGGTTGGAGTAGCCGCCTGGCGCATTGGTTACTATCGGACCTGGCTGAACTGTGCGACCGCGCGCGTACAGCGCATCCTGTTCGGCGTAGCTGCGCATGCCGCTGATGACCCTTATCAGGATGCCGTTGCTACCGGCTCGGTGTACGAGTGCACGCGCATAGTTTTGCACCTCGGGCAGTAGCGTTGCAATAACTTTTTCGCTCTGCGCGTCGACCTGATCGATCTGGGTTGGTGCTGCTGGTATGACTGGATTCACGATTTTTCGGTAGATCGCGTCCCAAGTCTGCGGGCCAGCCCTGCCATCAACCACGATGTTGAGCTTGTCTTGGATTGATTTAATCATGTCTTCTAATGTCATTTTCATCTCCCTTCAATGTGTACCGGTTGATTCCGATGATGCATCATATACCGAGTCATCGATGTCAGTCTTCTATATTCATGCGTCTTGTTGATCCGATAGCGCTTGCGTCATTCTCCGGAAAGCAGTTTTTCCTTGCTCAGCTGATTGAGCTCTAGCCACTTGTCAATCACGGCTACCGATGGCTCCTGGCCCGTTTCCGGGGTTTTTGACAGGACAAGCTTGATCTCATCGAAATTTTGTGCTGCCTTTAGGTCGGCGACGATCTCTGAGCGGACCTTGGGTGTGCTGGGCTTGCCGGCCTGGTAGTCGGGATCGCGCATGATCCGGCAGATCGCTCGCACAAATTCGTAATACAGCCAGCCCGTCTCTCTGCGCTCATCCCGTATCCTGATTGCAGTGCTCAATTCAGCTTCTGCGGCTTCCCATTCAGGTGGATCCATGTCCTTGAGCGCGAACCCGAGTTGTCCGTGGTTCATGTGGTAAAGATTTTCTGGGTCATTGTGTATTAGAGCGCGAAAGATAGGGATTGTCAGCTTCATCTTGTCCTTGAGCGATGGGTCGCGCCAGCTGTCGGAACGGAATTTCCATGCCCTGTTGAAGGCCTGAACCCTGATCGGTCTTGAGGCCAGCTTGAGTGCCTCATCGAGCTTTTCCTGTTTGACCTCCGGTAAATCCGTACTGGGGTTCAGTTGGCGGTAGACCATGTTCAATGCTGCTGCATCGTGCTCGGTCTGCTGCTTCAAGTCTTCGATCTTGCGGGAAGCCGATTCGGCGCGGACACTGACTTGCTGTACGCTCTCGACCAAGGCGCCAATCGCTGCCTGATCGGCAATTCGCATTGCTCCCGCCAAGTGCAATCGCGTCCATAGGTAGCCGAACAGAAAACCCAGCACGACAGTAAAGCTGATCAATGAGCCGGCAAAGACCTGACCATGGGCAGCATGACCCAGCCCATTGGCTATCTTCAGCGTCAATTCGTAGAAGCCTTGGCGGATGGCGTCGATCTGCGTCAGGCCCACGCCGACGAGTATCTTGGTCAGCCAGTCCGAGATCTGCTCCAGATTGGTGTTGGCGCGGTAGGACACTGGGTGTGGCTGAGTCTGTGCAGGCAGCCCGGTCTGTGCCGGCGTGTTGTCATTCTCCTGCTGCAAGGTCCTGGGTATGCCGAACAGGAAACCGAGTGTGCCGCCCACCAGCGTAGCTCCGCCGCACAACAGCCAGCCTATGCTCAGGACGACAAAAAACTGCTTGACGCTGTGGCTGTACAGCGCGTAGACCGGCACGCTTCCCAGCCCGATCAGAAGGCCCATGGAGAGCATGCGCATCGCCTTTTGGCTTTCGCCAGGTTCCTGTTTTTTCATCTTTTCCTCCCTGTTCTAGATCATGTTATGAAGCAGTGCCCACCCCTGTCAACCGATGCCCCGTCGGCCTGGTCTTGCGAAATGCAGGTAGCGCAAAGAGCCGGGGCGGTCATTGAGCCCAGGATTCGGGTGTCATACTTATGGAGATGAGCGCAACTACCTTCCTCTGGCTCGACTACGAGACCTTCGGCATCAGCCCGCGGCGCGACCGGCCGGCCCAGTTCGCGGCCATCCGCACCGACGCCGAACTCAACGAGATCGGCCAGCCGCTGATGCTCTACTGCCGCCCGGCGCCCGACTACCTGCCCGCGCCCGAGAGCTGCCTGATCACCGGCATCACGCCCCAGATCTGCCTCGAACAGGGCCTGCCCGAGCATGAATTCGCTGCCCGGCTCGAGGCCGAGCTGGCCCGGCCCGGCACCGTCGGCGTCGGCTACAACTCGATCCGCTTCGACGACGAATTCACCCGCTTCCTGTTCTGGCGCAACCTGATCGATCCCTACGCGCGCGAATGGCAAAACCAGTGCGGTCGCTGGGACCTGATGGACGTGCTGCGCCTGTGCCACGCGCTGCGCCCCGACGGCATCAACTGGCCGAAGAAGCCTGATGGCAAGCCCAGCTTCAAGCTCGAGGACCTGACGCGCGCCAATGGCATCGCGCACGAGGCCGCGCACGACGCGCTGTCCGACGTGCGCGCCACCCTGGCGCTGGCGCGCCTGCTGCGCGACAAGCAGCCGCGCCTGTTCGAGTTCGCGCTCGGCTTGCGCCAGAAGAAGCGCGTGCTCGACGAGCTCGGCCTGCCGGCGCTGCCAGCCGAGGCCAAGCCCTTCCTGCATGTCTCGGGCATGTTCTCGCCCGAGCGCGGCTGCCTGGCGCTGATGTGGCCGCTCGCGATGCACCCGAACAACCGCAACGAACTGCTGGCCTGGGACCTGGCGCAGGACCCGCGCCTGCTGCTCGAGCTCAGCGCGGCGCAACTGCGCGAGCGCCTGTTCACGCCCCAGGACCAGTTGCCCGAGGGCGTGCGCCGGCTGCCGCTCAAGAGCGTCCACCTGAATCAGTCGCCGATGGTGGTGGCCAACCTGCGCACTCTGAGACCTGAGCTGGCGGCCAAGTGGGGCATCGATATCGAGCGCAGCCTGCAGCATGCCGAACTCGCGCGTGCCATGCCCGACCTCAGCGGGCGCTGGAGCGAGGTCTTCGCCCGGCCCGAATCGGCCAGCCCGGTCGATGTCGACCAGGACCTCTACGGCAGCTTCCTGGGCGACGCCGACCGCAGCCGGCTGACCCGCCTGCGCGGCTGCGACCCGTCGGACCCGGCCTGGCGCGAGGCCGGCTTCGACGATCCGCGCCTGCCCGAACTGGTGTTCCGTTACCGCGCGCGCAACTTCCCCGCCACGCTCACGCCCGAGGAAGTCCAGCGCTGGCAGGCCCATTGCCATGCCCGGCTGCTGCACGGCGAGGGTGGCTCGCTCAGCACCGAGGCGCTGCTCGCGCGGCTGGACCAGCTCCAGGAGCAAGCCGCCGAGCGCGAGGACGAGCGCGCCGAAGCCATCCTGTCCGAGCTCTACGACTACGCCGACGCCATCACGCCCGAGGCCTGA
>JAPLPQ010000110.1 GCA_026400105.1 Burkholderiales bacterium
CGGGGCGCAACAACCCGGCGCGCTGCAAGGCTGGTTTGTCGCCGGGGCCAGTGCGGCCAGCATGGTCTGGTTCATCCTGCTGGGTTTTGGCGCGCGCTGGCTGGCGCCCTGGTTTTCCCGGCCCCGCGCCTGGCAGGTACTCGACGGACTGATCGGGGTGACGATGTGGCTGCTGTCGGCGCTGCTGGTGCGCCACGCCTGGGTGGCGTTCTGAGGAAGTGCGGGGACGTGCGGTTCAGTTCAAGGATCTGACGGATGCGAGCGGATGCTCCACGCCTGCGCCAGCGACACCGTGCCCCTAGCCTGTTCCGACAGCAGCGGCATCATGACGAAGGCCCCTGGTGGAACACGAGGTCTTGCACGGGCTGCCCGCCCACGAGATGTTGTTCGATGATGCGGTCCATGTTGGCGGGGGTCACGTTGTAGTACCAGGTACCGTCGGGCTGCACGCACAGCACCGGGCCGCCCTTGCAGGCGGCAAAGCAGTTGACCCGGCTGCGCTTGACCCGCAGCTCGCCTTGGTCCAGCCCGGCCGCCTTGAATTTCTCGCCCAGGCTGTCGAACAAGGCTTGCGCGGCGCCGTCCTGAGTGCAGCGCGTCCCGGTGCACAGCAGCAGGTGGCGGCGGTAGGCGCCGATCTTGGGTTTTTCCACGGGATGGCTCATGCGTTTTCCTCGGATTCAACAGCGGTTGCTGTCACCGGCTCCAGCAGGGTGGAACGGATGTAGTCGGCAGGCAGCCGGTGGCGCGCGGCCAGGGTATCGATGTCCAGTCCCTCGGCATGCTCGGCCTGCAAGGTGTCGAGCCAGCCCAGCAGGCCGGTGGAGAGCGAGCGACCGCGTTTTTCCCCGTCACGGGTTTCTCCGCCCTGTTCCAGGTCGTACTTGTTGGCGTAGCCGCGAGGGGTCACCATCAGCCCGTGGCGCACGAAGGTGTTGCTGTTGCCGATCAGCACCGTGCTCAGCATGCCGATGTCGGCCTCGGCCATCTGGTCCAGGGTGGTGAACAGGATCTGCTCGCGCCGGCGGTAGGCGCTCTTGACGATCGCCACCGGCGTGTCGGGGCGGCGGTGACGCAGGAACAGGCGCTGCGCCTCGACGATCTGCCGGGTACGCCGGCCACTCTTGGGGTTGTAGAGCGCGACCACGAAGTCGGCCATGGCCACCGCATCGAGACGCCGCGCGATGGTGGGCCAGGGGGTCAGCAGATCCGACAGCGAGATGGCGCAGAAGTCGTGTGTCAGCGGTGCACCGACCCGCGCCGCGCAGCTGTTGAGCGCCGAAGCGCCCGGGATGATTTCCACTTGCACCGGGTCGTCGGGGGTCCAGCCGGCCTGGAACAGCACCTCGTAGGTCGGGCCGGCCATGCCGTAGACGCCCGCGTCACCGGACGAGATCAGCGCCACCTTTTTGCCTTGCCGGGCCGCATCCAGGGCGCTGACCGCGCGGTCCAGCTCCTCGGTCATGCTCTTGCGGATGATTTCCTTGCCTTCGAGCAGGTCCGCCACCAGCTTGATGTAGGTGACGTAGCCGATGACGGTGTCGGCCTCCTCGATGGCCTGGCGCGCGCGCGCGGTCATGTGGGCTTCGCTGCCGGGACCGATGCCGACCAGCATGATCTTGCCGGCCGTGGGCGCGGCTTCAGGAATGGGGGGGGGAGTCGTCATGCGTGCTTTCCTTGCTGCAGGGACAGGGGGGCGGGAGAGATCCGGCGGGCGATCGACACGGTGGCGTTCTTGCCGTCCGCGCCGCGCCACTTGTGCTTTTCCAGGCACAGGGCGGTGGGTGGTGCTGGGTGATCGGGCGCACCAGCAGCCAGCAAGGCCGCGGCCTCGCTCACCGATGGCGTGCCGGTGTGGCGCAACACCGTGGCGCTGGGGTTGGGTACGGACACCTCGGCCAGTGC
>JAPLPQ010000050.1 GCA_026400105.1 Burkholderiales bacterium
GACCGATAGCGTCAGGCCCTCGCGCTCGAAGATCGGCAGCAACTCGTCCATCGAGCGGAACCAGGCCGCCTCGCACAGCTCCTTGGTGTTGGCGCCAGGGCGCTCGCCGACCGAGCGCTCGGGCGAGGCGCCACGGCCGAACTCGCTGATCAGGGTGTCGCAGCCCATCTCGAGCGCCACCTCGATCGCCTGCTTCCAGCAGCGCACCGCCCATTGGCGCTCGTCCTCGAACGGGCTGGCCCAGCGGTACATCGGCTGCAGCGTCGCCAGGCCCACGCCGTGCTCGCGCAGCGCGGCCTTGAAGCCGGCCATGCGCTCCTTGGTGGCGCGCGGCATCACCCACCAGTCGAGGAAATCGCTGCGTGGCGAGAGTTCGATCTGGTCGTAGCCCAGCTCGGCCGTGGCGCGGCACAGCTCGGGCAGGCTCAGGTGGCGGATCATGTACGGATCCAGCGCTATCTTCATTTCGGGTCTCCTTGTGCTTGTGCTTTTCATGCCGCCGGTGCCAACCTGGCGACTGGAGCCAATGTAGAGGCCGGCCGACAAAAGAATGGCGAGATAATTGACGAAAAATCGTCAAATCATGGTTAACCCCAATCGCCGCAAGAAAACCGCCCGCTTCGAGGAAATCGCCGCCCTGGCCGGTGTCAGCGTGTCCACCGTGGACCGCGTGCTCAACGAGCGCGACACCGCATCGGTCCGGACCCGGGAAAAGGTGGTGCAGGCCGCGCGCCAGCTCGGCGTGCCGCGCGTGCTGCCCGAAACCCGTCATGGCCTGATCCACATCGACATCCTGCTGCCCGACAGCCGCACGCCCTTCTTCCAGCGCCTGAGCCTGGCCCTGCAGCGCGGCGTGGCGATGCTCGACAAGCGTCTCGTGGTGCATCGGCTCTGGACGCCCGAGCAGGACGAAGCCGCCCTGGTACGCAGCATCGGGCCGCGCCGCTACCGGCGTCAGGCGCTGATCGTGGCGGCGCCCGACACGCCGGCCGTGCGCGGCGCGCTGCAGCAGGCGCGCGAGCGCGGCGAGCATGTCACGATGGTGGTGACCCGGGTCGACCAGGTGCCGCAGGCCGATTACGTCGGCATCGACAACCACGCCGCCGGACGCACCGCCGGCTACCTGCTCGGGCGCCTGTGCCACCGCGAGGGGCGGGTATTGATCCTGTCAAGCCGGCGCGACTACCTGGGCCACAGCGAGCGCAGCCGGGGCTGCCGCGAGGTGCTGGCCGAGCGGTTTCCCGCCCTGAGCTGCGACCTCGACGTGACCGAGACCCACGACGACGCCGACAAATGCTACTGGGCGGTGCAGCAGGCCCTGCAGGGCGACGGCGCGCTGGTCGGGCTCTACAACACCGGGGCTGGCTCACCCGGCATCATGGCAGCGCTGGGGCGCTTTGCGCAGGACAAGGTGTGCTGGGTCACGCACGAGATCTCGGACGACCACCGGCAATACCTGGCCCAGGGCATGCTGGACCTGGTGATCGACCAGGACCCCGACACCCAGGCCATCCGTGCGCTGCAGAATGTGGTGGCCGCGCTCGGCATGGCGCCATCGGTCAGCCTGGCGGAGAAAGCCGGGGAATTCCGGCTCTACTTTGCCGAGAATATGGGACAGCAGCCTTATCTGGACTGAGCCGCCAGGCAATGCGGCCAAGCTCATGAAACCTGTGTTGCGGGAATGCCCCAGTAAAAAAGAACTGGATTTTCAATCACAATACGGAAAGAAATATATTTCCATTAAGGCAGCCTGGCGCCCGCATTGGCCCGGTAATGGGTGCCAGGCCTGAGCCTGGCCAGTCCCACTTGAAAGACGAACATGGCAGCGACAAAAGACAACAGGAACAGTGTAGACCAGTTCATTGCGCGCATCACGGCGGAATACGAGCAGCTCAGCAAGCAACTCAAGGTCATTGCCAAGTATGTGGAACAGCACCGCGACCATATCGGGCTCGAAGGTATCCAGCAAGTGGCGGCCCAGTGCCAGGTCCAGCCCTCGGCCGTGGTGCGCTTTGCCAAGCATTTCGGCTTTTCGGGCTTTTCCGAGATGCAGGCCATCTTCCGCGCCGGGCTGACGCGCCAGCTCGCGCCCAGCCGCAACTACCGGGCCCGCATCCGCGACATCATCGATTCGGGCTCGGGCAGCCTGTCGAGCGTCGAGATCGCGCGCGAATTCCTGGCCGGCAGCCAGGCCGGCATGCATGAACTCGATGCCAACCTCGACGAGCAAGCCTTCAAGCAGGCGGTGGACATGCTGCGCGAGACCGACTGCATCTGGATCGCGGCGTCAAGGCGCTCCTTCCCGGTGGCGGTGTACCTGGACTACGCGCTGCAGCACACCGACAAGCGGGTCTGCCTGATGTCCGGCCTGGGCAGCATGCACCTGGGACAGATGCGATCGGTGCGCCCGGGCGACGTGATGATCGCGATCTCCTTCGCGCCCTACGCCGAGGAAACGCGCGCCGCGGTGGACCTGGCGATCGAACGCGGTGCCCGTCTGATCGCGATCACCGACAGTCGCATGAGCCCGTTGATCAAGGGGGCAGAGGCCGCCCTGCTGGTGCAGGACGACTCCACCTTCGGCTTTCGCGCCCTCACCAGCACCATGGGCCTGGCACAGAGCCTGTTCATCGCGCTGGCCTACGCGCTGGAACTGCCCTACCGGCCCACCTCGCCCAAGGTCAGCAGCTGAGTCCGAGGAATAGAAAATTTCTTTTTCATGGAAAATATTTTGGAAAATTCTTTCCAAAATAGCGGAAAATTTCTTATAGTTCATGGGTCGCGCAGCGCGCGCCACCTTCGATTCCAGGAGACATAAGGAACCCTCATGAAAAACGTCGCCGTCTTCGGTGCGGGCCGCATTGGCCGCATCCATGCCTCCAACCTCGCCGCCCTGCCCGGCGTTCGCCTGCAGTATGTCTGTGACGCGGTGCCCAGCGCCGCGGCCGAACTCGCGCAGCAACTCGGGGCCCAGGTCGCCGAGCTCGACCAGGTGTTCGCCGACCCGGGCATCGACGCGGTCGCGATCTGCTCGCCCACCAGCACCCACAGCGACCTGATCGCCAGGGCTGCGGCCGCCGGCAAGCATATCTTCTGCGAGAAGCCGGTCGACCTGTCGGTGCCGCGCGCCGAGGCCGTGGCACGCGCCGTCGCCGAGGCCGGCGTGGCCTGCATGATCGGCTTCCAGCGCCGCTTCGACCCGACCTTCAACGAGGCGCGCCGCCGCCTCGACGCCGGCGAGATCGGCCGCCCCGAGATGCTCGTGATCACGAGTCGCGACCCAGGCGCGCCGCCGGTCGACTACCTCAAGGCCTCGGGCGGCATCTTCCGCGACATGCTGATCCACGACCTCGACGTGTTCCGCTGGATCCTGTGCGCCGACGGCGACGAGGCCGCCTGGCTCAGCGCGACCGCCTCGGTGCTGACCGATCCGGCCGTGGCCGAAGCCGGTGACTGGGACAGCACCGCCGTGACGATCAGGACCCGCCTGGGCCGTCTCTGCCAGATCAACACCAGCCGCCGCGCGGCCTACGGTTACGACCAGCGCTTCGAGCTGCTCGGTTCGGACGGCATGCTGCAATGCGGCAACCAGACCCCGAGCCAGGTGCTGCAATGGGACGCGCGCGGCGTGCGGGCCGACAAGCCCGAGCCCTTCTTCCTGCAGCGCTATGCCGCTGCCTACCGGCTCGAGATCGAGCATTTCTTCGACTGCCTGCAGTCGGGCCAGCCATTCAAGACCACGGTCGAGGACGGCGTCAAGGCACAGCAGCTGGCCGATGCCGCCACCCTGAGCGCGCAAAGCGGCCAGCCGGTGCAGTTCTGAGCGCTGGTGCGCGAGGGTAGTAGGAGCCGAGGCCAGCGCGCCGCGGCAGCCGGATCGAAGAAAACAACAGGAGACATAGCTTGAACCCAAAGAACACAGGCCCGCTGCGCGTGGGCATCGCCGGCCTGGGCCGGCTCGGCAAACGCCACGCCGAACAACTGGCGCGCAACACCCCAGGCGCCCGGCTGGTCGCGGCCTGCAGCCCGGTGGCCGAAGAGCTCGACTGGGCGCGTGACGCGCTCGGCGTGCCGCGCCTCTACGCCGACTACGCCGAGCTGCTGGCCGACCCCGAGATCGACGCCGTGGTGCTGGTCACGCCGACCACGCTGCATGCCGACCAGACCAGCGCGGCACTGCGCGCCGGCAAGCATGTCCTGGTCGAAAAGCCGCTCTCGCTCGATGTCGCGACCTGCGAGGCGGTCGAGGCCGTGGCACGCGAGTATCCCGACCAGGTGGCCATGGTCGGCTTCGTGCGCCGCTTCGACCCCAGCTACGCGCGCGCCAAGGCCGCGATCGACGCCGGCCAGCTCGGCCGGCCGTTCCTGGTGCGGTCGCAGACCTGCGACCAGAACGATCCGGCCGGTTTCTTCGTGCGCTTCGCACCGAGCTCGGGCGGCATCTTCATGGACTGCAGCGTGCACGACATCGATCTGGCGCGCTGGATGCTCGGCAACCCGAAGGCGGTACGCACCTTCGCCAGCGGCACGATTGCGCTGCACCCGGGCCTGGCCGACTGCGGCGATGTCGACAACGGACTGGCCATCGTCGAGTTCGAGGGCGGGCAGCGCGCGGTGTTCTACGCCAGCCGCACCCTGCCCCATGGTCACGAGACCACGACCGAGGTCATCGGCACCAGCGGCACGGTGCAGATCGGCTATGGCGCGCACGCCGACCGCACCGAGTTCCGCACCGCAACCGGTATTCAGCACACAGCGCTGCCGGACTTCTTCGCCCGCTTTTCCGACGCCTTCCGGCTCGAGATGGAAGCCTTCGTCGCGGCCTGCCGCGGCGAGATCGCACCGCCACTGACGCTGTCGGACGCGACCGAGGCGACCCGGATCGGCCAGGCCATCACCGAGTCGCTGCGCAGCGGCCTGCCGGTGGCGATAGCCTGACTGAGACTGAGGCGAAGCCTGCTACGCGCGGGCCCGCCCAGGCCGGTGCTACTCGCGCAGCGCCAGGCTGAGCCGGTCGATGACCTCGGCCCAGTCGGCGTCATCGGCCAGCAGCTGGCGCAGCAGCTCGGCCTGCGAGGCGGTCCAGCACGGGGCCTCCTCGAGCTTGGCATCAGGGGCCAGCGGCCCCTGCTCGCGCAGGAAGGCCGCGATGCTGAACGGGTCGCTGGGCAGGCCGAGCTGATCGAACAGCTCGGTGAAGCGGTGAAAGAAGGCTTCCATGGGCAGGCTCCCGGGCAGAGTTGGACAGATGGGGCTAGCTTGCAGCAAATCGCACGCGCAGGCAAGGCCGCTCGCCGGCTCCAGCCGGCACAGCCTCCATGAAAAAACCCGCACCAGCGCATAGCGCCGGAGCGGGTTTTTTCATGACCGGGGAATGACGCCCTGACAGGCGCCTTCCCCAGCGCGGGGCATCAGCCCATGTGCAGGCCGCCGTTGACCGAGAAGTCGGCACCGGTCGAGTAGCCGCCGTCTTCGCTGGCCAGCCAGGCGACGATGGAGGCGATCTCGCTCGGCTTGCCCAGGCGCTTGACCGGCACGGTCGCGACGATCTTCTCGAGCACGTCGGGACGGATGGCGTTGACCATGTCGGTGCCGATGTAGCCCGGGCTCACGGTGTTGACGGTCACGCCCTTGGTCGCCATTTCCTGCGCCAGCGCCATCGAGAAACCATGCATGCCGGCCTTGGCAGCCGAGTAGTTGGTCTGGCCGGCCTGGCCCTTGTTGCCGTTGACCGACGAGATCTGGATGATGCGGCCCCAGCCCTTTTCGACCATGTCCGGCACGACCTGCTTGGTCACGTTGAACATCGAGTTCAGGTTGGTGTCGATGACGGCGTCCCAGTCCTCGCGGGTCATCTTCAGGAACATGCGGTCCTTGGTGATGCCGGCGTTGTTGACCAGCACGTCGATCGGGCCGTGCTCGGCCTTGGCCTTGGCGAAGGCTTCGACGGTCGACTCCCAGCTGCTGACGTCGCCGGCCGAGGCGTAGAAGGTGAAGCCCAGCGCGGCTTGCTCGTCGAGCCATTTCGTGAAGTCACGGGTCGGGCCGCAACCGGCGATGACCTTGAAGCCTTCCTGATGCAGGCGCTGGCAGATGGCCGTTCCGATGCCACCCATGCCACCGGTCACGTAAGCGATTTTTTGAGTCATGTCTTTCTCCTCGATTGTTGGTTTAGGTCGTCTGAAAATCATCCCGGCCGCCGGAACGCCCGGCGGTCAGGAACTGGGGAAATCTGCAGGAAAGCCGATCAGCGCTCGACAGTCAGCGCCACGCCCATGCCGCCACCGATGCACAGTGCGGCCAGGCCCTTCTTGGCGTCGCGGCGCTGCATTTCGTGCAGCAGCGAGACCAGGATGCGGCAGCCGGAGGCGCCGATCGGGTGGCCCAGCGCGATCGCGCCGCCGTTGACGTTGACCTTGGCCAGGTCGGTGCCCAGCTCCTGGTTGACGGCGCAGGCCTGGGCGGCGAAGGCTTCGTTGAGCTCGAACAGGTCGACATCGCCCACGCTCCAGCCGGCGCGCTCGAGCGCCTTCCTGGAAGCCGAGACCGGGCCCATGCCCATGATCGCCGGGTCCAGACCGGTGGTGCCGAAGCTCTTGAGCGTGGCCAGCGGCGTCAGGCCCAGGGCGGCGGCCTTGCTGGCCTTCATGACCATCACGGCGGCGGCGCCGTCGTTGATGCCCGAGGCGTTGCCGGCGGTCACGCTGCCGGCCTTGTCGAAGGCGGGCTTGAGAGCGGACAGCACGTCGGCGCTGGTCTTCTTGTTGATGAACTCGTCAGCGGCGAAGACGACCGGGTCGCCCTTGCGCTGCGGGATCACGACCGGCACGATCTCGTCGACGAACTTGCCGGCTTCCTGGGCCGCAGCCGCCTTTTGCTGGCTGGCCAGGGCCAGGGCATCCTGCATCTCGCGCGAGATGTTGAATTCCTTGGCGACGTTCTCGGCCGTGATACCCATGTGGTACTTGGCGTAGGCATCGGTCAGGCCGTCGTTGATCATGGTGTCGACCAGCTTCCAGTCGCCCATGCGCTGGCCGTCACGGCTGCCCGGCAGCACATGGCCGCTGGCGCTCATGTTTTCCTGGCCGCCGGCGATCACGATCTCGCTGTCGCCCCAGGCCACGGCCTGCGCGGCCAGCATGACGGCCTTGAGGCCCGAGCCGCACACGGCGTTGATGGTCAGCGCCGGGGTTTCCTTGGCGATGCCGGCCTTCATCATGGCCTGACGCGCCGGGTTCTGGCCAGCGCCAGCAGCCAGCACCTGGCCCATGATCACTTCGCCGATCTGGTCGGCGGCGACGCCGGTGCGCTCGAGCAGCGCCTTGATCACGGTCGCGCCCAGCTCGGGGGCGGAAACCTTGGCCAGGCTGCCGCCAAACTTGCCGACGGCGGTGCGCACTGCCGCGACGATAACGATGTTGTCTTGCATGGGAGCTCCTCTTTATTGACTAACGGATAACAGGGAAAAAGCGGAAAACTGGCTCAGCGCTTCAGGCCTTGGCCTTGACATAGCGACCGGGTGCCGGCTCGATGGACTTGTATTTGCGGCTGCCGTAGGACTTGGGCGCGGCGATTTGCGCGCCGGCCTGGCTCTTGAGCCACTGGGCCCAGTCGCCCCACCAGCTGCCCTTGTGCTCGGTCGAGGCGGCGATCCACTCATCGGCGTTGGCCGGGAATTCGGTGTCGGAGCCGATCCAGTGGCTGCGCTTGCCCTTGCTGGCGGGGTTGATCACGCCGGCGATATGGCCCGAGGCGCCCATCACGAAACGCTTGGGACCCGTCAGGTGCTGGGTCGAGGCATAAGCGGCACCGATCGGCACGATATGGTCCTCGCGCGAGCCGTAGAGGTAGACCGGAATGTCAACCTTGGACAGGTCGACCGGCTGGCCGCAGACCGTGACCGCGCCGGGCTTGACCAGGCGGTTTTCCAGGTAGGTATTGCGCAGGTACCAGGCGTAGTAGGGGCCGGGCAGGTTGGTGCTGTCGCCGTTCCAGTACAGCAGGTCGAACGGCGGCGGGGTCTCGCCCTTGAGGTAGTTGCCCACCACGTAGTTCCAGACCAGGTCGTTCGGACGCAGGAAGCTGAAGGTGGTCGCCAGATCGCGACCCGGCAGCAGGCCGCCCTGGGCGAACTGCAGCTCGCGCAGCTTGACCATGGCCTCGTCGATGAAGATGTCGATCACGCCGGTGTCGCTGAAGTCGAGCATCGTGGTCAGGAAGGTCGCACTGGCGACCGGCTTCTCGCCACGCGCGGCCAGCACGGCCAGCGCCGTGCCCAGCATGGTGCCGCCGACGCAGAAGCCCAGCGTGTTGATGGTCTCGGCGCCAGTGATTTCGCGGGTCACGCTGATCGCCTTGATGACCGCCTGCTCGATGTAGTCGTCCCAGGTCTGCTTGGCGCAGGACTGGTCGGGGTTGCGCCAGCTCACGACGAAGGTGCGCATGCCCTGCTCGACGCAGTAGCGGATCAGCGAGTTCTCGGGCTGCAGGTCCAGGATGTAGTACTTGTTGATCGAGGGCGGCACGAACAGCATCGGGCGCTCATGCACCTTGGTCGTCAGCGGCTTGTATTCGAGCAGCTGGAAGAACTCGTTCTCGAACACCACCGCGCCTTCGCTGGTCGCGACGTTCTGGCCGACCTCGAACGCGCTCTCGTCGGTCATCGAGACATGGCCCTGCTGCATGTCTTTCAGCAGGTTCTGGATGCCCTTGGCAATGCTCTCGCCCTTGGTATCGATCGCCTTTTGCTGCGCATCGGCGTTGAGCGCCAGGAAGTTGCTCGGCGCGCTGGCATCGATCCACTGCTGGACCGCAAAATTGACGCGGGCCTTGGTCTTGGCGTCGGCATCGACCGCCTCGGCCATCGCCATCAGCGTGCGCGCATTGAGCAGGTACATCGCGGCATTGAAGGCCGCCATCGGATTGCTGCCCCAGGCTTCGCCGGCAAAGCGACGGTCCTTGGGCAACTTGATTTCAAGACCCTGGTTCCAGATCTGGGCCAATTCATGCAGGTAGGACTGCTGGATTTCGGCCAGCTTGGCCTGATCGAGCTTGACCGGCACTTCGGTCTGGCCGGCGATCTTGCTGAACAGTTCGGAGAGCTTGGAGGCAGTGGGCATTTGCGGCAGACCGTTAAACTGGGGCATGGCTACACCGAACACCGGTGCGACTGCGGCTTGGCTGGACTGCAGCATGCGGGACCACTGCTGCAGGGCAGCCTGCTGGAAATCCTGGGAGCTTGAGAGCCAGGGATTGCTTGAAATCATATAAGTGTCTCCTATTTGTATTAGATTGTTGCTTTGCAGCAATTAGCTCAGTAACCTGGGGCAAACTAGGTATGGCTACTAGCATATCTCATTTATCCAGCCTCTTTCATTTCAGTTCTGAATCATATGTATATCATGGCAATTGGCTGGGGCTACGTCGCACTGATGATGGCTCTGGCAGAAGCTACTAACGCCAATGGCTCCCTCCTAGGAGCCATCCTGACATTTGTTTGTTACGGTTTGATGCCAGTCGGGTTACTGCTCTATGTCCTGGGGCGTCCGGCGCGTCGGCGCCGGCGCGAGCAGCAGGCCGCCTCAGTCCAGCCAGATGCTGGCAGCCATGCGCCCGGTGCTGCCGAGCCTGGCAGCGTCGCGCCGGTGGGAAAAGAACCTTGAGGACTGGGTCACGCTGCACCAGCCGGGGCTGCCATCGTTGCCCTCGATCTGGCTGATGCCCAGGCCAGCCAGTCGCAGCCGGGCCAGGTGCGGCAGGTCGGCCAGCCATTTGCCGCCCTGGGCTGACGACCCGCCCGGCCCGCCTGGAAGCGGCAGCGCCGTGAAGGCGCTCGCCGCTGCCGGGTCGGACTCGGTGTAGGCGCGCATCACCTCGGCGCCGACCTCGAACGCCTGCGGGCCGATGCAAGGACCGAGCCAGACGCGCAGGCCCGCGCGCTGCGATGGCGTGCGCGCTGCCGGCCATTGCTCGCACAGGGCGTCGAGCACGCCCCGCCCGCCCATGCCGAGCAGGCCGCGCCAGCCGGCATGCACGGCAGCCACGCTGGCGCCATCGGCCGCGCACAGCAACAGGGGCAGGCAGTCGGCGACCATGACGGTGCAGGCCAGTCCGGGCCGGGCCGTCCAGCAGGCATCGGCCTGCAGGCCGTCGGGGCTGTCGGCGCGCAGTTCGAGCACCTCGACCCCATGGACCTGGCGCAGGAAGACCGGCCGCGCGCCCAGGCGCTGGCGCAGCAAGGCGCGGTTGCCGGCGACCGCCTGCGGGCAGTCGCCGACATGGTCGCCCAGGTTCCAGTCGTCAAAGGGCGCTTTCGACAGGCCGCCGCTGCGACTGGTGAAGGCCGCATGCACGCCAGCGGGCCAATGGCCTGCGTCAAGCAAGCCGGGGACAGGAGATAAGGACGGGCAAGTCTCGGGCGTGGCGGGCATGGTGGGCGCAGCAGGGCTGAAGTGAAGGATGACTCGATTGTGCGAGAATGATCCGATCATTTTTCTTCGATGCTACGGGTGAACTTCTCGCACACCATTCATTTCTGCCGCCAGTGCGGCACAGCGGTCGAGCAGCGCGTGCCGGACGACGGCGACACCAAGGTGCGTGCGATCTGTCCGGCCTGCGGCACCATCCATTACCAGAATCCGCTCAACGTGGTCGGCACTGTGCCCTACCTGGACGACCGGGTGCTGCTGTGCAAGCGCAACATCGAGCCGCGCCGTGGCTTCTGGACCCTGCCGGCCGGCTTCATGGAGCTCGGCGAATCGACCGCCGAGGGCGCGCTGCGCGAAACCCATGAGGAAGCCGGCGCCGAGATCGAGCTCGAAGGGCTGTTCACGCTGCTCAACGTGGCGCGCGTGAGCCAGGTCCACATGTACTACCGCGCGCGGCTGCTGAGCGAGCGCTTCGACCCCGGCCACGAGACCATGGAGGCGCGGCTGTTCCAGCAGCACGAGATCCCCTGGGAGGAGATCGCGTTCCGCACCGTCAAGGAGACGCTGGAACGCTTCTTCGCCGACCAGCAGCGCGGCAGCTTCGGCTTCTACGCCGGCGACATCAACTGAACAGCCGACGCGCCAGCGGCGAGCCCGCCGCGAGGTCGCGGCTGTCGAGCTGGTCGTAGAGCGCCTCGAGCTCGCTACCAACCTGATCGAGCACCTGGGCGTCCAGCGGCACGCCGCGCTCGTCGGTCAAGCGCCCTTCCATCACGGTCTCGAGCGTCTGGGCGGCTTCGCGCAACCTGGCGTAGGAGTTTTCCGAGCGCAGGCTCTTGGAGACGTCGAACAGCAGGTCGAACTCGAGCAAGGCGCTCTGGTTCGGGTCCTCGGCCAGCGCGGCACGGATCTCGAACTGCAGCACCGCCAGCGGACCCGAAGCGGTATCCTGCGCCGGCAGCACCATGCGGCCCGGAATCGCGCCCGGCAGAAAGCCGGCCCGCTCGGCCTGCTGCACGATGTAGCCGGGACTCCAGGCCGCGCGCGTGGCGCGGATCTTGAACGACATCTGCGCGTCATGCTCGCTGGCGAACTGGTCGAGCTCGCGCGCGCGCGCCACCTCGGCCATCATGTCGGGGAAGTCGACATGGGCTGCGAGCTGGTCGGCCAGCAGCTGGGTCTTGTTGACGAACTCGGAGAACTCGATCTCGTTGAGCGCGCCGGCGCGGTTGGCCAGCTGCACGCCAGCCTGCAGGCTCTGGTACTGGCGGCCCGGGCGCGGCAGCTCCCAGCTGGCGCTGTCGGAGTGATAGGCCTCGACCGCGAACGGCTTGCTGCCGATGCGGCGCGAACGCGGCATGGCGGCCAGCACGGCCTCGCCCGCGACCGGGTGGTCGGGCACCAGCGTGACCAGCACGTCGATCAGTGGATCGAGCTGGCTGCGCGCCACCAGGCTGGCCCCGGCCTGGCCCTGCGGCACCAGGGTCTCGAAATCGTCCATCGAGGGCTCGACCCGGCCATGCTGCGGCAGCGGGTCGTGGAACGGCGCGCCGTCCAGACCCGGCTCGAGCTCGGGCCCGCCCTGGGAGCGCAGCGGCAGGTTGCGCTGGGTGGACCAGCGGTTGTAGAGCAGCACGGCCAGCACGACCACGCCCCCTATTGCCGCCAAACCGATTTGTAGATTCGTCATATTCAGGCAGTTTCCATCATTCCGGCGGCGGTTTCCATGTCGACCGCCACGATGCGCGAGACACCTTGCTCCTGCATCGTCACGCCTATCAGTTGTCGGGCCATCTCCATCGCGATCTTGTTGTGGCTGATGAAGAGGAATTGGGTTTCGCTGCTCATGCGCGACACCAGCTTGGCGTAGCGCTCGGTGTTGGCGTCGTCGAGCGGGGCATCGACCTCGTCGAGCAGGCAGAACGGCGCCGGGTTGAGCTGGAAGATCGCAAACACCAGCGCGATCGCGGTCAGCGCCTTCTCGCCGCCCGAGAGCAGGTGGATGGTCTGGTTCTTCTTGCCCGGCGGCTGCGCCATGACCTGCACGCCGGCATCGAGGATCTCGTCGCCTGTCATGATCAGGCGGGCCTGGCCGCCGCCGAACAGGTCGGGGAACATGCGGCTGAAATGCTGGTTGACGGTCTCGAAGGTGCTGCCGAGCAGCTCGCGCGTCTCGCCGTCGATCTTGCGGATCGCGTCCTCGAGCGTCTGCATCGCCTCGTTGAGGTCGGCCGACTGCGAGTCGAGAAAGGTCTTGCGCTCGCGCGCGCTGCTGAGCTCGTCGAGCGCGGCCAGGTTGACCGCGCCGAGCGCGGTGATCTCGCGCTGGCCGCGGTCGATCTCGGCCTGCAGCCCGTGCAGCTTGACCGCGTCGCGCTCGATGCCGACGGCCAGCGCCTCGAGGTCGGCGCCGGCCTCGAGCAGGGACTGGCTGTGCTGCTCGAGGCCGAGCTGGGCCGCCTGCTCCTTGAGCTGGAATTCGGTGATGCGCGCGCGCAGCGGGTCGAGCGAGCGCTCGTGCTGCTGGCGCTGCTCGTCGCTGGCGCGCAGGCGGGCCGTCAGCTCGTCGTACTGGCTGCGCTGGGCTGCCAGTGCCTGCTCGCGCTGCAACCGGCGCTCGATGGCATCCTGCAGTCCGCCCTGCGCGGCGGCATCGGACAGGCGGGCCAGCTCGTCGCGGGCGCGCTGCAGCTCGTCGGCCAGCGCGCGGCTTTGCTGGCCGGCGGTCTCGACCGCGCGCTGCAGCTCGGAGCGGCGTGCCTGCAGGCTGCGCTCGGAGAACTGGGCTTCCTGGGCCTGGCGCTCGAGCGCGCGCCACTGCTCGCGCGCCTGGGCGAGGCGGCGTTCGGCATCGATTGCGCCGTCCTCGAGCTGGAGGTGGCGCTCCTGGCTGTCGGCCAGCTGCAGGTCGAGTTCCTCGAACCGGCCCTCGGCGCTCAGGCTGCGCTCCTGCAGCGCCTCGAGCTGGGCGTCGAGCTCGGCCAGGTCGTCGGCGATCTGCTCGCGCCGCACCCGGGCCTGATCGGCCTGCTGCGCCAGTCGCAGCAGTTCGACCTCTTGTTCGTGGGCACGCGCCTGCGCGTCCTGCGCGTCGCGCCGGCCCTGGCCCAGGCGCTGGGTCGCATCGGCATAGGCGGCTTCGGCGCGGGTCAGCGCCAGGCGCGACTGCTCGAGCAGCAGGGTCTGGGCGCGCCACTGCTTGTCAAGATTCTCGATCTCCTGCGCGCGCGCCAGCAGACCGGCCTGCTCGCTGTCGGGCGCGTAGAAGGCCAGATGGTGGGCGCCGACGCTGTGGCCGGCCGGGGTCCAGATGCCCTGCCCCGGCGCCAGCTGGTCGCGCGCCACCAGCGCCGCATCGAGCGCATCGGCACTCCAGCAGCCGGCCAGCCACTCGGTCAGCAGGGCCTGTAGGCCGGCATCGTGCAGACGCAACCGCTGCGCCAGCGGCATCAGATTGCCGGGGCCTTTCAATTGCGTAAGTGACATATTATTGGGCAAGCTGAAGAAGGCCAGCTTGGCCGGTGGCGCATCCGCGGCAAAGGCCTGCAGACTGTCGAGCCGCGAGACCTCGAGCGCACCCATGCGCTCGCGCAGCGCCGACTCGACCGCGACCTCCCAGCCGGGCTCGACCTGCAGCCGGCTCCACAGGCCCTGCAGGCTGTCGAGTCCGTGCCGGGCCAGCCAGGGACTGAGCTTGCCATCGGTCTTGAGCTTGTCCTGCAAGGCGCGCAGCGCCTCGAGCCGGGCCGACAGGTCGGTCTCCCACTTGCCTTCGCGGTTGACACCGGCCTGGGCCTCGCGTCGGGCCTGCTCGAGCCGGGGCTGCAGCTCCTGCAACTCGTCGAGCCGGGCCGCGGCCAGCTCGCGCTGCTCCTGGCTGGCTTCGAGCTGCTCGCGCAGCCGCTCGAGGCGGCTCTCGTCGGGCGCGGCCAGCCCCTGCTGGTCGGCAGCGAGCCGCTCGCGGCGCTGGCGCAACTGGCGCTGCTGCTCGGCGATGCCGCGCTGCTCGGCCGCCAGCACCTGGATCGCCTGCTGCACCTGCGTCACCGACGCGCGCTGCTGCTGGACCTGGCCCTGGGCGCGGCGCAGGCTGTCCTCGAGCGCGGGCAGCAGCTCGGCCTGCTCCTCGCACTGCGCGGCCAGGATCTCGGCCTGCTCGGCGGCCGATAAGTTCTGCTCGGCCAGGCGCTCGAGCTCTTGCTCGGCGTCTTCCTGGCGCTGCTGCCACTGCGCGATCTGCTCCTTGAGCTGGTCCAGGCGCTGCAGCACGCGGGTGCGGCCCTCGACCACATAGCGGATCTCGGCCTCGAGCTTGGCGACCTCGGCGCCGGCCTCGTAGAGGCCGGCCTGGGCCTGATTCAGCAGGTCACCGGCGTCGTAATGGGCCTGGCGGACCGCTTCGAGCTCGGCCTCGGTTCGGCGCAGCTCGGCCATGCGGCCCTCGAGCAAGTTGAGCGCCTGCAGGCCCTCGGCGCGCACCAGCGCGAGCTCGGCCTCGGCGTCGCGCCGCTTGAGGAACCAGAGCTGCTGCTGGTGCAGCGTGACCTGGGACTGGAGCTGGTGGTAGCGGCTCGCGACCTCGGCCTGCTTCTCGAGCTTGTCGAGGTTGGCGTTGAGCTCGCGCAGGATGTCCTCGACCCGCAGCAGGTTCTCGCGCGTGTCGCTCAGGCGGTTCGAGGTCTCGCGCCGGCGCTCCTTGTACTTCGAGACGCCCGCGGCCTCCTCGAGGAACAGGCGCAGCTCCTCGGGCCGGCTCTCGATGATGCGGCTGATCGTGCCCTGGCCGATGATGGCGTAGGCGCGCGGGCCCAGGCCGGTGCCCAGGAACACGTCCTGCACGTCGCGGCGCCGCACCGCCTGGTTGTTGATGTAGTAGCTGCTGCTGCCGTCGCGCGTCAGCACCCGCTTGACCGCGATCTCGGCGTATTGCGCCCACTGGCCGCCAGCGCGGTGATCAGCGTTGTCGAACACCAGCTCGACGCTGGCGCGGCTGGCGGGCTTGCGCAGGGTGGTGCCGTTGAAGATGACGTCCTGCATCGACTCGCCGCGCAGCTCGCTGGCCTTGGACTCGCCCAGCACCCAGCGCACGGCGTCCATGATGTTGGACTTGCCGCAGCCGTTGGGCCCCACCACGCCGACCAGCTGGCCGGGCAGGCTGAAAGTGGTCGGTTCGGCGAAGGACTTGAAGCCGGAGAGCTTGATGGTATGGAGGCGCACGGAAACCAGGCAGGGGAAAACCCTGGATTATCCCGCAAGGGATGCGGCAGTGCAGCAGAACTTGCGCCCTGCCCTGGCCCTTGGCCGTGCCCATGGGCCCAGCCGCGCGCTGGATAGCTGGCCTGGGATGGGCTTGCTCATCCCAGGCGTTTCAGCAGCAGCGGCCCGGACGCGAGCCACCGTAGCGCGCCTCTTGGCGCTCGCGGAAGAACTCCTCGTAGGTCATGACCGGCGCATCCGGATGGGTCAGGCTCATGTGCCTGACATAGGTGCCGTAGTCCGGCACGCCCACCATCAGGCGGGCGGTCTGGCCCAGGTACTTGCCGACGCGTGCCAGGTCCGAGAACATGGCCACGCTCAGACGCGGAAGTTGGCCGGCATCGGCTCGAACGGCGTTTCCTGGTCGGTCCGCTGGCGCTGGCCGAGCGCCTTGAGACAGGCCGGCACGGCGAAGATCAGGATGCTGACGACGAGGAAGATGAACAGCGCTGCCATGCCCGCATCGATCTGGTTGTTCAGGATGATCTGCTGCATCTGGCTGATGTTCTTGGCCGGAGCCAGCAGCTCGCCCTTGTCGAGCGCCGCCTGGTACTTGTTGGCGGCGGCCAGGAAACCGATCTTGGGGTTTTCGTGAAAAACCTTCTGCCAGCCGGCGGTCATGGTGCACAGCAGCAGCCAGAGGGTCGGCAAGATGGTCACCCAGGCATAGCGCTGGCGCTTCATCTTGAACAGCACGACGGTCGCGAGCATCAGCGCGACACCGGCGAGCATCTGGTTGCCGATGCCGAACAGCGGCCACAAGGTGTTGATGCCGCCCAGCGGATCGACCACGCCCTGGTACAGGAAATAGCCCCAGGCCGCGACGCAGAGGCCGGTGGCGACCAGGCTGGCGAAGACCGAGTCCATGCGACGCATCGACGGCACGAAGGTGCCCAGCAGATCCTGCAGCATGAAGCGGCCGGCCCTGGTGCCGGCATCGACGGCGGTCAGGATGAACAGCGCCTCGAACAGGATCGCGAAGTGGTACCAGAAGGCCATCATGCCCTGGCCGCCAATGAAGCTCGACAGGATATGGGCCATGCCGACCGCCAGGGTCGGCGCACCGCCAGCGCGCGAGATGATGCTGCTCTCGCCGACATCCTTGGCGGTCTGGAGCAGCGTTTCAGGCGTGACCACGAAGCCCCACTGCGAGATGGTCTCGGCCGCCTGTTGCGCGGTGGTGCCGATGATGGCCGCCGGGCTGTTCATCGCGAAATAGACCCCCGGATCGATCACCGAAGCGGCGACCAGCGCCATCATGGCGACGAAGGACTCCATCAGCATGCCGCCGTAGCCGATGGCGCGGGCGTTCTTCTCGTTGTCGAGCAGCTTGGGCGTGGTGCCCGAGGAAATCAGCGCATGGAAGCCCGACACCGCGCCGCAGGCGATCGTGATGAACAGGAAGGGGAACAGGCTGCCCGACCAGACCGGACCCGTGCCGTCGATGAACTTGGTCAAGGCCGGCATCTGCAGGTTCGGCGCGACGAAGGCGATGCCGATGGCCAGGCCGACGATGGTGCCGATCTTGAGGAAGGTCGACAGGTAGTCGCGCGGCGCCAGCAGCAGCCAGACCGGCAGCACCGAAGCCACGAAACCGTAGCCGATCAGCATCCAGGTCAGTTGCTTGCCGTCAAAGGTGAAGAAAGGACCCCAGACCGGGCTGGCAGCGATGTCGCCGCCGTAGATGATCGAGGCCATCAGCAGCACGAAGCCGATCAGCGACATCTCGGCGATCCGGCCCGGACGCAGGTAGCGGCTGTAGATGCCCATGAACATGGCGATCGGGATCGTCGCGGCGACGGTGAACATGCCCCAGGGCGAGCCGGCCAGCGCCTTGACGACGATCAGGGACAGCACCGCCAGGATGATGACCATGATCATGAAGGTGCCGAACAGCGCGATGACGCCGGGGACGGTCCCGAGCTCGGACTTGACCAGGTCGCCCAGCGAGCGGCCGTCGCGGCGGGTCGAGATGAACAGCACCAGGAAATCCTGCACCGCACCGGCAAACACCACGCCGGCCAGAATCCACAGCATGCCGGGCAGGTAGCCCATCTGGGCCGCCAGCACCGGGCCGACCAGCGGACCGGCACCGGCAATCGCGGCGAAATGGTGGCCGAACAGCACGTACTTGTTGGTCGGCACATAGTCCAGACCGTCGTTGTGCCGCACGGCCGGGGTCATGCGGTTCGGGTCGAGCTCCATGACCCGCTCGGCGATGAACAGGCTGTAGTAGCGGTAGGCGATCAGGTAGGTGCAGACCGAGGCGATGACCAGCCACAGGGCATTGATCGTCTCGCCGCGGTTGAGCGCGACGAAGGCCAGGGCCGAAGCCCCCAGGATGGCCACCAAGCCCCACAACAGATGGCGTTGCATACTCTTCATCTTGCGTCCCGGTAATTGATAATTGAACTTAATATTACACGATTGACAAGTATGTTCAGTCAGTTCGTGGATGCAAAAGGCCGGCTTGCGCCCAGTCAGACGCAAGCCGGCCTTTTGCCGGTCGGAACCGGGCCCTCAGCGGGCCCGGAACCAGGACAGTGATCAGCCCGCCAGCTGCTTCCAGGTGTCGATCACCGAATCGGGGTTGAGCGAGATCGAGCTGATGCCCTGGTCGCGCAGCCATACGGCGAAGTCCGGGTGGTCGCTGGGGCCCTGGCCGCAGATGCCGATGTACTTGCCCTGCGCGCGGCAGGCCTTGATCGCCAGGCTGATCAGCGCGGTGACGGCCGGGTCGCGCTCGTCGAAGTCATGCACCAGCAGCTCGAGGCCGGAGTCACGGTCCAGGCCCAGGGTCAGCTGGGTCAGGTCGTTGGAGCCGATCGAGAAGCCGTCGAAGAACTGCAGGTACTGCTCGGCCAGGATCGCGTTGCTCGGGATCTCGCACATCATGATCAGCTTGAGCTCGTTCTCGCCGCGCTTCAAGCCGAACTTGCCCAGCAGATCGACCACGCGCTCGGCCTGCTTCAAGGTGCGCACGAAGGGCACCATGACCTGGACGTTGGTCAGGCCCATGCTTTCACGCACGCGCTTGATCGCCTCGCACTCCATCGCGAAGGCCTCGCCGAACTCGTCGCTGATGTAGCGCGCCGCGCCGCGGAAGCCCAGCATCGGGTTTTCCTCGTCGGGCTCGTAACGGCTGCCGCCGACGAGCTTGCGGTACTCGTTGCTCTTGAAGTCGGACAGGCGCACGATCACCGGCTTGGGCCAGAAGGCCGCGGCGATGGTGGCCACGCCCTCGGCGACCTTGTCGACATAGAAGGCACGCGGGCTGGCGTGACCGCGCGCGACCGACTCGACCGCCTTCTTGAGGTCGGCGTCGATGGCGGGATAGTCCAGGATCGCCTTCGGGTGCACGCCGATGTTGTTGTTGATGATGAACTCGAGCCGCGCCAGGCCGACACCGCCGTTGGGGATCTGGGCGAAGTCGAAGGCCAGCTGCGGGTTGCCGACGTTCATCATGATCTTGACGTCGAGCTCGGGCATCTGGCCACGGCTGACCTCGCTGACCTCGGTCTCGAGCAGGCCGTCATAGATGCGGCCGGTGTCGCCCTCGGCGCAGCTCACGGTGACCAGCGTGCCTTCCTTCAGCGTCTCGGTCGCGTCGCCGCAGCCGACCACGGCCGGGATGCCGAGCTCGCGCGCGATGATGGCGGCGTGGCAGGTACGGCCACCGCGGTTGGTCACGATCGCGCTGGCGCGCTTCATGACCGGCTCCCAGTTCGGGTCGGTCATGTCGGTCACGAGCACATCGCCGGGCTGGACCTTGTCCATCTCGCTGATGTTGTGCACCAGGCGCACCGGGCCGGTGCCGATCTTCTGGCCGATCGCGCGGCCCGAGGCCAGCACGGAGCCCTTGCCGACCAGCTTGTAGCGCAGCTCGACCTGACCGGCGGCCTGGCTCTTGACCGTCTCGGGGCGGGCCTGCAGGATGTAGAGCTGGCCGTCGTTGCCGTCCTTGCCCCATTCGATGTCCATCGGGCGGCCGTAATGCTGCTCGATCACGACCGCGTAACGTGCCAGTTCGAGCACGTCGGCGTCGGTCAGCGAATAGCGGTTGCGCTGCTCGACCGGCACCTCGACAGTCTTGACCAGCTTGCCGCTGGCGGCCTTTTCCTCGGGCGAGGCAAACACCATCTCGATCAGCTTGCTGCCGAGGTTGCGGCGGATCAGTGCCTGCTTGCCGGCTTTGAGCATCGGCTTGTGGACGTAGAACTCGTCGGGGTTGACGGCGCCCTGGACCACGGTCTCGCCTAGGCCGTAGCTCGAGGTGATGAAGACCACTTCCTCGAAACCGCTTTCGGTGTCGATCGTGAACATCACGCCGGCAGCACCGAGGTCGGAGCGCACCATGCGCTGCACGCCGGCCGACAGCGCGACCACGTCATGGGCGAAGCCCTTGTGCACGCGGTAGCTGATGGCACGGTCGTTGTAGAGGCTGGCGAACACCTCCTTCATCTTGTGCAGCACTTCCTCGATGCCGTGCACGTTCAGGAAGGTCTCCTGCTGGCCGGCAAACGAGGCGTCGGGCAGGTCCTCGGCGGTGGCCGAGCTGCGCACCGCGTAGGTGGCGGTCGCGCTGTCGCCGTTGAGCGTGATGTAGGCGTCGCTGATGGCCTGCTCGAGATCGGCCGGGAACGGCTGGGCCTCGACCAGGGCACGGATCTCGGCGCCGACCCGGGCCAGCTCGCGCACGTCCTCGGTGTCGAGCGCAGCGAGCTTGGCGCTGATCTTGTCGGCCAGGCCTTCGAAGGCCAGGAACTCGCGGAAGGCATGCGCCGTGGTCGCGAAGCCGGTCGGCACGCGAACGCCCTCGGGCAGCTGCGAGATCATCTCGCCCAGGCTGGCGTTCTTGCCGCCGACGGACTCGACGTCGGTCATTCGAAGTTGCTCGAAGGGCACGACCAGGGCGGTCGGGCTGAACAGTTGGGACATGGGAAAACTCCACTAAGTTGAAAAAACCGGTTCCCGATTGGCGCGCGCTGACCTGTTGTTGTGCTGTTGTGCGGTCGCGGCGCAGCATGGCTGTGCAATTCGGGATAATCACAAACATTGTAGGGGCCGCGCGGGCTGCGCGCCGCCCATTTCGTGACAATCGAACCGAGGGTAAGTACCAGATGCCGCACCGCACCGCTTTCTTCATCTCCGACGGCACCGGCATCACGGCCGAGACCTTCGCCAACGCGATCCTGGCCCAGTTCGAGATCAAGCCGCACCGCATCCGCCTGCCCTTCGTCGACAGCGTGGACAAGGCGCACCAGGCGGTGCACCAGATCAACCACAGCGCCAAGGTCGACGGCAGCCGGCCGCTGGTGTTCACGACCGTGGTCAACATGGAAGTGCTCGCGGTGCTCAAGTCCGAGTGCAAGGGCATGCTGATCGACATGTTCGGCACCTTCATCGCGCCGCTGGAGGCCGAGCTCGGCATCAAGTCGAACCATCGGGTCGGGCGCTTCTCGGATGTCACGCGGACCCAGGAATACCACGACCGGATCGAGGCGATCAACTTCACGCTCGCGCATGACGACGGCCAGACCCATGTCGACCTGGCCAACTCGGACCTGATCCTGATCGGCGTCAGCCGCAGCGGCAAGACGCCGACCTCGCTCTATCTGGCGATGCAGTTCGGGCTCAAGGTCTCGAACTACCCGCTGATCCCGGAGGATTTCGAGCGCCGCCAGCTGCCGCCGGCACTGGTGCCGTTCAAGAAGAAGCTGTTCGGCCTGACGATACAGGCCGAACGCCTGAGCGAGATCCGCCACGAGCGCAAGGCCAACTCGCGCTACGCCAGCCTGGTCAACTGCCGCTACGAGGTCAGCGAGGCCGAGGCCATGATGCGCCGCGCCGGCGTGCGCTGGCTGTCGACCACCAGCAAGTCGATCGAGGAGATCTCGACCATCATCCTGCAGGAGATCAAGCCCGAGCGGCTCGACTACTGAGGTTCAGGCAGCTTCAGTAATAGGATCTCGCCAGGCGCGCCTCGGAGGTCTCGACCACCTGCTGGTAGGCCGCTCCGAGCGCGGACAGCCGCTGGATCGAGGTCTGCACCAGCTGCTGGTTCGCGGATATTTCTTTGCCGGGTTTGTGCACCGACAGCAGTTGCACGCCGGACTTGAGGCGGTTGGCGTCGAGCCTGGCCTTGATCCGGTTGACCGCGTCGGTGTACAGGGCGTCCTTCTTCATCCATTCATCGATGTCGATCTTGCCGTTGGCGAGATCGTCGGTGAGCGCGGCCTGGATCGTCTTCATGTCCAGAAAGTTCTTGGCATCGATGACCGCCGCACCGAAGCTGGCCTCGGACTTGACATCGTCGATGCTCTGCATGAAGCGGTAATAGATCGCGGTCGTGGTGACGGCTTCGCTACCGAAAGTGTCCACGTCCTTGATGTTGATTGACGAGGCTTGCAGGAAGGCAAAAAGCCCGGGCGACAGGCGGTTCATCGAGAACGACAGGCTCGCTGACGCGGTCGATGACGACTTGGCGGCCTCGGCAACCGTGTTGACGACATCGGTGTAGGTCTTGATCGCCTCCGGGCTCATGGCCGGCTTCTTGGCCAGCGGATCTTGCGCTGCGGCGATGGCGACCAATGACTTGGTCACGACGGCCGCGATCTTGTCGAGGCTGAACTCGCTGGTGTACTCGGTCTTGATGTCCGAATTGTAGGAAAGCTCGCGGGCGTCCGTCACGCCGGCATCCTTCAGGTGGCCCTCGATCGCGGCATAGAACCGGCCCTTGTTGTCAGCCTCCTGGGCCAGGATCATTTGCTGGAGCTTGTCGATCTGGTTCTTCGCCGCCACGGTCTTGTCAGCGACGCTCTGAACCGATCCTGAATTGCATGCCATGTTTTTCTCCCTGTTGCTGCGATTTTGCGCTGCAGATACTGCAGGGGCCAGCCGCGCAAGTCAAGCGAGACCCGCGGGCCTGATCGAAGCCACATGGAGGCGGCAGGCTCCCGCAGCGGGCGCTCAGTGCTCAGTACTTGAGCCGCGCGTAATAGGTCTGCTGGGCGGCGGCGCGCGCCTGGCCCAGGGTGTGGATGCCCTTCTCGGCCAGCAGCGGGATCAGCCGCAGGAAGATCTCGGCCGTCACCAGCGCATCGCCCAGCGCGTTGTGGCGGCCCTGGACGGCCAGATTGAAGCGCTGTGCGATGGCCTCGATCCGGTGCGACTGCTGGCTCGGGTGCACCAGGGCCGACAGCAGCAGCGTGTCGAGCACGGGCTGGTCGAAACGGATGCCGGTGCCCGGTTCGAGCAGCTGCAGAAAGCGCAGGTCGAACGCCGCGTTGTGCCCGACCAGCACCGTGTCGCGCGCGAAGGCATGAAAGGCCGGCAGCACCCGCTCGATGGTCGGCTGGCCCCTGACCATGTCCTGGTGGATGCCGTGGATCGGGATGCCGGCGGGCGGGATCATGCACTGCGGATCGACCAGCTGGTCGAAGGTTTCCTGGCGCAGCAGCTTGCCGTTGACGATGCGGGCGGCACCGATCTGCAGGATCTGGTCGCCGCCGGCCGGATTGAGCCCGGTGGTCTCGGTGTCGAAGACGGTGTAGACCAGGTCGAGCAGCGGGCGCTCATCGAGCGCGCTGGCCTGCTCCGAGCGGCTGAACAGGTCGAAGTCGTAGAACTCGGGCCGGCCTGCGGGCTCGGCAGCCGCAGCCGCAGCCGCAGCCTCTGACGGGGCGGCGGCCTGGCGGGGCGCGACGCCCGGCAGCAGGAAGCGGAAGAAGGACAGGTGGCTGGCGCGGTCGCGCTCGAACGAGAGCGCGCCGCCATGGCGCGCGACCACGTCGCGCACCGAGAAGGAATAGGACTCCTGGCCGATGCGCACCGGGTCGAGCTCCCAGCCCATGACGGTCTCGGTGCTGATCGCGGGCCCGGTCCACATCAGGTCGAGATGGACCCGCGCCGAACCGGTCGGCGCTGGCTGCAGCCGCAGCTGGATGAAGCGGACCTCGAACTCGTCCTGCAGCCTTGCCGCCAGGTAGACCAGGACCTGCAACAGGCTGAAGCTCTCGATGCGCAGCCAGGCAGCGGGGTCGACCTCGGCCTCGCGCGCCGACAGGCCGGCCTGCTGCTCGATGCGGCGCAGCGCGGCCGTGACGAAATCGCTGCCCAGCATGTCCTCCATCGGCCAGCGGCTGGACAGGCGCTCGGAGGCCTCGCTGACCAGCGGCCTGAGCCGCTCGCCCATGGCCTGGGCCTCGTCGCGTACCACGCGCAGGAAGCGCTCGCGCATGGCGGGCTCGAGGTCGGGGAAGTCGAGCATCTCGAGCGCGGCCTGGATGCTGGCCAGCGAGGCCCGGCTGCCCTCGGTCAGGGTCTGCAGCGCGCGGTCGCGCTCGGCCTGCTGTTCGTAGTCGGGCATCACGTCATCGAGCATCAGCACATAGCCCGCGATGTCCTGGCCGGCAACGCTGCCTGCGGTCGGGCGCACCGGCGCGAGCTGGACCCGCAGCAGCTGGCCGGCGGGCGTGAGCGTGACGAACTGGGCCGAGGGCTGGGGCGCGCCCCGGCGCATGCGCTGGCGCACGTTCTCGAGCGCGTGCTCGACCAGCTGGCGGTCGAACAGGGCGTGGATCGAACGCCCCAGGCCGAGCAGGCCGCTGTCCGCCACCGCCTGCCCCGGCGCGCTGGCCTGCCCCGCTGGCGCGAGGTCGCGGAACTGGGCCCGCGCGCGCTGGTTGTAGAGCAGGATGCGGCCGTCGAGGTTGCAGACCACCACGCTCTGGGTCAGCTCGGCCATCAGCGCGGCCAGGCGCGACTTTTCCTCCTCGATGCGCTGGGCGGCGGCGTGGACCTTGCTGTCCATCTCGCGGCGCAGGGTCTCGCGCTGCTCGACCAGCTGGTTGAACAGCCTGGCCAGGGCGCGCGTCTCGGGGTTGCCGGCTGGCGCGAGCTCGCGCACCACGTCGGTACGCAGCAGGATCTGCGCCTCCTCGGCCAGCCGGACCGAGGGCGTGACCCAGAAATCGAACCAGCGCTTGAGCCCGTAGGCGATCGCGGCGATGCCGCCGGCCCAGGTCAGGCCGACCAGGGCCAGGTGCGGGCCGATCAGCTCGAAGGCGGCCGCGCGCTGGACGGGCTCCAGGGTCGCGGCGACCAGCGCGAAGGTCAGCGCCAGCCAGGCGATCGAGGCCAGCGCCGCGACGGCCAGCATCAGCCACAGGCGCCGGTCGGTGCGCCCGGGCCGGTTCATGCGCCCGCCCCGAGCAGGCGGCGCACCTTGTCGACCAGCTCGCGGGTCGAGAACGGCTTGGTCATGTAGTCGTCCGCGCCGAGCGCCAGGCCCTTGGCCAGGTCGGTGTCGCGGCCCTTGGCCGTCAGCATCAGGATGCGGATGCCGGCGAGTTCGTCATGCTCGCGCACGGCCTGGCAGACATCGAAGCCGCTCTTCTTCGGCATCATGACATCGAGCAGCACCAGGTCGGGGCGCTGCTGCAGGATGGTGTCGAGCGCCTGCTGGCCGTCGCGCGCGACCAGCACGCGGTAGCCTTCGCGCTGCATCAGGAATTCGAGCGAGAGCAGGATGTTGGGCTCGTCGTCGGCGATCAGTATCGTGGCGCTCATGCGCGGTCTCCATTCTTGTCGTTATCGGGGGTGCCCAGGGGCAGCCAGAAGCTGAAGCATGCCCCCTGCCCCGGGGAAGAGCTCAGCCCGATCCGGCCGCCGAAATGCTCGATGATCTGGCGGCTGATCGGCAGGCCCAGTCCGGTGCCCTGCGGGCGCTGACTCGCGTCGCCGCCCTGGCGGAATTTCTCGAACACCAGCGCCTGCTGCTCGGGCGCCACCCCGGGGCCATTGTCCTGCACTTCGACCTGGACGCGGTCGCCCTGACGTGCAAGACCGATCCTGATCCGGCCGCTGCCCACGGGAACGAACTTGGCCGCGTTCGAGAGCAGGTTGATCATGACCTGGGTCAGGCGGTCGGGGTCGGCGCGCAGGATCACGGGCGATTCGGGCAGATCGAGCGTGAGCAAGGCGCCGCGCTCGCGCAGCAGCTCGGCAACGGTGTCGGCGCTGCGGCGGATCAGTGCCACGAGGTCGAGCTCGGCATGCTGCCATTCGGCGTGACCGGACTCGATCTTGGCCAGGTCGAGCACCTGGTTCACGAGCCGGCCCAGGCGTTCGGTCTCGGCGACGATGATGGCGAGGAAGTTCTCGCGCTGCTCCAGCCGCATGGCGGGCGCGCCGCCGGCTTCGGCACGCGCGTCGTCGAGCATCAGCTCGGCCAGGGCGCGGATCGAGGTCAGCGGGGTGCGCAGCTCGTGCGTGACCGAGGACATGAAGTCGTCCTTGAGCCGGTCCAGGCTCTTGAGCTGCTCGTTGGCCGCGCGCAGCTCGGCGCTGGCGCGTTCGAGCGAGAGCGACTGCTGCTCGAGTTCGCGCGAGTGCAGCAGCAAGCGCTTGGACTCCTCGACCATCGCGAGCACGTCCTCCAGCGCCAGCGCCTCCTCCTCGACCACCGAGGCCACCATGACGCGGGCCGAGGCGCTGCCGATCGCGCCGGTGAGCTGGGTCTCGACGAAATGGACCAGCTCGGCATCGGCCTGCAAGGGCTCCAGGCGATCCAGGCGATCCAGGCGATCCAGGCGATCCAGGTCCAGGCGGTCCAGGTACGAGCGCCCCTGCTCGCGCGCATGGCGCTCGAACAGCTCGCGCGCGCGCTCAGGCCCGAGAAAGCGCTCGGCCAGCGCCAGCAGGCTGGCGACGCTGGCCTGGCCGCGCCAGAACACCGGCTGCAGCTGGCTGCTGCGCTCGAACACGTCGACGAACAACAGGGCCTGGCTGGCCTCGGCCACCGAGGGGCTGCGCCAGAGCGAGACACCGACATAGAGGCCGGCGTTGCACAGCAGGCTCCAGAACAGGGCATGGGTCAGCGGGTCGAAGCCGCCCAGGCCCAGCAGCGCCTCGGGCCGCAGCCAGTCCAGGCCCCAGGGACCGGCGCGCAGGAAGCCGTCGGCCATCCAGCCCGACTTGGCCAGCGAGGGCAGCATCAGCGTGTAGCACCAGAGCGCGAAGCCCGCCAGCAGGCCGGCCAGCGC
>JAPLPQ010000072.1 GCA_026400105.1 Burkholderiales bacterium
AGTAGTCGGCAGGCGCGATTTGCACGGTGACTTCACCGTGCTCGAGCTTGACTTGTTTGATCTTGTCGCCGAGCACCTCGGCGACGGTTTGCTGCAGCGCCTCAGGGGCGATCGCCACAGCTTGTGCGGTTGCGTTCGTCATCGGGGATGGTCTCCGGCGCTCAAGCGCGCGCAATGGTGTTGGTGCGGCGGATCTTGTTCTGCAGCTGGATGATGCCGTAGATCAGCGCTTCGGCCGTCGGCGGGCAGCCGGGCACATAGACGTCGACCGGCACGATGCGGTCGCAGCCACGCACCACCGAATAGCTGTAGTGGTAGTAGCCGCCGCCGTTGGCGCAGGAGCCCATCGACAGGACCCAGCGCGGCTCTGCCATCTGGTCGTAGACCTTGCGCAGCGCGGGCGCCATCTTGTTGCAAAGGGTACCGGCCACGATCATGAGGTCGGACTGACGCGGACTGGCACGGAAGACTTCGGCGCCGAAACGGGCGATGTCGTAACGGGCCGTGGCCGCGTGCATCATCTCGACGGCGCAGCAGGCCAGACCAAAGGTCATGGGCCAGAGCGAACCGGTTTTGGCCCAGTTCACCACCGAGTCGTAACTGGTGGTGATGAAACCTTCCTTGAAGACGCCTTCGATCATTTGTACTCCTGAGCGCTAGCGCGCTTCATTCCCAGTCCAGCGCACCGATCTTCCAGGCGTAGACAAAGCCCACGAGCAGGTCGATCAGGAACACCACGCCGGTCCAGAAACCGGTCGAACCGATGTCGGTCAATGCGACCGCCCATGGGATCAGGAACGCGATTTCCAGGTCGAACAGTATGAAGAGGATGGCGACCAGGTAGTAGCGCACATCGAACTTCATGCGGGCGTCTTCGAAAGCCTCGAAGCCGCATTCGTAAGGGGAGTTTTTCGCCGCGTCAGGGCGATTGGGGCCTAGTATGTAGCCCAGGACTTGCGGTAGCACACCCACCGCAAGACCGACCAAAACAAACAAGAGTACCGGAAGGTATTGTGCTATGTCCATTTGCTTGTTCCGCGGACGCATTGCGCATCCATTGAATTTTTGGTGCCGACGGCGAGACTCGAACTCGCACAGCTTTCGCCACTACCCCCTCAAGATAGCGTGTCTACCAATTTCACCACGTCGGCTATTGTCTTGATACAACTTATTGCAAATACCGGGGTACTGCGCTGCACCAATCCGTGTATTCTAGCCGGAAAAAACCGCTTTTCCGGCCAACCCGCAGCTTTTTATGAAGCGGGCGTTTTTGGCGTTACTGGCCCGGAATCTGGCCAGCGGCCGGCTTGGCGGGCGCTGCCGGCGCGGCGGCGGGCGCAGCGCTCTCGAGCACGCTGCCGCTGCTGACCGGCTTGGAGTGACCGAAGTAGGCCAGCGCCAGCGTGCAGACAAAGAACACGGTGGCCAGCACGCCGGTGCTGCGCGACAGGAAGTTGGCACCGCCGGTGGCGCCAAACAGGCTGGCCGAGCCGCCACCGCCGAAGGCGGCACCGGCGTCGGCGCCCTTGCCGTGCTGCATCAGGATCAGGCCGATCATGGCCAGCGCAGACACAATTTGAAGGATCAGAAGCAGGTTGAAGAGAATGGTCATGATCTGGGGCTTCAGATGACAGCCGCCGCGAGCGGACAGCTGGCAATGATGGAGAGGAATTCGTCGGCCTTGAGCGAGGCGCCGCCAATCAGGCCGCCGTCGATGTCGGGCTGGCTCAGCAGTTCGGCGGCGTTGCCCGCGTTCATGCTGCCGCCGTAGAGGATGCGGTTGCGGCTGGAATGCGCCGACGCCGCCTTGAGCTGGGAGCGCAGCACCGCATGCACCGCCTGCGCCTGTTCGGGCGTCGCGGTGCGACCAGTGCCGATGGCCCAGACCGGCTCGTAGGCCACCACGATCTCGCTGGCGCAATGGCCGACCGCATGGATCACGGCCGACAGCTGGCGCTTGACCACGAACTCGGTGCGGCCGGCTTCGCGATCAGCCAGCGTCTCGCCGACGCAGACGATCGGCGTGATGCCGGCGGCCAGCGCGCGCTGTGCCTTCTGTGCCACCTGGTCATCGGTTTCGCCATGGTATTGGCGGCGCTCCGAATGACCGAGGATCACATAGCGGCAGGCGAAGTCGCGCAGCATCGCGGCGGCGACCTCGCCGGTGTAGGCGCCCGACTCGTGCGCCGAGCAGTCCTGGGCGCCCCAGCCGAGCGCCGTACCCTGCAGCAGGGCTTGCAGCTGCGCCAGATAGGGCGAGCTGGCACAGAGGGCGACATCGGCAGCGGCGACCGCGTCGTCGTTCAGTCCGACCAGCAGCGTCTGCAGCAGTCCGGCGTTGGTCGCCAGGCTGCCGTTCATCTTCCAGTTACCGACAATCAGTTTCTTCGTCATGCTTGAGAAGGACAGGAGGGTTGCGGGTTCAGGCTGGCGCCCAGTCGAGCAGGAGCTTGCCGATATGCTGGTTGGATTCCATCAGCGCGTGCGCCTGCGCAGCCTGCGCCGCCGGGAACACCTGATGGATCACGGGCTTGATCTGACCGGACTCGATCAGCGGCCAGACCAGATGGCGCAGCGAGCGCGCGATCGCGGCCTTGAAGGCCAGCGGACGCGGACGCAGCGTGGAGCCGGTGACCGTCAGGCGCCGGCGCAGCACCTTGCCGGCGTTGATCTCGGCCTTGGCGCCACCTTGCACCGCGATGATGACCAGGCGACCGTCCTCGGCCAGGCAGTCGATCTCGCGCGCCACATAGGGCCCGGCCACCATGTCGAGGATGACATCGACACCGCGTCCGCCCGTGAGACGGGCGACTTCGGCGACAAAGTCCTGCGACTTGTAGTCGATCGCATGGTCGGCGCCAAGCGCCAGGCAGGCTTGCGCCTTGTCGGCGCTGCCGACGGTCACGATGACCTGGGCGCCACGCGCCTTGGCCAGCTGGATCGCGGTGACGCCGATGCCGCTCGAGCCGCCCTGCACCAGCAGGGTCTCGCCGGGCTGCAGCTGGCCGCGCTCGAAGACGTTGCTCCAGACCGTGAAGAAGGTCTCGGGCAGTCCCGCGGCCTCCAGCTCGGTCCAGCCCTTGGGCACCGGCAGGCATTGCGCCACCGGGGCGACGCAGTATTCGGCATAGCCGCCGCCGGCCACCAGCGCGCAGACGCTGTCGCCGAGGTGCAAGCCCTCGGCCGCCAGCGCCGCGGCATCGCCCTCGACGATCACGCCGGCCACTTCGAGGCCGGGGATGTCGGAGGCGCCTGGCGGCACCGGATAGTTGCCGGTGCGCTGCAGCACGTCGGGACGGTTGACGCCCGAGGCGCTGACGCGGATCAGCAGCTCGCCCGCGCCCGGAACCGGACGCTCGCGCTGCCCCATCTTGAGCACCTCGGGGGCGCCAGGGGTCGTGATCTCGACGGCCTGCATCGCTGGCTTACTGCTGTTGTTGCTGCTGCTGGGCGAACGCTTCTTCGCGATCGATCAGCGCCTTCATCGACAGCTTGACGCGACCCTTTTCGTCGGTCTCGAGCACCTTGACCTTGACGATCTGGCCTTCGGTCAGGAAGTCGGTGACCTTCTCGACGCGCTGGTGCGCGATCTGGCTGATGTGCAGCAGGCCGTCCTTGCCCGGCAGCAGGTTGATCAGGGCACCGAAGTCCAGGATCTTGGTGACCGGGCCTTCGTAGACCTTGCCGACTTCGACTTCGGCGGTGATCTGCTCGATGCGGCGCTTGGCCTCGTCGGCCTTGGCCGATTCGGTGGCGGCGATCGTGATGGTGCCGTCTTCCTCGATGTTGATCTGGCAGCCGGTCTCTTCGGTCAGCGCGCGGATGGTGGCGCCGCCCTTGCCGATCACGTCACGGATCTTCTCGGGGTTGATCTTCATGGTGAACAGCTTGGGCGCGAAGTCGGAGACTTCGGTCTTGGCTTCGCCCATGGCGCTTTGCATCTTGTCGAGGATATGCAGGCGGGCTTCCTTGGCCTGGGCCAGCGCGACCTGCATGATTTCCTTGGTGATGCCCTGGATCTTGATGTCCATCTGCAGCGCGGTCACGCCAGCGGTGGTGCCGGCGACCTTGAAGTCCATGTCGCCGAGGTGATCCTCGTCACCCAGGATGTCGGTCAGCACCGCGAAGCGGTTGCCGTCCTTGATCAGGCCCATGGCGATGCCGGCCACATGGGCCTTCATCGGCACGCCGGCATCCATCAGCGCCAGGCAGCCGCCGCAGACCGAAGCCATCGACGAGGAGCCGTTGGACTCGGTGATCTCGGACACCACGCGCAGGGTGTAGGGGAACTCTTCCTTGCTCGGCAGCGCGGCGACCAGGGCGCGCTTGGCCAGGCGGCCGTGGCCGATCTCGCGACGCTTGGGGCTGCCGACGCGACCGGTTTCGCCGGTGGCGAAGGGAGGCATGTTGTAGTGCAGCATGAAGCGGTCTTCGAACTCGCCGGCCAGCGCGTCGATGCGCTGCGCGTCGCGGTCGGTGCCCAGGGTCGCGACGACCAGGGCCTGCGTTTCGCCACGGGTGAACAGGGCCGAGCCGTGGGTGCGCGGCAGCACGCTGCTGCGGATCTCGATCGGGCGCACGGTGCGGGTGTCGCGACCGTCGATGCGCGGCTCGCCGGCCAGGATCTGGCCGCGCACGATGCGCGCTTCGATGTCGAACAGCAGGCCTTCGACCTTGACGCCGTCGAACTCGACGCCGTCGGCCTTCAGGCCGGCCATGACTTCAGCGTAGGCGCTGCGGCAGGCCTGGGTGCGGGCCTGCTTGTTGCGGATCTGGTAGGCGGCGGCCAGCTTGTCGGCGCCCAGGGTCTCGACCTTGGCGATCAGCGCTTCGTCGCGCGCCGGGGCCTGCCAGTTCCATTCCGGCTTGCCGGCCTCGCGCACCAGGTCGTTGATCGCGGCGATGGCGATGTTGCCCTGCTCGTGACCGAACACGATGGCGGCCAGCATCAGGTCTTCGGACAGCTGCTGCGCCTCGGACTCGACCATCAGCACGGCGGCTTCGGTGCCGGCGACGATCAGGTCCATCTGGCTGTTCTTGCGCGCGGTCTGACCCGGGTTGAGCACGAACTCGCCATTGACGTAACCGACGCGAGCCGCGCCGATCGGGCCATTGAACGGGATGCCGGAGACCGACAGCGCGGCGCTGGTCGCGATCATGGCGGCGATGTCGGCGTCGACTTCAGGGTTCAGCGACAGGGTGTGAATCACGACCTGCACTTCGTTGAAGAAGCCTTCCGGGAACAGCGGGCGGATCGGACGGTCGATCAGGCGGCTGGTCAGGGTCTCGAACTCGGACGGGCGGCCTTCGCGCTTGAAGAAGCTGCCCGGGATCTTGCCGGCGGCGTACGACTTCTCGAGGTAGTCGACGGTCAGCGGGAAGAAGTCCTGGCCGGCCTTGGCATCGGACTTGGCGACCACGGTGGCCAGCACGACGGTGCCGTCCATGTCGAGCAGCACGGCGCCGCTGGACTGACGGGCGATCTCGCCGGTTTCCATGCGGACGGTGTTCTGACCCCATTGGAAGGTCTTGGTGACTTTGTTGAACAGGCTCATAGATTTCCTAGGATGTTGTGCGCTAAAGGGCAGCGCACGGTGCCTGGAGTCAGGCCATCAGAACACGATGCCATTCCAGCGCAGACCCGATTGGGCCTCGTTGGAATGACACAGCTTCGCTCTGAAAAGGCAAAACTCCGGTTTTTCGGGGTTTAGAAAGCGCAAAACGCCTGAGTGGCCAAGCAACCCAGGCGTTTCGGTCAGCAAGACAGCGTCAAGTTTACTTGCGCAGGCCCAGCTTCTGGATCAGGGCGACGTAACGCGAAGCGTCCTTGGCCTTCAGGTAGTCCAGCAGCTTGCGGCGGCGGCTGACCATCTTGAGCAGACCGCGACGACCGTGGTGGTCCTTGGCGTGGGTCTTGAAATGCGGCATCAGTTCATTGATGCGTGCGGTCATGATGGCGACTTGCACTTCCGGGCTACCGGTGTCGGTGGCGCTGCGGGCGTTGGCGGCAATGACTTGCGCCTTGTTTTCAAAAGAGATCATCGGGTGTCCTTATGTGACTTGCATCCCGCCGCAGCCCCCTCTTCGGGGCAGCCGCAACGGGCGTGAAACCACTCGCCGAAATGGCGGGGGTCGTTGATTATAGCGCGGCGCCGGCCGGCTGACCAGGGATTCAGGGCCGCACCATGCGGCAGCTGTGGGCGTGCGAGGCCGCCTCGGCATTGAGCTGGTGCACGACCCGGAAACCGTAGCCAGAGCCCTCGACATCGAACGGCACGCCCTTGGCGCCCTTGCGGTCCATGATCGCGACCATCAGCGGCTGCTGCGCCTGGTGGTCGCCGGCACGCATCTGCAGCCGCTGGCCGGCCAGGCTGACATCGGCTTGCTCGAGCGCACGTGCGACGGCCAGCGCGGACGGGACGGCCGACCCGCCCGGCCCGGCGCCCTGCCCTGTCCCTTGAGCAGCAGCACGCTCGAGCGCCTGCGCCAGCGCCTCGATCATCAGCTGCATGCGCAGGTGCACGTAATCGTCCTCGGGCTTCGGGAAGCGCTGGCGGAACGCCTGGTAGAAGGCCTTGCTGGCCTGGCCCGGCGCGTTCGGGAACCATTCGGCCACCGCCAGCACCTGGCCGACGCCGGCCTCGCCCAGCGCGGCCGGCGCGCCCAGCGCGTTGCCGTAGAAGGTGTAGAACTTGCCCTCGTAGCCGACCTCGCGCGCGGCCTTGACCAGCAGCGTGAGGTCGTTGCCCCAGTTGCCGGTGATGACGGCCTGGGCGCCGCTGGCCTTGATCTTGCTCGCGTAGGGCAGGAAGTCCTTGACGCGCGCCATCGGATGAAGCTCCTCGCCGACGATTTTCACGTCGGGGCGGCGCATGCCGAGCTGACGCCTGGCCTCGCGCAACACCGACTGGCCGAAGCTGTAGTCCTGGCCGATCAGGTAGACGCTGGCGACCTGACGGTCGTTCTTGAGCACATCCATCAGCGCGGCCATGCGCATGTCGGCATGGGCATCGAAACGGAAATGCCAGAAGCTGCAGCGCTCGTTGGTCAACGCCGGATCGACCGCCGAATAGTTCAGGAACAGCACCTGCTGCGCCGGATTGCGCTCGTTGTGCTTGGCGATCGCGTCGATCAGGGCGCCAGCGACCGCGGAAGAATTGCCCTGGGCGACGATGCGGATGCCGGCATCGATGGCCGAGCGCAGGGCGGCCAGCGCTTCCTCGATCTGGCCCTTGCTGTCGTAGCGCTCGATCGCGAGCAAAGCCCGGCCGCCAGCGAGCTTGATGCCGCCGCGTGCGTTGACGCGTTCGGCGGCCAGCACCAGGTTGCGGTGCACGGCCTCGCCGGTGTTGGCGATCGGGCCCGACAGGCTCTCGATCAGCGCCACGCGGATCGGAGCCTGGATCGGTGCCTGGGCCGGACTGGCGGCCAGCGCCGGCAGCGCCGCAGCGCCCAGCAGACTGGCCAGCGCCAGCAGCGAATGACGGCGGTTGAACGAGCTCGTGCGTAGGTTCATGATTTCTCCAGTGAAAAGCCGCATCCGGGCTGAGCCGCGGGACCGCCGGGTGCAGGAAGCGGACGCGCTCAGGCCGGCAAGGACAGCTCGGCCAGCGGCCAGCGCGGGCGGACGTCGAAGGCATAGCCAGTTCCGGCGGCTGCGGCGCGGTCAGTCAGGCCGGCCTGCACCCGCATGCCGGCGGCCAGCGCGATCATGGCACCGTTGTCGGTGCACAGGTGCAGCTCGGGGTAATGCACGCGCCAGCCGCGCTTGGCGCAGGCCGCGTTGAGTTGCTCGCGCAAGCTGGCATTGGCGCCGACGCCGCCGGCCACGACCAGACGCTTCAGGCCCGACTGCTTGAGCGCGGCGACGGACTTCTTGACCAGCACCTCGACGATCGCGGCCTGGGTCGAGGCCGCCAGGTCGGCCTGGCGCGCGGGCAGCTCATCGCCGAGCTTCCTGGCCTGGGTCAGCACGGCGGTCTTGAGCCCGGCGAACGAGAAATCGAGATCGCCGCTGTGCAGCAGCGGCCGCGGCAGCTTGAAGGCTTGCGGGTCGCCCTGCTGCGCCAGGCGCGACAGCGCGGGGCCGCCGGGGTAGCCCAGGCCGAGCAGCTTGGCCGACTTGTCGAAGGCCTCGCCGGCCGCGTCGTCGATGGTCTCGCCGAGCAACTCGTAGCGGCCGACACCGTCGACGCGCATGAGCTGGGTGTGGCCGCCCGAGACCAGCAGCGCGATGAAGGGGAATTCGGGCGGATCGATGCTCAGGAAGGGCGAGAGCAGATGGCCTTCGAGGTGGTGCACGCCGAGCGTGGGCTTGTCGAGCGCCGCCGCGATCGCGCAGGCGACGCCAGCGCCGACCAGCAGCGCGCCGGCCAGACCCGGGCCGCGGGTGTAGGCCACCAGATCAACCGCGTCGAGCGCCAGCCCGGCCTGCTGCAGGGCGGCTTCGGTCAGCGGCAGCACGCGGCGGATATGGTCGCGACTGGCGAGTTCGGGCACCACGCCGCCGTAGGCCTGGTGCATCTCGATCTGGCTGTGCAGCGCGTGGCCGAGCAGGCGCGGCACGGCGCTGCCGCTGGCATCGACCAGCGCCACGCCGGTTTCGTCGCAAGAGGATTCGATTCCGAGGATCAACATGGGGCGAGTGTAAGCGCGTCGCAATGGCGCGAAACTTGCTTGGTGAAACCGACAGTTTTGTCGCAATCGGGGGGAGCAAGCATGAGGCAAGAGACCGGGTATCTGGCGCCCCTGCGCCAGCAGACAGCAAGCGCACTGGAGTGGCCGCTGTCATGCATCGAACTGGTGCAGCGCTGCACCGATTTGATCGACGAACTGCAGCGCGAGCGCGGCCTGGGCCAGCTGTTGCTGAGCAGCGTGGGCGAAAGCTACGCGGCGGCCTTGCGCGAACAGTTGCGCCTGAGCGACGAAGCCGAACAGGCGCTGCGCAGCCAGCTGCTGCGACTCGCTGCCCTGCCCGCGACGGCTGACCCGGCACAGGCCGAACTGGCGCGGCTCGGCCTGGCGCTGCTGAATTCGCCCGGCCTGGCCGACCTGCTGCCGATGCGCCGCTGCCTGCTGCTGCTGCGCTGCACCCGCGAGCAGATGTTCGACGCCTACTGCGCCTTGCTGGCGCAACTGCTCGAGCTGGTCGAGGCCGCGGCCCAGGCCATGCCCGAACCCGCCCTGACACAAGAGCTCACCACCTTGCTGCAGCTGATGTGGGGCAAGGAATACAGCGGACAGGAGCGCGCCAGCGGTGCCGGCCTGTACGCCTCGGGCCTTCACGATGCGCGGGTCTGGCAGCGCATCGTCCAGCTGATCGATGCCCAGCATCGCTGCGCCTCGGCCTTCATCAGCCGCGCCAGGCCTGGCGCGCGCAAGCGCCTCAATGACTCGCTGCAGCACGAGACCCAGGCCGAACTCGAACGGCTGCGCCAGCAGCTGGCCGACAGCCCGGACCAGGCGCCGCTGGAGCCGGGAATGGGCGAGCTCTGGTTTCGCAGCTGCAGCCGGCGCATGAACGAACTGCGCGAAGTCGAGCGCAACCTGCTGCAGGAGATGCTGCAGGAGCTGGCGCAACGGCAGGCCTACGCCGCCACGATCGCGCCTGCGGCTGCGTCACGCGCGACCCGGCTGGCGCCCGGCACGGTCGAGACGGTGCTGCGCACGGCCACGGCCTGGCTGGCGGCTGCCAGCCCTGGCAACGCGGCGCAAAGCGGTACGCCGGCATGAGCGAATCCCTGCGCATTGTCGTCGTGGCACCCGACCTCAGCGTTGCTGACGACGATCTGCAGGCGCTGCAACAGGCCGAGCGCTCGCGCGCGCTGCGCATCGGCCTGCTGGAAAACGGCTACAACCTGATCGCGGTGCTGCCGGCCGACCCGTTCCTGACCGAGCGGCTGGCGCAGCTGCGCCCCGATCTGGTGATCGTCGACGCCGAGAGCGAGGCGCGCGACGCGCTCGAGCATGTGGTGATGGCCACGCGCGAGGCGCCGCGCCCGATCGTGCTGTTCACCAACGACAGCGACACCTCCCATATGCGCGACGCGGTGGCGGCCGGTGTCACGGCCTATATCGTCGCCGGACTCGAGACCGCGCGCATACGCCCCATCTTGGACGTCGCGCTGGCGCGCTTCGAGCACGAGCAGACCTTGCGCGCCGAGCTCGACAGCGCGCGCACCGAGCTCAAGGAGCGCAAGACGATCGAGCGGGCCAAGGGCCTGCTGATGCAGCGCCAGAGCCTGAGCGAGCCCGAGGCCTATGCCCGCCTGCGCAAGACCGCGATGGACAAGGGGCTCAGGCTGTACGAGGTCGCGCAGCGCATGCTCGACGTGATCGACCTGCTGGGCTGAAAGCTGGCACGCATCCTGCTTCACTGATTGCAAGACCAAGGAAGGTCGACGGAACGACGGCACCCAAGGGCGGGTGCAACAGATCCAAACCGGACAAAGACGTCCCCATCTGCAGCCATGGCCTCTGGCCGTCTGCAGCATGAGGACGTCTTTTTTGTTTTTCTTGTCTACAGGAGTGTTGCCATGATCCACCTCGCCAACCACCCGCTGAGCCGCCGCACCGTGCTGCAAGCCGCCACCGTGGGGGCGGCGGGCATCTCGCCCGCACTGCGCGCCTTGGTGCACGCCGCCGGCTCCGATGCACCAGAAAAGAAGGAAGTGCGCATCGGCTTCATTCCGCTGACCGACTGCGCCAGCGTGGTGATGGCCAGCGTGCTGGGCTTCGACCAGAAGCACGGGGTCAAGATCATTCCGACCAAGGAGTCGAGCTGGGCCGGCGTGCGCGACAAGCTGGTCAACGGCGAGCTCGACTTCGCCCATGTGCTGTACGGCCTGATCTACGGCGTGCACCTCGGGCTCGGCGGCCCGAAGAAGGACATGGCGGTGCTGATGAACCTGAACCAGAACGGCCAGGCCATCACGCTGAGCAAGAAGCTGGCCGACAAGGGCGCGGTCAACGGCGCCGGCCTGGCCAAGCTGATGGCGGCCGAGCCGCGCGAATACACCTTCGCGCAGACCTTCCCGACCGGCACCCACGCGATGTGGCTCTACTACTGGATGGCCGCGCACGGCATCGACCCGATCCAGGGCGCCAAGGTGATCACGGTGCCGCCGCCGCAGATGGTCGCCAACATGCGGATCGGAAACATGGACGGTTTCTGCGTCGGCGAACCCTGGAACCACCGCGCCATCATCGACGGCATCGGCGTCACGGCGGCGACCAGCCAGGAGATCTGGAAGGACCACCCCGAGAAGGTGCTCGGCACGACCGGCGACTTCGTCAAGAAGTACCCCAACACCGCGCGCGCGGTGACCGCCGCCATCATCGAGGCCGGCCAGTGGATCGATGCCAGCCTGTCGAACAAGACCCGCATGGCCGAGACCATCGCCGACAAGAGCTATGTCAACACCAGCGTGGACGCGATCAACCAGCGCATCCTGGGCCGCTACCAGAACGGCATGGGCAAGTCCTGGGACGACCCGAACCACATGAAGTTCTACAACGAGGGCGCGGCCAACTTCCCCTACCTGAGCGACGGCATGTGGTTCCTGACCCAGCACAAGCGCTGGGGCCTGCTCAAGGACCATCCCGACTACCTGGGCGTGGCCAAGCAGATCAACCAGGTCGAGCTCTACAAGCAGGCCGCGACCGCCGCCAAGGCCGCGCTGCCCAAGAGCGAGCTGCGCAGCAGCAAGCTGATCGACGGCGTGGTCTGGGACGGCAAGAACCCCAAGCAGTACGCCGATTCCTTCAAGATCAAGGCCTGAAGCAGGCCACCCCGCACCGAGGAGCATCACCATGGTCAGCGCAGTCTTCCATTCCCCGCTCGAGGCTTCGGCCACTTCGACCGCCTCCCCCTCCAGCCTGCCCGGCACCGCTGCGGCAGTGACGGCGGCCCCGGCCCTGGCGCCAGCCCGCGCCGAGCCCAAGCCGGGGCGCGACTGGCGCGGCTACGGACGCGGCCTGGCGCTCGCGGTGCTGCCGCCGCTGTTCGGCCTGGGCCTGCTGGTGCTGGTCTGGATGCTGGTGGCGCAGTCGACCGGCAGCGGCATCCCGGGTCCGCTCGAGACCTGGCGCCAGGCGGTCGAGCTGTTCAGCGATCCGTTCTATCGCAAGGGCCCGAACGACCAGGGCGTGGGCTGGAACCTGCTGGCCTCGCTCGAACGGGTCGCGCTGGGCTTCGGCCTGGCGGCGGCAGTCGGCATCCCGGCCGGCTTCGCGCTCGGGCGCTCGGTGCTGCTGGGCCGGATGTTCAATCCGCTGATCAGCCTGCTGCGCCCGGTCTCGCCGCTGGCCTGGCTGCCGATCGGCCTGCTGGTGTTCAAGGGCGCCAATCCGGCCGCGATCTGGACCATCTTCATCTGCTCGATCTGGCCCATGATCATCAACACCGCGGTCGGCGTGCAGCGCGTGCCGCAGGACTACCTGAACGTGGCGCGCGTGCTCAACCTGTCGGAGTGGAAGATCCTGACCACCATCCTGCTGCCCTCGGTGCTGCCCTACATGCTGACCGGCGTGCGGCTGGCGGTGGGCACGGCCTGGCTCGTGATCGTCGCGGCCGAGATGCTGACCGGCGGCGTCGGCATCGGCTTCTGGGTCTGGGACGAGTGGAACAACCTCAACGTCAAGAACATCATCATCGCGATCTTCGTGATCGGCATCGTCGGCCTGCTGCTCGAGGCCGCGCTGGTCAAGCTCGCCAGCGCCTTCAGCTACGAAGACGTCAAGTCCTGAACCTCTAGGAGCCTCCACCATGAACAACGACGCCAAATTCATCGACATCAGCGGCGTGGCGCAGACCTTCAAGACTGCCAAGGGCCTGTTTCCGGCGCTGCGCGACATCGAGCTGCAGATCGCCAAGGGCGAGTTCGTCGCGCTGATCGGGCACTCGGGCTGCGGCAAGTCGACGCTGCTGAACCTGATCGCCGGCCTGACCACGCCGACCGAGGGCGGCCTGCTGTGCGCCAACAAGGAGATCAGGGGTCCGGGGCCCGAGCGCGCGATGGTGTTCCAGAACCACTCGCTGCTGCCCTGGCTGAGCTGCTTCGACAACGTCTACCTCGGGGTCGAGCGCGTCTTCGGCAAGACCGAGAAGAAGGACCAGCTCAAAAGCCGCACCGCCGCCGCGCTCGAACTCGTGAGCCTGGGCCACGCGGCGCACAAGCGCCCGGGCGAGATCTCGGGCGGCATGAAGCAGCGCGTCGGCATCGCGCGCGCGCTGGCGATGGAGCCGCAGGTGCTGCTGATGGACGAGCCCTTCGGCGCGCTCGACGCGCTGACGCGCGCCCGGCTGCAGGACGAGCTGCTCGAGATCGTCGCGCGCACCCGCAGCACCGTGGTGATGGTCACGCACGATGTCGACGAGGCGGTGCTGCTCTCCGACAAGATCGTGATGATGACCAACGGCCCGGCCGCGACCATCGGCGAGGTGCTGCCGGTCCCGCTGCCGCGCCCGCGCAACCGGGTCGCGCTGGCCGACGACCCGGACTACCAGCGCTGCCGCAAGGCCGTGATCGACTTCCTCTACACGCGCCAGGGCCATGTCGAGAAGGCAGCCTGAAGCGGGCTGAAGCCCAGCCTTTGAAGGAGTCGCTGCCAGCCCCGGTCCCGGCTGGCAGCGGGCCGCCGAGCCGCAGCCGCGCTCAGGCCGCCGTTGAGCCGGCCAGCGCCGGCAGCAGCCCCCATCCGCTCAGATAGGCCCGCACCGAGGCCTCGGCCGTGGCCTCGAGCTCGAAGGTCTCGGGCGCCAGCAGCCAGGTATGGATCAACCCGACCAGCAGGGCATAGAGTCCCTGCGCAAGCATGGCCACCGGCAGCGGCAGCGACAGCGCGCGCTGGACCAGGGCCTCTTGCAGGCTGCGCTCCATCTGGCTCACGTTGTCGGCCTGCACGCGCCGGTGCCGCGCGCGCACCGCCATCAGTTCATCCACATATTCGACCTTGAGCGTGGCGACCTCGAACACGCGACGGGTGCGCTCGTCATGCGCGATGCGGTGCATGGCGTCGGCGATCGAGCGCCGCAGTTCGACCAGTGGATCCTGTCCGGGCTCATGCCCGACCTGCTGCAGCGCCTGCTCCATCGGCAAGGTGGTGCGCTCCATCATGGCATTGAACAAGTCGGCCTTGTTCTTGAAATGCCAGTAGATCGCGCCCCGGCTGGCGCCGGCGGCCAGCGCGATGTCGTTGAGCGAGGTGCGCGACACCCCTTTTTCGGCGAACAGGCATTCGGCCGCATCGAGCAACTGGTGACGGGTCGCGAGGGCATCGGCTTTGGTGCGGCGGGCCATGGGGTGAGGTCACTTTCGAACGGGTTTCAGGAGCAGCCAGCTGGGCTTATACATTCACAATTGTATGTATACTGGCCGACATTGCCCTGGCCGCATGGCCGGTGTGCCCTTCCACGCTCATTCCGGACCTCGACATGCCAGTGATCCAGCCTGCTTCCTCCCGTCGCCCTGCACAATGGCGCGCCACCCTCAGTGCCCTGGGCCTGGCCGCCCTGCTCGCCGCCTGCGGCGACAAGGCCGCTGCCCCGGCCGCCCCCGGTGCCGGCATGCCGCCGCCCGAAGTCGGCGTACTGACCGTGACGCCGGGCGAGGTCGGCCTGGTCACCGAGCTGCCGGGCCGGCTCGAGGCCTCGCGCGTGGCCCAGGTGCGGGCGCGCGCCGCCGGCATCCTGCAGCAGCGGCTGTTCAGTGAAGGCAGCGAGGTCAAGGCCGGTCAGGCCCTGTTTGCCATCGATGCCAGCCCCTACCAGGCCAGCCACGACAGCGCCCAGGCCAGCCTGGCCAAGGCCGAGGCCAACCTGATGCAGGCCAGCGCGCTGGCCGAGCGCTACCAGCCGCTGGTCGAGGCCAAGGCGATCAGCCAGCAGGAATTCGTCAGCGCACAGGCCGCCAGGAAGCAGGCCCAGGCCGATGTGGCCGTGGCCAAGGCGGCCTTGCAGACCGCGCGCATCAACCTCGGCTACACCCGGGTCACGGCCCCGATCGCGGGCCGGATCGGCCGCGCGCTGGTGACCGAAGGCGCCCTGGTCGGCCAGGGCGAGGCCACGCCGCTGGCGGTGGTGCAGCAGATCGATCCGATCTATGTCAACTTCACCCAGTCGGCCGACGAGGCGATGCGGCTGCGGCGCGCGCTCGAGAGCGGCCAGCTCAAGCGCGCCGGATCGGACGGTGCCAGCGTGCGCCTGCTGCTGCCCGACGGCAGCGAGCATGGCCGTGCCGGCAAGCTGCTGTTTTCCGACCTGACGGTGGACGGCAGCAGCGGCCAGGTCACGCTGCGCGCCGAGGTGCCGAACCCGGGCGGCCAGCTGCTGCCGGGTCTCTATGTGCGGGTGCGGCTGGAACAGGCCAAGGCCGGCGATGCGATCTCGCTGCCGCAGCAGGCGGTCACGCGCTCGACCCAGGGCGACAGCGTGATGGTCGTGGCCGAGGACGGCAGCTTCGGCCCGCGTCCGGTCAAGATCGGCGCCCAGCAGGGCGGGCGCTGGATCGTGCTCGACGGGCTCAAGGCTGGCGAGCAGGTCATGATCGACGGCTTCCAGAAGCTGCGCGGCACCAAGGTGGTCAAGCCGGTGCCGTGGCAGCAGACGGCAGGCGCCCAGGGCCAGCAGGACGGCAAGGCAGCAGCAGCACCGCAGGCCGAAGCCGCGGGCAATGCGGCCAAGGCCCCGGCCGAGCCCGCCAAGGCCGGCGCTGGCGCGGCACGCTGAGGAGTCACTGACATGGCGAAATTCTTTATCGAGCGACCCATCTTTGCCTGGGTGATCGCGCTGTTCGTGATGGTGCTGGGCTCAGTCGCCATCACCCAGCTGCCGATTGCCCAGTATCCGCCGGTGGCGCCGCCATCGATCGTGGTCTCGACCGCCTATCCGGGCGCCTCGGCGCAGACACTGGAAGACAGCGTGCTGTCGGTGATCGAGCGCGAGATGAACGGCTCGCCCGGCCTGATCTACATGGAGTCGGTGGCGCAGGCCGACGGCTCGGGCAACATCACCCTGAGCTTCCAGCCCGGCACCAACCCGGAGCTGGCCCAGGTCGATGTGCAGAACCGGCTGGCGCGCGCGACACCGCGCCTGCCGGCGGCGGTCACGCAGCAAGGCGTGCGGGTCGACAAGTCGCGCAACAACTTCCTGCTGTTCGCGATCCTGTCCTCGGACGACCCGGCCTGGGACCCGGTCGCGCTCGGTGACTATGCCTCGCGCAACGTCGTGCCCGAACTGCAGCGCCTGCCCGGCGTCGGCCAGGCCCAGCTGTTCGGCACCGAACGCGCGATGCGGATCTGGATCGACCCGGCCAAGCTGCTGAGCTACAAGCTCGGCGCGGCCGATGTCAACGCCGCGATCAAGGCGCAGAACGCCCAGGTCTCGGCCGGCGAGATCGGCAGCCTGCCCAACGTCGCCGGCCAGGGCATCGCCGCGACCGTGGTGGTCAACGGCCAGCTCTCGAGTGTCGAGCAGTTCGGCCGCATCCTGCTGCGCGCCAACCCCGACGGCTCGGCGGTGCGGCTGAAGGATGTCGCGCGCATCGAGCTCGGCGGCCAGGCCTACGCGACCTCGGCGCGCCTGAACGGCAAGCCCTCGACCGGCATCGGCGTCCAGCTTTCGCCCAGCGGCAACGCGCTGGCCACGGCCGAGGCCGTGCGCGCCAAGATGCACGAGCTCGAGAAGTTCTTCCCCGCCGGCATGCAGTGGAAGATCCCCTACGACAGCTCGCGCTTCATCAAGATCTCGATCGAGCAGGTGGCCAAGACCCTGCTCGAAGCCGTGGCGCTGGTGTTCCTGGTGATGTTCCTGTTCCTGCAGAACTGGCGCTACACGCTGATCCCGACCATCGTGGTGCCGGTGGCGCTGCTGGGCACCTTCGCCGCGCTGCTGGCGCTGGGCTTCTCGATCAACGTGCTGACCATGTTCGGCATGGTGCTGGTGATCGGCATCGTGGTCGATGACGCGATCGTGGTGGTCGAGAACGTCGAGCGCATCATGAGCGAGGAAGGCCTGTCGCCGCAGCAGGCCACGCGCAAGGCGATGCGCCAGATCTCGGGCGCCATCGTCGGCATCACCGTGGTGCTGATCTCGGTGTTCGTGCCGCTGGCCTTCTTCAGCGGTTCGGTCGGCAACATCTACCGCCAGTTCGCCACCGTGATGGGGGTGTCGATCGCGTTCTCGGCCTTCTTCGCGCTGTCGCTGACGCCGGCGCTGTGCGCCACCCTGCTCAAACCGGTCGAGGCCGGCCACCAGCATGCCAAGACCGGCTTCTTCGGCTGGTTCAACCGCGGCTTTGCCAGCGGCGCCAAGCGCTACGAGGGCTGGGTCGGCCGGCTGCTGCCGCGCGCCGGTCGCTCGCTGCTGCTCTACGGCGTCATCGTCGGCGTGGCGGCGGTGGTCTATCTGCGACTGCCGACCTCCTTCCTGCCCAACGAGGACCAGGGCACGCTGCTGGTCAACGTGCAGCTGCCGCCGGGCGCCACGCGCGAGCGCACCAGCGCCGTGATGGAGCAGGTCGAGGGCTTCATGCTCAAGCAGCCCGAGGTCCAGAGCATGGTCGGCGTGCTGGGCTTTTCCTTCTCGGGCCAGGGCCAGAACGCCGCGCTCGCCTTCGTGACGCTCAAGGACTGGTCCGAGCGCCACGCGCCGGGCAGCTCGGCGCAGGATCTGGCCGGCCGCGCCTTTGGCGCGCTGTCTGGCATCCGCGACGCCTTCATCTTCCCCTTGAGCCCGCCGCCCATCCCCGAGCTGGGCTCGGCCTCGGGCTTCTCGTTCCGGCTGCAGGACCGCGCCGGCCTGGGCCGCGAGGTGCTGCTGGGCGCGCGCAACCAGCTGCTCGGCATGGCGAGCCAGAGCAAGGTGCTGACCCAGGTCCGCCCCGACGGCCTGGAAGACGCGCCGCAGCTGCAGCTCGACATCGACCGCGACAAGGCGCAGGCGCTCGGCGTGGGCTTCGATGCGATCAACGCGACGATCTCGACCACGCTGGGCTCGAGCTACATCAACGACTTCCCGAACGCCGGCCGCCTGCAGCGCGTGGTGGTGCAGGCCGATGCGCCGGCCCGCATGCAGCCCGACGACCTGCTCAAGCTGCATGTGATCAACAGCAGCGGCCAGACCGTGCCGCTGTCGGCCTTCGCCAGCACGCGCTGGATCTCGGGCGCGATGCAGACCGTGCGCTACAACGGCTATCCGGCCATGCGCATCAGCGGCAGCGCCGCACCGGGCTACAGCACCGGCGCCGCGATGGCCGAGATGGAGCAGCTCGCGGCCCAGCTGCCGCCCGGCCTCGGCTTCGAGTGGACCGGCCAGTCGCGCGAGGAAAAGCTCGCCGGCGCGCAGGCCATCATCGTCTACGGCTTTGCGATCCTGGCGGTGTTCCTGTGCCTGGCCGCGCTCTACGAGAGCTGGTCGATCCCGCTGTCGGTGATCCTGGTGGTGCCGCTGGGCGTGCTCGGCGTGCTGCTGGCGACGCTGCTGCGCGGCTATGCCAACGACGTCTACTTCCAGGTCGGACTGATCACGATCATCGGCCTGTCGGCCAAGAACGCGATCCTGATCATCGAGTTCGCCAAGGACCTGCAGGCCCAGGGCAGGACCGTGATCGAGGCCGCGCTCGAGGCGGCGCACCTGCGCTTTCGTCCCATCATCATGACCTCGCTGGCCTTCATGCTCGGCGTGCTGCCGCTGGCGCTGTCGAGCGGCGCGGGCTCGGCCAGCCAGCGCGCGATCGGCACCGGCGTGATCGGCGGCATGATCACGGGCACGCTGCTGGCGGTGGTGTTCGTGCCGGTGTTCTTCGTGGTCGTGCGCAGCCTGTTCAAGGGCAGCGAGCGCCAGCACCAATTCGACATGGCCCATGGCCAGCAAGCCGGAGTCCACAGCCATGAATAAGACCCATCTGACCTTGCTCGGCCCGCTGGCGGCAGCGCTGCTGCTGAGCGGCTGCAGCCTGATGCCGGCCTACGAGCGGCCCAGCGCACCGGTGCCGACGCAATGGCCGGCCAGCGCCGGTGCGACCGCCCAGCCCGCCGCCACCAGCGCGGCGGCCGACGCGCTGCCGGACTGGCAGGGCTTTTTCAGCGATGCGGCGCTGCGCCAGCTGATCGAGACCGCGCTGGCACACAACCGCGACCTGCGCGTGGCCGCGCTCAATCTCGAGCAGGCGCGCGCCCAGCTCGGCCTGCGGCGCGCCGAGCAGTGGCCCGGCGTCGGCCTGGCCATCAACGGCTCGCGCACGCCGAACAGCTCGGGCAACATCACGAGCAACTACAGCGGCGGCCTGCTGGTCAGCGCCTACGAACTCGACTTCTTCGGCCGCGTGGCCAGCCTGAAGGAACAGGCGCTGGCCCAGTACCTGGCCAGCGAGGCCGGCCGCCAGAGCGTTCGCATCAGCCTGGTCGCCGCGGTGGCGCAAAGCTGGCTGGCGCTGCTGGCCGACCAGGCCCAGCTCGAACTGGCCCGGCAGACCCTGAGCACGCGCGAAGCCTCGCTGGGACTGATCAAGCTGCGCTTCGAGCATGGCGCGACCTCGGAGCTCGAGCTGAGCCAGGCCGAGTCGCTGATCGAGAACGCGCGCGTCACGCTGGCGCAGTTCGAGCGCCAGCGCGCGCAGGACGAGAACGCGCTGACGCTGCTGCTGGGCCAGCCGCTGGATGGCGCGCTGCGCGCCGAGCTGGCGCCCGGACGACTGACCGGGCTGCAGCTGCCGACGCTGGCCGCCGGCCTGCCGTCGCAGCTGCTGACGCGCCGGCCCGACATCGTGCAGGCCGAGCAGCAGCTGATCGCGGCCAACGCCAACATCGGCGCGGCGCGCGCGGCGTTCTTCCCGCGCATCTCGCTGACGACCGGCATCGGCTCGGCCAGCGGCGAGCTGTCGGGCCTGTTCAAGGACGGCAGCTGGGGCTTCACGCTGGCGCCGCAGCTGCTGCTGCCGATCTTCGACGCCGGGCGCAACCAGGCCGGACTCGATTCGGCGCGGGCCGGACGCGAGGCCGCGCTGGCCCAGTACGAAAAGGCGATCCAGTCCGCGTTCCGCGAAGTGGCCGATGCGCTGGCCGGACGCGAGACGCTGGCACGCCAGCTGCAGGCCCAGCAGGCGCAGACCACGGCCGACGCGCGCCGGCTCGAGCTGACCGAGCTGCGCTTGCAGCATGGCGTGGCCAACCAGCTCGACTGGCTCGATGCCCAGCGCTCGCTGTTCGCCAGCCAGCAGGCGCTGACGCAGACCCGCCTGGCCTACTGGCAGAACCAGGTCACGCTCTACAAGGTGCTGGGCGGCGGCGCCTGATCCGCTAGGATCGAGCTTTTGTCCCGAGTCCCGCCTGACGGCGGGGCTGTCGTCTTTTTACTGCCCACTCACACCATGACTTCTGCACTGCGCGTCATCTCCTCCATGGCGACCAAGTCTCTGCTCGCCGATCTCGTCGCCCTCCATGCCCAGGCCAGTCCCGGCACCGAAGTCGACGTGGAATCGGTCGGCGGCGTCGACGCGGCCAAGCGGGTACAGGCCGGCGAGGCCTTCGATGCCGTGGCGCTGGCCTCGAACGCGATCGACAAGCTGATCGCCGAAGGCCATGTGCTGGCCGGCAGCCGGGTCGACCTGGTGCATTCGGGCGTGGCGGTGGCGGTGCGCGCCGGTGCAGCCCAACCCGATATCTCGGATGAAGCCGCGCTCAAGGCCGCGGTGCTGGCCGCGCGCACCCTGGGCTACTCGACCGGCCCGAGCGGCGTGCAGCTGGCCAAGCTGTTCGAGCGCTGGGGCATCGCCGAGCAGATCGCCGACCGCATCGTGACCGCGGCCCCTGGCGTGCCGGTCGGTGTGCTGGTGGCCAATGGCGCGGTCGAGCTCGGCTTCCAGCAGCTCAGCGAACTCATGAACCTCGAGGGCATCACCCTGCTCGGCCCGCTGCCGTCCGAGGTCCAGATCACCACCACCTTCTCGGCCGGCATCGCCGCGACCTCGACCCAGCCCGAGGCCGTGCGCGAGCTGCTCGACTTCCTGGCTTCGCCGGCCACGGCCGAGGCCAAGCGCCGCAACGGCATGGACCCGGCCTGAGCCTGCTCCGGGACGGACGCAAAAAAACCGCCTTGGCGCAAGCCGGGGCGGTTTTTTTCCTGTCGGCCCCTGGCGCGGGGCCTGGCAGCGCAATCAGTCGACGTCGAACTCGGACTGCGGCAGCGCGATCTTGTCGTCGACGCTGAACTGGTAGTCCTCGAACACATGCTGGGCGCTCAGCAGCTGGTAGCTGCCGTCGTCATGGCGCAGCGTGGTGTCCTTCAGGCGCCAGGTCAGCTGGCCGCAGGTCCAGATCGCGAAGTTGCGCATGTGGGTGCACAGGCAGGTCTTGTCCCAGACCTGGATCTTGCGCTCGCCCGGATGCGCCAGCACGACGCGGTTGTAGGCGTCGATGTAGGCGCATTTGCCCTTGGCGTCGAGCAAGTAGCCGTAGGCCTCGCAGTTCGGGCGGATGCCGTCGCCGATGCCCGGGCTGGACTTGATCATGCGCATCGGGTAGCCGGTCGGCGAGATCTCGTTGACCTCGATGTCGTCCTCGTCGGCCTTGAAGTATTCCTGCTTGGAGTCGTCGGGCAGGCCGCATTCGCGCGTGACGGTGAAACGGGTCGCGACCTGGACGGCGGAAGCGCCCATTTCCATGAAGCGCACCGCATCGCTGCCGGTGAAGATGCCGCCAGCCGGGATCAGCGGGATGTCGAGCTGCTCGGCCTTGAGCCAGGCGGCGATCTCGGCGACGATGGTCGCGAGGTCGTACTGGGCCCAGTCCATGCCGAAGCCCAGGTGACCGCCGGCCAGCGGGCCTTCGACCACGACATAGTCGGGCAGACGGTTCAGGCGCGCGTTCTTCTTGAGGAACAGCTGCAACGCGCGCAGCGAGGACACGATGATGCCGAGCTTGGCATGACGAAAGCGCGGGTTGTCCTCGATCAGCGCGAAGCTGCTCAGGTGCAGGCCGGCCGCCAGCGTGATGCCGTCGATGCCGGCGTCGAGCGCGGCCGACAGGCGGACCTTGAGGGTCTCGCGCGGCGCGTTCATGGTCAGCTTCTCCATGCAGTTGATGAAGATCTGGCCACTGCCCTGCTTGCGCGTCATGCTGTGCTCGACATGCAGCTTGGTCGCTTCGGCCAGATGGCCGAGGTCGAACTTGACGTCCGACTTGTCGGTGTTGTCGACGTTGTACTTGTAAAGTGCCTGCTTGGCCTTGACGTACTTGGTCTTGTAGCGACGGTCGGTCACCGTCTTGATCATCGCATCCGAGATATGGCCCACTCCACCCAGACGCGCGGCTTCGAGCGCGAGATCGGAGGAGGAAATGTCCACGCCCATGCCGCCGATCATGATCGGCACCAGCTCGTCGCCACCCAGGCGCAAGCGGAAATCGTCCAAACGTTTCACTGTCATCTTTCTTGTGTGCTTTGCCGGACCACCCCGCTGCTTGCGGTCAAAAATCCGAGTTAGCCGATTTTCGGACTTTTTTGCAAGATTCGCCCGCCCAAGGTCAAGTTATCGCTAGATAAAAGCTATCACCAGCATCATTCGATAGAACAAAACTAGCACAACCGACAAAAATAATGTAGTCGCGCCATGCCTGCAACGGCTTGATGCGCACCATAGCGGGCCAGCTGACGACAGGCTGACGGGCGCCATGCACCAGATCGAGGCCAAGCGAGCCAGGCCCGGCCACGCAGCGGCCCGCCGGCATGGTGCCATTCGACGGACAGCGACTGGCACGGCTATTGCTTGAAGCAGGCAACGGTCAACGCTGACCGGCTCAGCACCTCACCCAAGGACGGGTCGGGTGCCAACAGGACAAAGGCGTCCCTGCAACTCTGCCCCGCAACGGGTGGACCCTGCATGGATGCCTTTTTTGTTTTCTGCAGCAAGCGACGGAGTCAAGATGGAAAAGCCCAAGTTGGTGTTGATCGGCAACGGCATGGCCGGCGTGCGCACGCTGGAGGAACTGCTCAAGATCGCGCCCGGTCAGTACGAGATCACGGTGTTCGGCGCCGAGCCGCACCCGAACTACAACCGCATCCTGCTGTCGCCGGTGCTCGCGGGCGAGATGCAGATCCAGGACATCATCCTCAACGAGCTCGACTGGTACGCCGAGAACGGCATCCGGCTGCACACCGGCAAGACCGTCACGAGGATCGACCGCGTCCGCCGGCTCGTGATCGCCGACGACGGCACCGCAGCGCCCTACGACCGGCTGCTGATCGCGACCGGCTCGACCCCGTTCCGGCTGCCGATACCGGGCAACCAGCTGCCGGGCGTGATCGGCTACCGCGACATCCAGGACACCGACGAGATGATCGCCGCGGCCAGCCAGTACCGGCATGCGGTCGTGATCGGCGGCGGCCTGCTCGGGCTCGAGGCCGCCAACGGCCTCAAGCTGCGCGGCATGGACGTGACGGTGGTGCATAACGGCGCCTGGCTGCTCGAGCGCCAGCTCGACGAGGTGGCCGGGCGCATGCTGCAGCAGTCGCTCGAGGACAAGGGCCTCAAGTTCCTGCTGCAAAAGCAGACCGAGGCGCTGCTGCAGGCCCCCGACGGCGGCACCGAAGGCCGGGTCGGCGCGGTGCGCTTCAAGGACGGCATGCAGATTCCGGCCGACCTGGTCGTGATGGCCGCCGGCATCCGGCCCAACTATGCGCTGGCCGAGGCCGCCGGCATCCACTGCAACCGCGGCATCGTGGTCAGCGACACGCTGCAGACCTACGACCCGCGCATCTACGCGGTCGGCGAATGCGTGAGCCACCGTGGCATCGCCTACGGTCTGGTCGCGCCGCTGTTCGAGCAGGCCAAGGTCGCTGCCAATCACCTGGCCAGCTACGGCATCGGCCGCTATGGCGGCTCGGTGACCTCGACCAAGCTCAAGGTGACCGGCATCGACCTGTTCTCGGGCGGCGACTTCACGGGCAGCCAGGCCGACAGCGAGGAAATCGTCCTGAACGATCCGCATGGCGGCGTCTACAAGAAGCTGGTGGTCAAGGACAACAAGCTGATCGGCGGCGTGCTGTACGGCGACACGGCCGACGGCCCCTGGTATTTCCAGCTGATCAAGGACGGACGCGACATCCACGACATCCGCGACCAGCTGATCTTCGGCCAGAGCCTGGTCGGCGATGTCGGCCACGCCGGCAACAGCAAGGCCGCCGAGATGCCCGACAGCGCCGAGGTCTGCGGCTGCAACGGCGTCAGCAAGGGCGCGATCTGCCAGGCGATCAAGGAAAAGGGCCTGTTCAGCCTCGACGAGGTCAAGAGGCACACCAAGGCGGCCTCGTCCTGCGGCTCCTGCGCCGGCCTGGTCGAGCAGATCCTGGCCAGCACCATAGGCGGCGCCTACAGCCCGGCGGCGTCCGACCGCAAGCCGGTCTGCGGCTGCACCGAGCATTCGCACCAGGTCGTGCGCGAGGCGATCGTCACCCAGCGCCTGACCAGCAAGGAGGCGGTGTTCGACTTCATGCAGTGGCAGACGCCCAACGGCTGCGACAAATGCCGCCCGGCCATCAACTACTACCTGATCTCGAGCTGGCCGCAGCTGGCCAAGGACGACCCGCAAAGCCGCCTGATCAACGAGCGCGCGCACGCCAACATCCAGAAGGACGGCACCTACTCGGTGGTGCCGCGCATGTGGGGCGGCCTGACGACGCCGGCCGAGCTGCGCGCGATCGCCGACGCGGCCGAGAAATACCAGGTGCCGACCGTCAAGGTCACCGGCGGCCAGCGCATCGACCTGCTCGGCATCAAGAAGGCCGATCTGCCCGCGATCTGGGCCGACCTCAACGCCGCCGGCATGGTCTCGGGCCATGCCTATGGCAAGTCGATCCGCACCGTCAAGACCTGCGTCGGCGCCGAGCATTGCCGCTTCGGCACCCAGCGCGCGATGGACATGGGCATCAAGCTCGAGAAGATGCTGTTCGACATGTACGCGCCGCACAAGGTCAAGCTGGCGGTATCGGGCTGCCCGCGCAACTGCGCCGAGGCTGGCATCAAGGATGTCGGCGTGATCGGGGTCGATTCGGGCTACGAGCTCTATGTCGGCGGCAACGGCGGCATCAAGACCGAGGTCGCGCAGTTCCTCTGCAAGGTCAGGACCGACGAGGATGTCATGGAATACGCCGGCGCCTTCTTGCAGCTGTACCGCGAGCAAGGCTGGTACCTCGAGCGCACCTGCCACTACCTGGACCGCGTCGGCCTGGACGCGGTCAAGCGCCAGGTGGTCGAGGACGAGGCCAATCGCCGGGCGCTGCACGGCCGCCTGCTCGATGCGCTGAAGGACGCCAAGGACCCGTGGCAGACCTCGCGCGAGGCCGGCGCCATCCAGCAGTTCATCCCGATCCGGCTCGAAGCCTGAACCCCACCCAAGGACGACAAGACATGAGCCACTGGAACTTCATCTGCCCGCTCGACGACATCCCGCGGCTGGGCGCGCGCGTGGTGCAACGCGCCAGCGGCGGCGACATCGCGATCTTCCGCACCGCCGCCGACGAGGTGTTCGCGCTGCATGACAAATGCCCGCACAAGGGCGGCCCGCTGTCGCAGGGCCTGGTGCATGGCCGGCGCGTGACCTGTCCGCTGCACGGCTGGAACTTCACGCTCGAGGACGGACAGGCGGTCGCACCCGACCACGGCTCCTGCGCCAGCTTCGAGGTCAAGGTCGAGGACGGCCAGGTCTTGCTGGCCCTGAACTGAAAGCGCAACATGGCCGAAACCCGATCCACCTGCCCCTACTGCGGCGTCGGCTGCGGCGTGATCATCGAGTCGCAGCACGACCGGATCACCGGCGTGCGCGGCGACCCGGAGCACCCGGCCAACTTCGGCCGGCTCTGCACCAAGGGCTCGACCCTGCACCTGACGGCAACCGAAGCCGTCACGCGCCAGGCCCGGCTGCTGCAGCCGATGCAGCGCCTGCAGCGCGGTGCTGCGCCACAGCCGGTCGAATGGGACGCCGCGCTCAAGCTGGCAGCCGATCGGCTGGGCGACATCATCGAGCAGCACGGCCCCGATTCGGTCGGCTTCTACCTGTCGGGCCAGCTGCTGACCGAGGACTACCATGTCTTCAACAAGCTCGCGCGCGGCCTGGTCGGCACCAATCAGATCGACAGCAACTCGCGCCTGTGCATGAGCAGCGCGGTGGTGGGCTACAAGCGCACGCTGGGCTCGGACGCGCCGCCGACCTGCTATGACGACCTGGCGCAGACCGACTGCCTGTTCATCAGCGGCAGCAACACGGCCTGGGCGCACCCGATCCTGTTTCGCCGCATCGAGGACGCGCGCGCCGGCATGAAGATCATCGTGGTCGATCCGCGCCGCACCGAAACCGCCGAGCAGGCCGACCTGCATCTGCAGATCCAGCCCGGCACCGACGTGCTGCTCTGCCACGGCCTGCTGCACATCATGCTGTGGGAAGGCTGGACAAGACCCGACTACATCGCGCGCCATACCAGCGGCTTCGAGGCGCTGAAAGCTCTGGTGCGCCAGGCCACGCCCGAGCGCGTCGCGCGCGGCTGCGGCGTCAGCGTCGAGGACCTGCATACCGCGGCGCGCTGGTTCGCGCAGTCCAACGCCACGCTGAGCCTCTACTGCATGGGCCTGAACCAGAGCAGCAGCGGCAGCGACAAGAACGCCGCGCTGATCAACCTGCACCTGGCGACCGGCCAGATCGGCAAGCCCGGCGCCGGCCCCTTCTCGCTGACCGGCCAGCCCAATGCCATGGGCGGGCGCGAGGTCGGCGCCATGGCCACGCTGCTGCCCGGCCACCGCGACCCGGCCGATGCCGCGCACCGCGCCGAGATCGCCCGCCTGTGGGGTGTCGATCAGCTGCCGGCGCGGGCCGGCAAAACCGCGACCGAACTGTTCCAGTCCGTGGCCGACGGCCAGATCAAGGCGCTGTGGATCGCCTGCACCAACCCGGCGCAATCGATGCCCGACCAGGCCCTGGTGCGGCGCGCGCTCGAGCGGGCCGAGTTCGTGATCGTGCAGGAGGCCTTCGCCACCGCCGCCACCTGCGACTATGCCGACTTGCTGCTGCCGGCGGCGAGCTGGGGCGAGAAGGAAGGCACGGTGACCAACAGCGAGCGCCGCATCACCCGGGTGCGCGCGGCGATTGCGCCGGCCGGCCAGGCCAGGCCCGACTGGGCCATCGCGCGCGATGTCGCACGCCGGCTCGAAACCCGGCTGCGTCCCGGCCAGCCGATGCTGTTCGGCTTCGAGACCCCCGAGCAGGCCTGGCTCGAGCACCGCGAGAGCACGCGCGGGCGCGACCTCGACATCACGGGCCTGAGCTACGACCTGCTCGACCAGATCGGGCCGCAGCAGTGGCCGATGCCGCAAGGCGCGGAACAGGGCCAGGCCCGGCTCTACCCCTACGGCATGTTCGCCACGCCCGACGGCAAGGCGCGCTTCGCGGCCGATGCCTGGCGCCCGGTGGCCGAGCCACGCTCGCCGCGCTACCCGTTCTCGCTCTCGACCGGGCGGCTGCGCGACCAGTGGCATGGCATGACGCGCACCGGCACGCTGGGCCGGCTGTTCGGCCACGCTCCCGAACCGGCGGTCGGCCTGCACCCCGACGACCTGCTGGCGCTGGGCCTGCAGGCCGGCGAACTGGTGCGAGTCAGCAGCGCGCGCGGCGCCATCGTGCTGCCGGTGCAGCCCGCCGCCGAACTTGGCCAGCAGCAGGCCTTCATCCCGATGCACTGGGGCTCGGAGGCGCTCGGCGGGCGCGATGCCGGGGGCCGGCCGCTGGCCGGCGTCAACGCGCTGACCACCCCGGCCAGCTGCCCGCTGTCCAAGCAGCCCGAGCTCAAGCATTGCGCGGTCCGGATCGAGAAGGCGGCGCTGCCCTGGACCCTGCTCGGCCTGGCCTGGCTGCCGCAGGAGCGCGCGATCGAGGTCCAGCGCGAGCTGCGCGCCTTGCTGCCCGAGTTCGATTTCGCCAGCTGCGTGCCGTTCGGGCGCGAGCGCAGCGGCGTGCTGTTGCGTGCGGCCTGCGCCGAGGCACCGCCCATCGAGCGGGTTCGGCGCATCGAGGCGCTGCTCGGCCTCGATGGCGCCGAGGTGCTGCGCTATGCCGACCACAAGCGCCAGCACAGCCGGGCGATCCGTCTGAGCCATGCCGGCGCCAGACAGCAGGTCGAAGCCTTCTTGCTGGCCGGCGACAGCCGGTCCGAACCCTGGCTCAGGACCCTGCTGCAGGACGAACTGCCGGCGCAGGACTACGGCCGCCTGCTGCTCAGGCCCGACGCACAGGCACCGGTGGCACTGGCCGCGCGCAGCCCGCAGGTCTGCACCTGCCTCGATGTCAGCGAGGACGCGATCCGCCGCGCGCTGCCCGACTGCGGCGGCGACGGCGCCCAGCGCCTGCTGCAACTGCAGGACGGCCTGGGTTGCGGCACCCGCTGCGGCTCCTGCGTGCCGGCGCTCAAGCGCCTGATCGCGGTCGTGCCGGCAAGCGCAGCCCTGATCGGAGTCGCCTGAGAAAACCCAGGACAAGCGGCCAGGGACATGTAGGGTACGCTCGCCGAGACGGACTTTTTTTCCGACTGTCCAGCTTCGACCAGGGAACTCCGACCACATGAACCCAGCCGACACTCAAGAGACCGTGACAGCGGCGCCACCAGCAGTCAGCTTCTGGCAGGCCTTCGCCTTCTGGCTCAAGCTGGGCTTCATCAGCTTTGGCGGACCCGCCGGGCAGATCTCGATCATGCACCAGGAGCTGGTCGAGAACCGGCGCTGGATTTCCGAGCGACGCTTCCTGCATGCACTGAACTACTGCATGCTGCTGCCCGGCCCGGAAGCACAGCAGCTGGCCACCTACATCGGCTGGCTGATGCACCGGACCTGGGGCGGCATCGTCGCCGGGGCCTTGTTCGTGCTGCCGTCGCTGTTGCTCCTGATCGGTCTGTCCTGGGTCTACATCGCCTTCGGTGAAATGCCGCTGGTGGCCGGCCTGTTCTATGGCATCAAACCGGCGGTAACCGCCATCGTGGTGCAGGCGGCACACCGCATCGGCTCGCGCGCCCTCAAGAACTCTTGGCTGTGGGGCATTGCCGCGGCCTCGTTCATCGCGATCTTTGCCGCCAACGTCCCGTTCCCGGCCATCGTCGCAGCGGCGGCATGGCTGGGCTATCTCGGTGGACGGATCGCACCGGACCAGTTCAAGGTCGGCGGCGGGCATGGCAAGGCTGGCAAGGCATTGGGCCCCGCGCTGATCGACGACCACACGCCGACACCGGCACACGCCCAGTTCCGCTGGACTCGCCTGCTGCAAGTCATCGCGCTGGGCGCCCTGCTGTGGGCGGTGCCAATGGGGTGGCTGACCATGGTCTACGGCTGGGGGCACACGCTGACGCAGATGAGCTGGTTCTTCACCAAGGCCGCGTTACTGACCTTTGGTGGTGCCTACGCCGTGCTGCCCTATGTGTACCAGGGAGCCGTGAGTCACCAGGGCTGGCTCACGCCGACACAGATGATCGATGGCCTGGCCCTGGGGGAAACGACGCCGGGGCCACTGATCATGGTGGTGGCCTTCGTCGGATTCGTCGGCGGCTATGTCAAGGCCCTGTTCGGCCCGGAGTCGCTGTTCCTGGCCGGGGCCGTGGCGGCCAGCCTGGTGACCTGGTTCACCTTCCTGCCGTCGTTCCTGTTCATCCTGGCGGGTGGCCCCCTGGTGGAAAGCACCCATGACGACCTCAGGTTGACCGCCCCGCTGACCGCCATCACGGCCGCCGTGGTCGGCGTGATCCTGAATCTGGCGCTGTTCTTCGGCTACCACGTGCTATGGCCGCAGGGATTCAGCGGCAGTTTCGACCCGGTATCAGCCCTGATCGCGCTGGGTGCCGCCATCGCCCTGTTCCGCTTCAAGCGCCATGTGATCCCTGTCATCGCCGCCTGCGCGGTGACGGGGCTGATCCTGAAAACCCTGATCCTGTGAGTCGAGCTCATCCTTCGGCTGCAGGATTTTTCACCACATAACCTGAAGTCATCAGGCATCGCGGAAAATCGCTCCATGGCAATCAGTCACTACCTCAAGGAAATCGGGCGCGGCAAGGACGGCGCCCGCTCGCTCGACCGCGCGCAGGCCGCCGACCTGTTCGGCCAGCTGCTCGACGGCAGCGTGACCGAGCTCGAACTCGGCGCCTTCTGCCTCGCGATGCGCATCAAGGGCGAGACCCCTGAGGAAATGGCCGGTTTCCTCGACGCCACGGCCACGCGCACCAACCAGGTGCCGACCGACGGACGCACCGCCGTGGTGCTGCCAAGCTACAACGGCGCGCGCAAGCTGCCGGTGCTGACCCCGCTGCTGGCACTGCTGCTGGCGCGCGAAGGCCTGCCAGTGCTGGTGCATGGTGCGGCGACCGAAAGCCGGCGCGTGACCTCGGCCGCCGTGCTGGCGTTGCGGGGCGTGACCGCTGACCATTCGATCCAGCCGCTGCAGGCCGGCCAGGCCCGCTTCGTGCCGACCGGCCTGCTGTGTCCGGGCCTGCAGCGCCTGCTCGAGGTGCGCCAGGTCATCGGCCTGCGCAACTCGGCGCACAGCCTGGTCAAGCTCATGAACCCCTGCGACGGCGACGCGCTGGTGGTCGGCAGCTACACCCACCCCGAATACCTGCTGTCGATGGGCGCGACCTTCGAGCTGACGGAGCAGCGCGCGATGCTGTTGCGCGGCACCGAAGGCGAGCCGGTGGCCGATCCGCGCCGCCTGCCGCAGATCGATGTCTTCCTGCAAGGCCAGCGCCGCTGCGTGCAGGAGCCCCAGGGCGGCTCGCTGGCCAGCTTGCCCGAGCTGCCCGCGATCGATGCCGCCAGCACGGCGGCCTGGACTGCCGAGGTGCTCGCAGGCCGCCGGGCCGTGCCGGCGCCGATCGCGCGTCAGGTGGAACATATCTTGCGTGCGGTACAGGCATCATGACCTCGACTCAAGCCCTCCCCCTCCGCACCCCGTCGCTGACCGCACCGGGCCAGGTCACCCTGGTCGGCGCCGGTCCGGGCGACCCGGAACTGCTGACGCTCAAGGCGGTCCGGGCCATCGGCGCGGCGACGGTGCTGCTGGTCGATGACCTGGTCAATGACGCGGTGCTGGCCCATGCCTCGCCCCGGGCCCGCATCGTCCATGTCGGCAAGCGCGGCGGCTGCAAGAGCACGCCGCAGTCCTTCATCGAGAAGCTGATGATCCAGGCCGTCCAGGAAGGCGAGGTCGTGGTCCGGCTCAAGGGCGGCGACCCCTTCATCTTCGGCCGCGGCGGCGAGGAAGTCGAGCATCTGCAGGCCGCCGGCATCCCGGTCACGGTGGTCAACGGCATCACCGCCGGGCTGGCGGCGGTCAGCTCGCTCAATGTGCCGCTGACGCACCGCGAGCATGCCCATGGCGTGATTTTCGTGACCGGCCACGCCAAACCCGGCGACAGCGGCACCGACTGGGCCGCGCTGGCGCATTGCGCGCGCGAAGCCAAGCTCACGCTCGTGATCTACATGGGCATCTCGAGCGCGAACGCGATCCAGGCCGGCCTGCTGCGAGGCCTGCCGGCCTCGACCCCGGCTGCGATCGTGCAGCGCGCCAGCCTGCCGCAGCAGCGTCACGCGGCCTGCACGCTGTCCAACCTGGTCAAGACACTGCAGGCCGAACAGCTCGGCAGTCCGTCGATCCTGGTGGTCGGCGACGTGATCTCGGGCCTGGCGCAGCTGCAGCAGCAAGACGGCGCAGAGGGCGCGCGCCAGGCCGCCTGAATGCAGCCGGCTGTCGCGCTCGGGCCTCGATTCAGGCCTCGAGCCAGCTCGGCCAGGGCCAGTCGAGCAGCTCGGCCAGGCGCTTGACGACCCAACCCGCCTCGGCGGGGGACAGGCCGGACTCATCACTGCTGAGTCCGGCATGCATGCGCTCGAGCACATCGGACTCGTGCACGCCGAGCTTGAACTGCAGCTGGGCGGCCTGCTCGGTCAGCAGCTGCGCCATGTCCTCGCACAACTCGTGGCGCTGGGCGATGATCTCGTAGGGCTCGGTCGGCTTGATCTTGCCGGGCGGAACGAACAGCGCGACAAAGGACTCCGGCAGCAGGATCTGGCTCTCGCCGTGAGCAAGGGTCTTCTGCATCTCAGGCCTCGACCGGCGCCGGCAGCCTGACCTGCTGGTAGCGCTGGGCCAGTTCCTTGCGCACCTGCTTGCGCACCAGGGCCGCGTCCCAGCGCCGCTTTTCCTCGGGACTGAAGGGGCGCAGCGTGGGCACAGCAGCCGACTTGCCATCGTCACCGACCGCGACCATGGTGAAGAAGCAGCTGTTGACATGGCGTACCGCCTGGCTGCGGATGTCCTCGGCCACGACCTTGATGCCGATCTCCATCGAGGAGTTGCCGGTGTGGTTGACGCTGGCCAGGAAGGTCACGAGCTCGCCGACATGGATCGGCTGCAGGAACATGACCTGATCGACGCTCAGCGTCACGACATAGCGCGAGGCATAGCGGCTGGCACAGGCATAGGCGACCTGGTCGAGCAGCTTGAGAATGGCGCCGCCGTGGACGTTGCCGGAGAAGTTGGCCATGTCGGGCGACATCAGCACGGTCATGCTGAGTTGGTGTGCGGGCAAGTTCATGGCAGAGAGTTTATGCGGAGCTGGTGACAAGGAGGCCTGAATCACGCAAGCCGCGTGCCATGCAAAGCCGCCTACACTCGCGGCCATGGAAAAATTCGATGTCGCCATCATCGGCGCCGGCGCGGCCGGCCTGTTCTGTGCCGGCGTGGCCGGCCAGCTCGGTCTGCGCGTGCTGCTGCTCGACCACGCGCCCAAGGTCGCCGAGAAGATCCGGATCTCGGGCGGCGGTCGCTGCAACTTCACCAACCGCGAGCTCGACCCGCGCCAGCCGCACAAGCATTTCCTGGGCGACAACCCCAACTTCTGCCGCTCGGCGCTGTCGCGCTACACCCCGGCCGATTTCATCGAGCTGCTGCAGCGCCACGGCGTTCCCTTCCACGAAAAGCACAAGGGCCAGCTGTTCTGCGACCGCTCGGCGCAGGACCTGATCGAGCTGCTGCTGAAAGAATGCGAGGCCGGCGGCGTGCAGCGCTGGCAGCCCTGCGCGGTGCAGGCGGTCAGCTACTCCGATGCCGACCCGAGCGCGCGCTACCAGCTGCAGACCGACCGCGGCCCGGTTGCCTGCCGCTCGCTGGTGGTTGCCACCGGCGGCCTGTCGATCCCCAAGATCGGCGCCAGCGACTTCGGCTTCCGGCTCGCGCGCCAGTTCGGCCTCGATGTGGTCGAACTGCGCCCGGCGCTGGTTCCGCTGACCTTCGACGCCGCGAGCTGGGCGCCTTTCTCCGAGCTGTCGGGCCTGGCGCTGCCGGTGCGCATCGCGACTGGCGACAAGAAGGCGAAGATGGAATTCCTGGAGGACCTGCTGTTCACGCACCGGGGCCTGAGCGGCCCGGCCGTGCTGCAGATCTCGAGCTACTGGCGCCCGGGCCAGCCACTGAGGCTCGACCTGCACCCCGAGTCGGCGCTCGAGCCGCTGCTGCTCGAGGCCAAGACCCGCTCGCGCAAGCTGCTGGCCAACGAGCTGGCGCTGCACCTGCCGAGCCGGCTGGCCGATACCTGGACCGCGCAGCAGCCGCAGTGGCAGCGCCCGGTCAGCGACACGCCCGACAAGGCGATCGCCCAGCTGGCCCAGGGCCTGCAGCGCTGGGAGCTGATACCGACCGGCACCGAGGGCTATGCCAAGGCCGAGGTCACGGCCGGCGGGGTCGACACCCGGCAGCTGTCATCGCAGACGCTGGAATCGAGGCAGCCCGGCCTGCATTTCATCGGCGAGGTGGTCGACGTGACCGGCTGGCTCGGCGGCTACAACTTCCAGTGGGCCTGGTCGAGCGCGCACGCCTGCGCCCAGGCACTGGCCGCCGACCGTCCGGCCAGCGCCTGAGGCAGCTGAAGCGGCGCCCAAGCGCCTGCAGCCGCCGCCTCGCTTCAGCCGCGCGCCTTGAGCGCTTGCTCGATCCGGTCGCACAGGGTCTCGAGCACCTCGAGGCGCGACCAATGCTTGTCGTCCGACGCGATCACATGCCAGGGCGCGATCTGGGTCGAGGTGCGGTCGATCATGTCGCCGATCGCCTGCTCGTACTGCGGCCATTTGTCGCGGTTGCGCCAGTCCTCGTCGGTGATCTTGTAGTTCTTGTGCGGCGTCTCGCTGCGCTCATTGAAGCGGCGCAGCTGCTCCTCGGGCGTGATCGCGAGCCAGAACTTCACGATCAGCACGCCGGCGTCGGACAGCTCCTCCTCGAACTCGTTGATTTCGCCATAGGCGCGCATCCAGTCGGCCTCGGAGCAGTAACTCTCGACCCGCTCGACCAGCACCCGGCCGTACCAGCTGCGGTCGAACAAGGTCGCATGGCCCAGCTTGGGGATGTAGCGCCAGAAGCGCCACAGGTAGGGCTGGGCCCGCTCGTTCTCGTTCGGCGCCGCCACCGGAATCACGCGGTAGAAGCGCGCGTCGAGCGCCTGCGTCAGGCGCCGGATCGTGCTGCCCTTGCCGGCCGCGTCCATGCCCTCGAACACCACCACCAGCGACAGCTGCTGCAGGCGCGGGTCGCGGCTCAGCCCGTTGAGGCGGCCCTGCAGGGTCTCGAGCCGGTCCTCGTAGTCCTTGCGCGCGACGCTGCGGCTGTAGTCCTGCGCCGCCAGCAGGCTGAGCCGGTCCAGCGGCCAAGTCTCGGGCACTAGCGGCGCCGGCAGGGAGCGCGCCAGCGGCTGATCCAGGCGCCGGTTGACCGAATCGAGCAGCCGCTGGCCCGCGGTCAGATAGCGGTAATAGGGATCGCTGCCCTCGATCACGAACCAGGGCGCCTCGCCCAGGCTGGTCTTGCGCAGCGCCTCGTCGCTGACGCGGATGAACTCGTCGTAATGCTTGAGGTTGTGCTCCTCCTGCGGCGTCACGCGCCAGGCGGTCTTGGGCGAGTCCTGCAGCTCCTTCATGCGGGCCCTTGCCGCCTTCTTCGAGAGGTGGAACCAGAACTTCAGCAGCAGCACGCCCTCGGCCGCCAGCATGCGCTCGAACTGGCGGATGCGCTCGAGGCGGCGCACGAAATGCTCGCGCGCTTCATGGCCCAGCGCATGTGCGCTGACGGGATCGGTGTACCAGTTGCCGAACAGGATGCCGATATGCCCCTTGGACGGCAGCACCTGCCAGAAGCGGAACATCTCGGGATGGTGGCGCTCATGCTCGCTGAGCGGCCCGAAGGCCTCGGTTCGAATATGGCGCGGGTCCATCCACTCGTTGAGCACATTGACCGTCTCGCCGCGCCCGGCCAGGTCGACCCCGTTGACCAGGATCACGACCGCAAAGCGGGCCTCGCGCAGCAGCCGAAACTGCATCTCCAGCAGGGAGGCACGCAGCGCAGGCTCGCGCTCCTTCCAGGTTTTCTTGTCGATGCGATGACCGATTTCAGCCGACTCGAACATGAACTCTCCTATTTTCCCGCCACTGTAACCGCGACAAGCGCATTTTACGGGGCTATAATGTTCGTCTTTGCCGGCAAACCCCGTCGGCCAGATCACGATAGACGGGGAAAACTGCCGCAAGTGCGGATTCAAGGCCCGATCTTCCCTGGACACCGACAGCGGCGCAATTTTGTATTAGCTAATGACCACCATCCGCGTTAAAGACAACGAACCGTACGACATCGCCCTGCGCCGCTTCAAGCGCACCATCGAAAAGCTGGGCTTGCTGACCGACCTGCGCGCCCGCGAGTTCTACGAGAAGCCCACTTCGGAGCGCAAGCGCAAGAAGGCTGCCGCCGTCAAGCGTCACTACAAGCGCGTGCGCTCGATGCAGCTGCCCAAGCGTCTGTTCTGATCGCTCGGATCGCTGTATCCCGCTGCGGTCTTCACTGACCGCGCACAAGCCCGCTGGAGGACGCTCAGGCGGGCTTTGTCGTTTCTGGCCTGCCCGCAGGGCCGCCCAGGCGCTAAGATTCGTATTTATCTACAGGCTGCACCATGGCACTCAAAGAGCAGATCACCGAAGACATGAAGACCGCGATGCGGGCCAAGGACATGGAGCGCCTCGGCACCATCCGCCTGCTGCTGGCCTCGATCAAGCAAAAGGAAGTCGACGAGCAGATCCAGCTCGATGACAGCGCCGTCATCGCCGTGCTCGACAAGATGCTCAAGCAGCGCAAGGACTCGATCATCGCCTTCGAACAGGCCGACCGCGATGACCTGGCCGCCAAGGAAAAGGCCGAGGTCGCCGTGCTGCAGACCTACCTGCCCGCGCGCCTGAGCGCCGAAGAAGTCGCGGCGGCGGTCCAGGCCCTGGTGGCCGACGTGGCGGCCGAGCTCGGCCGCGCGCCGGGTGCTGCCGACATGGGCAAGCTGATGGCTGCGGCCAAGGCCGCCCTGGCCGGCAAGGCCGAGATGGCCCAGGTCTCGGCCGCCGTCAAGGCCGCCCTGGCCGGCTGAAGTCAGGTCCGCACACCGGCCAAGCCCAGCCCGATGCCAGCGCAAGCCGCCGCCGCACAGGACCGCTCGCGCCCGATCGGCGTGTTCGACTCCGGCGTCGGCGGGCTGTCGGTGCTGCGCGAGATCCGGCGCGCCCTGCCCGCCGAGGCACTGTGCTATGTGGCCGATTCGGCGCACGCGCCCTACGGCGAGCGCAGCGTCGGCTACATCGAGGCGCGTTCGCGCCACATCATCGGCTTTCTGCAGGCCCAGGGCGCCAAGGCCGTGGTCGTGGCCTGCAACACCGTGACCGGACTGGTGATCGAGCACCTGCGCGCCGCCTTTCCCGAGCTACCGCTGATCGCGATCGAGCCGGCCGTCAAGCCGGCCGCGCAGTCGACGCACAGCGGCGTGATCGGCCTGCTCGCGACGCGCCAGACCGTCGCCAGCCCGGGGCTGCAGCGCCTGCTGCAGCTGCACGCCAGCGGCAAGCAGGTGCTGCTGCAGGCCTGTCCGGGCTGGGTCGAGCGGGTCGAGCGCGGCGAACTGAACGGCGCCGAGACCGAAGCGGCGGTGGCGCATTATGTGCGTCCCCTGCTCGAGCAAGGGGCCGACACGCTGGTGCTGGGTTGCACCCATTACCCGTTCCTGGCACCGCTGATCCGCCGCCTGGCCGGGGCATCGGTGCAGGTGCTGGACCCGGCCCCGGCCGTGGCGCGCGAACTCGCGCGCCGGCTCGCGGCGCTGGAGCTGCTGAACCCGGCCGCCGAGGCCGGCAGCGAACGATTCTGGACCAGCGCCGACCCGCAGCGCATCGGTCCCGTGGTCAGCGCGCTCTGGGGCGCACCGGTCGAGCTGTCCGGACTGCCGCTCGCCGCGCCAGCGGCCTGAAAACGGCCTGGAACCGGCCAGATCGGTATTCGGCTTGAAGCGGCAGCCGCCTCAGCTGCCGGCCAGCTTCATGCGCTTGACCAGCACCGAACCGACGCTCTTGGCGCCGTAGTTGTAGACATCGGCGCCGACCGCGACGATTTCCTGCAGCATCTCGCGCAGGTTGCCGGCGATCGTGATCTCCTGCACCGGATAAGCGATCTGGCCGTTCTCGACCCAGAAGCCCGACGCGCCGCGCGAATAGTCGCCGGTCACGTAGTTGACGCCCTGCCCCATCAGCTCGGTCACGAACAGGCCGGTGCCGAGCTTGCGCAGCATCGCGTCGAGGTCGTCGCCCGGTTGCGTGAGCCGGCTGCTCAAGGTCAGGTTGTGCGAGCCGCCGGCATTGCCGGTGGTGCGCATGCCGAGCTTGCGCGCAGAATAGGTGCTGAGGAAATAGCCCTGGACCCGGCCCGCCTCGACCACCGATCGCGGCGCGGTGCGCACGCCCTCGTCGTCGAACGGTGCGCTGCCCTTGCCGCCGCGCAGATGCGGGTCTTCCAGGATGTCGATATGGTCGGGGAAGACCTGGGTGCCGAGGCTGTCGAGCAGGAAGGTCGTCTTGCGGTAGAGCGCGCCGCCGCTGACGGCCTGCACGAAGCCGCCGAGCAGGCCGGCGGCCAGCGGCGCCTCGAACAGCACCGGGCATTCGGTGGTCGCGACCTTGCGCGGCTTCAGGCGCGACAGCGCGCGTTCGGCCGCATAGCGCCCGACTGCTTCGGGGCTGGCCAGCTCGGCCGGCGAGCGCATCGAGCTGAACCAGGCGTCGCGCTGCATGTTGGCGCCGCGGCCCGCGATCGGCGCGACCGAGAAGCTGTGGCGCGAGCTCGCGTAGCCGCCGCGGAAGATGCCGGGCCGGCCACGCTCGCCGCCGCGCATGTGCTCGGTGAAGAAATGCGACTGCTGGGCCGAGACGCCCGCACCCTCGCTGTTGCTGATCTTCTTGCTGGTCGCGAAGGCCGCAGCCTCGCAGCGCAACGCGATCTGCATCGCCTCCTCGGGTGTGACGGCCCAGGGGTGGAACAGGTCGAGGTCGGGATAGTCGTTGGCGATGTCCTGCTCGTCGGGCAGGCCGGCCACCGGGTCCTCGGCCGTGAAGCGCGCGATGTCGTAGGCCGCCTGCACCGTGCGCCGGATCGCCGCCGGGCTGAAGTCGGAGGTCGAGGCATTGCCGCGCCGCTGCCCGAGGTAGAGCGTGATGCCGAGCGACTTGTCGCGGTTGCGCTCGACGTTCTCGAGCTCGCCCTTGCGCACCGAGACGCTCAGGCCGGCAGCTTCGGAGACATCGATGCCCCCGTCCTGCGCCCCCAGCGAACGGGCGTGCGAAAGCGCGAGATCGGACAGTTCCTCGAACTGGGCCCGGCTGAACTGGAAGCCAGTCTCGGGCTGGGACTGGGGCGAAGGGGTGGAGGCGGCGCGTGTCTTCTTCATGTCGGCGGCTATGATACTTGGCATGTCACGCAAACCCACCAAAGGCTATTACGTCAAAGGCCACTTCGTTGCCCTTGGCAGCGAACTCGACCTCGAACTCAAGCGCGAATTGCGCGGGGACGTCGACCTCAGCCGGACCGATCTCAAGAAACACAGCGACCACCTGCAGTTGCTCGGCGAGCAGCTGCTCACCTTGCGCAAAGGGCTGCTCGACAAGCTCGCGCTGCCCGACCGTCTGCTCGACGCCATGACCGAAGCCAAGCGCATCACCAACTTCGAGGGCAAGCGGCGCCAGATGCAGTTCATCGGCAAGCTGATGCGCAAGCTCGACGAGCCCACCGTGGCGGCAGTCGAGGAGGCGCTCAAGGTCCAGCACCAGGGCAGCGCCAAGGACACGCTGCGCATGCACCAGGCCGAGCAATGGCGCGACCGCCTGATCGCCGAGGACGAGGCGCTCGAGGCCTGGCTCAAGCTCGACCCGGGCGCCGACCTGCAGCACCTGCGCACGCTGGTGCGCCAGGCGCGCAAGGACGCCGTGCCGGCGCAAGAGGGCGAGGCACCGCGCCACGGCAAATCCTTCCGCGAGATCTTCCAGCTCGTGCGCGCCAAGCTCGACGGCGATGCCGCTGCGGCCCAGGCGGCCGAGGACGGCGCTGAGGACGAGGAAGACGCATGAGCCAGCCGCTCAACGGCGGCCCGGAGCCGGTCAGGATCGGCATCGTCTCGATCAGCGATCGCGCCTCCGCGGGCGTCTACCAGGACCAGGGCCTGCCCGCGCTGCAGGACTGGCTGGGCCGGGCCCTGAAGAACCCGATCGAGTTCGAGCCGCGCCTGATCCCCGACGAGCAGGCCACGATCAGCCAGACCCTGATCGAGCTGGTCGAGGCCGGCTGCAGCCTGGTGCTTACCACCGGCGGCACCGGCCCGGCGCTGCGCGATGTCACGCCCGAGGCCACGCTGGCGGTGGCGCACAAGGAGATGCCGGGTTTTGGCGAACAGATGCGCCAGATCAGCCTGACCTTCGTGCCGACCGCGATCCTGTCGCGCCAGGTCGCGGTGATCCGGGACCAGAGCCTGATCATCAACCTGCCGGGCCAGCCCAAAGCCATCGCCGAAACCCTGGCCGGCCTGAAGGACGCCGACGGCAGGCAGCAGGTCAACGGCATCTTCGCCGCCGTGCCCTACTGCATCGACCTGATCGGCGGCCCCTACCTCGAGACCCACGACGAGGTCTGCCAGGCCTTCCGGCCCAAGAGCGCGCTCCGGCCGTCGCGCGGCTGAAGCCGTTCACCGCCCCTTTCAGCCCGGCCTCAAGAGCCGGGCTGGCAGAACATCACTTGCCGACCATCTCGTTGAACTTGTCGGCCGGGAAATGCTCGACCTTGGCCGCATCCGACGGCAGGCCGGGCGCACGGGCGCAGGCCAGCTTCTCGATCGCCTGCCACAGCAGCGCGATCTGGTGCTCGTGGCCGGCCGCGTTGTCGATCAGGCCGCGCATGGCCTGGCTCAGCGGGTCGTCGTTCTGCGTCACGCCATAGGCCGAGAAACCCATCTTGGACGCCGCTTCCTCGCGCTTGGCATCGGACTCGGCCTGGATGATGCGCGCCGGGTTGCCGACCGCAGTCGCCCCAGCCGGCACCGGCTTGGTCACGACCGCGTTGCTGCCGACCTTGGCGCCATCGCCGACCGTGAAGCCGCCCAGCACCTTGGCACCGGCACCGACCACCACGTCGCGGCCCAGCGTCGGATGGCGCTTGGCCCCCTTGTAGAGCGAGGTGCCGCCCAGCGTGACGCCGTGGTAGATCGTGCAGCCGTCGCCGATCTCGGCCGTCTCGCCGATCACCACGCCCATGCCGTGGTCGATGAAGACGCGATTGCCGAGCTTGGCGCCCGGGTGGATCTCGATCCCGGTCAGGAAGCGCGCCAGGTGCGAGACGAAGCGCCCGAGCCAGCGGTAGCCGCGCGTCCAGCAGCCATGCGCCAGGCGGTGCAGCAACACCGCGTGCAGGCCCGGATAACAGGTCAGGACCTCCCAGCGCGAGCGCGCGGCCGGGTCGCGTTCCAGGATGCAGTCGATGTCGGTCTTGAGGCGGGAAAACATGCTCGGGTCCAATCAGTTCTACAGTCTAGCGCCTGGCCTGGGTCGTGGTCTGCAGCATGGCGCGCGCCACCCCGCGCAGGATATGGATTTCCTCCTCGGTCGGCTCGGCGCGGTTGAAGAGCTGGTTCAGGCGCGGCATCAGTTTCCTGGGCGCCGCCGGATCGAGGAAACCGACCGCGACCAGCGCCTGCTCCCAATGCGCGAGCAGGCCCGCGACCGCCTGCGCATCGGCCGCGCGCGGCTGCGGCGCGCCCGAGGCAGGCAGAGCAAAGCCGCCCAGCGCCTGCCGCCACTCATAGGCGATCAGCTGCACGGCAGCGGCCAGGTTCAGCGAGCCGTAGTCGGGCGCGGTCGGGATGCTCAGGCAGGCATGGCAGCGGTAGACATCCTCGTTCTTCATGCCGTAGCGCTCGGAGCCGAACAGGAAGGCGACCCCGATCGGAACGGCAGATGCGGGATCGGGCTGTGCGGCGCCATCCGCCGGGTCAGCCGCCGTCACGCCCAGCGACGCCGCCGCGGGACTGAGCAGGCGCGCGGCCAGCTCGGCCAGATGCGCGCGCGGCGCCACCGTGGGCGGGCCGAAGTCACGCGGCGTCATCGCGGTGGCGCAGACATGCGAGACGCCGTCGAGCGCCTCGTCCAAGGTCTGCACGATGCGCGCCCGGGCCAGCAGATCGTCGGCGCCGCTGGCCAGCGCCAGCGCTTCCTCGCGCTGCAGCACGTCGGCCCAGCGCGGGCGCACCAGCACCAGGTCGTCGAAGCCCATCACCTTCATGGCGCGCGCGACGGAGCCGACATTGCCGGCGTGACTGGTCTCGATCAGGATGAAGCGGGTTCGCATGTGGCGCAAATGATGATGAAAGGATAGAATCGCGCTATTGTCGCCGTCATCGCACGGCCCCCTATTCGTTCCTCACACAATTCATGTCTGCTCATCTGCACCCCATGCTCAACGTGGCCATCAAGGCTGCGCGCGCCGCTGGCGCCATCATCAACCGTGCCGCACTCGATGTCGAGTCGGTCCGCGTTGCCGCCAAGCAAACCAACGACTTCGTGACCGAAGTCGACAAGGCCGCCGAAGAGATCATCATCGAGACCCTGCTCGAGGCCTATCCCGACCACGGCATCTGGGCCGAGGAATCGGGTCGCCGCGAAGGCACGGGTGCAGGCAAGCGACATATGTGGATCATCGACCCGCTCGATGGCACCACCAACTTCATCCACGGCTTCCCGGTCTACTGCGTCAGCATCGCGCTGATGTACCACGGCAAGATCGAACAGGCCGTCGTCTACGACCCGAGCCGCAACGACCTGTTCTGCGCCACCAAGGGCCGCGGTGCCTACCTCAATGACCGCCGCCTGCGCGTGGCCAAGCGCAACCAGCTGCGCGACTGCCTGGTCAGCACCGGCTTCCCGTTCCGTCCGGGCGACAACTTCAAGAACTACATGGCCATGCTGACCGAGGTCATGCCGCGCGTCTCCGGCGTGCGTCGCCCGGGCGCTGCCGCACTCGACCTGGCCTACCTCGCGGCCGGCTTCACCGACGGCTTCTTCGAGACCGGCCTGCAGCCCTGGGACGTCGCCGCGGGCTCGCTGCTGGTGACCGAGGCCGGCGGCCTGATCGGCAACTTCACCGGCGAAGCCGACTTCCTCGAGCAGAAGGAATGCCTGGCCGCCAACCCGCGCATCTACGGCCAGCTGGTCGGCATGCTCGGCAAGTACAGCCAGTTCGCCAGCGCCGGCGACAAGGCTGGCGTGCGCCAGACGCTCGGTGTGCCGGGCGCCGAAGCCCAGGCCAGCGCAGCGCCGGCCGAGGACAGCGAAGCAGCCAAGCCGGCGACCGAAGCCGCACCGAAGGCAGACGACGCGCCGTTCTGACGCTACCCCTGTCCCGCCAAAGCCCGCCCTGCCCTGCAGCGCGGGCTTTTTTGCGCCGACTGATCCGCATCATTCAGTAAAAAACTGATCAAACGTCAATGATGATCTGATTTTTCCGATCACGCAATCGAGCTACCCTTGCCTCGTGTCCAGGCCGGATGCGGCCGCTCGACGGTTCGAGCGGGCCGGACTGGCCGTCATTCTTCGAGGAAGTCCATCATGAACCAGCCTATTGCCTATCGCCGCGCCGCCGCCCATTCGGGCTGGGGCTCCAGCATCGCCTCGCACAGGGTGCTGCGCAACACCTATGCCCTGCTGTCGCTGACGCTGCTGTTCAGCGCCGGCACCGCCGCGCTCGGGGTGGCGCTGCGCCTGCCGGCACCCGGAATGCTCGTGACGCTGGCGGGCTATTTCGGCCTGCTGTTCCTGGTCAACAAGGTGCAAAACAGCGGCTGGGCGATACCGGCCGTGTTCGCGCTGACCGGCTTCATGGGCTACACGCTGGGCCCGGTGCTGTCGATGCATCTGGCGCTGCCGGGCGGAGCGCAGAGCATTGCGCTGGCGCTGGGCGCGACCGGTGCCACCTTCCTGGCGCTGTCGGGCTGGGTGCTGGCGACCAAGCGCGACTTCAGCTTCATGGGCGGCTTCCTGTTCGCCGGCATGGTGGTGGCGCTGCTGGCCGGCCTCGGCGCGATGTTCTTCGAGCTGCCGATGCTGGGCCTGGTGGTCTCGGCCATGGTGGCGTTGCTGTCGGCCGGCCTGATCCTGTTCGAGACCAGCCGCATCGTCAACGGCGGCGAGACCAACTACGTGATGGCCACAGTCAGCCTGTTCGTCTCGCTGTTCAACCTGTTCACCAGCCTGCTGAGCCTGTTCGGCTGGAGCGGCGGCAAGGACTGAGAAAAAATCCCGCTGGAAATTATCAGATTTCACGTCAATAATCGGCCCGACAGCAAGATGACTATCTTTCAAATCCCAAGCCAAGGGAATGGAAAATCAGATCAAGCATATGTCGTGGTACAGCAAAGTCCTGTGGTCCGAAGGCCTGTTCCTGCGGCCACAGCATTTCCAGCAGCAGGACAGGCATCACGAGTGGTGGGTCGAGGCCCGGGCGCGCAGCCTGGGCAGTCATTTCTGGGGCTTTCTCGCACTGGAACTCGACGCCGCCGCCCTGCTGACCGGCAAGGTGGCACTCGATGCGGCCCGGGGCGTGCTGCCGGACGGCACGCCATTCGACTTTCCGGCCGCAGATGCCGCTCCCGCCGCACTGGAAATCCCCGCTGACCGGCGCAACGCGGTCGTCTACCTGACGCTGCCGCTGCGCCGCGCCAACAGCCTCGAGGCGGTGCGGCCGGAGCAGCCGGCAGAACTCGCGCGCTACCGTTACGCCGAGCAGGAAGTCATCGATTCGACCGGCAGCGCGACCACGCCGGAGCCGATCGAAATCGGCCAGCCCCGGCTGAGGCTGGCGCTGGCGCAGCAGGCGGACGACGGCTTCGTGCGGCTGGCGGTCGCGCGCATTGTCGAGCGCCGGCCCGACAACAGCCTGCTGCTGGAGCGGAACTTCATCCCGCCCTTGCTGTCCTGCAGCGCGTCGCCGCTGCTGTCGAGCTGGCTGCGCGAGCTCAACGGCCTGCTGGCGCAGCGCGGTCAGGTGCTTGCTGCCAGGCTGGGCCAGCCAGGCACGGGCGGCCTGGCCGAGATCGCCGACTTCATCTTCCTGCTGACGATCAACCGGCACCAGCCCCTGCTCGAGCATCTGGTCAGCCTGGCGCAACTCCACCCCGAGCGCGGCTTCAGCGGCCTGCTCGCGCTCTACGGCGAACTCTCGACGCTGACGCGCAGCGAACGCCGGCCCTTGCCGCTGCCGGCCTACCAGCATGATGCGCTGGAGCATTGCTTCGCGCCGCTGCTGCACGAGATCCGGCTCGGTCTGGCCAGCCTGCCCGAGCAGCAGGCGGTCCCGATCGAACTCAAGGATCACCAGCAAGGGCGTTATGTCGGCCTGATCACCGACCGCAGTCTGCTGCAGCAAGCCAGCTTCGTGCTGGCGGTCAAGGCCCAGCTGCCGGGCGAGACCTTGCGGACCCGGTTTCCGGCCCAGGCCAAGCTCGGTCCGGTCGAGCGCATACGCGACATCGTCAACCTGCAGCTGCCGGGGCTGGGGCTGCGGCCACTGCCGGTCGCGCCGCGCCAGCTGCCCTACCACGCCGGCTTCAGCTACTTCGAGCTCGAGCAAAGCGGCGAGCTCTGGCAGCAGCTAGGGGCATCGGCCGGGCTGGGCCTCTACATCACGGGCGACTACCCGGGGCTGGAACTGGCCCTGTGGGCCGTCCGGGCCTGAAGCAGCAAACCGGCGCGGAGCAGGCATGGAACAGACCCTGTTGCTTCCCGCGCCGGGCCATTGGCAGGACCACACCCGCGCAGGGCCGTCCGGGAAGGCGCCCACGCCAGGGCTGGCACCGCTCATGCTCGACTGGCAGACCGGGATCAATCCACTGGTTGCCGCCGCCAATCCCCTGCTCGGCCTGGCAACCGGCTTGCGCCAGCAGGCCCATCACCCCGACCCCGCCGACCTGCGCGAGACGCTGGCCCAGGCGATCGCGTTGTTCGAGTCCAGGGCGCAGGCAGCCGGGGTGCCACACAGCGAGCTGCTCGCGGCCCGCTATGCGCTTTGCACCTTGCTGGACGAGGCGGCGGCCAGCACGCCCTGGGGCGAGCCGGTCTGGGCCCAGCGCAGCCTGCTGGTCCAGTTCCACAACGAGGCCTGGGGCGGCGAGAAGTTCTTCCTGCTGCTGGGCAAGCTCGCCGAGCGGCCGCAACAGCACCGCGCCTTGCTCGAGCTGTTCTATCTGATCCTCGCGCTGGGCTTCGAAGGCCGCTACCGGGTGCTGCCGAACGGCCGCGCCCAGCTCGCGGGCATTCGCGAGCGGCTGGCACAGCTGCTGGCCAGGCAGCGCGGCCCCGTCGAGCGCGAACTGTCGCCGCAGTGGCGCAGCAACGCCAGCCGTACACCCGCCCAGCGCGAGCGCCTGCCGCCCTGGGTCTTTGCCGCGCTGGCGGCGCTGCTGCTGGCCCTGGTCTACGCGGCGCTGTCGTTCGCGCTCAACCGCCAGTCCGATCCGACCTTTTCGGCCATCCTGGCGCTGCGCGCACGCACCGAGCTGCAAGCCCCACCGTCGGCCCCGGCGCCCGATCGCCTGGCCCGGCTGCTGGCCGCCGAGATCGCAACGGGCGCCATCACGGTGCGCGACCTGCCCGACCGCAGCCTCGTGGTCGCGCAAGGCGACCAGCTGTTCTTGCCCGGCAGCGCGACGGTATCCGACAGCTTCGCCCGCCTACTCGAGCGCATTGGCGCGGCCGCCGCCAGGACCCAGGGCCAGCTGCTGATCAGGGGCCATACCGACGACCGTCCGATCCGCTCGGTGCGCTTCCCGTCGAACTGGCATCTGTCGCTGGCGCGCGCGGACGCCGCAGCCCGGCTGCTGCTGCCCGCGCTGGGCGACCCGGCCCGGCTCAGGACCGAGGGACTGGCCGACAGCGAGCCGGTCGCGAGCAACCAGAGCGCCGATGGCCGCGCCCGCAACCGGCGGGTCGAGATCGTGCTCTACGCCTCGGCACCGGGCAGTTGAGGTCTGGCGGTCCGCCGCGCCCCAAACAGAGGACAGAGAGCATGAAAAGGATTTTCAGCACGCTGCTCCAGCCAGCCCTGCTCACGCTGCTCGGCCTGCTGGCCCTGGCCCTGCTGGTCTGGTGGATCGGCCCGCTGATCGCGATCGCGGGCCATGTACCGCTTGAATCCGCGACCGCGCGCGCGACAGCGATCGTGCTGCTGCTGCTCGCCTTCGTACTGCGGACCGGCTATCGGCGCTTCAAGGCCAGGGCCGGCGAAGTCGACCTGTTGCGCCGCCTGTTTGGCCGCCCCAAGCCCGTCGAGCCGGCCGAAGTTCAACGGTTGCGCCGGAGCCTCGAACGGGCAGTCCAGCAGCTGCACCAGATTCAGCCCAGGCCGGTGGGCAGGCTGTCCCGGCTGCTGGGCCTGGGCCAGCAGCGCCCGCTCTACCAGCGGCCCTGGTACCTGCTGCTCGGCGCACCCGGTTCGGGCAAGACGACCGCGCTGGCCCATTGCGGCCTGCAGTTCACGCCCAGCGACCCGTCGGGCATCGAGCAGATCCGGCTGGCCCAGCTGGTACAGGACGGGGATGGCACGCCTGGCTGCGACTGGTGGCTCAGCGACGAAGCGGTGCTGCTCGATACCGCGGGCCGCTACACGAGCCAGGACTCAGGACAGGCCAGCGACCGGGAGGGCTGGCTGGGCCTGCTCGGACTGCTGCGCCAGCAGCGGCCGCGCCAGCCGCTCAACGGCGTGATCCTGACGCTCAGCGCCGCCGACCTGCTGGCAGCTTCCGATGGCGCGGCAGCGCGACAAGCGCAGGCGCTGCGGGCCCGGCTGCAGGAGCTCGAGCGCCAGCTGGGGCTGCGGCTACCGGTCTACCTGCTGGTGACCAAGGCCGACCTGATCGCAGGCTTCGAACCCTTCTTTGCCACGCTGGATCAGTCCGGTCGCGATCAGGTCTGGGGCTGCACCCTGCCCCTGGATGGGCCAGAGGCGTCCGATCCGCTCCAGTCACTGACCCCCCGGCTCGACGCGCTGCGCGAGCGCCTGCAGCAGCAGCAGCTGGCCCGGCTGCAGGAAGAACCCGAGCTCGACCGGCGCAGCGCCATCGCGGGCTTCGACCAGCAGTTCGCGGCCTGCTGCCACCGGCTGCTGCCATTCGTCCGGGCGGTGTTTGCGGTTCAGGGCCACGAGCAGTCCCCGCTGCTGCGCGGCGTCTATTTCAGCAGCGCCATCCAGCAGGGCCAGCCGGTCGATCCGCTGCTGTCCAGGCTGGGCCAGGCCTGCGGCCTCGAACGAGGCTGGCTGCCAGCATCGGCGGGCAGTGGCCGCAGCTACTTCCTGCCCCGGCTGCTGCGCGAACTGGTGTTCGCCGAGCAGCAGCTCAGCGGCCTGGCGCTGGCGGGTGAAAAGCGACGCGAGCGCCTGCAGCTCGGGCTGCTGGCCGCGATCGCTGCCGCCAGTGTCACGCTGCTGGCGGCCTGGGCCGTCAGCTACCGGAACAACAGCCGCTATGTGGCACAGGTCGATCAGGCGGTCGCCGCCACCCGGCCGATGCTGGCGCAAGCGGCCAGGACAGCGGACCTCGTCGCCCTGCTGCCACTGCTCGAAACCGTTGCCAATATCTCGGCCACGCCGACCCGGGCCTGGGGCGAGCCAGCCGCCGGCATGGGACTGGGTCTGTTCCAGGGCGACAAGCTCGATGCTGCCGCGCGCCAGGCCAGCGGGGCCCTGCAGCGCGAGCTGCTGCTGCCGCGGATCAGCCAGCGCATCGACCAGCAGTTGCGCGAGCAAGACGGCAGCGGCAGCGACCCCGAGTTCAGCTATCAAGCGCTCAAGGCCTATCTGATGCTCCACGAGCCGGCGCATTTCGATCCGTCAGCGCTCAAGGCCTGGCTCCTGCGCGACGGGGAACATCAGCCCACCGGCAGGCTGAACCTCGCAGGGCGTGCGGCACTGGAGCGCCAGCTCGATGCCCTGTTCGCCGCCGGTCCGCTCAGCCCGCCGACCGCGCCCGACCCGGCGTTGATCGGGCGCACACGCAACCGGCTGCTGCAAGAGCCGCTGGCCAGGCG
>JAPLPQ010000014.1 GCA_026400105.1 Burkholderiales bacterium
CTGGCGCAGCTGGCCGTCCCAGGCCCGGAACGACAGCCTGGGCCCCTTGGCGCCATCGACGAAGATGTGGCCGCTGCGCAGGGCCCGCGCATGCCCGACCGCGCTGGCCTGCGGCTGCTCGACCAGGGCCGCGACCACCGCACGGACCGCGATCCAGGCCGACCAGTCCTGTCCCGTCATCGGGCGTCCGGCCAGCTTGCGAAAACGCCGCGAAACCTGCGGGCCGCCATTGCGCTCCCACTGCGGGTGCCAGGCCAGCGGCATCAGGCCGTTGCTGCCGACCACCGGCCGGGGCTGCTGGGTCGCGTAGGGCAGGGTGCGCGCGAATTCGCCGTCGGCGTCCAGCACCGTCACCAGGTCGTGCTGGCGGTCGGCGCTCAGCAGCCGGGTGTTGGCCAGGTCGCGCTCGCGCGGGTCGCCCGAGAGCTTGAACGCCCTGATGCCGGCGGTCTTGATGCCGTAGCGCTTGGCGGCGCGGTTCCAGGCCGCCAGCAGCAGCGCGTCGTCGGCGCTCGGTCCCTGCAGCACCCAGGCGTTCTGCCAGGAGCGGGCCGCCAGGTACTGCACCAGCGCATCCTGCAGCATGGCGTGGCTGGGCAGGGTGTGCAGCAGCTGGGCCGCGCAGTGCGCGCCCCGCAGATCATCGTGCGGGGCGCTCAGGTTCAACAGCAGGGCGGTGCTGCCGGCGGCCTTGACGGCCAGCTGCACGGCTTCTGGCGGCAGGTCCAGCAGCCAGAACTTGACCCGCTCCTGCTTGAGCTGGGCCAGCAGTCCGGGCAGCGCCTCCAGGCTGGCGGCCCTGGCGTCCTGCAGCGCCAGGCCATGGCGGATGCCGCGCAAGGCCACCTCGGCGTCGTCGATGCCCAGCTGCGCCGCATCGAGCAGGCGCCCGCCCGGATGGCCCGGATAGGCCAGTTCCAGCCGTCGCGCCGCATAGCGCGGATCGTCGTCGAGCGAGATCAGCGCCACCTTGTCGCTGGCGACGGTCGTGGCTGCTGCAGCTGCCTTGGCGGCGGGCTTGCCGGTCTGGGCCAGCAGTGGCTGCAGTCCCAGGCCTGACAGGCCCGACAGACCGAGCGCCGCGCCCAGCGCCAGGGTGGCGGTCCGGCGCCAGCCGCGCCGGTTCGAGTGGAGGGAAGGGGGCGTGCGGGCTTGCATGTCGTGCTGTCGGCAGGTTTCAGCGCGCCAGCACCAGCGGCGTATGCGGCACCCGGCCAGCGGCGACGGTCCGGATCGCCTTGCCCTGGCGGGTATCGATCAGCGTCATGTCGTCCGACAGACCGTTGGTGACGTAGAGCACGGCCTCGTCCGGGCTCAACGCCAGGCCCCAGGCGCGCTTGCCCGCCAGCACGGTGCGCCTGACCTGGCGGCTGGCCACGTCGACCTCGGCCACCTGGTTGGCCCGGCCCAGGCTGACCCAGGCCGTCTGGCCGTCGCGCGTCATCGTCACGCCGACTGGCGTGATGTCGCTGGCGCGCAGGCCCGCTATTCTGAACTCCAGCGTCGCCTTGACGCTCTGGCTGCCGGTGTCGATCACGCTGACGCTGGCGCCCAGCTCGTTGGTGACCCACAGCTCCTTGCCGTCGGGCGACAGCGCGAAGCGGCGCGGGCGCTGGCCGGCCTTGATGTCCTTGACCACCTTGCGCGCGGCCAGGTCGATCACATGCACGACGTTGGCATCCTCCGAGGTCACGTAGGCGGTCTTGCCGTCGGGTGTGATCAGCACGCCCTCGGGCTCGCCGCCGGTCCTGACCTTGAACAAGGGCTTCTTGCTGGCCAGGTCGTAGGCGGCCAGGACGCTCTCGTCCTCGAGCGTGACATAGGCGGTCTTGCCGTCCGGGCTCAGGTCGAGCAGCTCGGGGCTGTCACCGACCTTGATGCTGTCGATCTGCTTGCCAGTGGCGCGGTCGATCACGCCGAGCTGGTTGCTGTCGCCGCAGACGACATAGAGGCGCGTGCGGTCCGGGCTCGGCTTGAGGTCGCGCGGGCGCTGGCAGACGCTGATGCTCGACTGCAGCTTGCCGGCGGCATCCATGACATGGACCTTGTGGTCCTTCTCGCTCGAGACATAGACCGTCTGCGCCTGCACGCTCAGCGGCAGCCAGCCCGCCAGTGCCAGCCCGGTCGCGGCCAGCGCGCGCTGGGCCAGGCCCGTGCCGACGCGCAAGGCATGACGGGGGGCGGAATCGGGGGCTGGCCTGCCGTGCATCGGCGCGGGCGCGGCGCTGGCGAAGGCAAGGCGGGATCGCACCGCAGGGCGAGGGTGGATCGGGGGCATGGCTGGTCTCCTGGTTCTGGCGTGACACCCGGCCGGGGCATCCGGTTTCTGTCCAGTTGCAGCAAGCGCCGTGCCAAGCCCTGGCCCTGGCGGGTTGTGTCAGCCTGACAGCCTGGCCGTCCGCGCTGTGCCAGTTTGGAACAGTGGCGCGCGCGCGCGCTCGGCATGCAATTTGCACCATGGCCAGGGCAGCGCCTCCAGACCCAGGAAACCACCGACCCATGACCGATTCCCGCCCAGGCCACCGCCTCCATTCCCTGGCCCACTGCCCGGACCCTGCCACGGGCAGCCGCAGCGCCGCCGCGCAGCCGGCGCGCCGTGCGGCCCTGGCGCGCCTGCTGGCGCTGGCCGGTGCGGCCTCGGCCCTGTCGCTGCCCGAGGCCTTCGCGGCCGTCGGCCCGTCCGAAGCCTGGCCGACCCGTCCGATCACGCTGATCGTGCCCTGGCCACCGGGTGGCGGCACCGACCTGTCGATGCGGGTGCTGGCCGAGGAGGCCTCGGCCCGGCTCGGCCAGCCGGTCGTGATCGTCACCATGCGCTGATGCACCGCGTGGCCTGGAACCCGCTGCAGGATCTGAGCCCGATCCTGCAGATCTCGGGCACCACCTTCGGCCTGCTGGTGCCGGCTGCCAGCGCCTGGACCAGCGTGCAGGACCTGCTGAACTGGGCCCGCGCCCATCCGGGTGAGCTGCTGCTGGGCTCGACCGGGGTCGGCACCACCCCGCATCTGGCGATGGAGGAGCTGCTGCAGGACCGCGGCATCCGCTACACCCATGTGCCCTACAAGGGAACGACCGACCAGATGCTGGCGCTGGCGGGCGGCTCGATCATGGCCGGCATGAACTCGACCGGCTTTGCGCCCTGGGTCGAGCAGGGCAAGCTGCGCCTGCTCGGGCTGTTCAGCGACAAGCGCAGCCCGCGCTGGCCCGAGGTGCCCACGCTGCGCGAGCTCGGCATCGACAAGGCGGTCTACCGTTCGTCCTGGGGCCTCGTGGCCCCGGCCGGCACGCCGGCGGCCACGCTCGAGATCCTGCACCAGGCCTTCCGGCAAGCGATGTTCACGCCGCGCCATCTGGCCGAACTGGCCCGCTACGACCAGGACCCGGACTACCTGGGCCCGGCCGACTACCGGGCCGCGCTGGCCGAGACCCTAGCCCGCGAGCGGCGCCTGCTCGAGCGCCTGAACCTGCTCGCCGCGGCCCCGCGCTAACCCAAGGATGACCATGAATCCCGTCGTGCTCGAGGCGCATGCCCTGGTGAAGTCCTATGGCGACCGGCCCGCCTTGCGCGGGGTCGAGCTGTCGATCGGCGCCGGCGAAATGGTCGCCCTGCTGGGCCCGAACGGGGCCGGCAAGTCGACCCTGATGCAGCTGCTGACCGGGCTGTTCGTGCCCGACGCCGGCAGCATCGAGATCCTGGGCCACGACATGCGCCGCGCCGCACCGCAGGCGCTGGCCGGCCTGGGCGTGGTGTTCCAGCAGATCGCGCTCGACCTCGATCTGTCGGTGCGCGCCAACCTGCGTTTTCATGCCGACCTGCACGGCCTGCCGCGCCGGCTGGCCGACGAGCGCATCGCGCAGGGCCTGGCCGCGGTCGGGCTGGAGGCCGAGCGCGACAAGCCGGCGCGCGCGCTCTCGGGTGGCAACCGGCGCAAGGTCGAGCTGGTGCGCGCCATGCTGCATCGCCCGCGCCTGCTGCTGATGGACGAGGCCACGGTCGGCCTCGACCCCTCGTCGCGGCGCCAGCTGATGCAGGCCGTGGTCGGCCTGTGCCGTCAATCGGGCGTGGCCACGCTGTGGACCACGCACCTGGTCGACGAGGCGCTCCAGGCCGACCGGGTGCTGGTGCTGCACCGGGGCCAGGTCCTGTTCGACGGCACGATCCCGGCCTGCCTCGAGCACACCGGGGCCGGCGACCTGGAAAGCGCCTTCCTGCAACTGACCGGCCTGGCCGCATGAACGCGCGCGCCATCTGGCTGCTGCTGCTGGCCGGGTTGGGGGTCGGCGGCCCGGCGCTGGCCCAGCCGCAGTCGCAGTCGCTCGATCCGCTGCAGGGCCGGAACTGGGCCGCGGGCTGCACCGGCTGCCATGCCAGTGACTGGCTGTCCGGGCGCGATGCCTTGTACGCGACCTTGCTCGACTTCAAGTCCGGGCGCCGGCCCGCCACCGTCATGCAGCAGCTGAGCCGGGGCTACGACGACGAGCAGCTGCGCGCCATCGCCGATCATTTCTCGGGCCGGTCAGCGCCATGATGCCGCGCCGCCGCTTCCTGCAGGCCGGCGTCGGCGCGAGCGTCGGCGCCCGTGCAGTTGCCAGTAGTACCAGCGGTACTGCCGTCAGTGCCGTCGCTGCTGCCGGCTGGCTGCCCGCCCGCTCCCGGGCCGCCAGGCCTGCCGCGCCCCGGGTCGTGGTGATCGGCGGCGGCTTTGCGGGTGCCACGGCCGCCAAATACCTGCGCCAGTGGTCGCAGCAGCGCGTCGAGGTGATCCTGGTCGAACCGAACGCCCGTTTCGTTTCCTGCCCGCTCTCGAACCTGGTCCTCGCGGGTGCCCAGCACCTATCCGGGCTGACCCTGGGCTACGACGAGCTGGTGCGCCGCCACGGCGTCAGCTGGCTGCGCGAGCGCGCGACCCGCATCGACCCGGAGCAGCGCCGGGTCCTGCTGTCCGGCGGCACCGAGCTGTCCTATGACCGGCTGATCGTCGCGCCCGGCGTCGATTTCGTCTGGAGCGAGCTGCCCGGCATGAGCCGGCCCGGCGCGCAGGACTCGGTCCTGCACGCCTGGAAGGCCGGCGCGCAGACGACGGTGCTGCGTCGGCAACTTGAAGCCATGCCGGACGGCGGCGTCTACGCCATCAGCATTCCGCCCTTGCCCTACCGCTGCCCGCCCGGGCCCTACGAGCGCGCCTGCCTGGTGGCCGACTACCTGCGCCTGGCCAAGCCGCGCAGCAAGGTCCTGATCCTGGACGCCAACGAGGACGTCACCTCCAAGGCGGCCCTGTTCAAGCAGGCCTGGGCCGAGCGCTACCCCGGCCTGATCGAATACCGGCCCGGTCACCGGGTGGTCGATGTCGATGCGGCGCAGCGCACGGCCAAGCTCGACTTCCACGCCGATGTCGCCGCCGATGTCCTGAACGTGATTGCGCCGATGCGTGCGGGCGACATCGCGCTGGGCTGCGGACTGGCGACGACGGCGGACCGGCGCTGGTGCGAGGTCGATTTCCTGAGCTTCGAGTCCAGCGCCGTCGAGCGGGTCCATGTGCTGGGCGACGCGCTGCTGGCCGCGCCGGCCATGCCCAAGTCCGCCCACATGGCCAACCAGCATGGCAAGGCCTGCGCGGCGGCGGTGCTGGCCCTGCTGGACGGGCAGCCGGTCAACCCGCTGCCGCTCTACAACAATACCTGCTACAGCTTCGTCGGCGCGCAAGAGGCGATGCATGTCGCCAGCGTCCATCGCTACGACGCCAGCCGGCGCACCATGCTGACCGTGCCAGGCTCGGGCGGCCTGTCGGCGGCGCCCAGCGCGCTCGAAGCCGGCCAGGCCTGGTCCTGGGCCCGCCAGATCTGGGCCGACACCCTGGCCTGATGCCAGGCCACCCATGGAAGGAGTCCGCCCCATGCCCGACCGACGCTCCATGCTCAAGCACAGCGCCACCGTGGCCGGCCTGCTGGCGCTGACCGGCCTGTGGCCGCGCCCGTCCCGGGCCTATCAGTCGGCCGCCTTCGAGGCGAACCAGATCGATGCCGTCTTGGCTGCGCTCGGCGGCCGGGCCCCGGTCGAAAGCCCGCAGATCCTGCTCAGCGGTCCCGACTTCGCGGAAAACGGCGCCTCAGTGCCGCTGGGCGTGAGCAGCTCGCTGGCCGACATCAGCCTGCTGCTGATCCTGGTGGAAAGGAATCCGACCGTGCTGGCGGCCCTGTTCCGGCCCAGCCCGCAGGTGGAGGCCAATTTCGTCCTGCGCATCAAGCTGGTCGAATCGTCCGCGGTCTACGCCGTCGCGCTCACCACGGACGGCCAGGCCTGCTTCGCCCGCCAGACGATCCAGGTCACGCAGGGCGCCTGTGGCGCCTGAGCGGCGATCGCCTCCCTTATGTGGCCACGCGGCCTACGCGGCTTGCGCCAGCCGCGCCGCCCTCCGACTCCCTCACCGACCAGACCGACATGCCCGAACCGATCCGAATCCGTGCCCAGTCCGCCGGCGACCGCGTCGTCGTGCGCGTGCTGATCAGCCACCCGATGGAGTCCGGCCAGCGCCAGGACGAGACCGGCCAGCCGGTGCCGGCCCATTTCGTGCGCGAAGTCTGCGCCACCCTCAACGGGCGCACCGTCTTCACGGCCGAATGGGGCCCCTGGGTAGCCAAGAACCCGCTGCTGCGCTTCGAGCTCAAGGGCGCCCGGGCCGGCGACAGGGTCGGGGTGTCCTGGCTCGACAACCAGGGCCAGAGCCGCAGCGACGAGGCCATCGTGGCCCCTGACCCTGTGAAGGCCGACAGCCGGCAGCCGCTTACTTGAGGTTGCCCGACAGGAACTGCGTCAAGCGCTCGCTCTTGGGTTTGGCCAGGATCTCGCGCGGATTGCCCTGTTCCTCGATCAGGCCCTGGTGCAGGAAGATCAGATGGCTCGAGACCTCGCGCGCAAAGCCCATCTCGTGCGTGACCACCACCATGGTGCGGTGCTCGGTCGCCAGCAGCTTCATCACGCGCAGCACCTCGTTGACCAGCTCGGGGTCGAGCGCGCTGGTCGGCTCGTCGAACAGCATCACCTCGGGCTCGACCGCCAGCGCGCGCGCGATCGCGACCCGCTGCTGCTGGCCGCCGCTCATGTGCGCCGGGTAGCGGTCCTCGACCCCCTTCAGGCCCACGATCTCGAGGTACTTGCGCGCGGTCGCAATCGCCTGCTCCTTCGGGACTTTCAGCACATGGACCGGCGCCTCGATGATGTTCTCGAGCACCGTCATGTGGGCCCAGAGGTTGAAGTTCTGGAACACCATCGCCAGCTTGGTACGCAGCCGCTGCAGCTGGGCCGGATTGACCGCTTCGAGCTCGCCATTGTTGCGGCCGGGCTTGAGCAGCAGCTCCTCGCCCGCGACGATGATGCAGCCCTGTTGCGGCTTTTCGAGCAGGTTGATGCAGCGCAGGAAGGTGCTCTTGCCCGAGCCC
>JAPLPQ010000097.1 GCA_026400105.1 Burkholderiales bacterium
ACGTCCGATTGCTTACGCCGATTGGGGGCATCCCTCCGGCAGAAGCTGAGGCAAACTACTGGAGGCAACTCGCCAACAGCAACACCTCGACAGAGGTGTCAACTTAAACCAGTCAGCCTCCTTGAAAGCCGGGGCGGTTCACACCGATCAGCATCGTCGGTCTGCTCAACACCGCCTTGACCGCCCATCCCAGCGTGAAGGAAAACAGCGCCAAGGAACTGATCGAGCGGCTCAAGAAGCAACCCGGCTCGCTGGTCGCCGCGACCTCGGGCATCGGCAGCTATTCACATCTGGCGGGGGAGTGGTTTGCCGCCAATGCCGGTGTCAAGATCGACTTCGTGCCGTACAACACCAGCAGCCCCTATGGCGATCTGGTTGGCGGGCAGGTGCAGGTGATGTTCGACGCGCTGCCGGCAGCGATTGGCAACGTCAAGGCCGGCAAGCTCAAGATCCTCGCCATCACGGGCAAGACGCGCCACCCGAACTTCCCGGATGTGCCGACCTTTGCCGAAGCCGGCTTGCCCGACTACAGCCCCACCGCCTGGATCGGCCTGTTTGCACCGGCCGGAACGCCAGCACCGATCATCAACAAGCTGGCCGATGCGATGCAGAAGGCCGCGGCGCAAAACCCCAATCTGATCGCCAAGTGGCGCTCCTACGGCGGTGAACTCAAGGCGCAGACGCCGGCCGAGTTCGCGGCTTTCCTCAAGCAGGACAACCAGCTCTGGGGTCAGGCCATCCGTGGCGCCGGCATCAAGCTGGACTGAGGCCATGACCCGCGTACCCGAAATTCTGGCGCTGGAAGAGCGCCGCCGGCAAGCGCTGTTGGCGGGTGACCTGCCCGCCTTGCAGCGGCTGCTGGCCGAGGATCTGGTCTATGTTCACTCCACGGGTGCCTGTGACGGGCGCGACAGCTATCTGGCCAAGCTGGCTGGTGGCAGCTTGCAGTACCTGGAGCTTGATTTCTTCAGCCTGCAGGTGCAAGTCCTGCCGCAGGCGGCGACGGTCAGTGGCCGCATGGCCGCCTTGGTCAGCAAGGACGGCCAGTGCAAGAACGTCGCCAGCCTGTTCATGACGGTCTGGGCGCGCGGAGCCGACGGCGAATGGCGTCTGCAGGCGCACCAGGGCACACCCCTGCCTGCAGCCTGAGGTGGGTGCGCAACAGTCCAAGGCATTTCAAGGTACCAGCGATGCAATCCCGTCTTCCCCTGCCCGAAATCAGCCGCTTCGATCCCGCGCAACGCGCGGTGCATGACTCGATCCTGTCGACCCGCGGCAACCTCAGCGGTCCTTTCCTGGCCTGGATGCACAGCCCGGAGCTGGCCTCGCATGCCGAAAAGCTCGGGGCTTTCTGTCGCTACCAGACCGGTTTCACGCTGGTCGAGTCGGAGCTGCTGATCCTGTGCGTGGCGGCGCGCTTTCAGTGCCTGGGCGAGCAACAGATCCACGAGCCGATTGCGCAGCAGGCGGGTCTGTCGCCCGAGTCGATCGCGAACATCCGCCGCGGTGCCAGCCCCGGGCTCGCCGACGAGCGTCAGCGCCTGCTGCATCTGCTGGCGACCGAATTGCTCGACACCCACCGCATCGGTGCGGACCTGTACCGGCAGGGCATCGCCGCTTTTGGCGAGCGCGGCATGGTCGAGCTCGTCGGCATCATGGGCTACTACGCCTTGGTGGCGATGACGCTCAATGCCTTCGAGATGAGGATGGCCTGATTGCGCCTGTGGCTGACTGGAGCCAATGTTCAGCGCGCGTAGAACACCACCCCGACCCGGTCGATATGCTCGCGCAGCGCAGGGTTGTCGATCTGGGCGTAGAGCGACAGGTCGATCATGTAGGGCAGCAGCAGATCGTCGAGTTCGTCCATCAGGCGCAGCAGGTCGCGGTAGGTGAGTGCGTCGCCCTTGAGGGTCAGGTCGATGTCCGAGCCCCGTTTGTAGTTGCCCTTGGCGCGCGAGCCGTACAGCAGCGCCTGCTCGACCGCCGGGCAAGCCGCCAGCACCTGCTGTATGGTTTCTATGGCCTGGGCCGGCAAGCCGGTGCGTGCGGCCAGATCGCTCATTCGGCGTCCTGCAGGCTGGCCAAGGCGGAAAACCGTTCAGCCAGCGCGACAAAGGCGGGATAGAAGCGCGTCAGCGTGTCCTGCTCGATGTTTTCCGCCACCTCCTGGTTGTAGGTGTGCGAAGTCAGGTTACGTGCCTTGATCATGTCCATCCAGGCTTGGCCGTCCTCGATCAGGCCGTTCTGAAACGCGCTGCGCGTGGCGTCCCGGGAGCCGATCAGGTCACTGAGCCCTTGCGCTTCCAGATAGTCCTTCAGCACCTTCCAGCCCAGTTCGTGGGTGAACTCGAAGCTCTGGATCAGGCCTTGCTTTTCCAGCCGGCTCAAGGGACGCTGATGCGCCAGCTCGATCGCCTCGGTCAGTGTCTGCAGCGCCTTGCCGTAGTTGTGAAAGCGCTGCTTCCAGCGGATGTCGGGGGAGTTCATTGCTTGTATTCTGAGTCGCCATCGCGCCTGATCAGAGTGGCGCTGTAGTCCAGGAACTCGCCGAGGTGCTGAGTGATCACGCGCGCGGTGATGGGAAGCAGCAGGCTCTGGTAGTCATGCACCGCCAGGTTGCGGAATCCCACCATCTTCTGCAGCGAGTTGGCCAGCTTCGCCTCGATCCAACCGGCACGCGCCAGCAGTTCAAACACGTCGCGCGAGCTTTGGGGCAGTCCGAGCTTCTCGCGCCTAACCAGATGCTGTCCCATGTCGAGCGCTGCCTCGCAGGCGCGCTGGATGTTGAGTACCGCAGCGTCCTGGCGCGTGTAGTCGGTGTCGAAATGCTCGCCAGCGGCCGCGTATTCCTCGCGTGCGCGCTTGACGCAGCGCTCTATCACCGCCGCCTTGTTAATCAATACGTCGTCAGCCATGGATTCTTCCTGTCTTGGCGATGTCTGCCAGGTAGCCCGCGCGAGCCTCGTTCAGCGCCAGTTTCTCGCTCATCACGTAGCTCTCGAACAGGCCGGCGGCTAGCGCGTCACCCCACAGCCGGCGCCCGGTCGTTAGCACCTGATATTGCATCACGGTGCTGGCCGCACGCAGGTCGAGCAGGTCGACGGGACAGCCAACTTGAGCGGCCACTTCGGTCGCCACATCCCAGAGCACCAGCGGGTCGGCGTAGCCTGCCACTAGCACGGCCAGGTCGAGGTCGCTGTCCGGTCCCGCCTGGCCCTGGACGCGGCTGCCGAAGGCGTAGATGGCCAGCACATTGGGAAAGGCCGCGCGCAAGGCCGTCACGACCAGCCCGTCGGGAGCGAGGGCCGTCTCTGGCTTCATCTCCTGGCTGGGCATGGCATTTCCCTTTCAGGGCACCAGCACCGTCGGCACCGCCTCGGCCAGCAGCTCGGGGTAGTCGCGGCTGAAGTGCAGGCCACGGCTTTCCTTGCGCGCCTGGGCCGAGCGCACGATCAGGTCGGCCACCTGCAGCAGGTTGCGCAGCTCCAGCAGGTCGCGCGTGACATGGTAGTGGGTGTAGAACTCGCGGATCTCGGACTGCAGCAGCGCGATCCGGTGCGCCGCGCGCTCGAGCCGTTTGTCGGTGCGCACGATGCCGACATAGTCCCACATGAAGCGGCGCAGCTCGTCCCAGTTGTGCGACAGCACGACCTGTTCGTCGGCGTCGATCACGCGGCTGTCGTCCCAGGGCTTGATCGCCGGGATCTCGGCGCAGGCTTGCGAGGCCATGTCGGCGACCGCCGCGCGTGCGAACACCATGCACTCGAGCAGCGAGTTGCTGGCCAGCCGGTTGGCGCCATGCAGGCCGGTGCAGCTGGCCTCGCCGACCACGTACAGGCCGGCCAGGTCGGTGCGCGCGTTGAGGTCGGTCACGACGCCGCCGCAGGTGTAGTGCGCGGCCGGCACGACCGGAATCGGCTCCTTCGTGATGTCGATGCCGAGCTCGGCGCAGCGCGCCAGGATGTTGGGGAAATGCTCGCGCAGGAAGTCCGGGCTCTGGTGCGAGATGTCGAGGTCGACGCAGTCCAGGCCGTGCTTCTTCATCTCGAAGTCGATCGCGCGCGCCACCACGTCGCGCGGCGCGAGTTCGGCGCGTTCGTCATGCGCCGGCATGAAGCGGGTGCCGTCGGGCAGCTTCAGCAGGCCACCCTCGCCGCGCACCGCCTCGCTGATCAGGAAGCTCTTGGCGTCGGGGTGGTAGAGGCAGGTCGGGTGGAACTGGATGAATTCCATGTTGCCGACCCGGCAGCCGGCGCGCCAGGCCGCCGCGATGCCGTCGCCGGTCGCGGTGTCGGGGTTCGAGGTGTAAAGGTAGACCTTGCCCGCGCCGCCGGTGCACAGCACGGTGTGTGGTGCGACGAAGGCCTCGACCTCGTCGGTGTCCTCGTTGAAGGCGTAGGCGCCCAGGCAGCGGCGTTGCGCGCCTACGCTGTCGGCGCCGCCCACTGCGTGCTTGTCGCTCAGGATCAGGTCGGCCAGTACATGGCTCTCGAACACCTGGACGTTGGGCGCCAGCCGCACGCGGTCGATCAGCGTGTGCTGGACCGCAGCGCCGGTGGCGTCGGCCGCATGCACGATGCGGCGGTGGCTGTGGCCGCCCTCGCGCGTCAGGTGCAGCTCGCCGTCGTGCTGGGTGAACTGGGTGCCCATCGCGCGCAGCCAGGCGATGGCCTCGGGCGCGTGCTCGACCGTGAAGCGGGTCGCGCCCGGGTCGCACAGGCCGGCACCGGCGACGAAGGTATCCTGCACATGGGCCTCGAAGCTGTCGTCGTCGGCCAGCACGGCGGCGATGCCGCCCTGGGCCCAGCCGCTCGAGCCGTCGGCAATCGTGCGCTTGGTCAGGATGGCCACTTGCAGGTGGGCCGGCAGCAGCAGGGCGGTGCTCAGGCCGGCCAGTCCGCTGCCGACGATGACGACGTCGAAGCGGCGGGTGGTGGTGGCGGACGGGTGTGAGGTGGCGTTCATGGTGGCAAGCTTCAGGCCGGCGTATAGGCCAGCCGGACATAGATGGGGGCGAAGGCTTCGGCCTGGGTGATCTCGATCAGGGTTTCCTTGGCCAGCTCGAGCATCGCGATGAAGGTCACGACCAGCACCGGCACGCCCTGCTCGAGTTCGAACAGTTCGGCGAACTCGACGAAGCGCCGGCCCTGCAGCCGACGCAGCACCAAACTCATGTGCTCGCGCACCGAGAGCGCCTCGCGGCTGATCCGGTGGTGCTGCACCAGCTTGGCGCGGCGCAGGATGTCGCGCCAGGCCTGTTGCAGCTCGCTGGCGGCGACGTCGGGCAGCCGCTGCTGCTGCGCCTGCTCGACATGGACCTGGGCCGCCAGAAAATCGCGCCCGAGCTGCGGCGCCTGGGCCAGCTGGCGCGAGGCGATCTTGATCTGTTCGTACTCGAGCAGCCGGCGCACCAGCTCGGCGCGCGGGTCCTCGACTTCCTCGCCGGCGGCGGCCTGGCGTTGCGGCAGCAGCATGCGCGACTTGATCTCGATCAGCATCGCGGCCATCAGCAGGTATTCGCTCGCCAGCTCGAGGCTGCGCGCGCGCACCTGCTCGACATAGCCCAGGTACTGGCGCGTGAGCTCGGCCATCGGAATGTCGAGGATGTTGAAGTTCTGGCGCCGGATCAGGTACAGCAGCAGGTCGAGCGGGCCCTCGAAGGCGTCCAGGAAGATCTCGAGCGCGTCAGGCGGGATGTAGAGATCGGTCGGCAGCGCGAACAGCGGCTCGCCGTACAGGCGTGCAAAGGCCACCGGATCGACCGGCTCGAGGGGTGCAAGAGCGCCGGTCGGCCGGTCGGCCAAGGTGTCGGTCAGCGGTTCGTCCAGGGTGGGCGCGTCGTTCATTCAGGCCCGCGCTGGAGTTCAGCGCAGCGTCGGTTCGGTCTGGTAGACGTAGGGTTGCTGCTCGACGCGGCCGGCGTTGGCGTCGGCGTTCCAGTCGCGGTCCACGCTTTGCTCCCACAGCAGGGCGCGGCCTTCGCGTTGCTGCGCGTCGAGTTCGGGCCGCTTGGCCTTGAGCGATTCGATGAACTGCGTGGCTTCGGAGGTGTAGTGGGGGCGTGCGAAGAGGCTCATGTCAGTATCGGACCACGGTGTGAAAAAGGGGATTTTACCCAGCGGCTCATTGAATGGGCCAGCTCGGGGTTCAACAGCAGGTGCGCAGCCGCACGGCCAGGCCCGAACGCAGCAGCAGGTCGCGCGGTTGTTCGTTCAGATGCCGGATGTCGAGCCGGCCGCCACGGCGCTCGAGCGCCTCGACCAGCTGCTCGAGCGCATCGATGCCGGTGGTGTCGAGCGCGACCAGTCTGGTGGCGTCCAGGCTCACATCGAGCTGGTCCGGGCCGGACTCGATTTCGGCCAGGATCGGGTCGATCTTGGTCACGGCGCCAAAGAACAGCGAGCCGTAGAGCTGGTAGCTCAGCAGCCGCTCGGTGCGCGACACCAGCTCGGCGCTGAACAGGCTGCCCTGGCGCCGCACGAACAGCAGGCAGGCCAGCACCAGGCCGAGCTCGACCGCCAGCGTCAGGTCGAACACGACCGTGACCAGGAAGGTCGACAGCAGCATCAGGCGGTAATGCGGGCTGAACTGCTTGAGGCGCGCGAACTCGCGCCACTCGCCCATGTTCCAGGCCACGAACAGCAGCACGCCGGCCAGCACCGCCAGCGGCACATGGCTGGCCAGCGGCGCGGCCAGCAGCACCACCAGCGCCAGCGCCAGCGCATGCACGATGCCGGCCAGCGGCGAGCCGGCACCGGCGCGGATGTTGGTGACGGTGCGCGCGATGGTGCCGGTCACCGGCATGCCGCCGAAGAAGGGCACGACGAAGTTGGCCACGCCTTGCGCCATCAGCTCCTGGTTCGGGTCGTGCTTGGCACCGTGGCGCAGCTGGTCGGCCACGCGCGCGCACAGCAGCGACTCGATCGCGCCCAGGGCGGCGATCGTCAGCGTCGGCGTCACGAGCTGCTTGACGCTGGTCCAGCTGAAGTCGGGCAGGGCCAGGGTCGGCAGGCTTTGCGGGATGCCGCCAAAGCGCGAGCCTATGGTCTCGACCGGCAGCTGCAGCACCCAGGCCAGCAGCGTCAGCGTGACGAGCGCGACGATCGGGGCTGGCAGGCGCGAGGTCGCGCGCAGCGCGCTGGCGCCCTGCAGCCGCTCGAGCTGCAGCCGGAACGCCGATTCGCTGGCCCAGAGCCGGGGCCAGACGAACAGTCCGAGCACGCAGAGCGCGCCGAGCCCGAAGGCGTAGGGGTTGAGGCTGTCGAGATGGCGCCAGAGGGTCCCGATCTGGCTGAAGAAGTCGGCCGGCATCTTGTCGACCTGCAGGCCGAGCAGGTCGCGCAGCTGCGACAGCGCGATCAGCACCGCGATGCCGTTGGTGAAGCCGATCACCAGGCTGACCGGCACATAGCGCACCAGGTTGCCGAGCTTGAGCAGGCCCATCAGGAACAGCAGCAAGCCGGCGGCGCTGGTCGAGATCAGCAGGCTGCCCAGGCCGTGGCGCTCGACGATGCCGTAGACGATCACGATGAAGGCGCCGGCCGGGCCGCCGATCTGGACCGAGCTGCCGCCGAGCAGCGACACCAGCAGGCCGCCGATGATCGCGGTCCAGAGGCCGGCCTCGGGCTTGAGGCCGCTGGCGATCGCGAACGCCATCGCCAGTGGCAAGGCGACGATGCCTACCGTCAACCCGGCGCCGGCATCCTGCGCCAGCCGGTGCCGGTCATAGCCGCGCAGGTCGTCAAGCAGTCGGGGGCGGAAGCGGGCAAGTGGCGGCAGGTTCATGGCCCACCACTTTAAACCCTGCCGCCCTTGGGGTCACTTGGGGTTTGTCAGTGGATGCGCATGCCCGGCTGCGCGCCCGGCCAGGGTTGCAGCACATGGATGCCGGGCTGCGACTTCTCGTCGGCGTGGCTGGCGGCCAGCACCATGCCCTCGCTGACGCCGAACTTCATCTTGCGCGGCGCCAGGTTGGCGACCATCACGGTCAGCTTGCCGATCAGGTCCTCGGGCTTGTACATCGAGGCGATGCCGGAGAAGACATTGCGCATCCGGCCCTCGCCGACGTCGAGCGTCAGGCGCAGCAGCTTGGTCGAGCCTTCGACCGGCTCGCAGTTCTCGATCCGCGCGATGCGCAGGTCGATCTTGCTGAAGTCGTCGATGCTGATGGTCGGCGCGATTTCCTCGCCGCCCGGGATGACTTTTTCCGGCTCGGGTGCGGCCGGCGGCTCGAACAGCGCTTCGAGCAGCTTGACGTCGACGCGCTGCATCAGGTGCTGGTAGCTGCCGATCACGTGACCGGCGCCCAGCACCCGGGTTGCGTTGTCGAAGTCCAGCGGCACGCATTGCAAGAAGGCCTCGACGCTGGCGGCCAGCGCCGGCAGCACCGGTTTCAGCAACGCGGTCAGCACGCGGAAGGCCTCGACGCAGGTGCTGCAGACATCCTGCAGTCGCGTTTCCATGCCTTCCTTCTTGGCCAGCTCCCAGGGCTTGTTGGCGTCGACATACTCGTTGACGCGGTCGGCCAGCGCCATCACCTCGCGGATCGCCTTGCCGTACTCGCGCTCGGCGTAGAGCTCGACTATTGCCGGCACCGCGGTCTGCAGCTGGTCGAGCAGGGTCTCGCCATCGGGCGAGACGGCCGCGAGCTGGCCGCCGAAGCGCTTGGACAGGAAGCCGGCTGCACGACTGGCAATGTTGATGTACTTGCCGACCAGGTCCGAGTTGACGCGGGCCGCGAAGTCGTCCGGGTTGAAGTCGACGTCCTCGTTGCGGCTGTTGAGCTTGGCCGCCAGGTAGTAGCGCAGCCACTCGGGGTTCATGCCGAGCTTGAGGTACTTGAGCGGGTCGATGCCGGTGCCGCGGCTCTTGCTCATCTTCTCGCCGCCGTTGACGGTGATGAAGCCGTGCACGTTGACCTGGCTCGGCGTCTTGCGGCCGCTGAAATGCAGCATCGCGGGCCAGAACAGGGTGTGGAAGTAGGTGATGTCCTTGCCGATGAAGTGCACCTGCTCGACCGCCGGGTCGGCGATGTAGCGCTCGTAATCGACGCCGATCTTGCCCAGATAGTTCTTCAGCGAGGCCAGGTAGCCGATCGGCGCGTCGAGCCAGACATAGAAGTACTTGCGCGGCGAACCCTCGGGCAGGTCGGGAATCTCGATGCCGAAGTAGGGCGCGTCGCGGCTGATGTCCCAGTCGCCCAGGCCGCCATTGCCTTCCTCGTCCTTGGCGAACCATTCCTTGATCTTGTTGAGCACCTCGGGCTGCAGTCGGCCGGACTCGGAAGTCCAGTTCTCGAGGAACTCGATGCAGCGCGGGTCGCTGAGCTTGAAGAAGTAATGCTCGGAGGTGCGCAGCACCGGCGTCGCGCCCGACAGCGCCGAGTAGGGGTTCTTGAGCTCGGTCGGCGCGTAGACCGCGCCGCAGCTCTCGCAGCTGTCGCCGTACTGGTCCTTGGCGCCGCATTTCGGGCATTCGCCCTTGATGAAGCGATCCGGCAGGAACATGCTCTTCTCGGGGTCGAAGAACTGTTCGATCGTCTTGCTGCTGATCAGGCCGTTGGCCTTCAGGTCGCGGTAGATCTGCTGCGCGAGTTCGTGGTTCTCGGGGCTGTCGGTCGAGCTCCAGTTGTCGAACCTGACGTTGAAGCCGTCGAGGTACTGCGCGCGGCCGGCCGCGATGTTGGCGACGAATTGCTGCGGCGTGATGCCGGCCTTCTCGGCCGCGATCATGATCGGCGCGCCATGCGCGTCGTCGGCGCCGACGAAATGCACCTCGTGGCCCTGCAGGCGACGCAGGCGCACCCAGATGTCGGCCTGGATGTACTCCATGATGTGGCCGATGTGGAAGTTGCCGTTGGCGTAGGGCAGGGCGGTGGTGACGAAGAAGCGGCGATTCTGACTGGGCATGCGGTTTGAACCTGTCGGCGTTGACTAAGCCGATGATTTTATCGGTGCGCGCCGCCATTGCCCTGGGCCGCGCTGGGGACATGGGTATCGGGCCTGATGCGGGATGCGGGCACAATCAGTTCCATGTTCAGCTGGAGAAAAAAATTGGCCATCGACCAACAGGCGCTGCTGCAAGCGCTGCAAACCGTCACCGACCCCAACACCGGCAAGGATTTCGTATCCACCAAGGCCCTGCGTAACCTGCAAGTCAAGGGCGACAGCGTCGCCTTCGAGGTCGAGCTCGGCTACCCGGCGCAAAGCCAGATCCCGGCGCTGCGCGAGGCGCTGGTCCAGGCCGCGCGCGGCGTTGCCGGCGTCGGCAATGTCTCGGTCGCGCTCCGCACCGTGGTGACCGCGCACGCGGTCCAGCGCGGCGTGGCGCTGCTGCCGGGTGTCAAGAACATCATCGCGGTCGCCTCCGGCAAGGGCGGCGTGGGCAAGAGCACCACCGCCGCCAACCTGGCGCTGGCGCTGGCCGCCGAGGGCGCGCGCGTCGGCATCCTCGACGCCGACATCTACGGTCCGAGCCAGCCCACCATGATGGGCATCACCGGCCGCCCCGAGAGCCTGGACGGCAAGCTGATGGAGCCGCTGCAGAACTACGGCGTGCAGGTCAACTCGATCGGCTTCCTGGTCGACAAGGACGAGGCCATGATCTGGCGCGGCCCGATGGCGACCCAGGCGCTCGACCAGCTGCTGCGCCAGACCAACTGGAGCGACCTCGACTATCTGATCGTCGACATGCCGCCCGGCACCGGCGACATCCAGCTCAGCTTGAGCCAGCGCGTGCCGATCACCGGCGCCGTGATCGTGACCACGCCGCAGGACATCGCGCTGCTCGACGCGCGCAAGGGCGTCAGGATGTTCGAGAAGGTCGGCGTGCCGATCCTGGGCGTGGTCGAGAACATGGCGGTCCATGTCTGCTCCAACTGCGGCCATGTCGAGCATCTGTTCGGCGCCGACGGTGGCCAGCGCATGGCGACCGAGCTCGGCCTCGACTACCTCGGCGCGCTGCCGCTCAAGCTGCAGATCCGCGAGCAGGCCGACAGCGGCTGCCCGACCGTGGTCGCCGACCCGGACGGCGAGGTCGCCGCGCTCTACAAGGCGGTGGCGCGCCAGGTCGCGGTCAAGGTGGCCGAGCGCGCCAAGGACTTCTCGTCCAAGTTCCCGACCATCACCGTCTCCAAGGACAGCTGAGCCATGCCGGCCGGCGCGTCGAACCGGGTCGAAGTCGCCGTCGTGATGCGGCGCGAGCCCGTCAGCGGCCCGATGAGCCGCTGGCAAAGCTGGCGCTGGCTGCTGGCCGATGTGCTGACTGGCGAGGCGCTCGCGGCGCTGGACCTGCCGGCAGCGGCCGGTCCGCTGCCGCTCGAGCCCGCGGCCGGCGAGCGGGTGGCACGGGACGAACCGGATCAGGCCAGCCACTGGCTCTACCCGGGCCTGGCGCTCGAGCTGCATCCCGATGATCTCGAAGGCTATTACCTCAACCTGAGCTCGCCCCAGCCCTGCTGCTGGGTCATGTGGCGTCCCGACGAAGCGGTCTTGCCCGATGGCTCGCCCGCTCCGCTGCCGCAGATCGCGACCCTGAGCTACCACGACGCCGGCCGCTGGCTCGACGCGCAGGAGCGGGTCGAGCAGGTGCCGGCGCCGGCTGCGGTCGTTGCCTGGCTGGCGGCCTATGTCGAGGCGCGCTACCGGCCCGAGCCCAAGCGCCGCCAGCGGCCCGCCAGCTTCCAGTCGCTGGCCGACCGCTTCGGCAATCCGGTCAGCATCAGCACCGGGGATCGCCGCGGCCGTGGTCGCGGTGGCGACGCCGCATGACGGAGCAATCCGACGGCTTCCTGGGCCGCTGGGCCAGGCGCAAGTCGCAAGCGCGCTCCGGCGCGACCCTGCCGCCCGAGCCGGAGTCCGCAGCTCCCGCAGCTCTCGTACTCCCCGCTGCGCCTGCACCTGCGGGCCGGCCCCCGGTCCAGCCTTCGATCCCGGGTCTCGCCACACCGGCTACAAGCGGTCTTGTCGGCGACCCCGCAGCCTCGCCCGGATCTGCCGCGCCGGCGGGGCAGGCCGGAGCAGCCGCGCCAGCGCCGCCCACGCTGCAGGAGGCGCAGCAGCTCACGCCGGCCTCCGACTTCCGGCCCTTCGTCGCGCGCGCGGTCGCGCCCGAGGTCCGCAATGCCGCCTTCAAGCAGCTGTTCACCGACCCGCATTTCAACGTGATGGACGGTCTCGACATCTACATCGACGACTACTCCAAGCCCGACCCGCTGCCGCTGGCGGTCGCGCGCGAGCTGCTCGCAGCGCATTTTCCGCCTGCGCCTGCGCTCACCGACAGCGCCGCCGCAGCAGCGTCGAACGCTGCAACAGCGCCAGAGCCAAGGCCAGCACCAGTGCCGGTTGCCCAAGCGTTGGCCCCCAGTGCCGCCCCAGCCAGCGCTGCCACCCGGATCGAGCCTTTGACCTCCGCCGGCGCTCTAGAGTCCGGACCCGAAGACCCCGCAACGGCCCAGCAGCCTTCCGATCCCGCACCATGACCACCCTGATCTGCAACTGCAACCGTACCCTCCCGCTCGACGCGTCGGCCCTGGGTCGCGCCCTGGGCGAAACGCTGGTCGAGCACAGCACCCTGTGCCGCCGGGAGGCGCCGACGTTCCAGCGCGCAGCCAGGGATGGCAGCCCGGAGCCGCTGCTGGTCGCCTGCACCCAGGAGCGCCGCCTGTTCACCGAGCTGGCGGCGCAGACCGAGGGCGCGCCGTCGCCCGAGTCGCGTCCGATCCGCTTCGTCAACCTGCGCGAGACCGGCGGCTGGGGCCGCGAAGGCAGGCAGGCCACCCCGAAGATGGCGGCGCTGCTCGCGCTGGCCCAGCTGCCCGACCCCGATCCGGTGCCGACCGTGAGCTTTCGCAGCGAGGGCCGGCTGCTCGTGATCGGACCGCTCGAGCGCGCCGAGGCGCTGGCGGCCCGGCTCGACGACGCGCTCGAGCTGACCCTGTTCGCCACGGGCGGCGCCGGGCGCCAGGAGCGGCGCCATCCGGTGCTGGCCGGCCAGCTGCAGCGCCTGAGCGGTCGGCTCGGCGCCTTCGAGCTCGAGTGGAGCGCCAACAACCCGATTGCGCTCGACCTCTGCACCCGCTGCAACGCCTGCGTCGATGCCTGCCCCGAAGGCGCGATCGGCCTCGACTACCAGATCGACCTGCAGGCCTGCAGCGGCCACCGCGACTGCGTGCGCGTCTGCGAGGCCGCCGGCGCGATCGACTTCCAGCGCGCGCCGCAGTCCCAGAGCGAGCGCTTCGACCTGGTGCTGGACCTGCGCGAGACCCCGGCCTTCAGCCAGCACCAGAAGCCGCAGGGCTATTTCCACCTGCCGCCCCGGGCCGATGCCGAGACCCAGCTCGCCGCGCTGCTGAGCCTGCGCGACCAGGTCGGCGAGTTCGAGCAGCCGCGCTTCGTCCAGTACCAGTCGCGCCTGTGCGCGCACGGCCGCAACGGCAAGACCGGCTGCAGCGCCTGCATCGACATCTGTTCGGCCTCGGCGATCTTCAGCCGCAGCAGCGGCGCTGACAAGGCGCGGGCGCAGATCCATGTCGATCCACACCTGTGCGCCGGCTGCGGCGCCTGCAGCACGGTCTGCCCGAGCGGGGCGCTGTCCTACAGCTACCCCAGCCTGGGGCACCAGGGCGACAAGCTGCGCCGCCTGCTCTCCACCTATGCCCGCGCTGGCGGTCGCGACGCCGTCCTGCTGCTGCACAGCGACGAGGCCGGCAGCCGGCTGATCGACGACTGGGGCCGCGCGGCCCGGCTCGACCGCAGCATCAACGGCGTGCCGGCGCGCGTGCTGCCCTGGCCGCTGCGCCATGTCGCCAGTCTCGGCATCGAGTTCTGGCTGTCCGCGGTCGCGCAGGGCGCCAGCCAGGTCTGGCTGCTGACCACCGACGCCGAGGCACCCGACTACCTGCGCGCGCTGCGCGAGCAGCTTGAAGTCGCCCAGTCGCTGCTGACCGGACTGGGCTATGCCGGCGAGCATTTCCGTCTGCTGCAGGCGCGCGATGCGCGCGACATCGCCGCGCTCGACGCCGAGGCCCGGCTCGCACCGGCGCAGGGCGTGCGCGAGCCGGCCCGCTTCGCGCTGCAGGCAGACAAGCGCGCCACGCTCGAGATGGCGCTCGAGCATCTGCAGCGCCAGGCGCCGCGCTCGCCGCTGCCGAGCGCGATCGCGCTGCCGCCCGCCGCACCGCTCGGATCGGTGCGCG
>JAPLPQ010000034.1 GCA_026400105.1 Burkholderiales bacterium
GGCTGACGCTGGACTTCCGCGACATCTTCAGCGAGGGCTTCGCCTTCGATTCGGTGCGCGGGAGCGCCCGCATCGCCCAGGGCGTGATCAGCAGCGACAACCTGCAGATGCGGGGCGTCAACGCGGTGGTCTTCCTCGACGGATCGGCCGACCTCGGCCAGGAAACGCAGGATCTCTCGGCGCTCGTGATCCCCGAGCTCAATGCCGGCGGCGCCTCGCTGATGGCCAGCCTGGTGCATCCGGCCGTCGGGCTCGGCAGTTTCGTGGCGCAATACCTGATCGGCAAGCCGCTGCGGGCGGCAGCGACACAACAGTTCCATGTCAGTGGGTCATGGTATGACCCGAAAGTCGAGAAGGTCGAGCCCGGCGCGGCTAAGCTACCGGAAAAAACCCAAGGAGGACAACCATGAAAGTCGCCGCCATTCAGATGGTTTCGGAAATCAGCGTCGACCGCAACCTGGCCCAGGCGCACCGCCTGCTCGACCAAGCGGCCGCGGCCGGCGCCGAGCTCGCCGTGCTGCCCGAGTATTTCTGCTTCATGGGTCGCAGCGACCGCGACAAGCTGCTGCTGGCCGAGACGCCCGGCCTGGGCACGGTGCAGGACTTCCTGTCAGATACCGCACGCGAGCTCGGCCTCTGGATCGTGGGCGGTACCCTGCCGATGGCCACCGACGACCCCGAGCACGCGGCCAATGCCTGCATGGTCTACGACCCCAAGGGCAAGGTCGCGGCCCGCTACGACAAGATCCACCTGTTCCGCTACGACAACGGCCGCGAACGCTACGACGAAGCCGCCGCGCTGGTCGCAGGCGACCAGCCGACCGCCTTCACGCTGAAGGACCGCAGCGGCAAGGACTGGCGCGTGGGCTTAAGCGTCTGCTACGACCTGCGCTTTCCCGAGCTCTACCGCCAGCTCGCGGCCGACATCCTGGTCGTGCCCTCGGCCTTCACCTACACGACCGGTCAGGCGCACTGGGAGCTGCTGCTGCGGGCGCGTGCGGTCGAGAACCAGGCCTTCGTGATCGCGAGCGCCCAGGGCGGCCTGCACGAGAACGGTCGCCACACCTGGGGCCAGACCCTGGTGGTCGACCCCTGGGGAGCTATCCTGGGCCAGCATGCAGTCGGCGCCGGCCTGGTGGTCTGCGAACTCGAGCGCGAACGGCTGCAATCGGTGCGCCAGCAGCTGCCCGCGCTGCAGCATCGCAGGCTCTGAGACGCGCAACCCCCTGGCAGGGCTCGCCCGTGCGAAAATTTCAGGCATGAACAGCCTGACCCTGCCCTCCCCGACGCCGCCCCGCGGCCTGGCACGCCCGCCTGGCGCGGCCCTGCTGCGCCGGGCGGCAATGCTTGTCGGCGCCGCTCTGCTGGCGGCCTGCAACACCCTGCCGCTGCCGCAGGAACGCGTGGCGCTGCCGCGTGAGGCCACGCCCGACCTGGCGGGGCGCACCGCGGTGGTCACGCCGCAAAGCTCGGCCGCCTGGCAATGGGCCGACAGCCAGCCGCTGCCGGAGACCATCGCCCGCGGCAAGAGCGTCTGGACCCCGGCGCGCTGGAGCGAACTGCCGGGCTGGGGCTTTGATGCGCTGCACGAGGCCTGGAACGCCTGGCTGCGCAGCTGCGAGCGACCCGCGCCGGGCTTCGGCCCGGTCTGCGCCGAGGTGCGCCAGCTCACGCTCGCCAGCGCCGAGGAACAGCATGACTGGCTGATGCGGCGCCTGCAGCCCTATCGCCTGAGCGCACCGGCCGGCGAGACCAGGGGGCTGCTGACCGGCTACTACGAACCGGTCATGAGCGCGAGCCGGCTGCCCAATGCCAGCTTCAGCGTGCCGCTGTACCGACTGCCGGCGGGAATCAGGAACGGAACGCCCTGGTACAACCGACAGGAAATGAACAGCTCGCCACAGGCCAGGGCCGCGCTCAAGGGCCAGGAAATCGCCTGGCTGGCCGATCCGATCGACGCGCTGCTGCTGCAGATCCAGGGCTCGGGCCGGCTCAACATCACCGAGCCCGACGGCAGCCAGCGCCAGGTGCGGCTGGCCTATGCCGGCAACAACGGCCAGCCCTACCAGAGCGTGGCGCGCTGGCTGCTGGACCGCAAGCTGATCCAGACCGGCAGCTGGGAGGCGATCCGCGCCTGGGCCCAGCAGAACCCGGGCCGCTTGCCCGAGATGCTGGCCGCCAACCCGCGCGTGGTCTTCTTCCGCGAGGAAACCCTGGGCGAATTCGAGGCCCGCTTCGGTCCGCGCGGGGCGCAGGGCGTGGCGCTGACGCCGGGCCGCTCGATCGCGGTCGACCGCGACAGCATCCCCTACGGCACCCCGGTCTGGCTGCGCAGCGCCGGCCCAGCCGCGCAGTTCGAGAAGCTCGTGCTGGCGCAGGACACCGGCAGCGCGATCATCGGTGCGGTGCGCGCTGACTATTTCACGGGCTGGGGCGACGACGCCTACACCCTGGCCGCCGGGCTCAAGCAGCCGCTCGAACTCTGGGCGCTGTGGCCACGCAGCCAGTAAGCCAGGCCCGCCAGCGGGCCGCTACCAGGAGACCGATATGCGCATAGGCGTGCTGACGGGCGGCGGCGACTGCCCCGGACTCAATGCGGTGATCCGCGCGGTCACCAAGTCGCTGCTGCGGCAATGCGGCGCCGAGGTGATCGGCATCCGCAACGGTTTTGCCGGGCTGATGGGCGAGGCCCCGCTGACACGGCCGCTCGACTGGGACAGCGTGAGCGGCATCCTGATGCAGGGCGGCACCATCCTGGGCACCAGCAACAAGGCCAATCCGCTGGCCAGCGCGGCCAGCGCGGCCCAGGCCATGGCGAACGCACGCGCGCTGGGCCTGGACGCGCTGGTCGCGATCGGCGGCGACGGCACAATGGCGATCGCGCATGGCATCGCTCAACGCGGCCTGCCGGTGGTCGGCGTGCCCAAGACGATCGACAACGACATCGTCGGCTGCGAGCGCAGCTTCGGCTTCGACACCGCGGTCGCGACCGTGACCGAGGCGATCGAGCGCCTGCAGACCACCGGCCAGAGCCACGGCCGGGTCATGATCGTCGAGACCATGGGCCGCTACGCGGGCTGGATCGCGCTCGAGGCCGGGCTGGCCGGCGCCGCCGACGTGATCCTGCTGCCCGAGATCGACTATTCGGTCGAGGCGGTGGCCGCCGTCTGCCGCGAGCGCGAGCAGCGCGGGCGCCACAGCCTGATCTGCATCGGCGAAGGCGCCAAACCGCACGGCGGTGCGCTGACGATCGAGCGCCAGGTGGCCGACAGCCCGGACCCGATCCGGCTCGGCGGCGTGGCGCACGCGCTGCGCGAACAACTGCAGCCACTGCTGGAGAGCGAGGTGCGCGCGACCGTGCTGGGCCATGTGCAGCGCGGCGGCGCGCCGACCCCGTTCGACCGCGTGCTGGCGACGCAATTCGGCAACGAGGCCGCGCAGCTGCTGATGACAGGACAGTTCAACCGCATGGTCACGCTGCAGTGCGAACGGCTGGCCAGCCTGCCGCTGGCCGAGGTCGCGCACCAGTCGCGCCAGGTACCGCTCGACCATCCGCTGCTGCGCACGGCAAGACAGATCGGGGTTTCGCTGGGCGAGGACTGAGCCGGACGCTGGCCTGGCATCGGCCGGGTCGGCGCCTTGACTGGGCTCAGCCGCGCGGCGGCAGCCGCCCGAAGGCATCGAGCGCCAGGCAGAGATCGGCCCAGGACTTGGCCTTCTCGCCCGGACTGCGCAGCAGATAGGCCGGGTGGTAGCTGACGACCAGCGGCAGGCGCCGGCCGGCGATCTCGACCTCGTGCACCTGGCCGCGCAACTTGCCCAGCGGCAGCTTGCGCAGCGCCTCGGCGCCGGGCTGGGTCGAATGGGCCAGCAGCGTGTGCGCCGCGAAGCGCCCGAGCGCGAGGATGAAGCGCGGCTGCAGCAGCTCGATCTGGCGCAGCAGCCAGGGCTCGCACTGCGTGATCTCGACCGGATCTGGGTTGCGGTTCTGCGGCGGACGGCATTTGATCACGTTGGCGATGTAGACCTTGTGCTCGCGCGACAGGTCCATCGCGGCCAGCATGCGGTCGAGCAGCTGGCCGGCGCGGCCGACGAAGGGCAGGCCCTGGCGGTCCTCCTCCTCGCCCGGCGCCTCGCCGACGACCAGCCAGTCGGGCGCGGGATCGCCCATGCCGGGCACGGCATGA
>JAPLPQ010000088.1 GCA_026400105.1 Burkholderiales bacterium
CGCTTCCTCGATCGCGATCTCGTCGAACGGGTTCATGCTCATCTTGACATTCGCAATGTCCACGCCCGTGCCGTCGGCCTTGACCCGCACCTTGACGTTGTAGTCCACCACGCGCTTGACGGGGACGAGAATCTTCATGTTCAGCTCCAAATTAATATCGAATAACGGCCGCTCGGGCCAGGAGGTCTTGGGGTCTGAGGACCAGCCTTCAGTGATCGGGCTGGTAGATCTTGCGCAGCAGCCGCAGCAGCGTGACGCGCTCGAGCGGGGTCAGGCGCGGGGTGGCATCGACCTCGAGCGCCAGCGCGGTGGCCTGTGCCTGCTCAAGTGTGCTTTCGCCTTCTTGCGTCAGGTGCAGGCCCTGGGCCCGGCGGTCGCTCGGGTGATCGCGCTTCTCGAGCAGGCTGCGCTTTTCCAGGCCCTTGATCATGCCGACCAGATTGGGCGGCTGCAGGTCGAGCGTCGCGCACAGCTGGCGCGCCGTGATACCCGGGTTGTGCCCGATCAGCGTCAGCACCGAGAACTCGACCGGACGCAGGCCGAACTGCGCCATGCGCGGAATGAAGGTCGCGATGATGGTCAGTGCCGCGCGGCGCGCGTTGTAGCCGATCAGCGTCTCGAGGAAGGAGGTATCGACCCGCTCCACCGCCAGTCCGGCCGCGACCGGCGCCGGGTCTGCCTCGGGCTGAGCTGGAGGCGTGATCGGCAACGGAGGATCGGGCAGGCGAACCGGGCGGGGCTCTGTCATGGTCAGGGGCATGGCTGGTGAATCAGGCCGCCATCATAGGGGGGCTTCAGGCAACCGCACCCAAGGCCCGGCGAATCATGAGCTGGCGCATGGCGAGCTCGGGCCAGACCCAGCGCGCGAAAGCCGCGCCGCCCTGACCGGCTGCGCCGGCGGCGTCAAGCCTTGCCCAGGCCCAGGCCATCAGCGTCAGCGTGACGACGCGCAGGAAATCGCCCGCGACCGGATACAGCTGTAGCGCCAGGCCCGGACCGCCAGCCTGCAGCAGCCCGACCAGGTCGCGCAGCTGCTCCAGGCCGGTGCGTGCGCGCGCCGCGGCGGCCGAGTCGAGCCGGGCCAGGTCCTGCCAGAGCCCGTCGAGCGTCGCGAGCAGGCCCGCGCCCTGGTCGGCCAGCACCTTGCGGAACAGCAGGTCCTGGGCCTGGATCTCGTTGGTGCCTTCGTAGATCATCGCCACGCGCGAGTCGCGCACGATCTGCTCGATGCCCCATTCGCGCACATAGCCATGGCCGCCGAAGACCTGCAGGCAGTCGCTGCCGCCGTGGAAGGCCTGGTCGGTCCAGCTCGCCTTGAGCAGCGGGGTCACGAGCGCGCACCACTGGTTGGCCTGCTGGCGTTGCGCGGCGTCGGGGTGGTGCTTGGCGACATCGAGCTCGATCGCGGTGCGGTAGGCCAGCACGCGGCCGGCATCGACCCAGGCGCGCTGGGTATCGAGCAGGCGCTGCACCGCCGGGTGTTCGATGATCGGATCGGCCGGCTGGGCCGGATCGAGCCGCACCGGCGCGCGCATCTGGCGCCGCTCGCGGGCGTAGCCATCGGCCTTCTGCCAGGCGGCGTCGAGCAGGCCCACGCCCTGCAGCGCCACATGCAGGCGCGCGGCGTTCATCATCAGGAACATCGCATTGAGCCCCTTGCCGAGCTCGCCGACCAGCCAGCCGCGCGCCTCGTCAAAGCGCATGACGCAGGTCGGGCTGCCGTGCAGGCCCATCTTCTCCTCGATGCGCTCGCAGACCACCGCGCTGCGCGTGCCGTCCTGGTAGAACTTGGGCACCAGGAACAGCGACAGGCCCTTGGGGCCGGGCGGGCTGTCGGGCAGGCGCGCCAGCACCAGGTGCACGATGTTGTCGCTCAGGTCATGCTCGCCGCCCGAGATGAAGATCTTGGTGCCGCTGACTGCATAGCTGCCGTCGGGCTGCGCCAGCGCCTTGGTCCGGGCCAGGCCGAGGTCGCTGCCCGCATGGGGCTCGGTCAGGCACATGGTGGCCAGCCACTCGCCGGTGACGAGCTTCTCGAGGTAGTTCGCCTTCAGCTCCGGGCTGGCATGGTGCTTGATGCATTCGGAGGCGCCGTGCAGCAGGCCCGGCGCCATGGTCCAGCCCAGGTTGGCGCCGCTGAGCCATTCGTAGAGCACCATCTCGAGCACCGTCGGCAGGCCCTGGCCGCCGTCCTCGGTCGCGCCCGACAGCGCCGGCCAGCCGGCCTGCCAGAAGGCCTGGTAGGCCGCGCGCGCGCCGGGCGGCATGGTCACCGCGCCGTCCTTGAAGCGCGCACCGATCTCGTCGCCATCGCGATTCAGCGGCGCGACCACCTCGCCGACGAACTTGCCGGCTTCTTCCAGCACCTGGCGCAGCAGGTCGGGGTCGGCGTTGTCGGCCAGCGCCGGCAGCTGGGCCAGGCGGTCCTGGGTTTGCAGGACGTCGAACAGGATGAAGCCGATGTCGGCGGCTTGGGGGCGGTAGGCGTTCATGGCGGGGTCTTGGATGACATGCCGCAGAGGCGGCTGCAGGTATTCGGGAATTCAGCGCGGGGGCCTGGTCCGGGACTCGGCCCCCCGGACAGGATCAGGAATCGGCCGAGAAACCGATTTCCTTGACGATGCCGCGCCACTGGTCGGCATCGGCTTTCAGCCAGGCAGCCAGCTGGTCGGGGGTCGAGGACTGAACCTCCATGCCGACCTGGGCCATGCTGTCGATCAGGTCCTTGCTGGCCAGGGCCGGCTGCAGGTAGGCGGCGGCGCGGCGACGCACATCGGGCGTGGCCTTGGCCGGCAGGAAGAAGCCATACCACTCGCGCACCGCGATGTCGATGCCCTGCTCCTTGAAGGTCGGCACATCGGGCGTGAACGGCGAGCGCTGCGGGCCCGAGGTAGCCAGCAGGCGCAGTCGGCCCGACTTCAGGTGCGGCAGGTAGTCACCCACCGGCGAGCACATCGACGACACCTGGCCACCCAGCAGGTCCTGGATGCCGGGCGCCGAGCCCTTGTACGGCACATGCTGCAGGTCGGCCTTGGACAGCTTGTTGAACAGCGCCGCCGTCAGGTGCGGGATCGAGCCGGCGGCGGGCGAGGCAAAGTTGGCCCGGTCCGGGTTGGCCTTGGCCCAGGCCACGAAGTCCTTGATGGTCTTGACGCTGGCGGGCACGGCCGGGCCGACGCCAAAGCCGTGACTGAAGAAGCAGGCGACCGATACCGGCGCCAGGTCATCCAGCGTGTAGGGCAGCTTGGCGTAGGTGAAGGGGTAGACCGACAGCATCGAAGAAGGCGTCAGCAGCAGCGTGCTGCCGTCGGCCGGTGCGGTCTTGAGCGCGCTGATCGCGATCTGGGCGCCGGCGCCCGGCTTGTTCTCGACGATCACGTTGTTGGCATAGCTGCCGCGCAGCTTGTCAGCGACACGGCGCGACAGGGCGTCAGTGGTGCCGCCCGGCGGGAAGCCGACCAGGATCTTGGCCATGTCCAGGCTGCCCTGGGCCTGGGCGGCCAGCGGCAGGCCGAAGGCCGACAGGGCGGCGGATCCGAGCAGGGATTGGGTGAAGGCGCGTCGAGTAGTCATTTCTTGTCTCCTGGTTTTTTCTGGTCGATGGCGGGTTGACGGCAGCAATCAGCTGCACATGGCCTTGATGTCCTCGGGGATCTGGATCGCCTTGATGCGGTCCGGGTCCTCGGGCGGATGGACGACGAAGGCACGGGTCTCGGTGCCCTCGCACAGCACCTCGTCGCCGCGCTTGACCACATGCTTGTGGATGTAGACCTTGTCGCGCCACTCGATGATGCTGGTGTGGATCTGCAGCCGCTCGCCATAGGTGGCCGGGCGCATGAACTTGGTGTGGATCTCGAGCAGCGGGTTGCCGATGATGCCGCGCGTCTTCTTGAGCTCGCGCCAGGGCGGCAGGCCGCATTGGCGGAAGAAGTTCAGCGAGGCGCCGTCCATCCACTTCGAATAGTTGGGAAAGAACACGATGCCGGCGGGGTCGCAGTCGCCGAACATCACTTCGACTTCATAGACGATGGTCTTGCTCATGGAAGGGTCCTGTGGTCGTTGGGGGATCAGCGCGGTGCCAGGCGCAGCGCGCCGTCGAGCCGGATCGTCTCGCCGTTGAGATGGCCGTTGCTCACGATGTGGCAGGCCAGCTCGGCGAACTCGCTGGGCTTGCCCAGGCGCGAGGGGAAGGGAATGCTCGCCGCCAGCGAAGCCTGCACCGGCTCGGGCAGGGTGCCCATCAGCGGGGTCGCGAACAGGCCCGGCGCAACGGTGCAGACCCGGATGCCGTACTGCGCCAGGTCACGCGCCATCGGCAGCGTCATGCCGACCACGCCGCTCTTGGAGGCGCTGTAGGCCTGCTGGCCGACCTGGCCGTCGAAAGCGGCGACCGAGGCGGTGAACACGATCACGCCGCGTTCGCCATCCTGCTGCGGCTCGGTCTTGGCGCAGGCGGCCGCGAACAGGCGCGCGACGTTGTAGCTGCCGATCAGGTTGACATTGACCACCTTGGCAAAGTCCTCCAGCGGCGCCGGGCTGCCGTCGCGGGCGATCACGCGCTTGGCGGTGCCGATGCCGGCGATCTGCATCAGGATGCGCGCCGGCCCATGGGCAGCGGCGGCGGTCTCGATCGCGGCCTGCACGCTGTCCGGGCTGGTCACGTCGCACAGCAGCGCGATGCCGCCGATGTCTTCGGCGACGCGGCGCGCGTTGTCGAGGTTGACGTCGAGCACGGCGACCTTGGCGCCCAGGCGTGCGAGCTCGCGCGCGGTGGCTTCGCCGAGGCCGGAGCCGCCGCCGGTCACGAGTGCTGCTTTACCTTCGATGTTCATGATCTTCCTGTGATGCGAATGGTGTGAAAAGCTTGACAGCCGTTTGTTCAGGCTGCAGCCGGATTCTCGATCAGCAGCGCGATGCCCTGGCCGCCACCGACACAGGCGCTCGAAATGCCGTAGCGTTGACCCGAGCGCTGCAGTTCGCGCGCCAGCGTCAGCGTCAGGCGCACGCCGGTGGTAGCCAGCGGATGACCCAGCGCGATCGCACCGCCGTTGACGTTGAGGCGGGCCAGGTCCAGGCCCAGCTCGCGGCCCACGGCCAGGGTCTGCGCACCCTGCGCCTCGTTGATCTCGAAGCGGCCGATGTCGGCCAGTGTCAGGCCGGTGCGCTCGAGCAGCAGGCGGATCGCCGGCGCCGGGCCGATGCCCATGATCTCGGGCGGCACGCCGACGACGGCGGCGGCGACCACGCGCGCCAGCGGTTTTTTGCCGTTGGCCTTGACATAGTTGCCCGAGGCGACCACGCAGGCCGCTGCCGCGTCGACCAGTGCCGCGCTGTTGCCGCCGGTCTGCACGCCGCCCTCGTAGACCGGGCGCAGCTTGGCCAGCACCTCGACCGGCGAGATCCGGGCGTGGGTGTCGGCGCTGACCTCGGTCAGCTTGCCCTGCAGCTTGATGCCGCGCGGCTGGTAGCCCTCGAGCTCGAACTTCTCGCTCACGATCGGCACGATCTCGCCAGCGTGGAAGCCGCTTTGCTGCGCCGCGACCGCCTTGGCAAACGAGTCGGAGGCGAACTGGTCGACTTCCTCGCGGCTGATGCCGTATTGCTTCGCCAGGTTCTCGGCGGTCTGGATCATGTTGATGCCGGCGGCCGGGTCCTTCAGCGCCTCCCACATGTAGTCCTTGAAGCCGACCGGCGCGCCGAGCTTGAAGCCGGTGCGGTGGTCGAAGGCCGCGATCGGATTGCGCGTCATGCTCTCGGTGCCGACCACCAGCGCGGCGTCGCAGGCGCCCGACTCGATCTGCTCGCCGGCCTGGCGGAACAGCTCGAAGCCGGTGCCGCAGATGCGCTGCGCCATCAGCGCCGGCACCTGCTGCGGCACGCCGGCATAGAGGCCGATGTGGCGCGGCAGGAAGAACTGGTCGAAGTCGCCCGGCGCCATGTTGCCGGTGATGACCGAACCGATGTCCGAGCCCGGCACGCCAGCGCGCTCCAGTGCCGCGCGCGCGGCCTTGATGCCGAGGTCGGTCGGCGACACATGGCCGATCGCGCCACAGTAGTCGACCATCGGGGTGCGAACGCCGTCGAGCAGCCAGACGTTGTCGAAGGCGTTGAAGAATCCTTGCTGTGCCATGGTGTTGCCTGCTTTCAGATTTGGGGTTTGAGGATGTAGTGCAGCTCGTCGGCGTGCAGCTTGTCGACGGTATTGGCGCGATGCGTCAGCACGGCGCGCTGGTTGATCGAGCCCTTGTCGGTGATCTCGCCCCGGTCCACGGTCGGCGCATCGGCCAGCAGGCACAGGCGCGCGATGCGGTTGGCGCTGCCGGTGGCGCTCTTGGCCAGTTCGTTGACGATCTGCTGGAACTTCTCGAGCACCGGCACGCTGTCGACCACCTCGTGCATCGAGGTATCGGCCGGCAGCCCGGACAGCGCGCGCACGGCCTGGGTCGGGAACACCATGGCGCCGACCTCCTTCAGGTTCAGGCCCGTGATCACGACATCCTGGATATAGGGCGCGCCGGCGGCAATGATCTTGGCGCGCAGCGGGCCGACGCTGACGAAGGTGCCGGTGGCGAGCTTGAAGTCCTCGGCGATGCGGCCGTCGAACTTCAGGCCCAGGTGGATGTCGGTCTCGTCAATCCACTTGACCGCGTCGCCCGACTTGAAATAGCCCTCCTCGTCGAAGGCCTCGGCGGTCTCCTGCGGCGCGCGCCAGTAGCCCGGCGTGATGTTGGGGCCGCGGTAGCGGATCTCGGTCTTGCCCTGCAGGTCGACCAGCTTGACCTGCATGCCCGGCGTCGGCACGCCGAGGTCGCCAGCCTTGAGCTCGGGGCCGGTCACATAGAGGCCGAACGGACCGGACTCGGTCATGCCCAGGCCCGAGGTCATCACGATGCGCTGGCCGATCTCCTGCTCCGCGGTCTCGAACAGGCTGTCCCAGATCGGCTGGGCCAGCGCCGCGCCGGCGTAGAAGAACATCTGCACCCGCGACAGCAGGGTCTTGCGCAGCTGGGCATCGGTCTTCATCGCGGCGGCGATCGCCTCGAAGCCGGTCGGCACGTTGAAATACACCGACGGCGCGATCTCGCGCAGGTTGCGCAGCGTTTCAGCCATCAGCGCCGGCGTCGGCTTGCCGTCGTCGATATAGAGCGTGCCGCCTTGATACAGCACCATGCCGACATTGTGGTTGCCGCCGAAGGTGTGGTTCCAGGGCAGCCAGTCGAGCAGCACCAGCGGCTGCTGCGCCAGCACCGGCATCGACTGCACCATCTGCTGCTGGTTGGCGCACCACATGCGCTGGGTGTTGATGACGGCCTTGGGCAGCTTGGTCGAGCCGCTCGTGAACAGGAACTTGGTGATGGTGTCGGGGCCGGTGGCGGCCATCGCGGCATCGACCGCCGGCGTCTCGGGCGTGGCGCACAGCGCGTCGAACGCCGTGCTGGCCAGCCCGGGCAGCTCGCCCTCGACCAGCACCAGCTCCATCTCGGGGGTCGCCACCGCCTGCAGCGCCTTGCCGTAGCGCGCGGCATCGCTCGCGAACAGCAGGCCCGGCGTGACGGTGTTGATCACATGGCGCAGCTTGTCGTAATCCTGGCTGATCAGCGAATAGGCCGGCGAGGTCTGCACGAAGGGCACGCCGGCGATCAGGCAGCCCAGCGACAGCAGCGCGTGCTCGAGGCTGTTCTCGGACAGGATCACGACCGGGCGCTCGACGCTCAGGCCACGGTTGATGATGGCCTGCGCGATGCGGCGCCCGACCTGCCAGGCCTCGCCATAGCTGACATGCCTCCAGTCGCCCAGGCTGCCGTCGGGTTGCCTGACACGGCGCGCCATGAAGGTGCGCGTCGGCACGGTTTCGGCCCAATGCTGCAGCCGGTCCGTCATGCGTTCGGGGTAAGGCAGCAGCGGCTGATCGGCCTGCAGGTAATGGGTGCCGGGCGCGCCGTCGCGCAGCTTGACCCGGGTCACGCCGAAAATCAGCGGGCGGTACTGGGGGGACTGGTCGAAATTCATTTTTTTGATCTCCTCTGCGGTGGGTTCTGCGCTGCGCTCGGGGCCGCTCAGGCCTTCTGCACCTTGGCCGCCTTGCCTTCGAGGAAGGCGCGCACGCGGGCCTTGGCCTCGGGCGCCGATTGCGCGATCGAGGACATCAGCGCCTCGGTGAACAGGCCATGGTCGGCCGGCTGCTCGGCGATGCGCGGCAGCGCATGCATCAGCGCGTAGTTGGTCAGCGGGGCATTGGTGGCGATGCGGGTCGCCAGCTCGATGGCCTTGTCGAGCGCGCTGCCGGTCGGCACCAGATACTGCGCCAGGCCGATGCGCTCGCCATTGACGGCGTCGTGGACGCGGCCGGTCAGCATCATGTCGGTCATGCGGGCCACGCCGATCAGCTTGGGGATGCGCACCGAACCGCCGCCGCCGACGAAGATGCCGCGCGTGCCCTCGGGCAGGGCAAAGAAGGCCGACTCGTCGGCGACGCGGATATGGCAGGCACTCGCCAGCTCCAGGCCGCCGCCGACCACGGCGCCATGCAGCGCCGCGACCACCGGGACCGTGCCCTTCTCGACGCATTCGAGCGCGCTGTGCCACAGGCGGGAATGCTGCACGCCTTCGCCGGCATCGCGCTCCTGCAGCTCGGACAGGTCCAGGCCGGCGCAGAAATGATCGCCCTCGCCGTGGATGACGGCCGCGCGCGCCTCCTTGGGCAGGTTCTGGAAGATGTCGCGCAAGGCCAGGATCAGGCCATCGTTGAGCGCATTGCGCTTGGCCGGGCGGCACAGGCGGATCAGGGCGACGCTGCCGCGCATTTCCAGTTGCACGGGGTCCTGGACGGAAGGGGTGGACAAGTGGCTCATGATCGACTCGGCTGGAAGTTGAAGAACAGACTACAAGTTATGTTTGATAACTTTATGTTCTCATGCCTTGGTCTGGTTTTTGATTGGGGTTAACCCTTGTAGTCGCAAATTTCTAGGTTTTTGCCGTTTTCTTAGGCAATTGCACGGCAAAACCCGCGCTCAATCGCTGCCTAGGGGAAAACCCCAGCATTTCAACCCTGGGGCCAGGCGCAGAATAACGATATTAGAAATAACCTTAAAAAGACCAAAAGGTGCGCCCATGAAATCCACTCTCAGCCACAAGTTCCAGTCGACTGCGACTCCCCGCTGGCGCTCGACCTCGAGCCAGCTGCTCGCCGGCCTGAGCCTGGCGCTGCCGGCCCTGTTCGGCGCCGCAGCGGCCCAGGCCCAGACCGTCACGATCAAGTTCTCGCATTTCCTGCCGGCGAACTCGGGCTTCAACCAGAAGGTGGCGCTGCCCTGGTGCGCCGCGATCGAGAAGGATTCGGGCGGCAAGATGAAATGCCAGCTCTACCCCTCGCTCGCGCTCGGCGGCACGCCGGCACAACTGGCCGACCAGGTCAAGAACGGCGTGGCCGACGTGGTCTGGACCTCGCCGAGCTACTCGACCGGGCGCTTTCCGCGCACCGAGGCGCTCGAGCTGCCGTTCACGCTGCCGGGCGACGGCCTGGCCGCCTCGCGCGCGATGTGGGACTATGTCCAGCAGCACGCGCTGACCGATTTCAAGGACTTCAAGCTGCTGGCCATCCACAGCGGCGGCAACAGCGTGATCAGCACCGCCAGCAAGCCGATCCTGTCGGCCGACGACATCAAGGGGCTCAAGCTACGCAGCCCGTCGCGCTTTGCCGCCCTGTTCCTGTCCAGCCTGGGCAGCACCCCGGTCAACATGCCGCTGGCCCAGGTGACCGAGGGCATCTCCAAGGGCGTGATCGACGGCGCCATGATCCCGTGGGAAGTGCTGCCGGCGATCAAGGTCGACGAGGTCACCAAGTACCACATGGAAGGCATGGCGCACCAGCCCGGCTTCATCCAGACGCCGATGGCGGTCATGATGAACAAGGCCAAGTACGACAGCCTGGCGCCCGAACTCAAGGCCGTGATCGACAAGCACAGCGGCCAGGCCCTGGTCGACCTGACTGGCAAGGCCTGGGACGAAGGCATTGCCGACACGCGCAAGAAGCTGGCCGCCCAGGGCAACAAGACCCTGATGATCAAGGACGCCGACTACAACGCGATGAAGAAGACCACGGCTTCGGTCGAGGCCGACTGGATCAAGCAGGCCAATGCCCGCGGTCTGGACGGCGGCCAGCTGGCCGCGGCCGTCCACAGCATCGGCAGCAAGTACCTCGGCAAGTGAACCCGGCGCGGGACCCAACTCCCGCGTGATGCCCCGGCCCGGCCTGCTTGCAGGTCGGGCCTTGGTCTTGACTGGGCCAGCCTGACATCAGGGTAAGCACTTAGTTGCGTGCGCAACCAACTAATACTAGAATTCGTGGCAAGACAGGACGCCATCCATGACCCGCCCACCCCATAGCACCCACCCCGCACCGGCGCCAGCGCAAGAGCCGTCGCTCGAGCGCACGCTGACCTACCGGCTGCATCTGCTGCACAAGCTGACCGACCATGACAGCCAGCATGCCTACCCCCGGGAGGCCGGCCTGTCGCTCAGCGACGGCCGCTGCCTGGCGACCATCGGCAGCTTCGAGCCGCTGTCGGTCAAGGATCTGGCGCAGCAGGCCAACCTGAACAAGGGCCAGGCCAGCCGCGCCGCCCAGGCCCTGGTCGAACTGGGCCTGGTGCGCAAGCAGCACGACAGCGTCGACGCCCGCGGCGTGGTGCTGACGCTGACCGAGTCCGGCCGCCAGGCCTTCGCGCGCACCATGGTCCTGGTCAACAAGCGCAACCAGGAAATCTTCGGCTGCCTGAACGCCGACGAGCAGGCCAGCCTGAGCGCCTTGTTCGACCGCCTGATCCAGCATTCCCTTCGATCCTGAACGTTCCACCCGAGACAGACCATGCACCAACCGACCACCGAAGCCCGCCCTTCCATCTACTACCAGTACCAGGTGTTCCAGCCCTGGCTAGCGTCCCGGCATCCGGCCCAGCAACGGCAGAAAGTCGTGATCGTCGGCTCCGGCCCGTCGGGCATGGTGACGGCGCTGGAGCTGGCGCGTCACGGCGTGGCCAGCGTGGTGCTGAGCGCCGAACTGCAGTTCTCGCAGGGCAGCCGCGCGATCTGCTTCACCCGCCGCTCGATGGAAATCCTGCAGCAAGTCGGCGTGGCCGACCGCATGACCGAAGGCGGCCTGCCCTGGCGCTTCGGCAACTCGTTCTACCGCGGCCAGCGCGTGTTCCGCATGGAAGCGCCGCACGACCCGGACGACCGCTTCTTCCCGATCATCAACGTGCAGCAGCAGTACATGGAGGAATACCTCCATGACGCCTGCCAGGCCAACCCGCTGATCGACTTCCGCTGGGGCAACAAGGTGGTCCAGGTCGAGCAGCAGGCAGGCTATGCCCGGGTCACCGTCGACACGCCCGAGGGCGAGTACCAGCTCGAGAGCGACTGGGTGGTCGCGGCTGACGGCGGCCGTTCGCCGATCCGTACCGCGATGGAGCTGCAGATGGAAGGCGCCTCCTACGAGGGCTTCTTCGTGATCGCCGACATCCGGATCGACCTGCCACTGCCGACCGAACGGCTGGCCTATTTCGACCCCGAATGGAATCCGGGCAACACCATTTTGATGCACCGCGAGCCCAACGGCATCTGGCGCGTCGACTACCAGCTGCCCGAGGGCGAGACGCCCGAGCAAGCGCTGCGCCCCGAGTCGCTGAAACAGCGCATCGACGCCCAGCTCGAGATGATCGGCTTTGGCGGCACGCCCTGGGAGATGGACTGGAGCTCGGTCTACTCGGCCCGCACCCTGACCCTGCCCGACTATGTGCATGGCAGCGTGATCTTCACCGGCGACGCCGCCCACCTGCTGCCGATCTTCGGCGTGCGCGGCGCCAACACCGCGTTCCAGGACGCGCAGTCGCTGGGCTGGCAGCTGGCCCATGCGATCAAGGGCCTGGGCGGCCAGCAGCTGCTGGCCAACTACAGCGCCGAGCGCGTCGGCGCGGCGCGCGAGATCATCGCCGAGGCCGGCAAGAGTACCCGCTTCATGACGCCGCCGGCTGGCGGCTTCCAGCTGCTGCGCGACGCCGTGCTGTCGCTGTCGCTGACGCAGGAATTCGTGCGCCCGCTCTACCACTGGCGCACCTCGCGTCCGCATGAGTACAGCCACTCGATGCTCAACAGCCGCGGCGACGACAACGGCCTGTTCAAGGCCGGCCCGGCGCATGGCGCGCCGCCGCAGAACGTCCGGCTGGCGGCCAACGACTTCCTGCTCGACCACCTGGGCGGCGGCTTCGACCTGCTCTACTTCACTGAAGGCCAGGCGATTTCCCCCGCGCTGCAGGCGGTGGTCGATGCGGCCCGCGCCAAGGGCGTGACGCTGCGCGTGACTGCCGTCGGCGCCACCCAGCCGGTGGCCGGTGCCGACCAGACCTTTGCCGATGCCGACGGCCATTTGCGCGCCCGCTACGGCGTGCAGGCCAGCGGTGCGGCCTACCTGCTGCGCCCCGACCAGCATGTCTGCGCGCGCTGGCTGACGCTCGACGCCGTGCGCCTGCAAGCCGCCCTCAACGCCGCCCTGCCCCAGTAAGAGGAAAAAACCATGACCACATCAAACACACTGACGATCGACGGCCTGGAAACCGTCTACGACGCCCTGGCCAGCGCCATCGACCAGGCCGGCCAGGACAAGACCGAACTGTTCCTGGTCAAGCTCGCGCTGCTCAACGCCAATGCGCTGGGTGATGCCGAACTGTTCCAGCAGCAGCTCCAAGCCGCCCTGCTCGACCTGTAATTCCGACCTGCCAGACCCCAAAAAAAAGAGGCCCGTCAAGGGCCTCTTTTTTTTGGGATGAAGAAGTCCAGCCTAGCTGGCGAACTGCACCAGCCAGAGCGGCACGATCGGGAAGAACAGGAACAGCATGGTGCGCAGCACGTCGCTGATCAGGAAGGGCATCACGCCCTTGTAGCTCTCGGCCATCGGCACCGTCTGCGCCATGCCGTTGACGACATAGACGTTCAGGCCCACGGGCGGAGCGATCAGCCCGAAGCCCACCGTCATCAGCACCATGATGCCGAACCAGATCGCGACCATGTCCTTGGGCATGCCGAAGTCCAGGCCCATCACCATCGGGAAGAAGATCGGCACCGTCAGCAACAGCATCGACATCTCGTCCATCACGGCGCCGAGCGCGACATAGAACAACAGGATCGCGGTGATCACCATCAGCGGCGGCAGGCCCCAGCCACCCACGAGACCGGCGAGCTGATTCGGCACCTGGGTCATCGCCAGCGCCGCGTTCATGGTGTCGGCACCGATGAAGATCAGGAAGATCATGGCCGCGCTGGCCGCCGTGCCGAGGAAGCAGTCCATCAGCTTGGCGACGGTCATCTCGCGCTTGAAGATCGCGATCAGCAGGGTCGAGGCCGCGCCGACGGCAGCACCTTCGGTCGGGGTGAAGAAGCCGCCATAGATGCCGCCGAACACGAGCGAGAAGATCGTGATGATGGGCAGCACGCCGATGACCTTGGCCAGCGTCATGGGTTCGCGGTTGGGATCGACCTCGGGCGCCTGGCCCGGCACCACGCGCACGTAGATCGCCACTGCCAGAATGTAGCCGAACAGCGCGATTAGTCCAGGCACCACCGCGGCGGCGAACAGCTTGGAGATGTTCTGCTCGGTCAGGATGGCGTAGATCACCAGCACCACCGAAGGCGGCAGCTGGATGCCCAGCGTGCCGCCAGCGGCCAGCGTGCCCGTGGCCAGGCGGCCGGAGTAGCCGTGGCGCTTCATCTCGGGCAATGCCACGCCGGTGATGGTCGCGGCGGTGGCAACCGAGGAACCGCTGATGGCACCGAAGGCCGCGCAAGCCAGCAGCGAAGCCATGGCCAGGCCGCCCCGAAAGCGCCCCATGACCGCCGCAGCAAAGGAGAACAGGTCCTTGCTGATGCCGCCCTTGGTGGCGAAATAGCCCATCAGGATGAAGAGCGGAATCACCGACAGGTCATAGCCCGCGAAGCGCGCGAAGGCCTGGGTGTTCATGAAGCCGGCAAAGGGCAGCCAGCCGGCCTGCAGGATGTAGCCGGTGGCGCCAGCCAGGAACATGCTGATGGCGATCGGCAGCCGGATCGCCATGAAAACCAGCATGCCGCCGAAAATGATGCCGGCCAATTCAATGGGGGTCATGGGGTGAGCTCTTTTTGTAGGGATTCAAAGCCGAAAACCGTCTGGGTCAAGCCGATCAGCGCGGTCACGATGAAGGGGGGCACCATGGCGGCATAGACGATCCACTCGGGAAAGCCCATCAGCATGGTCTGGGAGCCGGCGTTGTAGGCATTGACGCCGCCGATCGAGACCCGCCAGGCCAGGAAGACAAACACCAAGCTCAGCATCAGGGCGCCGAAGCGGTCGAGCTTGGCGTTGGCCGCGTCGCTCAGGCCGGTGGTGAAGAAATCGACAATGATGTGGCCCTGGCGCGCCTGCGCCAGCGGCATGAACAGGGCGATCGCCGCGCCGGTCGAGACCGCGGTCAGCTCGAAGGCGCCGACCATCGACTCGCCGACGAAGTTGCGCATGATCAGGTTGTAGCAGGTGACCAGGGTGATCAGGGTCAGCAGCAAACCGGCCAGGATGGCGCACAGCTTGGCCAACATACCGAGTATTCGCACGATAAAAGCTCCAATAGCATGGAAGTCAAAGAAACAACACCACGCGGAAGCTTGGGGCCCCCGGCGTGGTGTCGGCTCGCAATCAGGATTACTTGGTGTACTTCTTGATCAGCGCCTTGGCATCGGCCAGCAGGGCCTTGCCGTCAATGCCCTTCTTGCCGACTTCGGCCATCCATTCGTCGTCGACGTTTTCGGAAGCCTTGATCCAGTTCTGCAGTTCGGCGGCCGGGATCACGCTGACGATGTTCTTGGCGGCGACGATCTTTTCCTTGCCGGGGATGTCGTCCTCGGCCATGGTCTTGCCGAGCCAGGCCGACAGTTCGCGACCGGAGTTCTTGTCGATGACCTTTTGCAGATCGGGCGGCAGCGAGTCGTACTTGGCCTTGTTCATCGGCAGCACGAACAAGGAGGTGTAGAGCGCCGGCTGGCTGCGGTCGGTCTCGGCGGTGAACTTGGTCAGCTCGTCGATCTTGATCGAGGGCGCGACCTGGTACGGAATCACGGCGCCGTCGATCACGCCCTTGGACAGCGCGTCAGGCACGGCCGGAACCGGCATGCCGACCGGGGTCGCGCCCAGGCTGGCGAGCAGCTTGGTGGTCAGGCGGGTCGGGGCGCGCAGCTTCAGGCCCTTGATGTCGGCCAGGGTCTTGATCTGCTTCTTGGCGGTGAAGATGTTGCCCGGACCGTGGACATGGACGGCCAGCATCTTGGTGTCCTTGAACTCTTCCTTGGCGTGCTTCTCGTAGTATTCCCAAGCCGCGGCGCTGGTCGCTTCGGCATTGGTCATGGTGAAGGGCAGCTCGAACACTTCGACGCGCGGGAAACGGCCCGAGGTGTAGCCAGGCAGGGTCCAGACCACGTCGGCCACGCCATCGCGAGCCTGATCGTAGAGCTGCGCCGGGGTGCCGCCGAGCTGCATCGACGGGAAGATCTGGCACTGCAGACGGTTGGCGGAATCCTTGGCGATGTTGTCGCACCAGCCGCGCAGCATCTTGGTGTGCTGGACCGAGTTGGCGTTCAGGAAATGGTGGACCTTGATCGTGATGGTCTCGGCCTGGGCCTGGGTTGCGAACATGCCGCACATCAGGCCTGCAGCCAGAGCTGTCGTTTTCAGAATACGATTCACAGATATACCCTCGGTATTGAAAGAATGTATCGTTACTGTACCCTTGATCTGGATCAAGGAAGATCAGGGTTTGCCCTTGAATCGCCCCTGGGACTTACCCTGAATATGGTGAAATTGATACCTTATTGGCATCATTGCAGATTCAAAAGGTATGAACGCAGCCGATCCGCTGCTCGTCGCCCGATCGGGCCAGTGGCACGCCACCTGCGAGTGGTATCGTGAAACGCTGAAGCCTTGGACCCGTCACCATGCCGAATACCCACTATCTCAAGCCGCTGCTGGAACCGCAAAGTCTGGCCATCATCGGCGCCTCCGACAAACCCGACGCGATCGGCCATGTGATCCTGCGCAACGTGATCGCAGGCGGCTACAAGGGCAAGGTCTGGGCCGTCAACCCGAGGCACAGCGAGGTGCTCGGCCAGCCCTGCGTCGCCTCGGTCGAGCAGATCGGGGCCCGGGTCGACCTGGCGATCGCGACCACGCCGCCGCGAACCATGCCGCTGATCATCGAGCAATGCGCGCAGGCCGGCATCCGGCATCTGGTCATCGTGACCAGCCCGGCGACCGTCGGCCAGTCAGCGCTCGACAAGCGCATTGCCGACGCCGGGCGGCACTGGGGCGTTCGCATCCTGGGCCCGAAGTCGCTCGGCATCGTGCGGCCCAGGCTGGCGCTCAATGCGACCTTCACCGACACCGCGCCGCTGTCGGGCGACCTCGGACTGGTCGCGCAGTCGGGCGCGATGTGCGCCTCGGTGCTCGACTGGGCCACGCTGAACCGCATCGGCGTCTCGTCGGTCGTGTCGCTGGGCAATGCGCTCGACATCGACTTCGGCGAGATCCTTGACTTCATGGTCCACGACGACCGCACGCGCTACATCCTGCTGCATGTCGAGCGGGTGCGCGACGCGCGCCGCTTCGTCAGCGCGCTGCGTTCGGCCGCGCGCAGCAAGCCGGTGATCCTGTTCAAGTCCAGCGAGCTCGGCGCCCCAGCGGCCGACGCGACTTCGGACGCGGTGTTCGACGCCGCCGTGCGCCGCGCCGGCGTGGTCCGCGTGCGCGGGATCAACCAGCTGTTCCATGCCGCCAAGGCGCTGGCGACCGGTTTCAAGCCGCGCGGCGGGCGACTGGCGGTGGTCAGCAACGGCACCGGTCCGGCGGCGATGGCCGTGGACCAGGCGCGCGCGCTCGGCGTGCCTCTGGCTGCGCTGTCGGAGGCAACCGTCGCCACACTCAAGCGCTTCCTGCCGCGCGACTGGAACGGCGCCAACCCGGTCGACCTGGGCGGAGACGCGACGCCCGAGCGCTTCCTGCAGGCGATCGCCGCACTGCGCGACGACGAATCGGTCGGCGCGGTGCTGGTCGTGCTCTCGCCGCTGGCGATGGTGCAGCCCGAGCGCGTCGCGCAGGGCATCGTCGAGCTGGCCGGCAGCACGCGGGTGCCGATCTGCTGCTGCTTCATGGGCGGCGCGCAGGTCAGCGCAGCGCGCCAGCGGCTGGAGGAAGCCGGCGTGCCGGTGTTCGGCACGCCCGAGACCGCGGTCGAGCTGTTCAGCGACATCTCGGGCTACTACGACAACCAGAACCTGCTGCTGCAGGCACCGAGCCCGGACCAGGACTGCGAGCGCGCCGGCAGCGGCAACGCGCGCGTGCTGGCCGACCAGCTGCTGGCCGAGCAGCGGCGCGTGCCTTCGGCGCTGGAGACGCGCGCGCTGCTGCGCAGCTTTGGCATCGAGGTGCCGCCGGTGGCGATCGCACGCTCGGCCAGCGAGGCGATCTTCATGGCCGAGCAGCTCGGGCTGCCGGTCGACATCCGGCTCGAGGGCCAGGACCTGGCCGCCGATGCGGCGCTGGTGCGCGTCAACCTGAGCAGCCTGGAGTCGGTGCGGCTGGCCTACCAGGACATCATCGAGGCCGCGCGCGCGTTCCAGCCCGGCGGCCATGTCGGCGGCGTCGCGCTCGAGCGCCACCGCGAGCGGCCGCACGCGCGCAAGCTCAGCGTCGGCGTACTGCGCGATCCGGTGTTCGGGCCGGTGATCGCCTTTGGCGCCGGCGGCGACCCGATGGACGTATTCCAGGACCGCGCACTCGCATTGCCGCCGCTGAACCGCTTCCTGGCGCAGCGGCTGATCGAGTCGACGCGGGTCGCGCGCACGCTCGACGCGTTCCGCCAGCGGCCGCCAGTGGACCGGCAGGCGCTCGAGAACACGCTGCTCGCGGTCTCGAACCTGGCCTGCGAGCTGCCCTGGCTGCGCGAGCTGTCGATCGACCTGCTCGCCGACGAGGACGGAGCGACCGCGGTGGGCGCGCGCCTCACGATGGACCCGGCGCTCGGCGCGGGCAAGGCCCGCTATGCGCATCTGGCGATCCACCCCTACCCGTCCGAGCTGACACAGGAATGGCCGATGCGCGAAGGCCGCCGGGTCACGGTGCGCGCGGTGCAACCCGAGGACGCGGCGCTGCTGCGGGACTTCTTCCGGCGCATGTCGCCCGAGACGCGCTACTACCGCTTCATGGAGCGGCTCGAGGAAATGCCGCCGGCACTGGTCGCGCGCTTCACCCAGGTCGACTACGACCGCGAGATGGCGCTGGTCGCGCTGACCGACGAAGGCGGCGAGACGCAGCAGATCGGCGCGGCGCGCTACACGCTGACCGCCGACGGCGAATCGGTCGAGTTCGCACTGGTCATCGACGACCGCTGGCAGCGCAGCGGGCTGGGCCGGCGGCTGATGGGCGCGCTGATGGACTGCGCGCGCGACCGGTCGTACCGCTACATGGTCGGCGACGTGCTGGCAGACAACGAGAAGATGCTGCGCCTGATGACCAGCCTGGGCTTCTCGGTGCTGCCGCACCCGGACGGGCCGGACATGAAGCGCGTGCTCAAGCCGCTGCAGGAATGAGCCGGCAAGCCGCCAGGCCGCTGCAGCGGTGCAGCGGTGCAGCGGCGCCGGATATCAGCAGTGCCGGAATTCGGGCTTGCGCTTCTCGACGAAGGCCGCCATGCCCTCCTTCTGGTCGGCGGTCGCGAACAGCGCGTGGAACAGCCGGCGCTCGAACATCACGCCGTCGGACAGTCCGCCCTCGAAGGCGCGGTTGACCGACTCCTTGGCCGCCAGCACGCTGGGCAGCGAGTAGTTGCAGATCGTCAAGGCCGCGCCCAGCGCCTCGTCCTGCAGCTGGTCCAGCGGCACCACGCGCGAGACCAGGCCGGCGCGCTCGGCTTCCTGCGCGTCCATCATGCGCCCGGTCAGCACCATGTCCATCGCCTTGGACTTGCCGACCGCGCGCGGCAGCCGCTGGGTGCCGCCGGCGCCCGGAATCACGGCCAGCTTGATCTCGGGCTGGCCGAACCTGGCGTTGTCGGCGGCGATGATGAAGTCGCACATCATGGCCAGCTCGCAGCCGCCGCCAAGCGCGAAGCCGCTGACAGCCGCGATCACGGGCTTCCTGATCTGGCGGATGGTTTCCCAGTTGCGCGTGATGTAGTCGCCCTTGTAGACATCGGCAAAGCTGTAGCTGGCCATGGCGCCGATGTCGGCGCCAGCGGCAAAGGCCTTCTCGCTGCCGGTCACGATCATGCAGCCGATCGCCTCGTCGGCGTCGAAGGCTTTCAGCGCGGCGCCGAGCTCGTCGATCAGCTGGTCGTTGAGCGCGTTGAGCTGCTTGGGACGATACAGCGTGACGATGCCGACGCGGCCCTCGGTACGGACCTGGATGAATTCGGGGGTAGAGGTCATGACAAATGTCCAGAGCTAAAAAAAACCGCCCCACTATAGCCAAACCCGAGGTCCGGCCCAGTGGCGGCGGCAGCTTACAGCGGGCGACTTACGCCCGGCTGATCAGCGGTGGTCGAAGCTCAGCACCAGCTTGATGGTGTCGGCCGCGGCACGGGCCTGGCAGCTCAGCACATAGCCCTGCGCGACCTCGTCGGCCTCGAGCGTGTAGTTCTTGTCCATGGTGGCACTGCCCTCCATCACCTTGCAGCGGCAGGTGCAGCAGACGCCGGCCTTGCAGGAGAACGGCAGGTCCAGGCCGGCATTGAGCGCGGCGTCGAGCAGATGCTCGTCGCGGCTGACGGGAATCTCGAACTGCTTGCCGTCGACCAGCACGGTCATCTGCACTTCCTTGGCAGCGGTGGACTTGACACTGGCAGCGTCGGTATCGGCCTGCACCTTGGCCGCCTGCGCCGCCGAGCTCGCGAAGCGCTCGCTGTGGACCCGGCTCTCGGGCACGCCGGCGCCGACCAGCGTCTGCTCGACGACCTCGATCATGGCCTCGGGACCGCAGATGAAGACCTCGTCCATGCTCTTGACCGGCAGCAGCGCGTCGATGATGGCGCGCACCTTGGCGGCGTCGATGCGGCCCTGCAGCAGGTCGACTTCCTGCGCCTGGCGCGACAGGATATGGATCATCGTGAAGCGGCCGGCAAAGCGGTCCTTCAGGTCCTGCAGCGCCTCGTTGAACATCACGCTCGACATGCGGCGGTTGCCGTAGACCAGGGTGAACTTGGACTCGGGCTGCTCCTCGAGCGTGGTGGCGGCGATCGACAGGATCGGCGTGATGCCGGAGCCGGCGGCAAAGCCGACGCGGTGGATCGCGCGCGCCTTCTTGACCGTGAAGCGGCCCTCGGGCGGTAGCACGCTGATGCGGTCACCGGCCTTGAGCGCGCTGGCGGCCCAGTTGGAGAACAGGCCGCCCTCGACCGGACGGATGCCGACCTCGAGCTCGCCGCGCTTGTGCAGACGGCTGCGCGGGCTGCTGATCGAGTAGTTGCGACGCACATCCTGGCCGTTGACCGTCGCGCGCAGGGTCAGGAACTGACCGGGCTCGAAATGGAAGTCGGCGCGCGCCTCGGCGGGGATGTCGAAGGTGATGGCCACCGAGCCAGCCGCTTCCGGGCTGACTTGCTTGACCTTGAGCTCTTGAAAACGGGGGGCAGACATGCGGGTGTCTCCGGTAAAACTTAATACGGCTTGAAGTAGTCGAACGGCTCTTGGCAGTCCAGACACTTGTAGAGTGCCTTGCAGGCGGTGGAGCCGAAATGCGAGGACTCCACCGTATGGCTGGAGCCGCAATGCGGACAGGGCACCAGCTCGGGCCGGACGGCCTGGCGCACGAAGCGCAGCGGACTCTCGCCGACCAGCGGCTGGCTGGCGCAGCGATGCTGTGGCGGCGCGATGCCGTAGGCGCGCAGCTTGTCGCGCGCCGCGTCGGTCATCCAGTCGGTGGTCCAGGCCGGGGCCAGCTGGGTGATGACCCGGCCCTGCAGGCCGGCGGCCTGCAGGGTGGCGCGCACGTCGTCCTCGATCTGGCCCATGGCCGGGCAGCCGCTGTAGGTCGGCGTGATCACCACCTCCAGGCCATCGGCACCCAGGCGCACGTCGCGCAGGATGCCGAGTTCGCGCAGCGACACGACCGGGATCTCGGGATCGGTCAGCACATCGAGTGCGGTCCAGGCCGCTTGCACGGCATCAGAAGCATCAGCAGAGGCGACGGCGCTCATGGGCTTACCAGGTGGCGGTGGGGTGGGTGCGGGCCAGGCCCTGCATCTCGGACAGCAGGAAGCCGAGGTGCTCGGAATGCAGGCCGTTCTTGCCCTGGGTCACATAGCCCTCGCCCTTCGGGCGCTGCAGGGTGGCCTCAAGCAGGGCATCGTCGACCAGCAAGTCCCAGTCGGACTTGAGCACGGCGACATCGACCCCGACGCCAGCGGCGACGGCAGCGGCTTCCATGCTGCTGCCGGTCCAGAATTCCTGGGTGTAGGGCATCAGATGATCGAGCGCGGCCTGCACGCGGGCGTGCGAGTCGTCGGTGCCGTCGCCCAGGCGCACCAGCCAGTCGCGCGAGTGGCGCAGGTGGTAGCGCACTTCCTTGAGCGACTTGGCAGCGATCGCGGCCAGCTGCTCGTCCTTGGACTGCTGCAGCTGCTCCCAGACCAGCACCATCAGCGCGCTGTAGAGGAAGTTGCGCACGATGGTGGTGCCATAGTCGAGGTCGGACTTGGCGTAGCCGACCAGCGCGCTGTGGTGCGGCAGCTCGAGCAGGGTGTAGTTGCGGAACTCGGGCACATCGCGGAAATAGGCCAGCCGGTCCTCGGTAGCGTCGCCGCCGAGTTCGGTCGCCGCCTGCTGGTACAGCAGGCGGGCCTGGCCGATCAGGTCCAGGCTGACGTTGGCCAGCGCGATGTCTTCCTCGAGCGCCGGGCCGTGGCCGCACCATTCGGCGTTGCGCTGGCCCAGCACCACGGCGTTGTCGGCCAGGTGCAGCAGGTAGTTGGCAATCGCGCTCATTTACATATGCCCCACGGCTTCCGGGATTTCGTAGAAGGTCGGATGGCGGTAGATCTTGTCGGCCGCCGGGTCGAACAGTTCGCCCTTGTCATCCGGGTTGCTGGCGGTGATCTGGGCCGAGGGCAGCACCCAGATGCTGACGCCTTCCTGGCGCCGGGTGTAGACATCGCGCGCCATCTCGAGCGCGTGCTGCGCGTCGGACGCGTGCAGGCTGCCGCAGTGCTTGTGCTCAAGACCTTGCTTGCTGCGAACAAAAACTTCCCACAGGGGCCATTCCTTCAATGCGGCGTTCATGCTGCCTCCTTCATTGCACGTTGTTGCTGTTTGCGGGCGTGGGCCAGCGCGGCATCGCGCACCCACTGGCCATCGTTGTGCGCTTTCACGCGGGTCGACAGACGTTCCTTGTTGCAAGGGCCGTTGCCGTTGACGGTCTGCCAGAACTCGTCCCAGTCGATCTGTCCGTAGTCGTGATGGCCGCGTTCCTCGTTCCACTTGAGGTTCGGGTCGGGCAGGGTCACGCCCAGCACCTTGGCCTGCGGCACGGTCGCGTCGACGAACTTCTGGCGCAGGTCGTCGTTGCTGATGCGCTTGATGCCCCAGCGCATGCCCTGCACGCTGTTGGGGCTGTCGGCGTCGGGCGGTCCGAACATGGCCAGGCATTTCCACCAGTAGCGATTGACGGCGTCCTGCACCATCGCCTTCTGCTCCTCGGTGCCCTGCATCATGACCAGCAGCGCTTCGTAGCCCTGGCGCTGGTGGAAGGACTCCTCCTTGCAGACGCGCACCATGGCGCGGGCGTAGGGGCCGTAGGAGCAGCGGCACAGCGGCACCTGGTTCATGATGGCGGCGCCATCGACCAGCCAGCCGATCACGCCGACATCGGCCCAGCTCAGGGTCGGGTAGTTGAAGATCGAGCTGTACTTGGCCTTGCCGCTGTGCAGGCCGTCGAGCATCTGGTCGCGGCTGGTGCCCAGGGTTTCGGCCGCGCTGTAGAGGTACAGGCCATGGCCGCCCTCGTCCTGCACCTTGGCGATCAGGATCGCCTTGCGCTTGAGACTCGGGGCGCGGCTGATCCAGTTGCCCTCGGGCAGCATGCCAACGATCTCGCTGTGCGCGTGCTGGCTGATCTGGCGCACCAGGGTCTTGCGGTAGGCCTCGGGCATCCAGTCCTGCGGCTCGATGCGGCCGTCGGCGTCGATGCGGGCATCGAACCTGGCCATCAATTCGGCCGGTTCGGTCGAAGCCACCGGCTTGAGCGGCTTGCCCGGCTCATCCGATACGCTGAAGGATTGCGTGTACATGGTGTTGACTCCTGGGGAATGAAGCGGTTGACGGAATCGGCCGCTCAGAGCAGCCAGCTCGGGGATCTCTTGTCGAGGAAGGCGGCGATGCCATCACGCGCCTCGGCGCTGGCGCGCTGGCGTGCGATGCGCTGGGCGGTTTCCTCGCTGACGGCGTCGTCGATCGGGCGACCGTCGATCGCCGCGATCAAATCCTTGGCCGCCTGCTGCGCCTGCGGCGCACCGGCGATCAGCGGCTCGATCAGCAGCGCCAGCGTCGCGTCGAGGTCGTCGCGCTCGCAGACCTCGTTGACCAGGCCGATCTCGTAGGCACGCCGGGCACTGAAGCGCTCGCCGCTCTGGAAGTAGCGCAGCGCCTGGCGCGGGCCAATCGCGCGCAGCACATAGGGGCTGATGACCGCCGGAATGATGCCGAACTTGACCTCGGAGGTCGCGAACGAGGCATCATGGCTGGCCACCACCATGTCGCAGGCCGCAGCCAGGCCGGTGCCGCCACCGAGCGCGGCGCCCTGGATGCGGGCGATGGTCGGCTTGGACAGGCCGGACAGGACGCGCAGCATGCCGGCAAAGCGGCGCGCGTCGGCGCGGTTCTCTTCCTCGCTGAAGGCCGAGGCGCGCTTCATCCAGTTCAGGTCGGCGCCGGCCGAGAAATGCTTGCCCTTGCCGCCCAGCACCACCACCCGCACCGAGGCGTCGGCGTCGAGTTCGGCGCAGGCCGCCTGCAGGTCGGCGATCAGCTGCTCGTCGAAGGCGTTGAACACCTCGGGCCGGTCCATCCAGATCGTGGCGACGCGGTCGCGGCGCTCGATGCTCAGAGTCTGGTACATGGGATGTTTCCTGACCCGCTCAGAGCTGCTTGGGACGCGTATCGAACACGCGCTTGGCCTTGCCGGTCAGCGTGCGCGGCAACGCATCGGCATCGAGCACGCTGACCTTGGTCGAGATGCCGACGATGGTCTTGATGTGATGCTGCAGCTCCTTGGCGATCTGCTGGACCTCGCTCGCGCCGAGCTTGCCCGACAGCGAGCGCTGCAGCTCGCAACGGATCTCGACCGCGTCGAGGTGGCCGTCGCGCTCCAGGTGGATCTGGTAGTTGCCCGACAGGCGCTGGTCGCGCAGGATCTGCTCCTCGACCTGGGTCGGGAAGACGTTGACGCCGCGCACGATCAGCATGTCGTCCGAGCGGCCGGTGATCTTGCCGATGCGGCGGAAACTCCGTGCGGTCGGTGCCAGCAGGCGGGTCAGGTCGCGCGTGCGGTAGCGGATGACCGGGAAGGCTTCCTTGGTCAGCGAGGTGAAGACCAGCTCGCCCTCCTCGCCGTCGGGCAGCACCTCGCCGGTCTCGGGGTCGATGATCTCGGGGTAGAAATGGTCCTCCCAGATCACCGGGCCGTCCTTGGTCTCGATGCATTCGCAAGCCACGCCCGGGCCCATGACCTCGGTCAGGCCGTAGATGTCGATCGCGTCGATGCCGAACTTGCGCTCGATCTCGGCACGCATGCCCTCGCCCCAGGGCTCGGCACCGAAGACGCCGACCTTGAGCGAGATGTCCTCGGGCGCGATGCCCTGGCGCTCGAATTCCTCGGCGATCACCAGCGAGTAGGACGGCGTGACCATGATGCCGTCTGGCTTGAAGTCCATGATCTGCTGGACCTGCTTCTCGGTCTGGCCGCCCGACATCGGCACCACGGTGCAGCCCAGGCGCTCGATGCCGTAGTGCGCGCCGAGACCGCCGGTGAACATGCCGTAGCCATAGGAGTTCTGCACCATGTCACCGGCGCGCAGGCCGGCCGCGCGCAGCGAACGCGCGATCAGGTCGGCCCAGTTCGAGATGTCCTGCTGGGTATAGCCGACCACGACCGACTTGCCGGTGGTGCCGCTCGAGGCATGCAGGCGGGCGACCTTGTTGCGCGGCACCGCGAACAGGCCGAAGGGGTAATGGTCGCGCAGGTCCAGCTTCGTCATGAAGGGGAATTTGGACAGGTCGGACAGCGTCTTGAGGTCGTCCGGGTGCACGCCCTTGGCCAGGCATTTCTCGCGGTAGGGCGCCACGTTGTCATAGGTGTGGCGCAGCGACCATTTGAGGCGCTCGAGCTGCAGCGCGGAAATCTCGTCGCGGCTAGCGGTCTCGATCGCATCGAGTTCACCGGGCAGGGGTTTCTTGACGGTCATGGGTTTCCTCTGTCGATTCTTGTGATGGTTGATGCGGGACGGTGCTTACTGCGCGTCAGCCAGGCTGGCCGTGACCTCGCCCTTGATGCGGGCGCTCTTGCCGCGAAACAGCGCGATGGTCTTGCCGCCGACGACGCTGACCGCGACGTCATAGACGCCGGTGCGGCCCCCGGCCGAGCGCTCGACGGCCTGCGCCTCGAGCAGATCGCCCTCGCGCCCCGGTGCCAGGAAGTCGATATGGCAGGCCGACGCCACGGTGTTCTGGTTGTAACTGTTGCAGGCGTAGGCAAAGGCGGTGTCGGCCAGCGTGAAGATCATTCCGCCATGGCAGATATGGTGGCCGTTGACCATGTCGGGGCGCACGCGCATGCGCAGCGTGGCACGGCCGGGCGTGACCTCGACCCGCTCCATGCCCAGCGCCCGTGCGACGGCGTCGCGCGACCACATCGCATCGGCAGCGGCATCGGCCAGCGCCTGCGGATCGCTGCTGGGGTTGTTGGCTTCAAGCATGGATCGGACTCCCGGCATGGACGGCTTGCTGGATCAGCGGGGAGACGCGGTAGCGGTCCTCGCCATAGAACTGGTTCAGATGGGCCAGCACGGTGCGGATGCGCTCGACGCCGACCGCATCGGCCCAGGCCAGCGGACCGCGCGGGTAGTTGACGCCTAGGCGCATGGCCGCGTCGGCAGCGGCGGCGTCGCAGACGCCCTGGTTGACCGCATCGGCGGCCTCGTTGGCCAGCATCGCGACCGTGCGCATGACGGCCAGGCCCGGTACATCGCGCAACACGGAGACCGCATAGCCGGCCGCCTGCAGCAGGCCGACGGCCGCCTGCTGCGCGGCCGGGTTCGCCTGGCGTGCCAGGGCCAGCGCCAGGCGACTGGCCTGGCCATAGTCGAGCGCCAGGTCGACCAGCGCCAGGTTGGCGATGCCGCTGTTGCGGGCGCGCTGGGTCGCGCTGCGGCCGTCGGTCTGGAACAGCACCACACTGCCGGTCTCGGCGATGCGGCCGTCGGTCGAAGCGACGCGGCTGAACGCCACCCCGGCGGCCTGCAAGCGCGCGGCCAGCGCCAGCGCGGCCGGGCTGTCACCGCAGACCAGGATGTCCGCCGGCGCGCCGACGGGTGCGGCGGTCTGCGGCTGCGCACGCTCGGCGCCGGCGCGGTAGTCGTAGAAGCCACGCCCGCTCTTGCGGCCGATGAAGCCGGCATCGACCAGCTCCTGCTGGATCAGCGAAGGCTGGAAACGCGGGTCCTGGTAGAAGGCGTTCCAGACCGATTTCGTGACCGCGAAGTTGACGTCGTGGCCGATCATGTCCATCAGCTCGAACGGCCCCATGCGAAAACCTCCGGCCTCGCGCATCACGGCGTCGATCGTCGCGCAATCGGCAGCGCCCTCCTGCAGCAGGCGCAAGCCTTCAGCATAGTAGGGGCGTGCGACGCGGTTGACGATGAAGCCGGGGGTCGACCTGGCATGGACCGGGGTCTTGCCCCAGGACAGCGCGGTGTCGAACAGGGTGTCGGCCCGCTGGCGCTCGCTGGCCAGGCCCGAGACGATCTCGACCAGCGCCATCAGCGGCGCCGGGTTGAAGAAATGCATGCCGACCAGGCGCCCGGGCGCCTGCAGGCCGGCGGCGATCGCGGTGACCGAGATCGACGAGGTATTGGTCGCGAAGATGCAGTCGGCGCCGCAGATCGCCTCGAGCTCGCGAAACAGCGCGCGCTTGACCTCGAGGTTCTCGACGATGGCCTCGATCACCAGCCCGGCATCGGCCAGCTCGGCGTTCGACGCCGCAGCCGACAGACGCTCAGCCGCGGCCTGCGCCGCTTCGGGCGTCAGCCGGCCCTTGTCGGCCAATTTGGTCAGCTGGGCGCGGATACCGGCCACGGCCTGTTCGGCCGCGCCGGGACGGTTGTCGAGCAGCCGCACCGGATGACCGGCAACCGCTGCGACCTGCGCGATGCCGGCACCCATGGCACCGGCGCCGATGACGGCCACCAGGGTGGAAACGGGCAATGCCTGCTTGCTCATGCTCAGACTCCCGTGAAGCGCGGCGTGCGCTTGTCCAGGAAGGCGCTCACGCCCTCGACATAGTCGGCGCTGCGACCGAGCTCGCGCATGAAGCCGCCCTCCATCGACAGCTGCTGCTCCAGCGTGTGGGTCGGCGCGGCCTGCATCAGCTGGCGCGTGCGCACCAGGGCCTTGGTCGGCATCGCGGCCAGCCGGGCCGCCAGCGCATCGACTTCCGCGCCAAAGACCGCGTCGTCATGGACGGCCCAGATCAGGCCCCAGGCAGCGGCCTGCTCGGCCGGCAGCTTGTCGGCCAGCAGCGCCAGCCCCATGGCGCGCGCCATGCCGACGCGCTGCGGCAGCAGCCAGGTGCTGCCGGTGTCCGGGATCAGGCCGATCTTGCTGAAGGCCTGCAGGAAGGAGGCCGACTTGGTTGCCAGCACCAGGTCGCAGGCCAGCGCCAGGCTGGCACCGGCACCGGCGGCGATGCCGTTGACGGCGGCGATGGTCGGCACGCGCAGGTTCTTCAGCCGCATCACCAGCGGCTGGTAATGGCGCTCGACCAGGTCGCCCAGATCGGGCGGGGTCTGGCCGGGCGTGAAGCGCACCTCGGCATCGGCCAGGTCCTGGCCGGCGCAGAAACCGCGACCGGCGCCGGTCAGCACCAGCACGCGCACCGCCGGATTGGCCTGGATGCTGTCGAGCGCGTCGCGCAGCTCGGCATGCATCGCCGCCGTGAAGCTGTTCATCTTGTCGGGACGGTTCAGCGTCAGGCGCGCCACGCCGTCAGTGACTTCGAACCGGATCTGCTGGTAGCTCATCGGTGGCGCCTCAGACGTGGTAGCGACGCTGCACGACGCGGAAGCGATTGGCCACGAAGGCCGAATCCGCGTAGGACGCGTTGGCCGCCGGGTTGCCGCCGGTGCCGTGGTAGTCCGAGAAAGCCGAGGACTGGTTGACGAACACGCCGCCGGTCAGGTTGATCGACAGCGCGACCTTGCCACGCCAGGTCGCTTCGGTCATGGCATCGATCACGTCCTGGCTGCTGGAGTACAGGCCGACGGTCAGCGCGCCATGGGTGCTGACGATGCGCTCGGACAGCGCGATCGCGGCTGCCGTGTCGGCGGCCTTGACGATGAAGCTGATCGGGCCGAAGCGCTCTTCCATGTAGCAAGCCTCGTCGGCAGCATCGACCGCCAGCAGCACCGGGGTGCGCACGTCGGCGCCCGGGAACTCGGGGTTGTCGAGCTTCCTGGAAGCCAGCACCACGCGGCCCAGGCTGGCGCCATTGGCCTGCTCGACCCGCTCGGCGGTCGCGGTGGACTGCATCGCGCCCAGCACGGCGCAGGCGACTTCGGGCTTGCCGAGCAGGCGCTCGACCGCCTTGGCCAGGTCGGCGCAGACCTCGTCATAGCTCTTGTGGCCTTCGTCGGTCTCGATGCCGTCGGCCGGCACGATGATGGCCTGGCTGGTGGTGCACATCTGGCCCGAATAGAGCGAGAGCGTGAAGGCCAGGTTGCCCAGCATCGCCTTGTAGGCGTCGGTCGAGTCGATCACGATGTTGTTGACGCCCGCGAGCTCGGCATAGACCTGGGCTTGCTTGCAGTGATCGATCAGCCACTGGCCAAAGACATTGCTGCCGGTGAAGTCGACCGACTTGACCGCCGGGTGGGTCGCCAGCGCCTGCGTCACGCTGCGCTGCTCGGCCACGCACAGGGTCACCAGGTTCGGGTCGATGCCGTTCTCGGCCAGCACGGCGCGCAGCGTGCGCACGGTGATCGCGGCCGGCAGGATGGCATTGCTGTGCGGCTTGACGATGACGGCGTTGCCGGTCGCCAGCGCCGCGAACAGGCCCGGGTAGGTGTTCCAGGTCGGGAAGGTGCCGCAGCCGACCACCAGGCCGACGCCGCGGCCGACCAGCTCGAACTGCTTCTTCATGAGCAGCGCCGGGTTCTTGCCCTGCGGCTTTTCCCAGACCGTCTCGGCCGGCACGAAGCTCTGCTCGCGCCAGGCATAGGCCACTGCCTCGAGACCGCGGTCCTGGGCATGGGCGGCGCCGGCCTGGAAGGCCATCATCCAGCCCTGGCCGGTGGTCATCATGACCGCGTGTCCGATCTCGAAGCTCTGGCGGTTCAGGCGCTCGAGCATTTCCAGGCAGATGCCGGTGCGCCCGGCCGCGCCCACGGCCTGCCAGCCCTTCATGGCGGCCAGGCCGGCGGCAATCAGCGCCTCGTGGTCGCACAGGGGATAGCGCACATCAAGCGCGACAGCGTAGGGCGAGGCTTCCTTGCCACCCCAGCCGCTCTGGCCCGGCTGGTCGAGCTCGAAGTTCCGGCCCAGGTGCGACTCGAAAGCCTGCTTGCCGTCGGCGGCAGCGGTTTCGCCATAAACCTTGGGGCTCGGCATTTCGCTGTAGGGCGACCAGTAGCCACGGGTGGCGATGGCATGGAGTGCGCCATCGAGCGTGGCACGGTGCTTATCAAACAGGAGATGAGACATCGATTGATTCCAGAACAGTTGAGACCCGGGCGACCGGCAGCCGTGAAGCCGCCGACCAAAAACATTACAAACTTGCTTTAATTTCTATAAAAAATGTATCACATGAAAGCAAAAAAAAGATCAGGGTTTCCCCTGATCCATCACCCCATTCCCGGGTCGCCTGATCGTGCTGGCGCGGCGCTCAGGCCAACTCGATCAAGGGGTCCTGGCCCTGAAAGCGCTCGCTCACCAGGCTCGACGCCGGCGGCAGCTCGCCGTTGGCCAGCAGCAGATGGCGGTCCAGATGCCGCTCCGACGGCCCGAGCAGGCGGCGATACAGCTCCTTGCAGAGCCGGCGCGCCGCATGGCCCGGCCAGCCGGGCGGCAGCAGCACTTCGGGCAGCTCGGGGTCGCGCAACAGCAGGCGGCGAAAGTCATGGATCAGCAGCATGCGCACCAGGAAGGCGCTGCGCTCATCGACGCCATCAGGCAAGGACTGGCGCAGGGCGTCCAGGATCGGCTGGTAGCGGGCCACGAAGTCGGTGTAGGCGCCCGCCAGGCTCTCGAGGTTCCAGGCCGACTGGACGATGTCGGCATCATGGGCCGACTGGCCCAGCCTCGGATTGACCGCCAGCAGCGGCATCAGCTTGGGCAGCAGCCCGCTCATGCCATCGGCGCCCAAGGCATCGAAGCTCGACTCGAGATCGGCGCCCGGGTGCACGAAGCAAGTCGGACTGAATTCGCCAAAACCCTGCCAGTAGAGGGCGCGGCGCAACTGCTCGCGCTCGCGAGGCGCGAGTTCGCCCAGCACCATCACCAGGCGCCAGCGCCGGTCCCACAACGGGGCCTCGGCGGCGTAGATCTGGCGCGCGGCCTCCTCGAAGCGGCGCTGGCCCGAAGCCGTCAGCATGTAGTCGGTGCGACGGCCCTGGGTCTGGGTCGTGAGCCAGTCATCCTTGACCAGCCGGAACACCGTGGTGCGGACCAGCCGCTCGTTGAGGTCGAGCGGCTCGAGCAGGTTGATCAGGCTGCCGAGCCAGATCCGGCCGCCGCGCGGCAGCACGGCATCACCGAACACCGACACGATCAGCGAGCCGGCCTTGATCCGGCTTTGCTGGCGAAAGCTCTCCAGGCGCTCGTGAATGGTCTGCTCCACGCTGTCTTTTGTCATCAATCTTGTCTTGGTTGGTATGGATACACGGCCGCGCTTGACTCCATGGCCGCGCCAGGCTGCAGAGTGTAGGGTCTCAATCCAAGGTGGGCAGACCCGGAATTCGCTCCCCAGCCAGGGCCACCGGGGCCGGGGCCCCAGGACAGGCCAGGACAGCGCAGGAGGATTGACGCTATTTTTTCAGCTGACAGCGCTTGAAATCCTGACGACGCGTCCCAAGCTGCTGGGAAGTTTTCATTGTTGCAACCCTAGAGCCTGTCATGTCTGCACCGCAAGACCTCCACTCCACCGAAGCCGGTCAAACCGCCCCCATCAGCCCCGAGGAAGCGCAAGCCGCAGCCGCTGCCGCCCAGGCCGACGCCGCCAACGCCCAGGTCAACGAGATCGAGAGCCTCAAGGCGCAGAACGCCGATCTGGCCGAGCAGTTCCTGCGCGCCAAGGCCGAGGTCGAGAACATCCGCCGCCGCTCCGAGGACGAAGTCGCCAAGTCGCGCAAGTTCGCGCTCGAGGGCTTCGCCGAGAGCCTGCTGCCGGTGCTCGACAGCCTCGAAGCAGGCCTGGCAATCCAGGAAGCGACCGTGCAGCAGATCCGCGAAGGCTCGGAAGCCACGCTCAAGCAGCTGCAGTCGGCGCTGAACCGCAACAAGGTGATCGCGATCGCGCCGGCCGCCGGCGAGAAGTTCGACCCGCATCACCACCAGGCGATCTCGGTCGTGCCGGCCGAGCAGGAAGCCAACACCGTGGTCGCCGTGCTGCAAAAGGGCTACCTGATCGCCGAGCGCGTGCTGCGCCCGGCGCTGGTCACCGTGACCGCCCCCAAGTAACAGCCGGCAGGACGCCGCCATAGACCCGACAGCAGCGCGGGTCTTGAAAAACCGGCAGGCGTCCTCACCTCTGACTCAAGCGAATTTTCACCGTTTTTTCCAAGATTTTCCGGAGCACCTCATGGGCAAGATCATCGGCATCGACCTCGGCACCACCAACTCCTGCGTGGCCGTGATGGAAGGCAATACCACCCGCGTCATCGAGAACAGCGAAGGCGCGCGCACCACCCCGTCCATCATCGCCTATCAGGAAGATGGCGAAGTGCTGGTCGGCGCGTCGGCCAAGCGCCAGGCGGTCACCAACCCGCGCAACACCCTGTACGCCGTCAAGCGCCTGATCGGCCGCAAGTTTGGCGAAAAGGAAGTGCAAAAGGACATCGACCTGATGCCCTACACCATCGCGGCGGCCGACAACGGCGACGCCTGGGTCGAGGTGCGCGGCAAGAAGATCGCCCCGCCCCAGATCTCGGCCGAAGTGCTGCGCAAGATGAAGAAGACCGCCGAGGACTACCTGGGCGAAGCCGTGACCGAGGCCGTCATCACCGTGCCGGCCTACTTCAACGACGCCCAGCGCCAGGCGACCAAGGACGCCGGGCGCATCGCCGGCCTCGAAGTCAAGCGCATCATCAACGAGCCGACCGCCGCCGCGCTGGCCTTCGGCCTCGACAAGCATGGCACCGGTGACCGCAAGATCGCCGTGTTCGACCTCGGTGGCGGCACCTTCGACATCTCGATCATCGAGATCGCCGACGTCGATGGCGAAAAGCAGTTCGAAGTGCTGTCGACCAACGGCGACACCTTCCTGGGCGGCGAAGACTTCGACCAGCGCATCATCGACTACATCATCGACGAGTTCAAGAAGGAAGCCGGCGTCAACCTCAAGCAGGACGTGCTGGCACTGCAGCGCCTGAAGGAAGCCGCCGAGAAGGCCAAGATCGAGCTGTCCAACAGCACCCAGACCGACATCAACCTGCCCTACATCACGGCAGACGCGTCCGGTCCGAAGCACCTCAACATCAAGCTGACCCGCGCCAAGCTCGAGAGCCTGGTCGACGAACTGATCGAGCGCACCATCGCCCCTTGCCGCATGGCGATCAAGGACGCCGGCGTGTCGGTCTCCGACATCCAGGACGTGATCCTGGTCGGCGGCATGAGCCGCATGCCCAAGGTGCAGGAGAAGGTCAAGGAATTCTTCGGCAAGGAACCGCGCAAGGACGTCAACCCAGATGAAGCCGTCGCCGTCGGCGCCGCGATCCAGGGCCAGGTCCTGTCGGGCGACCGCAAGGACGTGCTGCTGCTCGACGTGACCCCGCTGTCGCTGGGCATCGAGACCATGGGCGGCGTCATGACCAAGATGATTGGCAAGAACACCACCATCCCGACCAAGTTCGCGCAGGTGTTCTCGACCGCCGAAGACAACCAGCCGGCCGTCACGATCAAGGTGTTCCAGGGCGAGCGCGAAATCGCCGCCGGCAACAAGGCGCTGGGCGAGTTCAACCTCGAAGGCATCCCGCCGGCCAGCCGTGGCACGCCGCAGATCGAAGTCTCGTTCGACATCGACGCCAACGGCATCCTGCATGTCGGCGCCAAGGACAAGGGCACCGGCAAGGAAAGCAAGATCACGATCAAGGCCAACTCCGGCCTGTCGGAAGCCGAGATCGAGAAGATGGTCAAGGATGCCGAAGCCAACGCCGCCGAAGACCACAAGAAGGTCGAGCTGGTGCAGGCGCGCAACCAGGGCGACGCCATGGTCAGCTCGGTCAAGAAGAGCCTGACCGAGTACGGCGACAAGATCGACGCCGCCGAGGAGACCGCGATCGAAGCCGCGATCAAGGAAGTCGAGGAAGCCATCAAGGGCGACGACAAGGCCGCCATCGAAGCCAAGACCGAAGCGCTGATGACCGTCAGCCAGAAGCTCGGCGAGAAGATGTACGCCGACATGCAGGCCCAGCAGGGTGCTGCCGCTGCCGCCGGCTCGGAAGGCACCGCCCGTCCGGCCGACGACAATGTGGTCGACGCCGAGGTCAAGGAAGTCAAGAAGGACTGATCCTTCGTTCCTGACCTGAACACCGCCGCGCGCGGGTCTGCCGACCCGGCGCGGCGTTCGCACTATCAGCCCTACCCCCTGCAAGCACCATGGCCAAACGAGACTTTTACGAAATCCTGGGCGTCGGCAAGACCGCCAGCGACGACGAGATCAAGAAGGCGTATCGCAAGCTGGCGATGAAGCACCACCCGGACCGCAACCAGGGTGACGCCTCCAAGGCCGCCGAAGAGAAGTTCAAGGAGGCCAAGGAAGCCTACGAGATGCTGAGCGACCCGCAAAAGCGCGCCGCCTACGACCAGTACGGCCACGCCGGCGTCGACCCGAACATGCGCGGCGGCCCGGGCGGCGCCGAGGGCTTCGGCGGCTTTGGCGATGCCTTTGGCGACATCTTCGGTGACATCTTTGGCGGCCAGCGTGGCGGTCAGCGCGGCGGCCGTCAGGTCTACCGCGGCAACGACCTGTCCTACGCGATGGAGATCACGCTCGAGGAAGCCGCCGCCGGCAAGGACAGCCAGATCCGCATCCCGAGCTGGGACGAATGCGACACCTGCCACGGCAGCGGCGCCAAGCCCGGCACCAGCGCCAAGACCTGCAACACCTGCCAGGGCAGCGGCGCGGTGCAGATGCGCCAGGGCTTCTTCAGCGTGCAGCAGACCTGCCCGCATTGCCACGGCAGCGGCAAGATCATCCCCGAGCCCTGCACCAGCTGCCACGGCCAGGGCAAGATCAAGAAGAACAAGACGCTCGAGATCAAGATCCCGGCCGGCATCGACGACGGCATGCGCATCCGCTCGGCCGGCAACGGCGAACCCGGACGCAACGGCGGCCCGGCCGGCGACCTGTTCATCGAGATCCGCGTCAAGCGCCACGAACTGTTCGAGCGCGACGGCGACGACCTGCACTGCAAGGTGCCGGTCAGCGTCACGACTGCGGCGCTCGGCGGCGAGATCGAGGTGCCGACCCTGGCCGGCAAGGCCGCGATCGACATCCCCGAAGGCACCCAGCACGGCAAGCAGTTCCGCCTGCGCGGCAAGGGCATCAAGGGCGTGCGCTCGAGCTACCCCGGCGACCTCTACGTCCATGTCGATGTCGAGACCCCGGTCAAGCTGACCGAACACCAGCGCAAGCTGCTCAAGGAACTCGACGAATCGTTCAAGAAGGGCGGCCACAAGCACAGCCCGAACGACAAGGGCTGGTTCGACAAGTTCACCGAGTTCTTCTCTTAAGACGAAGAACATGCTGAAATGGGCGCATGAGCGTTCAGATCAGCTTCCTCGGCGGGGCCGGCACCGTGACCGGCTCCAAGTTCCTTGTCCAGCACCAGGACCAGCGCCTGCTAGTCGACTGCGGGCTGTTCCAGGGCTACAAGCAGCTGCGGCTGCGCAACTGGATGCCGCCGCCGGTGGCACCCGGCCAGATCGACGCGGTGGTGCTGACCCATGCCCACCTCGACCACAGCGGCTACCTGCCGCTGCTGGTGCGCGAAGGCTTCAAGGGCCGGGTCTGGTGCACGCCGGGCACGCGCGACCTGTGCGAGATCCTGCTGCCCGACTCGGGCCATATCCAGGAAGAAGATGCCGCCTTTGCCAACCTGCACGGCTTCTCCAAGCACCACCCGGCGCTGCCGCTCTACACCGTTGCCGACGCCAAGGCCAGCCTGGAGCGGCTGCAGACCGTGCCGCCCTTCCATGCCTTCGAGCCGCTGCCCGGCTGGCAGGCCAGGCTGCAGCCGGCCGGTCACATCATCGGTGCGGCCAGCCTGCTGATCGAGGTCGGCGGCAAGCGGCTGCTGTTCTCGGGCGACCTCGGGCGCTCGGACGACCTGCTGATGCTGCCGCCCGAAGCGCCACCCGGCGCTGACGCCGTGATCATCGAGTCGACCTACGGCGACCGCGAGCATCCGTCACAGGACCTGCTCGACGAGCTGGCCCCGGCGCTCGCGCGCGTCGCGGCGCGCGGCGGCACGGCCGTGGTGCCGGTGTTCGCGGTCGGTCGGGCGCAGGCCCTGCTGCATGCGATCGCCCTGCTCAAGCAGCAGCACCGGCTGCCGCGCGGCCTGCCGGTCTACCTCGACAGCCCGATGGCAATCCACAGCACCGAAGTGTTCGCGCACCATCCGGGCGAACACCGGCTCGACGCCAGCCAGGTGCATGAGATGGCGCATGCCGCCACCATGGTGCGCACGCCCGACGAATCCAAGGCCATCGCCACCATGCACGGCCCCAAGATCGTGCTGGCGGCCAGCGGCATGGCAACCGGCGGGCGCGTGCTGCACCACCTGGTGCAATACCTGGGTGATCACCGCAACATGGTGCTGCTGACCGGCTACCAGGCGCCGGGCACGCGCGGCGCCGCGCTGGTCAAGGGCAGCAGCACGCTGCGCATCCACGGCCAGGACCTGCCGGTGCGGGCCGAGGTCGTGCAGCTGCAGTCGGCCTCGGCCCATGCCGACGCGCGCCAGCTCATGACCTGGCTGCGCGCAGTGCCGGGCACACCGCACCGGGCCTTCGTGGTCCACGGCGACCTGGAAGCCTCGGACGCGCTGCGCCAGCGCATCGAGCGCGAGCTGCACTGGCAAGCCGTCGTGCCCGAGCATGGGTCGAGCTGGCGGGTCTAGCCAGGTTGCACTGGACCGACTCTTCCCCGGGAGAGGGTGGATTCTGGGCTAGAATCCGGCATCAATGCGGGTGTAGTTCAATGGCAGAACGGCAGCTTCCCAAGCTTCATACGAGGGTTCGATTCCCTTCACCCGCTCCATCTAGCCCTTTCATAACGTCGCAAGACATCGCATAAGCCGCTAATTCCCCTGGGAAAGCGGCTTTTTTGTCATCTTGCGTCACCGCATCGCGGCACCCGACCCACTGAACACCCCCCATGAGCACCACCCCCTCCCGCCCCATCCTGGTCATCTACCACGGCGACTGCCCGGACGGCTTCGGCGCCGCCTATGCGGCCTGGCTCGCGCTCGGCGACCAGGCCGACTACCTGTCCTGCAAGCACGGCGACCCGGCACCCGACGTGAGCGGGCGCCAGGTCTACATCCTCGACTTCTCGTTTGCGCCCGCGGTGCTCGAGCAGATGCGCGCGCAGGCCGACTCGATCACGCTGCTGGACCACCACAAGACGGCACAGGACCAGCTGAGCTGCATGAGCTGCGGACCGAAGTTCTCGCTGCTGTTCGACCTGCAGAAGTCGGGCGCGCGGCTGGCCTGGGAGCATTTCCACCCGGGCCAGGCCGTGCCGTATCTGATCGCACGCATCGAGGACCGCGACCTCTGGAACTGGAAGTTCGAGGACAGCCGCGAGTTGCTGGCGGTGCTCGACACGCGCGGGTTCGACTTCCAGGCCTGGCACGCGCTGCGGCTGCAGGCCGATGAGCCGGCGGCGCGCCAGGCCCTGGTCGAACAGGGCAGCGCCCTGCGCCGCCAGTACGAAGGCCTGGTCGCCAGCGTGGCCAAGGGCGCGTTCGAGCTCACGCTGCTCGGGCACCAGACGCTGGCGGTCAACGCCGTGAGCGAATTCACCAGCGAGCTCGGCAACATCCTGGCCCTGCGCACCGGCAGCTTTGCCGTGGTGTTCAAGATCGACAGCCCCGAGTTCGTCAAGGTCAGCCTGCGCTCGCTGCGCAGCTTCGATGTGTCGCCGATCGCGCTGCGCTTCGGCGGCGGCGGCCACCCCCAGGCCAGCGCCTTCAGGCTGCCGATGAGCCGGTTTGCCGACTTCCTGGCCGGAACGCTCGAGTGAGCGGTCCCCGGCTGCCGCAGCAGCCGTATCAGCCCCAGGTCGAACCGGGATTCGGGCCGAGGAATAAGCCCCAGCCGTGACAAGGCTCGCGCCAGCAGGCATGCTGTCAAGACCTTGACCACTGAGCCAGGAGCACGCATGCCGCATCCAGTCCCTCGTCCGACCGCCGCCGACTTCGATCAGGAGCTGCTGATCCTGTTCGATGCCTATGTGCATGGCGACATCGACCGCCGCAGTTTCCTCGAGCGCGCGCGGCGCTTCGCGGTCGGCGGCCTGACAGCGGCCGGACTGCTCGCCGCGCTCAGCCCGGATTTCGCGCGCGCCCAGGTCGCGCCCGATGCCAGCGGCCTGCGCATCGAAACGATCACCATCGATTCGCCACAGGGCTACGGCAGCCTGCCGGGCTATCTGTGCCGGCCAGCAAAAGCCAGCGGTCCGCTGCCGGCGGTGCTGGTGGTGCACGAGAACCGCGGGCTCAATCCGCATATCGAGGATGTGACGCGCCGGCTGGCGCTCGAAGGCTATCTGGCGCTGGCGCCCGACGCGCTCGGGCCCCTGGGCGGCTATCCCGGCGACGAGGACAAGGCGCGCGCACTGTTCGGTCAGCTCGACCAGAACAAGACCCAGCAAGACATGCTGGCGGCCGCACAGGCGCTGCTGCGCCACCCCGACTCGAACGGCCGGCTCGGCGTGGTCGGTTTCTGCTGGGGCGGCAGCATCGCGCACTGGCTGGCGACGCGTATGCCCGAACTGGCCGCCGCCGTGCCCTTCTATGGCAACCACCCGCCGGCCAGCGAGGCAGTCAAGGTCAAGGCGCCGCTGCTGATCCATTTCGCCGACCAGGACGAGCGCATCAACGCGGCCTGGCCGGCCTACGAGGCCGCGCTCAAAGCCGCTGGCGCGCGCTTCGAGGCGCAGCGCTACCCCGGCACCCAGCATGGCTTTCACAACGACACGACGCCGCGCTACGACGCTGCGGCCGCACGCCTGGCCTGGTCGCGCACGCTCGACTTCCTGGCCCGGCAGCTCAAGGGCTGAGGGCTGAGGCCTGAACCCCGGGCTCGCGCTATGGTCGTGGCCTGATAAGCTGGGCGGCTTGAACCCTTGTCGTTCCCGCTCGAAAGAAGATGGCCATGTCAAACCCGCCGCGCCCGGCTGACGATGCGCTGGCCCAGCGGGCCCGCCGCATCAAGAACTCGCTGGCCGACCTGAACGCCCGCATTGCCCGGCTGTCGATTTTTCTGCAGCTGCCGCTCGATACCGAAGCCCAGGTGCAACTGATCGTCGAGCGGACGCATCCGCTGTTCCAGCGGCATGACGCTCAGCAGGCGGGCGCCGCGGCAGGGGGCCAGCACCGGCAGGGACATGCGCTGGAGGAGTTGCGCGGCCTGCTGGTGCTGCGCTGCAAGGTGATGGCCAAGCTGCTTGACAATCTGGGACTGGAGCTGACCGGGCAGATCGTCAACCAGGCCGAGGACCATCTGGACCGGCTGGGCTTCAAGCCGGGTGCGGATGGCTTTCGCCTGCTGCCACGTACCGAACCCTAGGTCCGGCAAGTCCTTCAGGCCGGAAGCGTATTCAGCGCTCCGGTCCGGCTGGCAGCGCAGGGCCGTCGATCGCCCGGATCGCCATCCGGTAGCCCGCCTCGATCAGCCGGGTCAGGGTCTTGCCCGAGAAGTCGTAGCCGCTCGAAACGGGCTCGCCGGGCACGCTCTCGCGCACGATGCGGGTGATCTGCAGCGGCGCCTGCTGGCCCATCAGCTGGATGAAGTTCGGCTGATGCCGGAGGCGGTGGGCTTGCGCGGGCGACAGATCAGCCAGCATCTCGTGCACCAGCTGCTGGAAATCATGCACCAGGGTCTCGGTCTTGAGGTCGTTGCGGATGCGCTCGGCAAACAGGATTTCCTCGCGCCTGGCCATGACCTCGGTCAGGTTGCCCGGCAGGGCCTGGGCCTTGCCCGGATAGAGGTCGACGATGTAGACCCGCTTGCCGGCCGAGCCACAGCGTTCGATCACCTGCTCGAGCGGCGAGTTGCTGACGATGCCGCCGTCCCAGAAATGCCGGCCGGCGATCGTGGTCCAGGGAAACGCCGGCGGCAGGCTGCTGCTGGCCAGGACATGGTCGGCGCTGAGGTCGTCGACATAGCTGTCGAACACCACCAGCTCGCTGGTCTCGACGTCCACCGCGCTGACGATCAGCCGGACCGGGCTGGACTTCAGGCGCGCGAAATCGACATATTGTTCCAGCAGCCGCCGCGCCGGCGATAGGTCGTAGAGGCTGGTCCAGCGCGAGGACGATGGGTCGTCGCTCCAGAACGGCTTGAGCCAGCCGGGCTGGAAGAACTGCGGCACGCCAAGCAGGGCGACCTGCCCGCCGGCGACCATGCGCCGCAGGCCCTCGTCGGCCAGCTCCGGTGACTCGGTGCCGAGCTCGTGCCAGAAGGCCTGCAGCTGCTGCGCCGCATCGTCTGGATTGCCCGCGATGATCGCGCTGTTGATGGCGCCGATCGAAACGCCGGCCACGATGTCGGGCCGGATGTCGCGCTGCTGCAAGGCCTGGATCGCGCCGCACTCGAAGGCGCCGAAGGCACCGCCGCCCTGCAGGATGTAGACGGTCTGGTTCGGGATCTGGTCGAGCGCAAATTCGGGCTCGGACAGCCGCGGCTTGCTCGCGCGCAGATTGACCCGGTGCTTGATCAGGCTCTCCATCACCCGGGTCTCGCCGGCAGGACGCCCGAGCGAAAACAGCCCGCGCGGCACATCGTCCTGCAGGAAGATCGCCGCGTACGAGCCGGACTCGAGCGAGCCGCGCTCGATGCGCTCGTGCCCGGGCAAGATGCGCCCGAGCAGGTTGAAGCTCAGGTCGAACACATGGCTGTAGAAATAGCTGACCTCGCAGTAGGGCGCGCGCCGCCCCAGCATGTTGCGCGCGGCATGGCGGCCTTGCTTGAAGGCATTGTCCCAATGCTCGACATGGCGCTGGCAGTTGAACACGGTGTCGAAGAAGCTGCAGACATCGCCGACCGCATAGATGCCAGGCTGACTGGTCTGCAGGAAACGATCGACCCGGATGCCGTCCGCATCGAACAAGATGCCGCTGCCATGCAGGAACTCGGTGTTGGGCCTGACGCCCACCCCCAGCAGCACCAGGTCGCAGGCCAGGGTCAGGCCGGCGCGGGTCGTCACGGCCTCGACCGCCGCCTGGCCGTGAAACTGGACCGGCGTATCGCCCAGCACCACCTCGACGCCTTGCTGCTCGAGCTTGGCCAGCAGATGGGACGAGAACTCCGGCAGCGCCAGGCTCTCGAGCAGCCGGCCATGCTCGACCAGGGTGACCGACAGCCCGCGCTGGCGCAAGGCCGCGGCCACTTCGAGCCCGACAAAGCTGCCACCGATCACGACCGCGCGCCTTGCCTGCAGCGCGCGGGTGCGCAAGGCCTGCGCCTCGGCCAGGTTGTGCAGCAGGTGGATGCCCTCAAGCCCGGCGCCCGGGATCTCGAGCCGTTGCGCCGACGCGCCCGTGGCGAGCAGCAACTGGCCATAGGCGATCTCCTGCTGCGCCCCGATGCACAGCCGCTGGCGCGCGGGCTGAACCGAGGTCACCGCAGCGCCTGTCCTGACTTCGATGCCGAGCTTTTCGTAGCCGGCCGCGTCCAGTACCCAGCGCGCCGACTCGGCCGGCTCGCTCGACAGGAAGGTCTTCGAGAGCGAACTCCGGTGATAGGGCAGCTGCGGCTCGGCGGCCAGCAGCAGCACGCTGCCCTGACCCCCTTCGGCGCGCAGGGTCTGGGCCGCAGTGGCTCCAGCGACCCCGCCGCCGACGATCACATAGTCATAGCGCTTCATCTTCGAATGTCTCATCTGGGATACAGGGCCAGCATAGCTGACCAGCTGCACCTTGGCGCCAGTGCATGACAGGCCTGCCCGCCCACGGCGTCATCCGCGCGACATGAACGCTCGCTACGCTGGACAGGTACTTTTCTCATCAGCTGCAGACCCCATGAATCTCCGCCCCCTGACCCTCGCGATCATCCTGACCCTGGGCACCAGCGCCGCTCTGGCCCAGACCGAAGTCGGCGCCACCCTGGCCGGCCACGCCTATCTGGCGGCCGACACCACCGTGGCCGCGCCGCGCGATGCCGGTCCGCTGTTCGCCACCAGCGGCAAGTTCGCCAACGGCAAGCGCCAGCGCGTGACCGAGCTCGGCAGCGTGCCGGCCAACACCTTCGTCGGTGACCCCAAGCAACCGCGCGCCTCCGGCGGCTTCCTGCCGGTCAAGGGCCAGTCGGTGCAGGGCTTCTCGGGCATCGTTTCGCTCGGCCATGACGAATTCCTGACCCTGACCGACAACGGCTTCGGCAACAAGATCAACTCGATGGACGCGCTGCTGATGGTGCACCGCGTCAAGGCCGACTGGGCCAGCGGCAAGGTCAAGCGACTCAAGACCACCTTCCTGCACGACCCCGAGCGCAAGGTGCCGTTCTTCATCCAGAACGAGAACAGCAGCCAGCGCTACCTGACCGGCTCCGACTTCGACATCGAATCGATCCAGCGCATCGGCAAGGAATGGTGGATCGGCGAGGAGTTCGGCCCCTATGTGCTGCGCACCGACGAGCAGGGCAAGGTGCTGGGCGTGATCGAGACCGTGGTCGGCGGCAAGTCCTACCAGAGCCCCGACCATTACCTGCACGCGCGCCCGGCCACGCCAGCGCCGCTACCCTTCAATGTGCGCCGCTCGGGCGGCTTCGAGCCGATGGCACGCTCGCAGGACGGCAGCAAGCTCTACCCGATGTTCGAGTGGCCGCTGTGGGATGCCCAGACCAATGGCTACGAAAGCCACCAGGGCAAGCCCTACACCCGCATCCTCGAGCTCGACGTGGCAAGCCAGCGCTACAGCGACCAGCAGTGGAAATACCGCTTCGAGCAGGCCGGCAACGTGGCGGCCGACTTCCAGCTGATCGGTGCGACCACCGGCCTGGTGATCGAGCGCGACGATGCGTCGGAAGGCGTGGCCCCGACCTGCCCGGGCCAGCCGCGCACCGACTGCTTCACCCACCCGGCCCAGTTCAAGCGCATCTACAAGATCGACCTGGCGCAGACCGACGCCGATGGCTTCGTCAAGAAGATCGCCTACATCGACCTGACCCGCATCGCCAATCCCAAGGGTCTGGCGCGCCTGGGTGACAACAGCGCAACCTTCGCCCTGCCCCACCTCGGCCCCGAGGGCCTGACCCTGGTCGATGACGAACATATCGCGGTCGTCAACGACAACAACTTCCCCTACTCCTCGGGCCGCACCCTGGGCCAGCCCGACCACAACGAGATCACGCTGCTCAACGTCAAGGCGCTGATCGAGGCCCAGTAAACCCGGCTGCCCTGCGCCTGGCGCGGCCGATCCTGGCCGCCCGGGCGGACCCACTCAAAAACTGGCCGACTTGGCGTTGCGCAGCCGCCGACGCTCGAAACGCTTGAGCACGACATAGGTCCCGAGCCCGACCAGCGCCGAACCCACGATGAAGCCGCCATAGGCGACCGGCCAGGGCAGGCCTGAGGTCATCATCGAGAACTCCGACATGCCGCCGATGCCGGCCAGCACGTTGATCGGCATGAAGACCACGCTCAGGATGGTCAGCTGGTTGACTCGCTTGTTCTGGTTGATGTTGATGAAGCCGATCGTCGCGTCCATCAGGAAGTTGATCTTGTCGAACAGGAAGGCGGTGTGGCTGTTGAGCGAGTCGATGTTGCGCAGGATCTGCTTGGCATCCTCCATCTGCGGCGCGGTCAGCAGCCGGCCGCGCATCAGGAAGTTGAGCGCGCGCTGCGTGTCGAGGATGTTGGAGCGGATGCGGCCGTTCTGGTCCTCCTCCTCGGCGATGTCGGACAGGATCGAGGCCGCCTGCTCGTCGCTGACCGACTCGTTGAGCACCAGCTTGCCGACCTTGGCCAGGATGGCATAACTGTTCTCGAGCGAATCGGCCGAGCATTCGACATCGGCGCCGTAGAGGTCGAGCAGCACGTCGACAGCATCGGTCACATAGCCCGGCTGGGTTCTGGCCAGCCGGCGCTGGAGCCGGAACACCGGCAGGTCCTCCTCGCGCAGCGAGAACAATATGCCCCGGTGCAGCACGAAGGCCACCGGCACGCTGCGCGAATCGCCGGCGCGGTCGAGCAGGAAGTTCGAGTGCAGGTGAATCGCGTCGTTGTCCTCGATGTGAAAGCGCGCGCTGACCTCGAGATCGGTCACATCGAGCGGATCGGGCAGCTCGGCGCCAAAATGGGCTCCGATGTAGGCGCGCTGCGCCTTGCTGGCGTGAATCAGGTCGACCCAGACCGGACGCACGCCGTCGAGGTCGCGCTTGCCGGCGTAAGGCATCTGGCGCAGCTTGCCGTCGACCAGCTCGAAGATGCTGATCTTGCTGCCCTCGATGTCGGGCTCGCGGCCGCCGGCCAGCTCGAGCCGGCGCTCATCCGACATCTCCCACAGGATGTCATTGATGCGCGCCTCTGGGATGCGCTGCCAGAGCTCACTGGCCTGCTCGAGCGAGAGTCCGTCCAGGATCTCGCCGAGCTCGACGGCGGTCTGACTCTTGATCGCGTTCGACATCTCGGCCTCGTGCTGCTTGTGCACCAGCACCTCGGCGACCTCGTGACGCGACATCTTCTGGCTGCGGACGACCTGATCGACCAGCCGTTGTTTTTCCAGCATTTCCTTGAATTTTTCTATCGACATGGCTGGTGACTCATGGGAGGGCGCATGGAAGCAGCGGCGCGGGATGAAGCAGGACCCCCCTTGGGTCCATGCCCGGATTATCGGTGCCCAGCCGGGGACATCGCGCTCGCGCTAGAGTATCAATTGCTTGTGACAGACAATAACCCAGGAGACCCCCCGTGAGTGAACGCGAAGCCATCATTCCCCCCGGCATGGAAGCCGTCTACCAGAACATCCGCTACGCGCCTGCGGTGCGCGCCGGCAACACGCTCTACATCTCGGGCCAGATCGGGCGCAACGAGCAGATGCAACTGGTCGAGGACAAGGAAGCGCAGTTCGTGCAAACCTTCGAGAACCTCAAGAAGGTGCTGCAGACGGCCGGCGCGAGCTTCGACGACATTGTCGACGTGACGAGCTTTCACACCGACATGCGCGACCTACCGCTCTACATGAAGGTGCGCGACCGCTATTTCACGGCCAACTTCCCGGCCTGGACCGCCATCGGTGCGGCCCAGCTCTGCGGCCAGCCGGGCTACTTCCTCGAAGTCAAGGCGATTGCGGTGCTGCCGCAGCAGCGCGCCTGCTGAACGAAGCCAATCGCGCCAGGCTCCAGGCTACAGGTGCATGCGCGCCATCGCTGACAATAGCGGGGCCAAACCAGCCCCCCCTTGCGCATGCCAGATCGTTCCCGCCCCTGCTCCACCAGCCCCCCCCACCCGGCCCCGCCCGCATCGGTGCTGGCCCTGACCGCTCCGGTCGCCATGGGCTATATCCCGCTCGGCGCCGTGTTCGGCTTCCTGTTCGTGCAGGCCGGCGGGCACTGGTCGCTGGCCTGGCTCTCGAGCCTGCTGATCTATGCCGGGGCCGCGCAGTACATGATGATCCCGATGCTGGCCGCCGGCATGCCGCTGGCCGCGATCGCACTCGCCACTCTGGTGGTCAACCTGCGCCATGTCTTCTACGGCCTGTCGCTGCTCGAGCGGTTGCCGCGCGGGCGGCTGCTGCGCGCCTACATGGCCTTCACGCTGACCGACGAAACCTATTCGATCCTGACCACGCTGCCCGCAAGCACCCCGGCGCGCCAGATGGCGCTGCTGGCCCTGCTCAATCATGGCTGGTGGATGCTGGGCACGGCGCTCGGGGCGCTGATCGGCAGCCAGGCCCGCCTCACGCTGGCTGGCCTGGACTTCGTGCTTGCCGCGCTGTTCGCGGTGCTGACAGTCGAGCAATGGCGCAGCCGGCGCAATGCCACGCCGGTCTGGGTCGCGCTGGCGGCCTATGCACTGGCCTATCCGGTCGCGCCCCAGCATGCGCTGGTGCTGGCGATCGCCCTGAGCCTGGCCGCCGGTTTCTGGCTGGCAGAAAAGTCCCACGCCGATGATTGAAACCTATTACGCGATCGCCGTCATTGCCCTGATGGCGCTGATCACCTTCGCGCTGCGCGCCCTGCCCTTCGTCGCCTCGCGCTGGCTGCAAAGCCACCCGGCGGTGCGCAGGCTCGGACGCTTCCTGCCGCTGGCCATCATGACCCTGCTGTTGCTGCACACGCTGGTGGGCTCGGCGCGCCAGCATGCGGCCGGACCCTGGCCCGAACTGCTCTGCGCGGGCCTGGCGGCCTGGCTGCAATGGCGCAGCCGCAACCCGCTGCTGAGCATCCTGGCCGGTACCGGCCTCTATGTGCTGCTGCGCAACCTCGGCGCGAGCTGAGCAGCGGCGGCTTGACAGGTGACCATGCCCGGCGACAGCCCCAAACCACGCGGCCAGCGGCTGCCGGTCATCAACCTCAAGCGCTGCACCGGTTGCGGCTGGTGCGTGGCCGCCTGCCCGCTCGACCTGCTCTCGCTCGAACGCACCGGCTGGAAGAAGCATTCGACGCTGAACGAGGCAGAGCGCTGTACCGGCTGCGCCTACTGCGCGATCCGCTGCCCGTTTGGCGTCATCACGATGCAAGAACCTGGCGCCGAGTAGCCGGCTGGGCAATGGTGCCCAGCGACAGACCGGCCGCTGGGGCCCGTCAGGCTCAGCCCTCGACCACCAGCGTGGTCTCGAGCACGTCGCCGCCCGCGGGATCGAGCGTGGTCAAGGTCAGGCCGGCAGCGGCCGAGACTTCATCATCGTCCGGCCAGTCGAGATCCTCGGGCGGACCGTCGTACTCGGCCACGAGCTTGTAGAGCTCGCCGATCACGCTCTCGTCGCCGGCGTAGCCCTGGTGCTGGAGCGTGAAATTGATGCCACTCTTGGTGATCACGATGTCGTCCATGGCGCCCTCCCCCTGGTTGGTTTGCCTTGCTGTGCCGATGGTCGGACAAGCAGAAGCCGGCGTCAAGGGCGTTGCAACCGCTGCCACCGATCATTTCAATCAAATGTAGAGGGGCATCTTATGCACATGTCTGGAAGCAAAAACAGCATTCCGACCCCTTGCGACACCGCTCCGTCACAATCGAATGCACAGCTGTCAAGTATTTGATTTGGTTGATGTTTTTATAGTGCCTATTTTATGGGCAAACCACTTCCAGCGCCTTTTCCCAGAGGGGCGAAGCAAATGGTCCACGACTTACCCACAATGTTATCCACAGAAATTCTGGGCAACTCACGAATTTCGTGAAAAATCAATGACTTGGCAAAGTCTTTAAAGTCGGCACGCAAACCCTGGCCGGACGCTGCACGCAGGGGCAAATCCGGCAGAGTCGAAAAGCCGGATCGATCCGCCACCGCAGCAAAGCCCCGCTACACTGACGGCCCGAAACCGGGGTCTATAATGTTTTGATTCTGGCGCCTGATCCACAGGTGCTCATCAAGCAACCGCGAACCGATCCAGACTAGCCATGGCCAACGAGCTGATCAAACAAGTTACCGACGCAACCTTCGAAACCGAAGTCCTCAATGCCGGCTCGCCGGTGCTGGTCGACTTCTGGGCCGAGTGGTGCGGTCCCTGCAAGATGATTGCTCCGATCCTCGACGAGGTCGCCACCAGCTACAACGGCAAGCTGCAGGTCGCGAAGATGAACGTCGACGACAACCGCGAAGTTCCGGCCAAGTTCGGTATCCGCGGCATCCCGACGCTGATGCTGTTCAAGGACGGCCAGCTCGCCGCCACCAAGGTCGGCGCGCTGAGCAAGGCCCAGCTGACGGCCTTCATCGACCAGCAACTGGTCTGACACGAGATCCAGCCGCTCCGGTGCAAGGCCGGGGCGGTTTCCTGTCATAATGGCCCATCACAGCGCCGGACAGGCCCTCCCCCTTTAGATGTCACGCGCCAGCTCAGCCGCGTCGACATCCACCCCCCATCACTTACACGACTCCCGCTGCGGAGTAACGTCCATGCATCTGAACGAACTCAAGGCACTGCACGTGTCTGAAGTGCTCAAGCAAGCCGAAGCCCTGGAAATCGAGAACACCGGGCGCATGCGCAAGCAGGAGCTGATGTTTGCGATCATCAAGAAGCGCGCCAAGACCGGCGAGCTCGTCTTCGCCGACGGCGTGCTCGAAGTCCTGCCCGACGGCTTTGGTTTCCTGCGCGCGATGGACACCAGCTTCACCGCCAGCACCGACGACATCTACATCTCGCCGAGCCAGATCCGCCGCTTCAACCTGCACACCGGCGACATGATCGAGGGCGAGGTCCGGATTCCGAAGGACGGCGAGCGCTATTTCGCGCTCAACAAGCTCGACAAGATCAACGGCCTGCCGCCCGAGCAGAACAAGCACAAGATCATGTTCGAGAACCTGACGCCGCTGTTCCCGAAGGAACAGATGAAGCTCGAGCGCGAGATGAAGGGCGAGGAGAACGTGACCGGGCGCGTGATCGACATCATCGCGCCGATCGGCAAGGGCCAGCGCGCGCTGATCGTCGCGCCCCCGAAGAGCGGCAAGACCGTCATGATGCAGCATATCTGCCATGCGATCGCCGCCAACCACCCGGAAGTCGAGCTGATGGTGCTGCTGGTCGACGAGCGCCCCGAGGAAGTCACCGAGATGCAGCGCACCGTGCGTGGTGACGTGATCGCCTCGACCTTCGACGAGCCGGCCGCGCGCCATGTGCATGTGGCCGAGATGGTGATCGAGCGCGCCAAGCGCCTGGTCGAACTCAAGAAGGACGTGGTGATCCTGCTCGACTCGATCACGCGCCTGGCCCGCGCCTACAACAACGTGCTGCCGTCCTCGGGCAAGGTGCTGACCGGCGGCGTCGACGCCAACGCGCTGCAGCGCCCCAAGCGCTTCTTCGGCGCGGCGCGCAATGTCGAGGAAGGCGGCTCGCTGACCATCATCGCGACCGCGCTGGTCGACACCGGCAGCCGCATGGACGAAGTGATCTTCGAGGAGTTCAAGGGCACCGGCAACTGCGAGATCCACCTCGACCGCCGCCTGTACGAGAAGCGCGTCTTCCCCTCGATCCAGCTCAACCGCAGCGGCACCCGCCGCGAGGAACTGCTGCTGCAGCCCGAGATCCTGCAAAAGACCCGCATCCTGCGCCAGTTCATGTACAACATGGACGAGATCGAGTCGATGGAGATGGTGCTCAAGAGCATGAAGCAGACCAAGAACAACCACGAGTTCTTCGACCTCATGCGCCGCGGCGGTTGAGGCTATAATCCGAGGCTTTTGGCGGAAAGTTCATCTGGAATAGGCCGGATGCGGCTGCCGCCGCTGAACATATTTACTAGGAAATGCGATGAAAGAAGGCATTCACCCCAACTACCGCGACGTCTGCTTCGTGGACCTGTCCAACGGCTTCAAGTTCGTGACCCGCTCCTGCGCCAACACGAAAGAGATGATCGACATGGAAGACGGCCGCAAGCTGCCGCTGTTCAAGCTGGATACCTCGAGCGAATCGCACCCGTTCTACACCGGTACCCAGAAGTCGGTCGACAGCATGGGTGGTCGCGTGGAGAAGTTCCGCAACCGCTTCGGCCGCACCACCGCCAAGTAATTCTTGGTCGCTTGCGAGCACGGAAAAAAGCAGCCTCAGGGCTGCTTTTTTTTATACTGGAGCCACGGTGCCTGACCTGCATTCCCCTACCCCCGCGATCGTCGCCCAGCTGGCGGCGCGCCGGCTGCCGCGCTGGGTCCTGCTGCTGCTCGGACTGATCTACGTGCTGCCCGGCCTGCTGGGCCGCCAGCCCTGGAGCGGGCCGGATCTGGCCTCCTTCGGTGTCATGCTCGACATGGCGCAGGGTTCGGGCGACTGGCTGCACCCGCAGGTGCTCGGCGAGCGCGCGGCGGTCCAGGCCTGGCTGCCCTACTGGCTCGGTGCCGCCAGCATCAAGCTGCTGCCCTTCCTGCCAGCCGATCTGGCCGCACGCCTGCCCTACGGGTTGCTGCTCGCGCTGGCACTGAATTGCACCTGGATGGCGACCTACCACCTGGCCCGCCTGCCCAACGCGCAGCCGGTGGCGTTCGCCTTTGGCGGCGAAGCCAGCCCGCAGGACTATGCGCGCGCACTGGCCGATGCGGCGCTGCTGGCGCTGGTCGCCAGCCTGGGGCTGGCCCAGCTCGCGCATGAATCCACGCCCGACGCCGCGCAGCTGGCTTTTGCCTCGCTGCTGCTCTATGCCTGCGCCCGCCTCGCGAGTCCGAACGCCCAATGGCGCGGACTCAGCGCGGCGGCCTGGTGGCTGGGCGCGGTCGGCCTGGCGCTCAGTGGCGCCCCCTGGATCGGCCTGGTGCTGGGCATGGGCTGGCTGATCTGGTCACTGACCATAGTCCGATCGGGCCCCAGGGGAATGGGCGATGTCTGGCTGCTGGTTTTCTGCGCTTCCGGTACCTTGCTGGCGGCGCTGCTGGCCTGGCAGCTCGAACTGCCGCGCCGCTTCGAGCAACTCAGCGACTGGGCGGCCTGGACCGACCTGACGCACTGGCGTCGCTTTGGCCGCCTGCTGCTCTGGTTCAGCTGGCCGGCCGGCCTGCTGGCACTGCTGACGGTCTGGCGCTGGCGCCGGCGCCTGGGCAACACCCACCTGCTGCTGCCGCTCTGGTTCGCCGCCGTCGGCATGGCCTCATGCTGGCTGCTCGATGCCAGCGATCGCGCGCTGCTGCTGGCGCTGCCGGCGCTGGCTTGCCTGGCCGCCTTCGCGCTGCCGACCTTGTCGCGCAGCGTGACCGCGCTGGTCGACTGGTTCGCGCTGCTGTTCTTCAGCGGCTGCGCGCTGATGATCTGGTTCTACTGGCTGGCGCTGCAGACCGGCACGCCGCCCAAGCCCGCAGCCAACGTGCTGCGCCTGCTGCCCGGCTTCAAGCCGGAACTGGACTGGACGCTGCTGCTGCCGGCCCTGCTCGGCACGCTGGCCTGGCTCGGTGCGCTGGCCTGGCGGCTCGGCCGCTACCGGCCGGCACTCTGGAAGGGACTGGTGCTGTCGGCTGGCGGCAGCACGCTGTGCTGGCTGCTGCTGATGACGCTCTGGCTGCCGGCATTGAACTACGGCATGGGACAGGAGCCGATCTCGCGGCGCATCGCGGCCTTGACGCCCGAGTCCAGCTGCGTGCTGGTGCACGGGCTCAGTGCCTCGCAGATCACGGGCCTGCAGTACCACGGCGGCCTCGAGCTCGAGCGCGCCCGCCGGCAGCGCCGCAGCGACTGCAGACTGCTGGTCGTCGAGCCCAAGGCCATCAATACGCTGGCGCAGACGGTCGACCTGTCGCAGTGGCGCGCCTTGCGCAAGGTACCGCGCTTGCGCGAGAACCGCGACGGGTTGCTGGTCTACCTCAGGCGCTGATCAGGCGCTGCTGGCGGCTGCGACCGGCGCGTCGAGCGAGCGAATCCGGCTCGCGGGCAGCAGGATGCGGAAGGTCGAGCCCTGGCCGACCACGCTGTCGATGCGCAACTGGCCGCCATGGCGTTGCACCACATGCTTGACGATGGCCAGGCCCAGGCCCGTGCCGCCGGTATCGCGCGAACGGCTGCGATCGACGCGGTAGAAGCGCTCGGTCAGGCGCGGGATATGCTCGGCCTCGATGCCAGGGCCGGTGTCACTGACCCAGTACTCGGCCCCGCCCGGTGCCAGTCGACGCCAGCCGGCTCGGATCCGGCCGCCAGCAGGGGTGTAGCGCACCGCATTGCTGAGCAGATTCGACATCGCGCTGAGCAGCTCGGTGCGGGAACCGGCCAGCTCGAAATCCGGGCCGGCATCGGCACAGACGTCGTGCGAACCGTCAGCGATCAGATCGGACAGCACCCGCCCGTCCTCGATCACATGGTCGAGCAGTTCATGCGCCGAGATCCACTCGGCGGTGCCGGGTGCCGGCGTGCCCTCCAGGCGCGACAACAGCAACAGGTCATTGACCAGCGTCATCATGCGCTGCGACTGCTGGTTCATCAGCAGCAGATAGCGTTCGCGCTCCTCGGCTGACAGGTCGTAGCTCAGCAGGGTCTCGATGAAACCGCTCAAGACCGTCAGCGGCGTGCGGATCTCGTGCGAGACATTGGCGACAAAATCGCGCCGCATGGTATCGGCCAGCTCGAAACTGGTGATGTCGCGCGTCAGCAGCAGCTTGTTGCCAAAGCCGTAGGAATGAAGCTGGAGCGAAATCCGGGTCGGCTGGGCCCCGGCCAGGGCACGCATCTGGATTTCGACCGGTTGCGAGTAATCAGCGCCATTGAGATAGGCGATGAAGGCCGGATCGCGCACCAGGTTGCGCAGGTGCTGACCCAGGTCGCGCTTGACATCGAAGCCCAGATGATCGGCCACCGCCTGGTTGCACAGGATGATGCGCTCGGCGCTGTCGAGCACCAGCAAGCCGTTGGGCGAGGCCTCGAAGGCCGCGATCAGCTGCTGCAGCCGGTCCTCGACCTTGCGGGTCTCGCGCTGGAGCAGCTTGAAGCCCTTCTGGCTGCGCTCGACCAGCTCGGTCCAGTCGTCAGGCAGATCGGGCGCCGCGGCAGGGTGGCCCTGGCGCAACCAGTCACGAAAACGCCCGAGCCGGTGCTGGTCGATCATCAACCAGACCATGGCCCCGGTGCCGGCGCCACCGATCAGCTGCAGCGGCTCGGCATCGAGTGCCAGCGCGGCGCAACCGCCGGTTGCCGTCAATGCCAACAGCTCGATCAGACGCCTGATCATGCCGAGGCAGCGATGCCGGCCTTGGCCAGCTTGAGCACGGCCTGGGCGCTCAGGCGATAACCGGCACCGCGCACGGTCTCGATCATCTTGCCCGCCTCGCCGAGCGACTCGCGCAGGCGCTTGACATGCACGTCGACCGTGCGCTCCTCGATGAACACATGGTCACCCCAGACCCGGTCCAGCAGCGAACCGCGCGTGTGCACGCGCTCGGGGTGCTTCATGAGGAAATGCAGCAGCTTGAACTCGGTCGGGCCGACCTTGAGCTCGCGCCCCTGGTGGCTGACGCGGTAGGTCGCGGCATCGAGGTGCAGCTCGCCGACCTGGACCGAATCGTTGACGATTTCGGGCGCGCGGCGACGCAGGACGGCGCGGATGCGCGCGAGCAGCTCATGGGTCGAGAACGGCTTGGTGACATAGTCGTCGGCCCCGGCATCGAGTCCCTGCACCTTGTCCGACTCCTCGGTCCGAGCCGTCAGCATGATGATGGGAACCGGCTTGGTGCGCTCCTGCGAGCGCCAGCGCTTGGCCAGCGCGACACCGCTCTCGCCCGGCAGCATCCAGTCGAGCAGGACGACATCAGGCAGGACGGCATCGATCTCGCGTTGCGCAGCGGCACCGTCGAACACCACCGTGGGGGCAAAGCCGTTGTGGCGCAGGTTGACAGCGATCAGTTCAGCGATCGCCGGCTCGTCCTCCACCACCAGCACGCGCGGCATCTTCCTCATTTGATGGCAGCCTCCCGCTCCGCTTCCGTGGTGTGACGGACATCGGCGCCCTTGGCGATGTAGATCACCGCCTCGGCAATGTTGGCGGCGTGGTCGCCGATGCGCTCGATCGCGCGGGCCAGGAACATCAGGTTGAGCCCTGAGCTGATGGTGCGCGGATCTTCCATCATGTAGGTCAGCAGCTTGCGCGTCAGGCCTTCATGCTCGACGTCGATGGCCTCGTCGCCCTTGATCACGGCCAGGGCAGCCTTGACGTCCATGCGGGCGAAGGCATCGAGCGAGCGGTGCAGCAGGTCGGAAGCCAGGCTGCCGGCCACGCGCAGCTCGGTGGTCGGCAGCGCGCGCGGCATGCCGTTGTCCAGCGTGGACTTGAGCATCTTGGCGATGGTGCAGACCTCGTCGCCGGCGCGCTCGAGGTTGATGATGATGCGGGCGGTGCCGACCAGCAGGCGCAGGTCGCGCGCGGTCGGCTGGCGCCGGCTCATGGTCGAGGTCACGTCATGGTCGATCTGCACTTCCATGCGGTTGACCTTGTCCTCGATCTCGAGCACCTGGGTGCAGGTCTCGGCGCTCAGGTGCGACAGCGCGTAGAGCACCTGCTGCAGCTGCGACTCGACCACGCCGCCCATCTCGAGCACCTGGGTCGAGATGCGGTTGAGCTCGGCGTCGAACTGACTGGAGATATGCTTTTCAACCATGATCAACCAAACCTTCCGGTGATGTAGTCTTCGGTTTCGCTGCGCTGGGGCTTGAAGAAGATCTGCTCGGTGGTGCCGTACTCGACCAGGTTGCCCAGGTACATGTAGGCGGTGAAGTCCGAGCAGCGCGCGGCCTGCTGCATGTTGTGGGTCACGATCGCGATCGTGTAGTCCTTCTTGAGCTCGTGCACCAGCTCCTCGACCTTGCCGGTCGAGATCGGGTCGAGCGCCGAGGTCGGCTCGTCGAGCAGCAGCACCTTGGGCTTGACCGCCACGCTGCGCGCGATGCACAGGCGCTGCTGCTGACCGCCCGACAGCGACAGGCCGCTTTGCTGCAGCTTGTCTTTGGCTTCGTTCCAGAGCGCGGACTTGGTCAGCGCCCATTCGACGCGGTCATCCATGTCGGACTTGCTCAGGTTCTCGTACAGCTTGACGCCGAAGGCGATGTTGTCATAGATCGACATCGGGAACGGCGTGGGCTTCTGGAACACCATGCCGATGCGCGCGCGCAGCAGGTTCAAGTCCTGCTTGGGGTCGAGCACGTTGTTGCCGTAGAAGTTGATCTCGCCCTCGGCACGCTGGCCCGGATACAGGCTGTACATGCGGTTGAGCGTGCGCAGCAAGGTGGACTTGCCGCAGCCCGACGGACCGATGAAGGCGGTGACCTTGTGCTCGGCGATGTCGAGGTTGATGTTCTTGAGGCCCTGGAACTTGCCGTAGTAGAAGTTCAGGTTGCGCACCTCGATGGCGTTCTTGAGCTCGGGGGTGGTGGCGGTCATGAGAGGGGGTTCTCGCTGAAGGGGTTCAGGTGGAGGATCGGGTTCGGGCGGGCGAGACAGCTCAGCCGGCCACCTTTTCGCGGAAGAAGACGCGGGCCAGGATGTTGAGCACCAGCACGGTCATGGTGATCAGCAGCGCGCCGCCCCAGGCCAGACGGATCCAGTTGTCGTAGGGACTCATGGCGAACTGGTAGATCACGACCGGCAGATTGGCGATCGGCTTGGACATGTCCGAGCTGAAGAACTGGTTGTTCAGCGCGGTGAACAGCAGCGGTGCGGTCTCGCCGCTGATGCGGGCGATGGCCAGCAGCAAGCCGGTGATGACGCCGCTCTTGGCTGCGCGCAGGGTGATGAAGGTGGCGACCTTCCAGCGCGGCGCGCCGAGACCGAAGGCGGCTTCGCGCAGCGTCGGCGGGACCAGGCGCAGCATGTTCTCGGTGGTGCGGACCATGACGGGAATCGCGATCAGCGACAGCGCGATGGTGCCGGCCCAGCCCGAGAAGTGACCGACCTGGGCCACGAAGATCGCGTAGACGAACAGGCCCAGCACGATCGAGGGTGCCGACAGCATGATGTCGGTCACGAAGCGGGTCAGCTCGGCGGTCTTGCTCTGGTCGCCGTATTCGGCCAGATAGACGCCGGCGAAGACGCCGATCGGGGTCGCGATCAGGATCGTGAAGCCCACGATCAGCAGGCTGCCGTAGATGGCGTTGGCCAGACCGCCGCCCTCGGTGCCGGGAGCCGGGGTCGACTGGGTGAACATGTTCCAGTCCAGCGCGGCCAGGCCATTGGCGAACAGCACGCTGAGAATCCAGAGCAGCACGACCAGGCCCAGCACCATGGCGGCCATGGACAGGGTCAGGCCGATGGAGTTGACCATCTTGCGACGGCGGTACAGGAGGGAAGTATTTTGCATATCCATGTTTATCTCGCGGGTGAGTGGCCCTTGATCAGTTGCCCTTGGCCTTTTCGGCGCGGATCAGCATGACCTTGGCGATGGCCAGCACGAAGAAGGTGATCACGAACAGCAGGAAACCGAGACCGAACAGGGCCGACATGTGCATGTCGGCGGCTTCACCGAACTCGTTGGCCAGGGTCGAGGCGATCGAGGTGCCGGGTGCAAACAGCGAAGCGCTGAGCTTGTTCGAGTTGCCGATCACGAAGGTCACGGCCATGGTCTCGCCCAGGGCGCGGCCCAGGCCCAGCATGACGCCGCCGACGACGCCCTTTTGCGTGTAGGGCAGCACCACGTTGCGCACCACTTCCCAGGTCGTGCAACCCAGGCCGTAAGCCGATTCGCGCAGGATCGGGGGCACGATCTCGAACACGTCGCGCATCACCGCGGCGACGAAGGGCAGCACCATGAAGGCCAGCACCAGGCCGGCGGCCAGGATGCCGATGCCGTTCATCGCGCCACCGAAGAAGGTGCCGATCAGCGGCATCTGGCCCAGGGTGGATTGCAGCGCGGGCTGGCCGTGTTCGGCAAACAGCGGGGCGAAGATGAAGAGGCCGAACATGCCGTAGATGATGGACGGCACCGCGGCCAGCAGTTCGACCGCAGTGCCCAGCGGGCGACGCAGCCAGACCGGGCAGGTCTCGGTCAGGAACAGGGCGACACCGAAGGACAGCGGCACGGCGATCAGCAGCGCGATGGTCGCGCTGGCCAGGGTGCCGACGACGGCGATCGCGGCACCGAATTCCTCATTGACGATGTCCCATTCGACACGCCAGATGAACTCGAAACCGAATTTCTGGAAAGCTGGCCAGGCATTGACGAACAGCGAGACGATGATGCCCAGCAATGCGACCAGCACGATCAGCGAAAAGGTCAGCGTGATCTTGTGAAAGAGAAAATCCTGGATTTGCTGGCGCTTGACGATCGAGAGCATGCGCTGCTCGTCACGTCCGGCGGCTGCCTCGGGTAGGCTCATGGTAGCTCCCACGCTCATGGTGTGTGATGTGTTGAGTTGAAGAAACAGGCATTGCGCCAGCGTGACGGATCACGGGCGCAATGTCTGGGGAAGCTCGAAGCCTCTTACTTGATCTGCGACCAGACCTTGCTCTGGATCTGGGCGGTCACGGCGTCAGGCATCGGCACGTAGTCGAGATCGATGGCCAGCTTCTTGCCGTTCTTGAAGGCCCAGGAGAAGAACTTCAGGGCTTCTTGCGAAGCGGCCTTGTCTTCCGGGCTCTTGTACATCAGGATGAAGGAAGCGGTCGTGACGGGCCAGCTGTTGGCACCCTTGGCATCGACCATCGACACTCCCATGCCCGGCACGCTGTTCCAGTCCACGCCAGCAGCGGCAGCCGAGAAGGTGGTGTCGTCAGGCTTGACGTACTTGCCGTCCTTGTTCTGCAGCTGCATGTAGTTCATGTTGTTCTTCTTCACGTAGGCGTACTCGACGTAGCCCAGTGCGCCCTTGACACGGTTGACGTTGGCGGCGACGCCTTCGTTGCCCTTGCCGCCGACGGAGGAGTCAGCCGGCCACTTGACGGCGGCGCCCTTGCCCACCTTGTCGGCCCATTCCTTGCTGACAGCGCTCAGGTAATCGGTCCAGTTGAAGGTGGTGCCCGAACCGTCGGCGCGGTGCACGATGGTGATGGACTGGTCAGGCAGGTTCTTGCCCGGGTTCAGTGCGACCAGCTTGGCGTCGTTCCACTTGGTGATCTTGCCCAGGAACATGTCGGCCAGCACGGTGCCCGACACACGCAGCTCGCCCGGCTGGAAGCCTTCGAGGTTGATCACGGGCACGGTGCCGCCGATGATGGCCGGGAACTGGATCATGCCGTCGCGGTCGAGCTCTTCACCCTTGACCGGTGCGTCGGTGGCGCCGAAAGTCACGGTCTTGGCGCGGATCTGCTTGATGCCACCCGAGGAACCGATCGACTGGTAGTTCAGGCCGACACCGGTTTCCTTCTTGTAGACCTCGGCCCACTTGGCGTACATCGGATACGGGAAAGTAGCACCGGCGCCGGTGATGTCGGCAGCAGCAGCAAAGGTCGGCAGCGCGAAGCTGGTGACAGCGACGGCAGCGGCTGCGATGGACTTGAGGAAATGGCGTTTCATGATCGACGTCCTTTCGGATGAGTGGGTTCGGTAGTCCTGACTTTATGCCTGATATGTGACATATCGATGACATTATTTTCACAAAACTCCTGCATCGACAAGGCCGCAACAGTCTGCTTGCAATGAGGCAAGCGTCAGGCAGCCGGGAGGCCCGAGGTGGTATGCTGACGCGGAAATTTCCAAATAGATATGCAAAACGGAACCTTGCTGGCTGCGGTGGACCTCGGGTCCAACAGCTTTCGCCTTGAAATCGGCCGCTACGACTCGGGCCACATCGAACGAGTCGAATATCTCAAGGAAACGGTGCGTCAGGGCAGCGGTCTCGACGAGAACAAGAACCTGAGCCTGGTGGCGATGGAGCGCGGCTGGGAATGCCTGGCCCGCTTCGCCGAGCGGCTGCAGGGCTTCCAGAAGTTCCAGGTGCGCGCGGTCGCGACGCAGACGCTGCGCGAGGCCAGAAACCGCGACGACTTCACGCGCCGCGCCCAGGAGGTACTGGGCTTTCCGATCGAGGTCGTCTCGGGTCACGAGGAAGCGCGGCTGATCTACCAGGGCGTGTCGCACCTGCTGCCGCAGTCGGACGAGAAGCGGCTGGTGATCGACATCGGCGGGCGCTCGACCGAGGTCATCCTGGGCCAGGGTTACAGCGCGAGCAAGATGGAGTCCTACCGCCTCGGCAGCGTGGCCTGGTCGTCGCGCTACTTTCCGCGCGGCCAGATCACGCAGCAGTCGCTGCAGACCTCGGAGATCGCGGCCAAGGCCGTGCTCGACGAGGCACTCGACGCCTACCCGGTCGGCAGCTGGGACACCGCCTACGGCAGCTCGGGCACGGTCGGCGCCGTGGCCGAGATCCTCACGCTCAACGGCTGGCCTTCGGGCCAGATCACGCGCGCCGGCCTCGACTGGCTGACCGACAAGTTGTTGCGCGCCGGCCACCCCGATCATCTGCGGCTCGAGGGGCTCAAGGACGACCGGCGCCCGGTGATCGGCGGCGGCATCGGCGTGCTGCGCGCGCTGTTCGATCTGTTCAAGCTCGAGAGCCTGGTCAAAGCGGAAGGTGCATTGCGCCAGGGCGCGCTCTACGACCTGATCGACCGCGAGAACGATTCGACCGACGTGCGCGAGCGCACCGTGAACTGGTTGTGCGAACGTTATGGCGTTGACCAGCTCCATGCTGGCCGCGTCGGGCGGATCGCAACCGAACTGTTCGCGCAGATCGCAGCTCCCGATCCCGACAATGCGCGCTATTCACAAAAGCTGGTCTGGGCGGCGCGACTGCACGAGATCGGCACCCATATCTCGCACAGCGACATGCACCGCCATGGCGCCTACATCCTCGACCATGCCGATGCGCCTGGCTTCACGCTGCAGGAGCTGCACCGCATGAGCCAGCTGGTGCTGGGTCAGCGCGGCAAGCTGCGCAAGATCGAGGACATCCTGGACGACGAGTTGTTCGCCAAGCAGCTGCTCTGCCTGCGGCTGGCGGTGTTGCTGTGCCATGCGCGCAAGGACCCCGACATCACGCCGCTGCAGCTGAGCTACAAGTCACGCCAGTTCAAGCTGAGCGCCACGACCGGCTGGGCCCGTGGTTTTCCGCAGTCGGCCTGGCTGGTCGAGGAGGAAGTGGCGGCCTGGCAGAAATCGGGCTGGCGCTTCTCGGCCGACCTGGGCTGACCTGGGCTGGCAGCAAGCCCGGTCGCGGGCTGGATCGCAGCGTCTCGCCCGGCCTCCTCCCCTTCGCCCCCGCAACCGGCCACTGGCCGGTTTTTTCATGCCTGTACCGGCGTACCGGCGGGACCTAGGACACGGTGGACAGGGCCAGGCGCTCAGGGCTGGTGGCGCGCGGACTCGGGCCAGCGACCGTAGTCGACGTAGGACGAGGCAACCGCGCCGAGCTGGTAGCGACCGACATCATGCGAAGCCGTGGCGGCCTCGGGACAGAACAGGCTGGAAAACCACTGCGACAAGGCCTGCAAAAGCGGCGAGCTGGCGATGGTGTGAAACATGATTCCATTTTAATATTAGCAACGGTATATACCGTTTATACCGCGTAGAGGAATCATGTACACCCGTGGAAACCGTAGGTCAGCGCAGCACCAAAGAAAAAGCGCCCCGGAGGGCGCTTTCGCGTGAACCGGCCGGGCAGAACGATCTGCCCGAGCTGGATCAGAAGACGTGACGGACGCCGACGGCCAGGGTGGTGATCTTGCCCAGATCGGCACCGGTGGTGTCGTTTTCCTTCTTGATGTTCTTGTAGCCGACATAGGCGTCGGTACGCTTGCTCAGCACGTAGTTGGCGGCCAGCGTGTAGCCGGTAGCCTTGTAGTCGGTGCCGGTGACGGCATCGTACTTGCTGTTGGCGTAGCCGAAGAAGACGTTGATGTTGGAGGCAACCGGAGCCTGGACACCGAAGTACAGGCTGTCGTTGTCGCCTTGCTTGACGCCAGCAGATTGCAGTTCCAGGGTCTGGTAGCCGCCGACCAGCTTGGCAACGCCGAAGTCGTAGGAAGCCGCCAGCAGGTTGAAGGTCTTGTCTTCGGTCTTGCCGGTGGCGACAGCCGGGGTGCCGGCGGTCAGCTGGGACTCTTCCTTCTGGTAGCCGTAGCCGACCAGCAGCGGGCCGTTGGCATACTGCAGCGTCAGCGAGCTGTGGTTGGTGGCATCAGCCACGTTGGTCTTGTTCTCGCCGAACGAGACAGCGACAGCGCCGCTGAAGCCGTTGAAGGTCGGGCTGACGTAAGCCACCGTGTTGTCGGTACGGCTGGTGTAATCGGCCTTGGCGTTCTTGATGGTGTCTTCGACCGGGCTGATGTTGGTGTCAGCGATCGGGTTGCTCTTGCCGCGCAGATCGTCGTACGGGGTGGCCATGCGGCCCAGAGCCACGGTACCGAAGTTGCCCGACAGGTTGATGCTGGACTCGCCCTTGAAGGCAACGCCATCCTGCACGCCGGTATCGGAGAGGAAGCGCTGCTCGAGCTTGAAGCCAGCCTTCAGGCCACCGCCCAGGTCCTCGGAACCCTTCATGCCCCAACGGTTGGACTTCAGGCCACCCGAGCCGACCACGGTCTGCGATTCAGCGGTTGCCGACTTGATGGTGTCCTTGGTGGAGCCGACGTAAGCATCGACGATGCCATACAGCTGAACGGAGGATTGGGCCATGGCGGCACCGGAAGCGGCCAGCACGGCCAGGGCGATCAGACTCTTTTTCATGGAACGGGTTTCCTGTTGATTAAGACCGGGGGCTGCTGGTGCAACCCCTCTACTATCAGATCCACTGCCTGAGTGGATAGGGTAATTACCCCAGATTCCCGTGACATTTCTGAGACAGGGGGCCTGAGTGTTGCCAAACAACAACACCCAGGCCCCACCCTGCCATCAGGCCATGATGTGCAGGCCGGCGTCGACGTAGATCACGTCGCCCGTCATGCCCGAGGTCGCGCCGCTGACCAGGAAGGCGACCACGCGGCCGACTTCGGCGATGTCGACCAGGCGGCGGCCCGGCGAACGGGCCACGGCCTTGTCGATCAGCTCGTCGAACTGGTCGATGCCGGAAGAGGCGCGCGTGCGCAGCGGACCGGGCGAGACCGCGAACACGCGGATGTCGCGCTCGCCGAGCTCGTTGGCCAGATAGCGCACCGAGGACTCGAGCGCGGCCTTGACCGGGCCCATCAGGTTGTAGTGATCCACCACCTTGTCGGCGCCGTGGTAGCTCATCGTGATCAGCGCGCCGCCCGGGTTCAGCAGCTTCTCGGCGTAATGGGCCATCTCGATGAAGCTGTGGCAGGAGACCTGCATCGCCTGCAGGAAACCCGCCTGCGAGCAGTCGGTGATGCGGCCGTGCAGGTCGGCGCGCGGGGCGAAGGCGATCGAGTGGATCACGAAGTCGAGCTTGCCCCACTCGCGCTCGATGCGTTCGAACACCGCCTGCATCTGGCCGGGCTGCATGACGTCGAGCGGCAGCAGCAAGTCGGCGTCGATCTGGCGGGCCAGCGGCTCGACATAGGTCTTGGCCTTGTCGTTGAGGTAGGTCAGCGCGATCTCGGCGCCAAAGGCACGCAGCTTGGCCGCACAGCCAAAGGCGATGCTGTCGCCGTTGGCCACGCCGACCACCAGGCCGCGCTTGCCCCGCAGCATGTCGCCGATGCGGGTGCTTTCATCCCAGACCTTGGGCAGGGGATCGTTGGAGTTCGGGTCCTTGAACATATGCGGTTTCCTTGAAAGATGAAGGAGGGGCTCAGAGCGCCGCCTCGGCCTCGGCCCGGGTTTCGTAGATATGCGGCGCCAGCCCGCGCTCGCGGATCGCGGCGCCAAGCTTGTCGCGCAGGAAGGCGCTGGTGGTGTAGCGCGTGACCTGTCCGTAGTAGCGCTCGACCAGATCGGCGACGACCTGGGCATAGGCATCCATGGCCGGCTCGAGGATCTCGAAGCCGTCGTAGTTGACGACGACATCGACCCGGTGGCCGATGGCCTGGCATTGGCGCTCGACCGCGCCGCGCACGTCCTGCGCATCCTTCGGGCTGACCAGGCGCAGGCCCTGGAAGTTCAGGAACAGGCGGTTGCGCTCGGGCTGCCAGCTGATGCGCTCGAGCAGCGAGATCGCCAGCAGGCTGTCCTTCAGGCCCATCGGTTCGGGGCGGAAGATGCGCGCGTCCATCAGCACCGGCTGCCTGACAATCGGGCGGAATGCCATCTGCGACAGGATGTCGCGCTCGAGGTCGATGCCGGGCGCGATCTCGATCAGCTCCAGGCCTTCGGCGCTCAGCGCGAAGACGCAGCGCTCGGTCACGTAGAGCACCCGCTTGCCCAGGCGCGCCGCGTATTCGCCGCTGAAGGTGACCTGCTCGATCGCCTCGACGAACTTGCGGTGCTTGCCTTCTTGCAGGATACGCAACTGGCCCTGCTCCACCGCGACCTTGAGGCCGCCAGCGCTGAAGGTGCCGATGAACACCACGGTGCGGCTGTTCTGGGTGATGTTGATGAAGCCGCCGGCGCCAGCGAGCTTGGGGCCGAAGCGGCTGACGTTGATGTTGCCGCGCGCATCGCATTCGGCCAGTCCGAGCACGGCCAGATCGAGGCCGCCGCCGTCGTAGAAGTCGAACTGCTGGTTCATGTCCAGCTGGGCGGTCGCGTTGGTCGAGCTGCCGAAGTTCAGGCCGCTGCCAGGCACGCCGCCGACCACGCCGGGCTCGGCGGTCAGCGTCATGTAGGACAGCAGGCGCTCCTCGTTGGCGATGTCGGCCACCCCTTCGGGCATGCCGATGCCGAGGTTGACCACCGCGTTGGGCATCAGCTCGAAGGCGGCGCGGCGCGCGATGATCTTGCGCTCGTCGAACGGCATCGGCGGCAGCGCATCGAGCGGCACGCGCATCTGGCCCGACAAGGCCGGGTTGTAGCCGGTGCCGTAGGTCTGCATGTGGTATTGGGGCCGGGCCTGCACCACGCAGTCGACCAGGATGCCCGGCACCTTGACCTGGCGCGCCGGCAGGCTGGCGCGCTCGCACAGGTATTCGACCTGGGCGATCACGATGCCACCGGAGTTCTTGACCGCGGTCGCGATCGCCAGCGTGTCCTGGGTCAGCGCCTCGCGCTCGATCGACAGGTTGCCGTCCGGGTCGGCAATCGAGGCCCGGATGAAGGCGACCTGGGGCTTGGGCACGCGGTAGAACAGCAGCTCCTGGCCGGCCAGCTCGATCACGCTGACCAGCTCCTCGGTGGTGCGGGCATTGACCTTGCCGCCCTGCAGCCGCGGGTCGACGAAGGTGCCCAGGCCGACGCGCGAGACATTGCCGGGCAGGCCGGCGGCGATGTCGCGGTACAGGTGCGAGATCACGCCCAGCGGCAGGTTCCAGGCCTCGATCCGGTTGTCCATCGCCATGGCGCCGAGCTTGGGCACCAGGCCCCAGTGGCCGCCGATGGCGCGCTGGATCAGGCCATCGAGCGCGATGCGGTTGATCCCCTGCTCCTTGCCGTCGCCCGGTCCGCCGCCGAAGATCAGCGTCAGCTCGCGCGGCGACTGGGTCGACTCGAAGCGCTGCTGCAAGGCCAGCAGCAGTTCGTCGGGCACGCCGACGACGCCAAAGCCCGAGCAGACCAGGGTATCGCCGTCATGGATCAGGCCGATCGCCTGTTCGGCAGTGACAATCTTAGACTTCATGCTCACTCCTGCGGCTTGTTGCGGGCCGCGGTCTTGCGCGCGGGCTTGGCGCCAGGCTGGCTGTCGGCGGCGCTGACTTCAGCCGCGCTGGCCGCGTCGGTCTCGCCCGTCGCCAGCTGAGGCGCGGGCTCGTCCTGCGGCGACAGGCTTTCGACAGCTTGTGTCTGCACCTGGCCCAGCAGCTGCTCCATGGCCTCGAACATGTGCAGCGAATGCGGCTCCATGTCGCTGCGATCGCCGACGACGAAGCGCACGCTCTCGAATGCCTGGTGGCGCTGCTCGGACAAGGGCAGCAGGCGGACCAGGCTGCGCAGGGCCTGTTCGGGCTCGAATTCGACGATCACGGACTGCTCGTGGATCAGCGCGGCGCGGCGCTGGGCGCTGAGCTGGGCGAAAGGCGGCTCGGTGGTCAGCACCTGGGCCGAACGCTCGAGTCGATCGCGCCGCACCGAGCCGCGGCTGTCAGCCAGCAACACCAGCATGCGGACCACCGCGGCTTCATAGCCGCCCTCGTCGATGGCTTCCAGGGTGGCTTGCACCGTCGGCAGCCAGCGCAGTTCCTCGGGCTTCTTGCGCGTGCGCTCCTGTGCCATCGACTGGCCGAACCAGTTCATCCAGGGCGCGCCATAGATCGACAGGAAGCTCATCTCGTAGGCGCTGTCGCGCAGGTCGCGGTACAGGTCCATGCCTTGCGAGATCCCGTCCGCCAGGGTCTTTTGCCAGAGCAGCCAGGGGTTGCCGGCAGCCACCGGCTGGCGTTGCTCGCGGGCCTGGCCGGCCAGCGCGCCGACCGCGGCCATGGCCGGGTTCTCGTCCGAGAAGATGCGGCGGCTGACGCGGCTGGAGTTCATGTCGCGCAGCAGCTCGGCCGACTGCGGCGTCACCATGGACTGGACCAGGGGCCGGGCCGTCATCTCGTAAAGGTCGGCGCCCAGGCGCGACAGGCGCGCAACGGCACCAAAGCCGCGCTCGAGCTCGCGGTCGTTGGGCACCACCTCGAGGATGTCGCTCATCTTGCGATCGTGGAAGCTGACGACGAAGCGCTCCTCGGCGCCCTCGCCTTCGCTGTGGTCGATCTTCATCTCGTAGAGACCGGGGGCGAGCGCCTCGAGGGTCTGCAGCGTCGAGGTGACCTCGGCGTGTTCCTTGCGGGCGATCGAGGACGAGACGAAGATGCCGAGGTGGCCGACCTTCTCGTGCACCATGTAGACGATGCGCTGGCCGCGGATGCGGATCTCGTTCTCGTCGGAATAGGTGTCGACGATCCAGTTCAGCGCCTGCTGCGGCGGCGTGATGTTGTCGCCCTTGCTGGCGAAGACGACGATCGGCGAGCGGATGAACTTGAGGTCGAGGTGGCGGCCGGGCTCGAGTTCGGCCTCGCCGCGCGAGAGCTTGTTGCCGATGAAGATCTGCTCGACGATCCAGCGCATCTCGGATTCGTTGAGGAAATGGAAGCCGCCCCACCAGCGCTCGAACTCGAGGAAGCTCTCGCGCGAGCGGTCGACGTTGGCGTAGAGGTCGTAGTACTTGCCGAAGAAGTTGCGGCTCGGGTTGAGCTGCTCGAAGTTGCTGACCAGGTGGGCACCGTCGAACTCGCCGTTGGCCAGGTCCATCGACAGCAGGGCCGGTGCGATGCCGCCCATCAGGCCGCCGTTGTAGCGCATCGGGTTGGCGCCGACCTGACCCGACCAGGTCGAGACCGGCGAGCCGTTGATGACCAGCGGGCCGGTGATGTCGGGGTTGGCTGCCGCCAGCACCAGGGTGGCCCAGCCGCCCTGGCAGTTGCCGACCACGATCGGGTTCGGCGCGTCGGGGTGGCGGCGCGAGATCTCGCGCAGGAACTCGGCTTCGGCGCGCATCACGTCGGCCAGGGTCTGGCCCGGCTCGGGATGCTGGCGGAACACCACGAAATAGACCGGATGGCCGCCGCGCAGGGCGACACCGACCTGGCTGTCGGGCTTGAAGCCGCCAATGCCGGCACCGTGGCCGGCGCGCGGGTCGATGATCATGAAGGGGCGCTTCCAGTCGCTGATCTTGCCGCCTTCGGGGTGCAGGATCTTGAGCAACTGGTAGTTGGCCGGACGCGCGAAATGACGCGCATCGAGCACGAGCTCGTAGTCATAGTCGAGCACCGGCGGCGTGCCAGCCTCCTCGTGCAGCTTGTCGTTGTTGGCGCGCTCGCGCAGCACGTCGACGGTCAGCGCGCTGCGCTGGGCCGCATCGATCAGGTATTGCGAGCTGTCGGCGACCAGGCTGCCGTCCTGCAGGCTCTGGACCAGGCCCTGCTGGGTCGCAAGACCGGAGCGCCAGAGTCCAAGCGTGCGCTCGGCATGGTTCTGGAAGATTTTTTGCGCGTGGGTCGCGCTGCAGCTCAACAGGCGCTGGATCTGAGCCGCATGTTCGGCTCGCTCCTGTGCCAGACGGGACGGCAGGTTGGCTGGGCTGTAATGGGATTGCATGGCGATCGGGGCTCTTGTAAGGGAAACAATAGAGATTCAGGACAGGGCTGTCAGTTCCGCGGCGTGCTCGGCCAGCATGCGCTCTTCGTCGGTGGCCAGCACCAGCACCCGCACCGAACTGCGCGGCAGGCTGATTTCCTCGGCGCCGGCCTGGTTGGCCGATTCGTCGAAATCGATGCCGAGCCAGCCCATGCTGCGCAACAGGCGGCTGCGCACCTCGGCCGAATGCTCGCCGATGCCGCCGGTCAGGACCAGCGCGTCGAGGCCGCCCAGGCTGGCGGCCAGGCCGCCGAGCTCGCGCCGGCATTGCTCGACGAAATAGTCGACTGCCTCGCGCGCCGACGGCAGGTCGCTGGCCAGCAGCACCCGCATGTCGTTGGACAGGCCCGACATGCCCTTGAGGCCGGAATTGCGATAGAGCAGATCGGTCAGGCTCTGCGCATTCATGCCACGCTCGCTGACCAGATAGAGCAGCACGCCCGGATCGATCTGGCCGCAGCGCGTGCCCATCGGCAGGCCGTCGAGCGCGGTGAAGCCCATGGTCGAGGCGACCGAGCGGCCGGCGCGCATGGCGCACATCGAGGCGCCGTTGCCCAGGTGCGCCACGATGACCCGCCCCGCCAGCAGGCCGGGATGGCGGCTCTTGAGCTGGCGCGAGATGAACTCGTAGGACAGGCCGTGGAAGCCGTAGCGCCGGATGCCCTGCTCGTAGTACTGGCGCGGCAGCGCGAAGGTGTCGGACACGAACGGGTGGCTGCGGTGGAACGAGGTGTCGAAGCAGGCCACCTGCTGCGCCTGCGGAAACGCCAGGCGCGCCGCGTCGATGCCGGCCAGGTTGTGCGGCTGGTGCAGCGGTGCCAGCGGCACCAGCGTCTCGAGCTGGGCGCGATTCTCGTCGTCGAGCAGGATCGGCTCGACATGCTCGGCCCCGCCATGCACCACGCGATGGCTGACGGCCGCGACCTCGCGGTTCGGGAAGCTCAGGCGCAGCCAGTCCAGCACGCCTTGCAAGGCATGGCTGTGATCGGCCGCAGCGCCGTCGATGGGCTGCTCGTGGCGCTCGCCCGCGGTCGTGACCGCGGAAAAATGCGCGAGCTCGCCCAGGCCCTCGACCTGGCCGACGGCCAGGCGCTCGAGGCCCTGCGGGCGCGGCTCGAACAGCGCGAACTTGATCGAGGACGAGCCGGCGTTGAGGGTCAGCAGCAAGCTCATGCCTGCACCTCCAGGTCCTGCTCGATCGGGACGGCGCAGGCACCGGTCTGGCGCCAGTGGTCGTACAGCAGCGCCAGCGCGCAGGAAGCCAGGCGCGAGCGGTCGTTGTCGGCACGGCTGGTCAGGATCACCGGCACGCGGGCGCCGACCACCAGGCCGGCGGCCTCGGCGCGCGCAACGAAGGTCAGCTCCTTGGCCAGCATGTTGCCGGCCTCGAGGTTCGGCACGATCAGCACCTCGGCGCGACCCGCGACCAGCGACTGGATGCCCTTGGTGCGCGCGGCGTCGAGGTCGATCGCGTTGTCCATCGCCAGCGGCCCGTCGACGGTGCCGCCGCGGATCTGGCCGCGCTCGGCCATCTTGGACAGCACGGCGGCGTCCAGCGTCGAGGGAATGCTGGTGTTGATGGTCTCGACCGCCGACAGGATGCCGACGCGCGGGCAATCCAGTCCGCAGGCACGCGCCAGGTCGATCGCGTTCTGCGTGATGTCGACCTTGGTCGTCAGGTCAGGCGCGATGTTGATCGCGGCATCCGAGATGAACAGCAGGTGGTCGAGCATCGGCGCGTCCATCACGAACACATGGCTGAGCCGGCTGTGGCCGCGCAGGCCGTGCTCCTTGCTGACGACCGCGGCGAGCAGCTCGTCGGAGTGGATCGCGCCCTTCATGACCGCGCCGACCTCGCCCTTGCGCGCCATCGCGACGGCAGCCGCAGCTGCTGCGCGCGGGTCGGACTCGTGCACCTGGCGCCAGCCCGAGAGGTCGATGCCGAGCTCGGCGGCGATGCGCGCCATGCGCTCGGCGTTGCCGACCAGCACCGGCTCGATCAGCCCTTCGCGTGCCGACAGCGCCAGTCCGCCCATCGAGTTGGCGTCTTCGGGACAGACGACCGCGGTCTTGAGCGCGGTCAGCTGGCGCGCGGCGTCGATCAGGCGGGCGAAATGGTCCTTGTTGCCCAGGATCAGCGGCGGCAGGTCACGCGCCACCACGAGCTGCGAGACCCGCGGCGCCTCGACCTCGGCCTCGCCCTCGCAGACCAGCTCGCCGGCCTCGGTGCTGATGCGGGTCGCGAAGCGCGCCAGCGGCTCGGGGCCCTTCTCGATGCAGGTCACGCTGACTTGCAGCCGGTCGCCGACCTGGACCCGGCGCTGGAAGCGCAGGTCCTGGCTGCGGTAGAGCGTGCCGGGACCCGGCAGCAGATTGCCCAGCACGGCCGACAGCAGCGAGCCGACCCACATCGATGGCGCCAGCGCCGGCAGCTGCGACTGCGACTGTTCGGCTTCTGGCAGGTTGAGCGGATTTCGGTTGCCCGAGGCATGCGCGAACAGCAGCAGGTCCTGTTCGCTGCAGACACGCTCGAGCGTGGCGCTGGCACCGAGCTCAAGCTCCTGCCAGGTGGTATTTTTTCGGGGTAGGCTCATGTGTAATCCATCAATCAGGGTTAACCCATGACAGCTTATTTACCACATAAGTCAGAACGATTAATAAGCTACAAATAAGAAAAACAAACACCGGATATATTGTTTATACTGTTATCACAGTTAACAACAGGTGCAAGCCCATGAATTCAAGCAAGAAAACCAAGCCCGAAGTCGCCAACGACAAGGACAAGAAGCCCAAACTGGTGCGCGACAGTTTCACGATTCCGAAGGAAGAATACGCCGCCATCGAGGCTCTCAAGATCCGTGCCATGACCATGGGCCTGGCGATCAAGAAGAGCGAGTTGCTGCGCGCCGGGCTGATGGCGCTGACGGGCCTGAGCGATGCCAAGCTCAAGGTGGCACTGGTGGCGGTGCCGACGCTCAAGACCGGCCGCCCTTGCGCGCCGGACAGCGCTGCGCTGGCCGCGCCCGCTCAGGCCGAAGCCGCGCCCCAGGTGGCCGTCGCCAGCGCGGCACCCGCCACCCCGGATGCACCGGCACCAGCCGCCAAGGTGCCGGCCGCGCGCAAGAGCCGCAAGCCCAAGGCTGTGGCCGCCGCCGAGGCCGCCACTGCGCTGCCCGAGTCGAACCCCGCCTGAAGCGGGTTCTTCAGAGGAATTCCGGGCTCTGGACCGTCAGGATGACGGTCTGGCTGACCCCGTTGCGCTCGCGCTGGTGCAGCCACCAGAGCGCGCCCTTCTTGATCGAGCACTCCTGCTCGGACAGTCCCAGCAGCCGCGCCACCACCCGGCCCAGCGTCGGCTGATGACCCACGATCAAGGTCGGATGCTGCAGCTGCGGCCACTGCAGCAGCTGCAGCAGGTCATCCGGGCTGGCATCGGGACGCAGCGCATCGCTGAGCCGGTACTTGCGCCCCAGCGCCAGCACGGTCTGCTCGGTGCGCACGGCCGGACTCGACCAGATCCGCGCGTCCTCGGGCAGATTGCGCGCCAGCCAGTTCGACATGCGGGCGGCCTGCTTCTCGCCCTTGGCCGTCAGGCGCCGCGACAGGTCGCTGCCGCCGGTCTCCTCGTTGTCGGCCAGGTCCTCGGCCTCGGCGTGGCGCCACAAGATCAGGTCTGCATTCATGCCTTTCCTCCATAGCGCGCCATCAGTTGGGCTTGCGCCGAATGCGCGTGCGCGCGCGATTTGCTGTTGACCCCCTGGGCCCGGAGGTAGACGCCGTCGGGCTGCAGCAGCCAGGCATCGGTGTTGTCGGCCAGGCTCATCTCCAAGCATTCGTCGATGATGCGCCGGCGCAGCGACGGATCCGTGACAGGCCAGGCCAGCTCGATGCGACGCAGCATGTTGCGGTTCATCCAGTCGGCGCTCGAGAGCCACAGGTCCTCCTGCTGGCCGGTCTGGAAGAAGAACACGCGCGAATGCTCGAGCAGCCGGCCGATGATCGAGCGCACCCGCACATTGTCGGTATGACCCGGCACGCCGGCGGGCAGGATGCAGGCACCGCGCACGATCACGTCGACCTTGACCCCGGCCTGCGAGGCCAGCGCCAGCGCGCGCGCCAGCGGCTCGTCGGTCAGGGCATTCATCTTGAGCACGATGCGGGCGGGCTGGCCCGCGCGCGCCGCCTGTGCCGTGGCCTCGATCCGGTCGAGCATGGCCTTGTGCAGATGGAACGGCGCGATCAGGGCTTTTTGCAGCCGCGACAGCCGGTTCTGGCTCGCCAGGTGCAGGAAGATCTGCTCGAGGTCGCCGGTCAGCGCATCGTCGGCCGTCAGATAGCTCAGGTCGGTGTAGAGCTTGGCCGTGCCGGGGTTGTAGTTGCCGGTCGAGACCTGGGCATAGCGGCGCAGGCGCCCCTGCTCGCGCCGCGTCACCAGCAGCATCTTGGCATGGGTCTTGAGCCCGACGATGCCGTAGACCACCTGCGCGCCGACCGATTCGAGCAGCTCGGCGTTGTTGATGTTGGCCTCCTCGTCGAAGCGCGCCTTGAGCTCGACCACGGCCGTGACTTCCTTGCCACGGCGCACCGCCTCGCGCAGCAGCTCGGTCATCTCGCCCTTGCTGCCGGAGCGGTAGAGGGTCTGCTTGATCGCCAGCACGTTCGGGTCCTCGACCGCCTCGCGCAGGAAGTCCAGCACCGCGTCGAAGCTCTCGTAGGGCTGGTGGATCAGCACATCGCCCTGCTGCAGCCGGTCGAAGAAGGACTGGCCCGGTGTCAGCTGGATCGGCCAGCTCGGCTGGTAGCGCGTAAAGCGCAGCTCGGGCGCATCGACCAGGTCGATCAGCTGGGTCATGCGCACCAGGTTGACCGAGCCGGCCACCTTGTAGAGCGCCTCGGGCGGCAGGTCGAACTGCTGCAACAGGAAGTCCGACAGGAAGTCCGAGCAGCCGGCCGAGACCTCGAGCCGCAGCGCGCGGCCGTAGTGGCGGTGCTGCAGGCCCACGCGCAGCGCGGTGCGCAGGTTCTTGACCTCCTCCTCGTCGACCGCGAGGTCGGAATGGCGGGTGACGCGGAACTGCGAGAACTCGGTCACCTGGCGACCCGGGAACAGGTCGCCCAGGTGGGCGCGGATCACGCTCGAGATCGAGACGAAATGCACCTGGCGCGAACCCTTGACGCCCGGCATGCGCAAGAAGCGCGGCAGCGACCTGGGCACCTTGACGATCGCGACCTCGTTCTCGCGCCCGAAGGCATCGCGCCCTGACAGCCGCACGATGAAGTTGAGCGACTTGTTGGCCACCTGCGGGAAGGGATGAGCCGGGTCGAGCCCGACCGGCAGCAGCAGCGGCTGCACTTCCTGGGTGAAGAACTCGCGCACCCAGCGACGCTGGCGCAGGTTGCGCTCGCCATGCGGCACGACCTTGATGCCGCGTTTCTCGAGCAGCGGCAGCAGCTCGCTGTTGTAGATCTGATATTGCTGATCGACCAGGCGATGCACATGCTCCGAGAGCTCGGCATAGCTCTGCACCGTCGCCGGACCGCGCTGCTCGTTGCTCAGGCGCGCGCTCAGGTGCGGCTCGAAGCGGACCTCGAAGAACTCGTCGAGGTTGGAGGAGACGATGGTCAGGTAGCGCAGCCGTTCGAGCAGTGGTACCTCGGTCCGGCGCGCCCAGTCCAGCACGCGCTCGTTGAAGGCCAGGATGCTCTGGTCACGATCAAGGAAGGGCACACGGGACAAATGGGTAGCGACTGTCATGAAAATCTGGCGGAATTCCGGAAAAACCTCGCATTATCCCCAGACATCATGCCCAACATGATGAAAAAATGATGACAAAGGCCAGATCAAGGCTCGGCAGCGGCAGTTTTTTCCGGCAAGGCCGCAGCCTTGGCATCCTGGGCCAGGACCCGCTCATCGGGCCAATGCACGATCTCGAGCCGGCCGTCCTGGTGCTCGACCAGCGCCGTCAGGCTCTCGACCCAGTCGCCATCGTTGCAATACAGCGTGCCATCGATGACGCGCATCTCGGCGCGGTGGATATGGCCGCAGACCACGCCATCGAGGCCGCGCTTGCGCGCCTCGGCCGCCACCGCCGACTCGAAGCTGCTGATGAAATTGACCGCGCCCTTGACCCGGTGCTTGAGGTATTGCGACAGCGACCAGTAGGGCAGGCCCAGACGGGCGCGCAGGCTGTTGAGATGGCGGTTGAGCCGCAGCGTGAACTCGTAGAGCGTGTCGCCCAGATAGGCCAGCCATTTGGCGTACTGGATCACGCCGTCGTAGAGGTCGCCATGCACGACCCACAGGCGCCTGCCGTCGGCGGTGGTGTGGATGGCCTCGGTCACGACCTCGACGCCGCCAAAATGATGATCGACGAAATGGCGCACGAACTCGTCGTGATTGCCCGGCACGAAGATCACGCGGCAGCCCTTGCGTACCCGGCGCAGGATCTTCTGCACCACATCGTTGTGCTCCTGCGGCCAGTACCAGCGCCGGCGCAGCTGCCAGCCGTCGATGATGTCGCCGACCAGATACAGGTGATCGCTCGGGTTGGACTTCAGGAAGGACAGCAGCGCCTTGGCCTGGCAACCCTGGGTACCGAGGTGGACATCGGAAATGAAGATGCTGCGCAGCCGCGCACCCGACTCGCCGTGCGGCTCGGAGGCCGAGCTTTCACCACGACCCTCGAACAGATCGGCGGTACGCATCAGACCCCCAGGAAATGCTTGCGGTAGCGCTGCGGCAGCTCGGCCAGACGCATCATCATCGGCAGATCGGCCGCGTTGAAATCCGGGTCCCAGGCCGGCGCGCCCAGCACCTTGGCGCCCAGGCGCAGATAGCCCTTGATCAGCGCCGGGGGTTCGACGTCCAGGCTGTCGTCGAGCTTGTCGACCGGCAGCGGCAGGCGCGGGCGCACATGGTATTCGATCGCGGCCAGATGCTTTTCGCGCACCTGGCGCCAGATGCTGGCCGCGGCGTGGCCGCCGCCGATGATGCCGTGCGGACCCTCGTATTGCATCGGGATGCTGGCGCAGCCGATCATGGTGTCGAGGTCGTTGCGGACCATGAAGCCGGCCAGCGCGCCCCACAGCGCCATGATCACGCCGCCATGGCGGTGCTCGGGATGGACGCAGCTGCGGCCGAGCTCGACCATCTTGTCGCGCAGCATGCGCAGCCGGGTCAGGTCGAACTCGGTATCGCTGTAGAAGCTGCCGACGCGCTTGGCCTGGGCCGGCGTCAGCAGGCGGTAGGTACCGATGACCTGACGCGTCGCACTGTCGCGCACCAGCAGATGCTCGCAGTAATCGTCGAACAGGTCGATGTCATGTCCCGGCACGGTCTTGGGCAGGCGCGCGCCCATCTCGCCGGCAAAGACCTCATACCTCAGACGCTGCGCTTCGCGAACTTCGTCTTGATGGCATGCCCAAGCCACTTCGATGCCACTCTGGGACTTAGAAACCGGTGGGGTTGCGTCCAAGCCCGGATGAAGTGACCCCCTGGGCAGCGCAAGCGGCGAAAGTTCCAACGTGGGGGTGGGCAGTTCCTTCATCTCGATCTCCTAATGTCATTCAGTTGCATCCCATTCTTGGCTTGGCGCATGACGCCCAAATGGCCGATCGATGAACGATTCATGACAACGCACTCAAAATGCCACTGACCCCAGCCTCCTTCATGCCAGCGTCACGAATTCGCCACGGCCCCGACTTGTCAGCGCCCGATGATCTTCCATCGACCGATCAGATGGAGCGCTATGACAACAAGAGCCACGGGCACAACTTCGCACATGCCCAAGGGGTTTTACTGGCTCATCCTGGCGCAATTCTTTTCAGCCCTGGCAGACAACTCCCTGCTGATCGTCGCGATGGCCTTCCTGCACGAGCAGGGCTACCCGGCATGGTGGGCGCCGCTGCTCAAGTTCTCCTTCACCTGGGCCTATGTGCTGCTGGCCCCCGGCGTCGGGCATCTGGCCGACATGGCGCCCAAGGGCTGGCTGATGGGCTGGATGAATGCCGTCAAGCTCGCCGGCGCGCTCACCCTGCTGGCCGGGCTGCACCCGATACTGGCGTTCGCGCTGATCGGCATGGGTGCCTCGGCCTATGCCCCGGCCAAATATGGCCTGATCACCGAGACCGTGCCGCCCTCGCGCCTGGTCGCGGCAAATGGCTGGCTCGAAGTGACCGTGGTGCTGTCGGTGCTGCTCGGTACCGGTCTGGGCGGCCTGCTGGTGTCCGACCTCGCGGTCGGACTGCTGAGCCAGCTCTGGCCCAGCCCGCCGTCCTGGTGGGTCGATACCCGCCTGGCGGCAGCGTTCGCGCTGGTGCTGGTCCTCTATGCGCTGGCGGCCTTGCTCAATATCGGCGTGCCCAGGCGGGCGGCCAGGCGGCCAGTCGCGCGGCTCGAACTGCGGCCCCTGTTGCAGGACTTCCGCCAATCCAATCGCCAGCTCTGGCTCGATCCGCTGGGCGGGCTCTCGCTGGCCGTCACCACCCTGTTCTGGGGCGCGGGCGCGGTGCTGCAGTTCGCCGTGCTGCGCTGGGCACAGGACGTGATCGGACTCGCGCTGGACCGCGCCGCCTATCTGCAGGCCTGCGTGGCGATCGGCGTCGTGGTCGGGGCCGGCCTGGCCGCGCACCGCATCTCGCTGAACCGCGCCGCCAGCATGCTGCCCTGGGGCGTGGCGCTGGGCCTGCTGGTGGCGGCCAGCTCGCTGCTGACGGCACTCGAATGGGCGCTGCCCCTGCTGGTCGTGACCGGCGCGGTCGGTGGCCTGCTGGTGGTGCCGATGAATGCCCTGCTGCAATACCGCGGTCACCGTCTGCTGAGCCCGGGCCGCTCGATTGCGGTCCAGGGCTTCAACGAGAACCTCAGCGTGCTGGTGATGCTGGGCGTCTACACCCTGCTGCTCTGGCTCGGCCTGCCGATCGTGCCGCTGATGGTGGGCTTCGGCCTGCTGCTGGCCGCCGGCATGGCCGCCCTGATGCTGCAGCTCAGACTGAAGCGAGCCTGAAACCCGAAGCCCCGAGCACCTGCTGCTCGATCAGGCGCTCCCAGATTGCCTCGACCTGCAGGCAGATATGGCTCCAGTCCAGCGCCAGCGTCGAGGCGCGCGCGCCCTGGCGCAACCGCGCGACCAGCTGCGGATTGCCCGCCAGGTCGATGGCACGGCGCACGAAGGCATCGGGGTCGCCGACCGGAGCCAGCAAGCCGTTCTCGCCATGGTGGATCAGTTCGGCCGCTGCGGCATAGTCATAGGCCAGCACCGCCAGGCCGCTGGCCAGCGCCTCGGGCGTCACATTGCCATAGGTCTCGGTCAGGCTCGGAAACAGGAAGCAGTCGGCGCTGGCGTAATGCTCGGCCAGGTCGGTGCCGCTGCGCGAACCGGCCAGCACCACCTCGGGGCAGCGCTGCTGCAGCGCGGCCCGGTCCGGGCCGTCGCCGACCACGACCAGGCGCAGCGCGGGGTTGACCTGACGCATGGCCTCGTAGCTGCGCAACAGCAGCTCCAGATTCTTCTCGGGCGCGATGCGTCCGACCGACAGCACCACCTGCTCTTCCTCGCGCACGCCCCAGGACTCGCGCAAGGCCGCGCTGCGGCGGGCCGAGTCGAAGCGCTGGGTGTCGACACCGCGCGCGACCACCAGCAGGCGCTCGAAGCCCATGGCCTCGAGCTCGGACTGCAGCGAAGCGGTCGGCACCATGGTGCAATGGGCCTGGTTGTGAAAGCGCCTGAGGTAGGCAGCGATCGGCTTTTGCAGCCAGCCGATGCCGTAATGGCGGCTGTAGGCATGGAAATTGGTGCGGAAATCCGTGCTGACCGGCAGCTTGAGCTTGCGCGCGGCCTGCAGCGCCGACCAGCCCAGCGGCCCCTCGGTCGCGATATGCACCAGGTCGGGCCGGCGCATGGTCCAGAGCCCGAGCAGCGCACGCTTGGCCGGCAGGCCCATGCGCAGGTGCGGGTAGCGCGGTATCGGCAGACCGCGCATCAGCACCTGCTCGGTCGGGTCCTGCTCGCCCGGTCCGGCATCGACAGCGGCCTGGCGCGGGCGCACCAGCTGGATGTCGTGGTGGCGTGCCTGCAACCCGCGCACCAGCCGGTCGATGGTCAGCGCGACACCGTTGACTTCGGGCGGATAGGTTTCCGTGACCAGGGCCACGCGCAGGGAACGGCGCTCGGGGGCGAAGTTTTCGACCAGCAGCGGGTCGCTCATGGATTGCATCATGGCAGCCATGCTCAGCCCGCTTGATGACAGGCCTGCGACAAGCGCCGCCGCGCTGTCACGCCCCGATGCGACAACGGCATGAAGCCCGGCTGCTTGTCACCGTGATTTCACGCAGCTTGACCATGATCAATTGCGACCGCCCCGACAGGCGGGCAATCCTCACTCACCGAAAGAAGGACAACGGCGTGAAAGAATTTCTCCAAGACCTGCGGGTGCAGCGTTGGGACGACCATCGCTATTACCACCACAGTCGCATCAACCAGACGCTGCACCTGATCAGCGCGATCAGCTTCCTGCTGGCCTACGCCCTGCTGTTCACCGATCCGGCCATGGCGGCGCTGGTGGCCTGGCTGGTCTCGATGCTGACCCGACAGAGCGGCCATTTCTTCTTCGAGCCCAAGGGCTACGACGAAATCAACCAGGCCACACATGAATACAAGGAAGACATCAAGGTCGGCTACAACCTGCAACGCAAGGTGGTGCTGATGGCGATCTGGGCCTTGTCGCCGCTGCTGCTGCTGTGGCAGGAAGACATGTTCGGCCTGATCGACCCCCATGCCGACTGGCGCGGCTTTGCCCACAACGTCGGCCTGATGTGGTTGGCGGTCGGCGTTGGCGGACTGATCTTTCGCGTGCTGCAACTGTTCGCGCTCAAGGATCTGCGCACCGGCCTGGTCTGGGCCAGCAAGATCCTGACCGACCCCTTCCACGACATCATGCTCTATCACAAGGCACCGCTGTACCTGCTGCGCGGCCAGCTGCTCGACCCGGGCCACAAGGCCGGTTGAACCTGCAGCGGGCCTGCTGGCCCGCTCGCGCCCACTGCCGGGCAAGGACCAGAAAAGCCGCCTCGACTTGTGATCGAAGCGGCTTTGCTACTTCAGGACCGCCCGCGGGCCCAGGCCGGCAAGCTCAGTGCCAGCCCAGCTTGTGGGCCAGCATCTCGCGCAGCAGACGGCGCCGGATCGACTGGTGCGTCAGTTCGGGCCCGCTCCACCACCAGCCATCGGCCTGCATGCGCCGGCAAGCCTCGACGAAACGGCGCGTGACCTCGGCCATGTCGGCGTCGCTGTAGTTGAGGCTGAAGATGAAACGGCCGGTCCCGACCCAGCTCAGCGCCAGGCCCTGCTCGCGCAGGTAATACTGCAGCAGCCAGTGGTAGCGCGAGGGCTGGGTATAGTTGACGGTCCAGATGGTCGACAGCGCCTCGACCTGCAGCGGCAGGCCGGCCTGCTGCAAGGCCTGGTTGAAGGCCTGGACGCGCGCGCCCCAGCACTCGTCGAGACCCTGGTAGATCGCCTGCACCTCGGGCCTGCGCAGCCGGCGCAGGAAGGCGTGCATGGCCCCCATCACATAGGGATGGGCATTGAAGGTGCCGCGCGCAAAGCACAGGTCAGCCGGGCGCTCGGGCTTGAAGCGGCGCATCAGTGCCGCCTTGCCGCAGACCACGCCGACCGGGAAACCACCGCCCAGGGACTTGCCGTAGGTCACCAGATCGGCCTGGACGCCGAAATACTCCTGCGCGCCGCCCGCTGCGAGCCGGAAGCCGACGAACACCTCGTCGAGGATCAGCACGATGCCGCGCTCGCTGCAGACCTGGCGCAGCTGGCGCAGCCAGTCGGTGTAGGCGGCACGGTCGAAGCCGGCGCTGCGGCTGCCGTCGACCAGGGTCGAATCGCCCGGCGCGTTGCGGTTCGGGTGCAGCGCCTGCAGCGGGTTGACCAGCACGCAGGCGATGTCCTTGCGCGTGCGCAGCACCTGCAGGGCACGCGGGTCCATGTCATTGAGCGTATAGGTCTCGCGCGGCGGCAGCGGATTGCCGGGGCCGGGCTGCACGTCCTCCCACCAGCCATGGTAGGCCCCGGTGAAGCGCACCAGATGCTTCTTGCCGGTGTGATAGCGCGCCAGGCGCACCGCCTGCATCACGGCCTCGGTGCCCGACATGTGAAAGCTCACCTCGTCCAGGCCCGAGAGCTCGCGCAGCCACTCGATGTTCTCGGCCACGCAGGGGTGGTAGCCGCCCAGCACGGGACCGAGCGCGGAGCCGAGGCGCGCGCCCTCCTCCATGCACTGCTTGTAGAAGTCGACGCCGAAGATGTTGACGCCGTAGGAGCCGGCCAGGTCGTAATAGCGCTGGCCGTCGAGGTCCTGCAGCTGCACGCCCTCGGCCGACTGCCAGAAAGCGCCCACCGGCAGCTGCTCGCGCGCATAGGCGCTGAACTGGAACGGCACGCGGTAGCGCCCGGTCAACTGCAGGTCGGACAGGCCCTCGCGCGCCTGTGCCGTCAGCGCCAGCGAGCGCGGCGAACCCTCGCGCAGGCTGCGCGACAACCGCGCGAAACCGGCCCGGCGCCGGGTCTGCACCTCGGGCGGCGCGTCATCGACGGCAAAGAATTCATCCTCGCCATAGGAATAGCCCGGCAGCAGGCGCGCAATGCGCTTGGCCATGCGCGAATGCCCGGCCAGCGAGGGGTGCTTGGCGCGCGAAAGCTGGAGTCGCCGGCGCAGCCAGGGGAAACCAGCCACCAGGGCGCCGGCGGTCATTGCGATCTCAACGGACATGTCATGAGCCTTTCAAAGTGAACGGTGACAGTTGTACGCATCGCTTTTGACAAGACCATGAATAACCACCGACTGCGCGACCGCCTGCTGATGCAGGAAGACCTGAACTTCCTGCTGACCAACCGCGTACCCCGCATCGCGCTGACCCATCTGATGGGCTGGTACAGCCAGCTGCGCAGCCCGCTGCTGACCCGGTTCTCGCTCGCGGCCTGGCGCCTGTTCACCGAGCTCGACCTCAGCGAATCGAAGCAGCAGCAGTTCGACAGCCTGCACGACTGCTTCACGCGCGAGCTCAAGGCCGGGGCACGCCCGAGCGACCCGCGCCCCGGGATCATCGCCAGCCCGAGCGACGCCATCGTCGGCGCCTGCGGCCAGCTCGAGGGCACGCGGGCGCTGCAGGCCAAGGGCATGGATTACGAACTGCACGAACTGCTGGGCTCGCGCGAACTGCCCGAGCGCTTTGCCGGTGGCAGCTATGTCACCTTGCGCCTGACCTCGAGCATGTACCACCGCTTCCATGCGCCGCATGACATCGAGGTCGACCGCGTGACCTATATCTCGGGCGACACCTGGAACGTGAATCCGATCGCGCTCAAGCGGGTCGAGCGCCTGTTCTGCCGCAACGAGCGCGCGGTGATCGAGGCCAGGCTACAGTCCGACGGCCAGCCGCTGCTGCTGGTGCCGGTGGCAGCGATCCTGGTCGCCAGCATGCGCTTCACCTTCATCGATGTGCTGCTGAACCTGCGCTACCGCGGACCGAACGTGATTCCCTGCCAGGCCAGGCTGGCCAAGGGGCAGGAAATGGGCTGGTTCGAGCATGGCTCGACCATCATCGTGATCACACCGCCCGGCATGGAACTGGCCGACGGCATCGCCAGCGGCAGCCGGCTGCGCGCGGGCCAAGCCTTGTTGCGCCGGGCAGAGCCAGGAGAGCCGCATGAGCACGATTGACCTCGTCTACTTCAATGCCGGCGGTGGACATCTGGCCTCGGCGCAGGCGCTGCTGGGCGTGTTGCAGGCGCAGGACGCGCGCTGGCAGGTACGCCTGGTCAACCTGTTCGAGGTGCTCGACCCGCAGGACCGGTTTCGCAAGCTGACCGGCAGCGCGCCCGAGGACTGGTACAACCGGCGCCTGGCGCGCGGCTGGACCCTGGGCATGACGCAGGAGCTCAAGCTGCTGCAGGGCGTGATCAGGCTGGCCCACCCGAAGCTGACGCGCCAGCTGCAGCAGCACTGGCTGCGCACCGAACCCGATATCGTGGTTTCGCTGGTGCCCAACTTCAACCGCTCGCTCTATGAGAGCCTGGACTCGGCGCTGCCGGGCCGGCCCTATGTGACCGTGCTGACGGACCTGGCCGACCTGCCGCCGCATTTCTGGATCGAACCGGGCCAGGCCCAGCATTTCATCTGCGGCACGCCCAGAGCGGTCGAGCAGGCCCGGGCCCAGGGCCATGCCGAAGACCGCATCCATGCCACTTCGGGCATGATCATCCGGCCCGACTTCTACCGTCCGAAAATGGCCGACCGGGCGCAGCAGCGCCTGCGCAACGGCCTGGACCCGCAGCGCGAGACCGGCATCGTGATGTTTGGCGGTCATGGCTCCAAGGCCATGCTGGGCATTGCGCGCCGGCTGGCGGACCAGCAACTGATCCTGGTCTGCGGCCACAACCGCGCGCTGGCCCGGCAACTGCGCGCCGAGCCGGCCTCGGCACCGCGGCTGGTGGTCGAATTCAGTCGCGACATTCCCTACTACATGCAGCTGGCCGATTACTTCATCGGCAAGCCCGGCCCGGGCAGCCTCAGCGAGGCGGTGCAACAAGGCCTGCCGGTGATCGTGGTCGACAACGCCTGGACCATGCCGCAGGAGCGCTACAACGCCGACTGGGTGCGCGAACAGGGTCTGGGCGTGGTCCACAACAGCCTGCGCACCCTGGCTGACGCCGTCCAGCAGCTGACGGCCAAGCTGGACGACTACCGGGCCAACGTCAGCCGGATCGACAACCAGGCCCTGTTCGAGATCCCGCCCCTGCTGAGCCAGATCCTCGAGCGCTCGCGCGTGGTCGAGTAATTCCTGAAAGCCCGTTGAGCCAGCCAACGCTACCACCCAGTCCACCTGAAAAATCAGTCATGAGCGAAACCCCGCAAATATCACCACTGGACCCAGCCGACAGCGAGGCGCTGAACGCTGCAGCGACCGTGCTTGTCAATGCCTTCAACGAGCCGGGACGCTACAGCATCGAGCGCATACAGGCTGTGCTCCAGCCAGCCGAAACACCCTTCTACCGGCGTTTCTACATCGCCCGGCTGGATGGCGAGGTGGTGGGAGCAGGCGGCATCAAGGCGGCAGACTGGGCATCGAACACGCATGTGTTGTATCTGTCTGCGGTCGCCGAGCAGGCGCGCGGTCGCGGCATCGCCCGCGCGCTGGTGCAGGCCCGCATCGACTGGGTGCGCAGCCAATACCCGACGGGCACCTTGCTGGTCTCGACCCGCCACCGCAAGCGCTTTACCCAGTTCGGCTTCAATCCCCTCGGCGAGGCGGAAGAGTTCGGACGCACGCTGATGATGTTGTCCCTGGGCCAGGACCGTGAGCCCGCCATCAAAGTGAACCGTAGCGCCGTCTCTCGCTGACGGCTCTAGCGGCGCATGACATGAACAGGGGCCCGCAAGAGCCCCTGCTTTGTTACTGCTTGACGATCACCGGCTGGATATTGAAGACATGCTGGGTCTTGGGTTCGACCACGACGCGCACCCAGTGGATCGACGGGCTGCCGAAGGTCTGCAGACGGGTCAGATTAGGCAGCAGCTTGGTCGGGCTGTAGAGCGGCTTGTCGACCTTGAAGAAATGCGTGTCGCCATGCACCAGCAGCACCTGGCCGTCAAAGTATTCGGTTTCGCTCACCAGCGCGTCAACAAAACGACGGTAGGCGCTGACACCCTTGGCCTGGCTTTCGTCGACAGACTCGGTCTCGGGCAGGTCGAAACCCGGATCGGCCTGCATCACGACCACGATGCCGCGTGACTTCATGGCGCTGGCCTTGGCAAAGCCCTCGCGCAGCCAGGTGATGTTGGCGGCATCGCGCTCGACATACTCGGCATTGGCCGCCTCGCACTGGCTGGGGCTGCGCACGCTCTTCTCGCCGCATTCATACTCGTTGAGCACCAGGTTGTTGTTCGATCCCGGGATGTTGAGGGTCAGGAACGTGATGTCACGGTGCTGGAAACGGGAGTTCTCGACGAACTTCTCGCCCAGCTTGCCCTGGCGAGCCAGATCCATCTGACGCTGGCCGAGGCTGCGCGTGCTCGGGATCATGACCTTGCGCAGATGGTCAAGGCGCTCAAGCGGATCGAAGCCACCATTGTTCTTGCGGTGGCAATCGGTCCATTCGTTGTCGCCAGGCACATAGACCACGGGCTGCCTGATCTGGCCGAACATCTGCAACGCCTGGGTATAGACCTCGTCGCTGCAAACGGAGCTGCCGTCCTTGATGTCGCCATCGTAGATCGAGAAGGCAATGTCGGAGCTGTTGATGCTGCGCAGCAGGGCCGGCATCTTGGCCTCGTCACCCGCCTTCTTGTAAGGCATGTCGCCCCACAGGCCAAAGGAGAACGACTGGGCTTGTGCGGCAGCCGCACAGAGCGAAAAGACAAATCCGGCAATCACGCGCTTGTTCATAGTTTCAGGCTCCAAATTTCTCGCATATTAGCAAGTTGACAAGACAGTCCCATGAAACCCGCCGGCTTGTTTTGGCCTGGAGCGCGAATGGAGCGGGTCGACCGTCATGCACATGACACCAGACGGACGTGACCGTGACACAGTGCCGCGCAAATGATGGCAGCCGACCCTGCCCAGCAGGTGATTCCTCACCACCCTGCACTGAAACCTTGAACATGAAACTCAAAGCTTCCATCGCGCTCCTGTCACTGGCCCTGCTGCAAGCCTGCGGCGATGGCGAACCCGCCTTCCAGACCCTGTCGGGCGAGGCCCCTCTGGTGATCGGTCACCGCGGTGCCAGCGGCGAGCGCCCGGAGCACACGCTGGCGTCCTATCAGCTCGCCATCGACCAGGGTGCCGACTTCATCGAGCCCGATCTGGTGCTGACCAAGGACGGCGTCATGATCGCCCGTCACGAACCGATGCTCGGCGGCACGACCGACGTCGCGACCAAGTTCCCGGCGCGCAAGACCAAGAAGATGGTCGACGGCGTCGAGACCGATGACTGGTTCGCCAGCGACTTCACGCTGGCCGAGATCAAGACGCTGCGCGCGATCCAGGCCCGCTCGGGCCGCTCGACCGCCTATGACGGTCAATTCCAGATCCCGACCCTCGACGAGGTGATCGCGCTGGCCAAGGAACAGTCGAGCAAGACCGGCCGCACCATCGGCATCTACCCCGAGGTCAAGCACTCGACCTTCCACGCCGCCCTGTTCGGTGCCAACCTGTTCGAAGACAAGCTGGTCAGCACCCTACACGCCGCCTACGGCAACACTGACAAGGCGCCGGTCTTCATCCAGTCGTTCGAGGTCTCGAACCTGCAGTACCTCAACAGCAAGACCGACATCAAGCTGGTGCAGCTGATCGACGCCGACGACGTCAAGGACGACGGCAGCATGTCCCTGGTCGCGCCCTACCACAAGCCCTACGACTTCGTGGTCAAGGGTGACTCGCGCAGCTTCGGTGACCTGGTCAAGCCCGCCGGCCTCGACTTCATCAAGACCTATGCCGACGCCGTCGGCCCCTGGAAGCCCTACCTGGTCAAGACCGTCAACGACGGCGTCGAGCGCAGCGGCGACAGCACCCTGACCATCAACGACCGTCGCGTCGACGGCAGCACCGGCGTGATCGAGAACGCGCACGCGCGTGGCCTGCTGGTCCATACCTGGACCTTCCGCAACGACGCCAGCGGCTACGGCTTCAAGGACCCCAAGGCTGAAATGGCGTACTACATGAAGCTCGGCGTCGACGGCGTGTTCACCGACTTCCCGGCCACCGGCGTGGCCGCGCTCAACACCCTGCGCTGAGCCTTCAGGCCTCGAGCCAGTCGCAGATCAGCTGCCACTGCTCGAGGTCCTTGGCCACCTGGCCCGGTGGCACATCGAACAGGGTCAGGCCACGCATGGCCAGCCGGATGTAGTTCTGGGTATCGCGCAGATAACCCAGCACCGGCAGTCCCAAGCCCTGGCAGAAATCGCGCAGATTCTCGGACGAGAGGGTGCGCTGATCAACCCGCATGCCGACCACGGCAATGTCGAGCCCGGCCGCACGCCGGCGCTCCTGCAGGTCATCGACGAAGGCGCGCGTGGCCAGCATGTCGAACGGACTGGGCTGCAGCGGGATCAGCAGCTTGTCGGCGCGCTTGAGCACCTCCTTGATCTGCTTGCCGTGCAGTCCGCCCGGCGTGTCGATCACCACATGGCTGATGCCCTTGGGCGGACGCAATTCATCGCTCGACGAAGCATCCCAGGACTGGATCGGTCGCGCATCGGCCGGTCGCATCCCGAGCCAGGCGCTGGCGGACTGCTGGATGTCGGCATCTCCGAGCATCACCTGATGGCCGCGCCGGGCCAGATAGCCCGCCACGTTGGTGGCCAGGGTGGATTTGCCCACCCCACCCTTGGGATTGGCGACGACGATAACGGTCATGACTCTGTTCCTTGTGCGGCTGCCTGCGCAGCGCGAGGCCATTATCTTAGGCCTGCAGCCGCCCCGATGGATGGCATCTTTTTTGTCACCCAAATGACATATTAACTACCTAAGATCGGAGAACATTTATTTTGGGATAGCCATGGCCGCCTCCAACCACGACGAACTGATCAAGCGCATCGAGCGCGACTTGCTCGACAGCTACGATGAAGAGCTGGAACTGGAAATCGAGGATCGCAACCCGGATGCGCTGGGGGTCGACCTCGGCGGAGCCGACAGCAACACCGACGAGCACAAGGCCCATCGGATGGCCTATTTCCGCGAGCTGTTCAAGCTGCAGGGCGAACTCGTCAAGCTGCAGGACTGGGTGGCAGCGAGCAAGCAGAAAGTCGTGATCCTGTTCGAAGGCCGGGACGCTGCCGGCAAGGGCGGCGTGATCAAGCGCATCACCCAGCGCCTGAACCCGCGCGTCTGCCGCACCGTCGCGCTGCCGGCGCCCAACGACCGCGAACGCACCCAGTGGTATTTCCAGCGCTATGTGGCCCATCTGCCGGCGGCCGGCGAGATGGTGCTGTTCGACCGCAGCTGGTACAACCGCGCCGGCGTCGAGAAGGTCATGGGCTTTTGCAGCGATGACGAGTACGAGGAGTTCTACCGCTCGGTGCCTGAATTCGAGCGCATGCTGGTGCGCTCCGGCATCCGGGTCATCAAGTACTGGTTCTCGATCAGCGACGACGAACAGCACCTGCGCTTCCTGGGCCGGATCCACGATCCGCTTAAGCAGTGGAAGCTCAGTCCGATGGACCTCGAGTCGCGCCGGCGCTGGGAGGATTACACCCAGGTCAAGGAAACCATGCTCGAGCGCACCCATATCGAGGAGGCGCGCTGGTGGATCGTCGCGGCCGACGACAAGAAAAAGGCACGCCTGAACTGCATCCATCACCTGCTGACCCAGTTCGATTACCACGAGATCGAGAAGCCGGAAGTCGTGCTGCCCAAGCGCGAGCGCAACCCCGACTACATCCGCCACCCCGTACCTGACTCCATGATCGTGCCGGCGATTTATTGATGATAATCACGCCCATGATCGATCACCCGCCCATCAATGTCCTGTTCCTGTGCAGCCACAACGCGGCGCGCAGCCTGCTGGCCGAAGCCATCCTGAACCATGTCGGCGGCGCACGTTTTCGCGCCTTCTCGGCCGGTACCGAGCCGGCCAGCGACCAGCAGCCGCATCCCTTGACGCTCGAGGCACTGCAAAGCGCTGGCGTGGACACGACGGGCCTGCGCAGCAAGAGCTGGGACGAGTTCACCGGCTCCGACGCGCCGCCGATGGATCTGGTCATCACGGTCTGCGACGATGCCCATGGCGAGACCTGCCCGGTCTGGCCCGGTCATCCGGCCACCGCGCACTGGTCCTTCCCCGATCCGATGCAGGTCCAGGGCGACCGCGATGCGCTGCTCGAGATGTTCAAGCAGATCATGCACCGCATGCACCAGCGGCTCGAACTGTTCATGAACCTGCCGCTGTCCAGCCTGGACCGGCTGGTGCTCGAAAGCCACGCCCGGGAAGTCGCCGCGCAGCACTGAGCCCTGCAGCGCAGCCACACCGAGGCCGCCGGCTATTTGCCGGGCGGCCTTTTTTCATGGCTCAGATGGCGCGGCTCAGCTCAGGCTTGCGCCAGCATCGCCTGCCAGACCTTGATCGCGTCGACCGTCTCGCGCACATCGTGCACGCGCACGATGCGGGCACCGCGCTCGACGGCCAGCAGATGCGCCGCCACGCTGGCCGCCGCGCGCTCGCGCGGGACTTCGCGGCCGGTCACGGCGCCAAGCGAGGACTTGCGCGACCAGCCCGACAGCAGCGGATAGCCCAGCGCGAGCAGCTCAGGCTGGCGCGCCAGCAGCGCGAAGTTCTGCGCCACCGTCTTGCCAAAGCCGATGCCGTAATCGAGCACGAGGCGTTCGGGCGCCACGCCCTGGGCCCGCAGCCGCTCGGCGCGCTGGCGCAGGAAGTCCACCACCTGCGGCACCACATCACCCGCCATCGGCGCGATCTGCATGCTGCGGGGCTCCAGGTGCATGTGCATCAGGCAGACACCGCAGGACGGATGGCGCGCCACCACCTCGACGCCGCTGCCCTGCCCGTGTTCGAACGGCCGCTGCAGCGCCCAGACATCGTTGATGATGTCGGCGCCCAGGTCCAGGCAGGCCTGCATGACCTCGGGCTTGTAGGTGTCGATCGACAGCGGCACGCCGAGCTTGAGCGCCAGGCGCAACACCGGCAGCACGCGGTCGAGCTCGTCTTGCAGCGACACCGGCGGCGCACCCGGGCGGGTCGACTCGCCGCCGATGTCGAGGATGGTCGCGCCGTCCTTCAGCAACTGCTCGGCATGGGCTAGCGCGCTGCGCGGGTCATCGTGCCGGCCACCGTCCGAGAACGAATCGGGCGTGACGTTGACGATGCCCATGACCTGGGGCTGGCTCAGGTCGATCTCGAAGCGGGTGGTTTGCCAGACAGGGGCTGGGTGCAGTTCGGCGGTCATGTCGGGGGCGCAGGGCGGGTGCTGCAAGCAGGAAAAAGGAATGAAAAAACCGGGGACAGGCCCCGGTCGGATGATGCTGGGCGCTTCAGGCCACAGTGGGTGTCGGGTCGGTCTTGACCGACGGCGGGCCGCCATCGCCATTGCCACCTGCCGGCGGATTGCGCGGCACGAAGTCCTTGGGCGGGCGCGGCGGCTTGCCGGCCATGATGTCGTCGAGCTGGTCGACCTCGATGGTCTCCCATTCGAGCAAGGCCTTGGCCATCGCATGCATCTTGTCGCTGTGCTCCTCGATCAGGCGACGCGCCTGGCCGTACTGCTCGTCGATGATGCGGCGCACCTCGGCGTCGACCTTGCGCATGGTGTCCTCGCTCATGTGCGTGGTCTTGGTGACCGAACGGCCCAGGAACACCTCGCCCTCGTTCTCGGCGTAGACCATCGGGCCCAGCGCCTCGCTCATGCCGTAGCGCATCACCATGTCGCGCGCGATCTGGGTCGCGCGCTCGAAGTCGTTGCTGGCGCCGGTGGTCATCTGGTGCATGAACACCTCCTCGGCGATGCGGCCGCCGAACAGCATGCTGATCTGGTTCAGCATGAATTCGCGGTCATAGCTGTAGCGGTCCTTCTCGGGCAGGCTCATGGTCACGCCCAGCGCACGGCCGCGCGGGATGATCGTGACCTTGTGCACCGGGTCGCACTTGGGCAGCAGCTTGCCGATCAGCGCGTGGCCGGCCTCGTGGTAGGCGGTGTTGCGACGCTCTTCCTCGGGCATGACCATCGACTTGCGCTCGGGGCCCATGATGATCTTGTCCTTGGCCTTCTCGAAGTCCTGCATCTCGACCACGCGGGCGCTGCGACGCGCGGCCATCAGCGCGGCCTCGTTGCACAGGTTGGCCAGGTCGGCGCCGCTCATGCCGGGCGTGCCGCGCGCGATGATGCCGGCGTTGACGTCGGTGCCGAGCGGGACCTTGCGCATGTGGACGTTGAGGATCTGCTCGCGGCCGCGGATGTCGGGCAGCGTTACATAGACCTGGCGGTCGAAACGGCCCGGACGCAGCAGCGCGGCGTCGAGGATGTCGGGACGGTTGGTCGCGGCGATCACGATCACGCCGAGATTGGTCTCGAAGCCGTCCATCTCGACCAGCATCTGGTTGAGGGTCTGCTCGCGCTCGTCGTTGCCGCCGCCGACACCGGCACCACGCTGACGACCGACCGCGTCGATCTCGTCGATGAAGATGATGCAGGGCGCGTTCTTCTTGGCGTTCTCGAACATGTCGCGCACGCGGGCCGCGCCGACGCCGACGAACATCTCGACGAAGTCGGAGCCCGAGATGCTGAAGAACGGCACCTTGGCCTCGCCAGCGATCGACTTGGCGAGCAGGGTCTTGCCGGTGCCCGGAGGGCCGACCAGCAGCAGGCCACGCGGGATGCGACCGCCGAGCTTCTGGAACTTGGTCGGGTCCTTCAGGAAGTCGACCACTTCCTTGACCTCTTCCTTGGCCTCGTCGCAGCCGGCGACATCGGCGAAGGTCACGGTGTTGGTGCTCTCGTCGAGCATGCGCGCCTTGCTCTTGCCGAAGCTGAAGGCGCCGCCCTTGCCGCCGCCCTGCATCTGGCGCATGAAGTAGACCCAGACCCCGATCAGCAGCAGCATCGGACCCCAGCTCACCAGCAGCGTCATCAGCAGCGAGCCCTCTTCGCGCGGACGCACGTCGAAGTCGATGTTGTTGGCGCGCAGGTCGCCGACCAGACCGCGGTCGAGGTAGGTCGCCGTGGTGCGCACGCGCTTGCCGTCCATCGTCTCGGCAACGATCTCGGTGCCGTTGGGAGACTCCTGGATCGTCGCCTTCTTGATGCGCTGGGCCTGGACCTCGTCGAGGAACTCGGAATAGCCCATGTAGCCGGCGCCAGCGCTGGTCCTGCCATCGAACTGCTTGAAGACGGTAAACAGCACCATGGCTACGACCAGCCAGACACCAACTTTAGAAAACCAGGGGTTGTTCAAAACGGACTCCCGAACGAAAACGCGATGTACTGATAGATTGGCGCCATTCTAGGTCTTTCAAGCGCCGGGCTGACACCCAGGGTTCAGAACCCTGCAGATGCCTGGGATAGAAAGAATCGATGCTCGCTCACTTGAGACCGATTCCGACCAAAAAGGTTTCAGAAGATTTGTCGCGCGAGGACTTGGGCTTGATCGGCTTGACCAGCTTGAAGCTGTCCTTGAACAGCTTGACCATGTCCTGGTAGGCGCCGCCGTGGAAGATCTTGACCACCAGCGCGCCATCGGGCTTGAGGTGAGCCTTGGAGAAATCGACCGCCAGCTCGATCAGCAGCGCGATGCGCGCGGCATCGACCGAATCGATGCCCGACAGGTTGGGCGCCATGTCCGACACCACGGTGTCGACCAGGCGGTGGCTGCCGTCGGGCAGCTGCAGCTTGGCCTCGAGCTCGGCCAGCACCGCTTCCTCGCGGAAGTCGCCCTGGATGAACTGCACGCCCTCGATCGGCTCCATCGGCAGCAGGTCGAGGCCGATGATCATGCCGTTGAGCTCGCCGACGGCGGCGCCGGTCGGCGACAGGCGCCGGCGCAGGTACTGGCTCCAGGCCCCCGGCGCGCAGCCCAGGTCGACCACACAGTGACCGGGCCGGATCAGGTGGAAGGTTTCGTCGATTTCCTTGAGCTTGTAGGCCGCGCGCGCGCGGTAACCCTCTCTGACGGCCAGTTTGACCCAGGGATCGTTGACATGTTGATTCAGCCAGGCCTTGTTGACCTTCTTGCTCTGCGTTTTTACTTTCATTCAGCCTCGATTGTCACACGTTGGCCACCATCTTGCCCGCGGTCCACTTATCGAGCACGCAGCAGAAGTCCCACCGAGCGCGCGCGATCCGGGATAATCGCATCATGCCTCAAATTATTCTGACTCCTGCCCAGCGCAAACCCTTCCGCTCGGACGCCCACCATCTCGACCCGGTCGTGCTGATCGGCGGTGATGGTCTGACCGAAGCCGTCAAAAGGGAAGTCGACGCCGCGCTCAAGGCCCATGGCCTGATCAAGGTGCGCGTGTTCTCGGACGACCGCGACCAGCGCACCGCCTACCTCGAGCAGCTGGCCGAGGAACTCGACGCCGCGGCGATCCAGCATATCGGCAAGCTGCTGGTGCTGTGGCGCCCGATCCCCGAGAAGGAACGCGCCATCGACGAGGACCGCATGCCGGGCCCGCGCGATGTCAAGGTCCTCAAGTACAGCTCCAAGGGCGGCCAGCGCCCCGAGGTCAAGCAGGTCCGCGTGCTCGGCAACGAGCGCCTGACCTTCGGCGGCCTGGTCAAGCGCGCCAAGAAGCCGACCCAGAAGAGCAGCAAGAAGGCGCACCAGAAGTGATGCCGGCGTCCCTGGCGGACGCGTCTGGCTGCCGGCTGTTCGCCGGCAGCACCCTTTCAGGCCAACCGCAAGGTTGGCTTTTTTGTTTGCGCGCCGGGCAGCGACAGCGCCTGATAATCTCCAATCCAGCTACCTTGCAATCCTGCGCCACCGGCCTCAACTGCCCAAAATGAACGCCACCACCGCCCCCGAATCCGCCGCCTTGCTCGACGCCGCCAATCCGCTGCTCGACTTCACCGATCTGCCGCTGTTCGACGCCATCCGCCCCGAGCAGGTCGAGCCGGCCATCGACCAGTTGCTGCAGGCCGCCGAGGCGGCACTCGAGCAGGTGACGGCAGCCGACTTTGCGGCCGACTGGCAGGCGATGGCGCTGGTGCTCGATGTCGCGACCGAGCACCTGGGTCGCGCCTGGGGCGCGGTCAGCCACCTCAACAGCGTGGCCGACACGCCCGAGCTGCGCGCGGCCTACAACGCCGCGCTGCCCAAGGTGACCGAATTCTGGACCCGACTCGGTGCTGACGAACGGCTCTATGCCAAGTACAAGGCGATGGACCCGGCCCGGCTCAATGCCGAACAGATCCAGGCCCGCACCAACGCGCTGCGCGGTTTCGTGCTGGGCGGCGCCGAGCTGCAGGGCGAGGCCAAGGAACGCTTCGCCGCGCTCCAGGAGCGCCAGGCCGAACTGGGCCAGAAGTTCAGCGAGAACGCGCTCGACGCGACCGACGCCTGGAGCTATTACGCCAGCACCGAGGAGCTCGACGGCGTGCCGGCCGACACGCTGGCGGCCACCCGCGCCGCCGCCGAGGCTGAAGGCCAGGCCGGCCACAAGCTCACGCTCAAGCTGCCTTGCTACCTGCCGCTGATGCAGTTCGGCCGCAACCGGGCCCTGCGCGAGAAGCTCTACCGCGCCTACGGCACCCGCGCCAGCGAGCAGGCCGAAGGCGATGCGGTCAAGTTCGACAACAGCGCCATCATCCGCGAGCTGCTGGCGCTGCGCCAGGAGGAAGCCCAGCTGCTGGGCTACCCGCATTTCGCCGCCGTGTCGCTGGTGCCCAAGATGGCCGAATCGGCCGAACAGGTGGTGACCTTCCTGCGCGAACTGGGCCAGAAAGCCCGCCCCTATGCCGAGCGCGACCTGGCCGACATGCGCGCCTTCGCGGCCGAGTCGCTCGGCCTGACCGACCCGCAGGCCTGGGACTGGCCCTACATCGGCGAGCAGCTGCGCCAGGCGCGCTACGCCTACAGCGAGCAGGACGTCAAGCCCTACTTCACCGCGCCCAAGGTGCTCGAAGGCCTGTTCAAGATCGTCGAGACCCTGTTCGAGGTCCAGATCCGCGCCGACCAGGCACCGGTCTGGCATCCGGGCGTCAAGTTCTTCCGGCTCGAGCGCGCCGGCCAGCTGATCGGCCAGTTCTACCTCGACCCGGGCGCGCGCTCGGGCAAGCGCGGCGGCGCCTGGATGGATGACGTGCGCGCGCGCTGGCTGCGCCCCGACAACGCCCGCCTGCAGACGCCGGTGGCCCAGCTGGTCTGCAACTTCTCGGAAGCCGTCGGCGACAAGCCGGCGCTGCTGACCCACGACGATGTCATCACGCTGTTCCACGAGTTCGGCCACGGCCTGCATCACCTGCTGACCCAGATCCAGGAACACGATGTGTCGGGCATCAGCGGCGTCGAATGGGACGCGGTCGAGCTGCCGAGCCAGTTCATGGAGAACTTCTGCTGGGAATGGGATGTGCTCTCGGGCATGACGGCCCATGTCGAGACCGGCGCGCCGCTGCCGCGCGAACTGTTCGACAAGATGCTGGCGGCCAAGAACTTCCAGAGCGGCCTGCAGACGCTGCGCCAGATCGAGTTCTCGCTGTTCGACATGCTGCTGCACAGCGGCGCGGCGGCAGACGGCGACTTCATGGCGCTGCAGCAGCAGGTGCGCGACGAGGTCGCGCTGATCCAGCCGCCGGCCTACAGCCGCACGCCGCACACCTTCAGCCATATCTTCGCGGGCGGCTACGCGGCGGGCTACTACAGCTACAAATGGGCCGAGGTGCTGAGCGCCGACGCCTACGCGGCATTCGAGGAGGCGGCTCCGGCCAACGGCGGCAGCACGCTGGACGTCGAGACCGGCCGGCGCTTCCGGCGCGAGCTGCTCGAGGTCGGCGGCAGCCGGCCGGCAATGGACTCGTTCAAGGCCTTCCGCGGCCGCGAGCCCGCGCTCGACGCGCTCTTGCGCCACCAGGGCATGGCGGACTAAGATCCTTGTCCAGGGGCTAGCCAAGCCCCCGCAGGAAGGATCATCGATGCAGGCTGTTGCCACAAACGGGCGGATTGCCTCTTGCCTATTGGCGCTGGCGATCCAGGCTGGCGCGCTGGCGCCGGCCGGCCTGCAGGCAGCCGAAGCCTTGCCGCAGGCGTCCGAGGCCGCTAGCCAGCGGCGCCTGCTGGTCAAGTTCAAGCCGGGCGCTTCCGGGATCGACGCCGCGGCGTTGCCGGCCAGGACGGCACAGCTGGCCATCAGCGACCTGTCGCAGCGCCTGCCATCCGGCGCGCCGGGACGGCCCCCGGTGCAGCTGGTGCTGCAGCGGTCGATCAGCGCCCAGCTGCATGTCGTGCTGACCGATCGCGGGCTGAACCAGACCGAGATGCTGCAGCTGATCGAGCAGCTGCAGCGCGACCCGCTGGTCGAATACGCCGAGATCGACCCGCGCATCAAGCCCCAGTTCGTACCCAACGACCCGCTCTACGGCTCGCGCCAGTGGAACCTGCAGCCGCCCGGCCCGGGAAGCGAAGGGGGTGCCAATCTGCCCGGGGCCTGGGATGCGGCGCGTGGCGAGGTCGCGCCCGGACAGGGCATAGTGGTGGCGGTGATCGATACCGGGCTGCGGCCTCATGTCGACCTGGCCTCCAGGCTGCTGCCGGGCTATGACTTCATCAGCGACGCCAGCATTGCCAACGATCTCGATGCGCAATGGGACAGCGACGCGAGCGATCCCGGCGACTGGATCAGCCTGCGCGACAGCGAAACCGCCGAGTTCTCCGGCTGCGCGGTCAGTCCGAGCAGCTGGCACGGCACGATGATGGCCGGCACGATCGCGGCCGTGACGGGCAACAGCCTCGGGATAGCGGGCATGGCACCGGGCGCGCGGCTGTTGCCGGTGCGCGTGTTCGGCAAATGCGGCGGCTATCTGTCCGACGCCATCACCGGGGTCTACTGGGCGGTCGGGCTGGAATTGCCCAGCCTGCCCGATCCGATGCGCGCACCGCCGCTCAACCCCTACCCCGCGCGCGTGATCAACCTGAGCATGGCTGCTGCGGGCAGTTGCAGCGCGGCATTCCAGGAAGCGGTCGATCGGGTCCGGGCCCGGGGCGCCGTCGTGGTCGCAGCCACCGGCAACCAGGACGATATGCAGGCCGGCAAGGCGCTGAGCCAGCCCGCCAATTGCCGGGGCGTGATCGCGGTCACGGCCCATACCCGGCGCGGCGACCTGGCTTACTATGCCAACGCCAGCGCCAGCACCACGCTCAGCGCACCGGGCGGCGGCTTCGGCATCAACCAGCTGGCCAACGATGGCGACTCGATCACCAGCCTGGGCAACAGCGGCCTGACCTCGCCGCTGTCCGACAGCTATGGCGAAGTGCGCGGCACCAGCATCGCGGCGGCCCATGTGTCGGGCCTGGCGGCGCTGCTGCTCGGCATGCAACCGAACCTGAGCCCGGACCAGCTCCGGGTCGTGCTGACCCGCTCGGCGCGCGCCTATCCAGCCGACAGCTATTGCCAGGTCAGCGCGGTCTGTGGCGCCGGCATGCTCGATGCGGAGGCGGCCGTGCGTTGGCTGCAGGCCAACCCGGCACCGGTCGTGCCGCCCGACAACAGCGGCAGCGACCAGACTGGCGGCGGCGGCGGTGGTGCGGCGGGATGGCCGGAATGGCTACTGCTGCTCTCAGCCGTCCTGCTGTCAGGCGCCACGCGCCGGCGACGCCAGCCGGGCCCCGGCCCGCATCAGGCAGGCCGCCAGCAGGCCACCGGCCAGGCCGGCGGCATGTGACGGCCAGTAGACCGCGAAGCTCCAGGCCGATGGCAGCAGGCCGGCCGACTCGAGCCCGACCTTGAGCCCGAGCAGGCCCAGCATGATCCAGGGCCAGGCTGGCGGCGGGCCGATTTGCGCCGCTTCATGCAGCGCGGCTGAAGCCCCCCGCAGGACTGCTGCGCCCGAACCGTGCCGACGACCGGCAAGCCAGGCTGCCGCCCCACCGAGCCAGCCATGCAGGGCACCCGAGAGGCCGGCGTAATAAGCGCAGCCAGGGTCGAGGGCGATCACGGCCGCCACGCCGGCCACGGCGCCGGCCAGCAAGCCGCACTGGAGCGGCGTCGACAACCAGGGCCGCAGCAGCCAGGCGATCAGCAGCAGCGCGGCGGCATTGGCCAGCGCATGGGTCAGGCTCAGATGGACCCACTGGGCCGACAGCAGCTGCCACCAGGCGCCCTGCTCGAAGCGCGCACGCTCGAAACGCCAAGCGGCTGGCAGACCCGGCCAGAGCTGCAACACCAGCAGCAGCGGCACCTGCAGCGCCAGCGGCGGCAGGCTTGAAAGGCCGCCGCGTCCGGACCGGGCCCGATACAGGCTCAGTACTCCAGCGTCTTGACGCCGTCGCGGGTGCCGAGCAGGCAGACGCCGGCCTTCTGGAACGCGAACACCCCGACCGTCACGACACCGGGCCAGTTGTTGACCTGGGCCTCGAAGGCCAGCGGATCGGCGATGCGCAGCCCGGTCACGTCGAGGATATGCTGGCCGTTGTCGGTCACCAGCGGCGCGCCATCCTTCAGGCGCAGCGTCGCGCTACCACCCATTGCGGCGAACTGGCGCGCGATGCGCTGCGCGGCCATCGGGATCACCTCGACCGGCAGCGGGAACTGGCCGAGCTGCTCGACCAGCTTGGACTCGTCGGCGATGCAGACGAACAGCTTGGACTGGGCCGCGACGATCTTCTCGCGCGTCAGCGCCGCGCCGCCGCCCTTGACCATGTGGCCCTGGCCGTCGATCTCGTCGGCGCCGTCGATGTAGACCGCCAGCTGCTCGACCTCGTTGCTGTCGAAGACCGGGATGCCGAGCGCCTGCAGGCGCAAGGTCGAGGCCTCGGAGCTCGAGACCGCGCCCTTGATGCTGTCCTTGATCGTCGCCAGCGCATCGATGAACTTGTTGACGGTCGAGCCGGTGCCGACGCCGACGATCTCGCCGGGCACGACATAGCGCAGCGCGGCCTGGCCGACCAGGGTCTTGAGTTCGTCTTGGGTCAGTGGGGAGTGGGTCATGAGTGCAATCTGGGACAATTTGAGGATTGGGCCGCGTCTGGCCCGTCATGACCGGTGATTATCCAATGTCCCTGCCCTACTCGCTTGCCCGCCCTTTCCTGTTCAAGATGGACCCGGAAGCGGCCCATGAACTGACCCTGGACAGGCTGGCCCAGCTCCAGAACACGCCGCTGATGTGCCTGGCGCGCCAGCAGCAGGTCAGCGACCCGGTCCGGCTGGCCGGCCTGGACTTCCCGAACCGGGTCGGACTGGCCGCCGGCCTGGACAAGAACGCGCGCTGCATCGACGCCTGGGGCGCACTGGGCTTCGGCTTCGTCGAGGTCGGCACCGTGACGCCCAAGGGCCAGCCCGGCAACCCCAAGCCGCGCATGTTCCGCCTGCCCGAGAAGAACGCGCTGATCAACCGGCTGGGCTTCAACAACGAGGGCCTCGACGCCTTCATCGCCAACGTCAAGCGCTCGCAGCTGCGCCAGCAGCCGAAAAAAGGCGGCATGCTGCTGGGCCTGAACATCGGCAAGAACGCGGCGACACCGATCGAGCGCGCGACCGACGATTACCTGATCTGCCTCGAAGGCGTCTACCCGCATGCCGACTACGTGACGGTCAACATCTCGAGCCCCAACACCAAGAACCTGCGCGAGCTGCAAAGCGACGAGGCGCTCGACCAGTTGCTCGGCGCGCTGGCGGCCAAGCGGGCCGAGCTGGCGGACAAGCTGGGCGCCTACAAGCCGGTGTTCGTCAAGATCGCGCCCGACCTCGACCAGGCGCAGATCGCGGTGATCGCCGACACGCTGAAACGCCACGGCATGGACGGCGTGGTCGCGACCAACACCACGCTGAGCCGCGAGGCGGTCAAGGGACTGCCGCATGCCGAGGAGGCCGGCGGCCTGTCGGGCGCACCGGTGCTGGAAGCCAGCAACGCCGTGATCCGCCAGCTGCGCGCGCGACTCGGCAAGGGCTATCCGATCATCGGCGTCGGCGGCATCCTGAGCGGCGCCGACGCGCTGAGCAAGATCGAGGCCGGCGCCGACGTGGTGCAGGTCTACAGCGGACTGATCTACAGCGGCCCGGCACTGGTGACCGAAGCCGCGCTCGCGCTCAAGAACGGCAGGGCCTGAAGCCATGACGACCGAGGCACAACTGGGCTTTTTCGGGCTCGCGCTGCTGCTGGGCCTGAGCCCGGGACCGGACAACCTGTTCGTGCTGATGCAGTCGGCCACGCAGGGCCGGCGCGCCGGCCTGCTCGTGACGCTGGGGCTGTGCACCGGCTTGCTCGCGCACACGGCGGCGGTCGCGCTCGGGCTGGCCGCGCTGCTGGCGAGCTCGCCGGCGGCCTTTGGCGCGCTCAAGCTCGCGGGGGCGGCCTACCTGCTGTATCTGGCCTGGGGCGCCTGGCGGGCACCGGCTGCGCTGCAAGCCGGCAGCGAGCCACTGCGCCTGCAGCCGTGGCGCTTGTACGGCCGCGGCGTGCTGATGAACCTGAGCAACCCCAAGGTCGCGATCTTCTTCCTGGCGCTGCTGCCGCAGTTCGTGCAGGATGATGCCGGACCGGTGCCCTGGCAGATTGCCCGCCTGGGCGCGCTGTTCATGCTGGCGACGCTGATCGTGTTCGGCAGTTTCGCCTGGCTCGCGGGCGGGCTGGGCCAGCTGCTGCGCTCGACGCGCGCGCAGCGGCTGCTCAACCGCTGCGCCGCGCTGGTCTTCGTCGGACTGGGCATCCGACTGATCAGCTCGGAATTGTGACAGGAACATGAAGAGGTGACACAATTTGCTGGTCACCTTTGAAACCTGCTACATGAGCCAGACCCTGAACCCCAACGCCCCCGAAGACATCGACAGCAAGCCCGCTCCGGCACTCGACAAGACCGTTCGTGCCAGCAAGGCCGGCGGCAAGGCCAGCAGCCAATCGCGCGCCGTCAAGCGCGGCGACATCGCACCGACACTCGACGGCGCGGCGCTGGCGCGGCATGTCCCGCAGGAGGCGACCACGGCCGCGCAGGGCAAGCAGCTGGCGGCCGTGCTGGACCTGCTCGGCAACCAGGAGCTCGCGGCGCCACAGCGCGCCGCCGCGCTGCGCGCCATGGTCGAGGGCAGCTCGGCCGACGATCTGGCCGTGCTGCGTCAGGCCCTGTTCGAGGAGCCGGTGCCGGTCAAGGGCCACCCGGACGACGAGCTGGCCGCCGACTGGCGCGACGGCGGCTACCCCTACAAGCATCTGATGCGGCGCTCGAGCTACGAGGCGCAGAAATACCAGCTGCAGGTCGAACTGCTCAAGCTGCAGGCCTGGGTCAAGGAGACCGGCCAGCGGGTCGTGATCCTGTTCGAGGGCCGCGACGCCGCCGGCAAGGGCGGCACGATCAAGCGCTTCATGGAGCACCTGAACCCGCGCGGCGCGCATGTGGTCGCGCTCGAGAAGCCGAGCGAGGTCGAGCGCGGCCAGTGGTATTTCCAGCGCTATGTCCAGCATCTGCCGACCGCGGGCGAGATCGTGCTGTTCGACCGCAGCTGGTACAACCGCGCCGGTGTCGAGCGCGTGATGGGCTTCTGTTCAGACGCCGAATACCAGGAATTCATGCGCCAGGCGCCCGATTTCGAGCGCCATCTGGTGCGCAGCGGCGTGCATCTGATCAAGTTCTGGTTCTCGGTCAGCCAGGCCGAGCAGCTGCGCCGCTTCAAGGAGCGCGAGGTCCATCCACTCAAGCATTGGAAGCTGAGCCCGGTCGACCTCGCGAGCCTGGACAAGTGGGACGACTACACGCGCGCCAAGGAAGCGATGTTCTTCGAGACGGATACCGCCGACGCGCCCTGGACCGTGATCAAGAGCGACTGCAAGAAGCGCGCGCGCCTGAGCGCGATGCGCTATGTGCTGCACAAGCTCAACTACGGCAACAAGGACCTGCAGGCGATCGGCAAGCTCGACCCGCTGATCGTGGGCCGCGCGCATGTGGTCTACGAGCGCGGCGAGAAGAGCGGCGCGCTGCTCTGAAATAGCTTCAGCGCCGACGCAGCAGCAGTCCGATACCCAGCGCGGCGACCAGCAGGAAGTTCAGGAACGACCAGTTGGCAATCGACAATCCGAGGAAGGTCCAGTCGACCGCGCTGCAGTCGCCGCTGCCGCGGAACAGCATCGGGATCACGCGCCGCAGCGGGAAGGACTCGATCATGCCGAACAGGTCGCGGCCACAGGCCGTGACCTCGGGCGGGAACCACTGCAGCCAGCTCTGGCGCGCCGCGACACCGGCACCCGTGAGCGACAGCAGGGCCATCAGGCCGCCGCTCCAGCGTGCAGCGGCTGTGGGCAGCGCGGCACCGATGGCCGCGACCAGCGCCACCAGCACGAACAGGTAGCGCTGCACGATGCACATCGGACAGGGCTCGAGCCCGACCGCGTGCTGCAGATAGAGGCCGAAGGCCAGCAGCGCGATGCAGGCGGCGGCAATCAGCGCCAGCAGGCGGCGCGGCTGATCGAAGAGTGAAAGTAAGGCTTGCAAGACGGGCCCCATCGGTTGCACATAGGCGGAAACCCTAGTATCCAACAAAAAAGGACGACCATCGGGCCGTCCTTTTTTTCATGCCCGCGCGGGCAGCGCTTACTGCTCGACGAAGGCGCGTTCGATCACGAAGTCGCCCGGCGTGCTGGTGTTGCCTTCCTTGAAGCCGCGCTGCTCGCACAGTTCCTTCAGGGACTTGAGCATCTCCGGGCTGCCGCAGATCATGACGCGGTCGGTCAGGGGGTTCAGGTCCGGCAGGCCGGTCTCGCGCGCGACCTGGCCGCTGGCGATCAGGTCGGGGATGCGGCCCTGGCGCTCGAACGACTCGCGCGTCACGGTCGGGTAGTAGATCAGCTGCTGGCTGACCATCTCGCCGAGGAATTCGTTCTTCGGCAGTTCCTGCGTGATGTAGTCGCGGTAGGCCAGTTCCTTGACCTCGCGCACGCCGTGCATCAGGACGACCTTCTCGTAGCGCTCGTAGGTCTCGGGGTCGCGGATGATGCTCATCCAGGGTGCCAGGCCGGTGCCGGTACCGATCAGGTACAGGTTCTTGGCCGGCAGCAGGTAGTCGAGCAGCAGGGTGCCGGTGGGCTTGCGTCCGACCACGATCTTGTCGCCCGGCTGGATATGCTGCAGGCGGCTGGTCAGCGGGCCGTCGGGCACCTTGATGCTCAGGAACTCGAGGTGTTCCTCGTAGTTGGCGCTCGCGATGCTGTAGGCGCGCAGCAGCGGCTTGCCGTCTTCCTTGCGCAGGCCGATCATCGTGAAATGGCCGTTCGAGAACCGCAGCGCCTGGTCGCGGGTGGTTGTGAAGCTGAACAGACGATCGGTCCAGTGGTGAACGGTCAGAACGGTCTCTTCGAGGAATGCGCTCATGGTGTTAGCTGTATGCCAGGCAGGGCCGGGTCGGCCAAGCCTGTGCCCGGACAGTCGATGACCGTCTGCAGGGCCGGATGGAAATAGGTCAGACGCTGCCAGGCAGCGAAGGCCCGTAGTGTAGCGGGTAGGCAATTATCCCCCCTGCTTGAGGAAGATCAAGCCCGCGCCGGATACGGCATGCAAAGCTTGCTACAGTCTCACGCTTGGTCAGCGGGCCGGATTGTGCCCGTGCTTGACGACCAGCAGAAACAATAAAATTTCATACTTTCATAACCTGAACTTCTAAAGAAGGACAACAAGATGGCGCGCACCGTTCAATGCATCAAGCTCGGCGTAGAGGCTGAAGGCCTGGATTTCCCGCCCTACCCGGGCGAGATGGGCAAGCGCCTGTACCAGTGCGTGAGCAAGCAGGCCTGGGCCGACTGGCTCAAGCACCAGACCATGCTGGTCAACGAGAACCGCCTGAACCTGGCCGACGCGCGCGCGCGCCAGTACCTGGCACGCCAGATGGAAAAGCATTTCTTCGGCGAAGGCGCCGACCAGGCCGCCGGCTACGTCCCGCCCACCGAGGGCTGAAGCCCCCATGCCCGCCGCACCGGCCGGTGCCGACGCGCAGCAGACCGGTCTGTCGGCCTGGGCCAACCAGCCGGTCTGGCACGAGCTCGAGACCGGCTTCGGTGCCGGGCTGAACTTCCTGCGCCGCTGGCGCGACTGGCGCGCCGATGTGCACCGGCCCGGCCGGCTGTTCTACACCGCGATCGACCCGGAGCCGGTCGCGCTGGCCGAACTGCTGCAAGCGGCGGCCGGCGAACCCGGGCTGTCGGCCTTGGCGCAGCAGCTCGCCGCGCAATGGCAGGCCTTGCTGCCGGGCGTGCACCGCTTCGTCTTCGAGCGCGAACAGGTGCTGCTGACGCTGTGCGTCGGTCAGGCCCGGGACTGGCTGCCGACGCTGGACGCGGCGGTCGACCAGATCTGGCTGACATCGCCTGAGCCTGTTGCCGGCTCACCCGACAGCCCGGATTCGATCGACGGCACCGATTCACGTTCAGGTGCAACGGGCCAGGAGCGCGACCAGGCCCGGATGCTGGCGCGGCTGTGTCTGCCAGGCAGCCGCCTGGACGGCAGCCATGCCAGCCCCGCGCTGCAAGCCGAGCTGATCGCGGCCGGCTTCGAAATTTCAGCACCGGATCTCGATCTTCATGCCGCGGCAGATGCCGGGCTGCAGGCACGCTATGCGCCGCGCTGGCAGCCCCGGTCGGCGCTGCGCCCGCGCGCGGCTGCGGCCGGCCGGCACGCGGTAGTCATCGGCGGCGGCCTGTCGGGGTCGGCCGTGGCCTGGAGCCTGGCCCAGCGCGGCTGGACGGTCGAGCTGCTGGACCAGGCCGATGAACCGGCCGCGGGCGCCTCCGCCCTGCCCGCCGGACTGGTCGCGCCCCATGTCTCGCCCGACGACGGCGCGCTGTCGCGCCTGACCCGCGCCGGCATGCGGCTGACCCGGCAGCGCGCCGCCGAGCTGCTGCGCGAGGGCGAACAATGGGCGCCCAGCGGCGTGCTCGAGCATCAGGTCGAAGGCAAGCACAGCCTGCCGCGCACCGAGATCTGGCAGCAAGCCGGCCTGGCATCGAGCCGGGTCGCGAATGCCCAGCAACTGGCAGATGCCAGGCTGGCGCCCGGCACGGCCGCGCTCTGGCATGGGCTGGCGAGCTGGCTGCGTCCGGCCTGCCTGGTGCGGGCCCAGCTCGACCACCCGGCGATCCACTGGCGTGGCGGCTGCCGCGTGGCGTCGGTGCAGGCGCTGGCCGAAGGTGGCTGGAAGCTGCTCGACGGCGCTGGCACCGAACTGGCCCGCGCCGAGCAGGTCGTGATCGCTGCCGCCTATGACAGCAGTGCGCTGCTGCAGGCCAGCGGCCTGGCCACGCCGCCGCTCAATCCGCTGCGCGGCCAGATCAGCTGGGGCGCGCTGGCAGACCTGCCAGCCGAGACCAGGGCCTTGCTGCCTGCCGCGCCGGTCAACGGCCACGGCTGCTTCATGAGCGGAACGCCCGGGCCGGACGGCCGAGCGGCCTGGATCGCCGGCTCGACCTTCGAGCGCGGCGCCGCCCAGGCCGGGCTCAAGCCGGCCGACCAGCTGGCCAACCGCGACAAGCTGCTGCGGCTGCTGCCCGCGCTGGGTGCGACGCTGGCACCGGCCTTCGAGCAGGCGGGCGCCTGGGCCGGTCTGCGCTGCACGCTGCCGGACCGGGTGCCGGCGGTCGGCCCGCTCGACGCGCAGGCCTGGCCGGGCCTGCATGTCTGCGCCGGCATGGGCGCGCGTGGCCTGACGCTGTCGGTGCTGTGCGGGGAGCTGCTGGCGGCACTGCTGCATGGCGAGCCCTGGCCAGTCGAGCGCAAGCTGGCGCAGTCGCTGCTGGCCTCGCGCTTCGTCAAGATGGCGCCGGGCCGGACCGCCTGAGCCGGTGGGCTGACGCCCAGCCCAGCCTGCGTGACAGCTTATTACTTTCTATATATGTAGAAACAAGAAAAAAATCGTTTGGGATTATTAGCACCACCTCTACAGTGGCGACCCATGCACGATATTGGCTTTGTCATCGCGGGTTTTGCAGTGGGTCTGATCGTCGGCTTGACCGGCGTTGGCGGCGGCTCGCTGATGACCCCGATCCTGATCTTCTTTTTTGGCGTCAAGCCCTACATGGCGGTCGGCACCGACTTGCTGTTCGCGGCCTTCACCAAGGCCGGTGGCACCGTCAGCCTGATGAAGCAAAGGCTGGTGCCCTGGAAGGTGGTGGGCCAGCTCTGCTCGGGCAGCATCCCGGCGGCACTGGTCACGCTCTATGTGCTGCATTCGATCGGTCCGGCTGGCGCCCAGGTGCAAAAGATCATGACCACCACCCTGGGCTGCGCGCTGCTGCTGACCGCAGCGGCCACCCTGTTCAAGGCCATGCGCATGCGCAAGCCGCCGGTGCGCGTGATGGACAACCAGGGCAGCGTGACGCCGATCGGCGAGACCGACGCCGCGATGCGCGCGCGCCACTGGAGCCTGCCGGTGCTGTTCGGCGCCCTGATCGGCTCCCTGGTCACCCTGACTTCGGTCGGTGCCGGCGCCATCGGCGTGACCGTGCTGCTGGTGCTGTTTCCGCTGCTGCCGCTGCCGCGTATCATTGCGGCCGACATCGCCTATGCCGTGCCGCTGACGCTGGTCGCTGGGCTGGGGCACGCCTCGCTGGGCTCGGTCGACTGGGAACTGCTGCTCAAGCTGCTGGCGGGCTCGCTGCCCGGCATCTGGATTGGCGCGCAACTGATCCACAAGACCCCGGAGCGCGTGGTGCGCTCGCTGCTGGCGCTGCTGTTGGCCTATGCCGGCACCAAGCTGCTCGCTGTCTGAACCGTTTATTGAACCTGAACCCGTATGTACCAGTACACCGAATTTGACCGCCAGTTCGTGCGCCAGCGCGCCGAGCAGTTCCGCGACCAGCTCGATCGCTTCCACGCCGGCACCCTGGGTGGCGACGAATTCAAGCCGCTGCGGCTGCAAAACGGCTGGTACATCCAGCGTCATGCGCCGATGCTGCGCGTTGCCGTGCCCTATGGCGAGCTCAGCACCAGGCAGCTGCGCGTGCTGGGCCGGATCGCACGCGAATACGACCAGCCCAGCCACGAGGTGTTCCAGGGCGCGGTCGCCGCGCAGAACAAGTTCGGCGACATCCAGCTGCGCGACGGCAAGGCGATCGGCAGCCGGCTGCTGACCGGCTACGCCCATTTCACGACGCGCCAGAACGTCCAGTTCAACTGGATTCCGCTGACCCAGGCCGCCGACGTGATGGACCTGCTGGCCACGGTCGGCCTGCATGGCATCCAGACCAGCGGCAACTGCATCCGCAACACCACCAGCGACGCGCTGGCCGGCGTGGCGGTCGACGAGGTGGCCGACCCGCGCCCGTTCGGCGAGATCCTGCGCCAGTGGAGCACGCTGCACCCCGAGTTCGGCTTCCTGCCGCGCAAGTTCAAGTGCGCCATCGTCGGCGCGACCGAGGACCGCGCCGCGACCGCCTGGCATGACGTCGGCCTCAAGCTCAAGCGCAACGAGGCCGGCGAGCTCGGCTTCGAGGTGCTGGTCGGCGGCGGCATGGGCCGCACCCCGGTGATCGCCAGCACGATTCGCGACTTCCTGCCCTGGAACCAGCTGCTCAACTACCTGGAAGCCGTGATCCGGGTCTACAACCTCTGGGGTCGGCGCGACAACCTGTACAAGGCGCGCATCAAGATCCTGGTCAAGGCCGAGGGCCAGCGCTATTTCGACGAGGTCGAGACCGAGTTCCGCCGCATCCTGGAGCAGGACGGCGGCCCGCACACCATCACCGAAGCCGAGCTGGCGCGCGTGCAGGCCTGCTTCGTCGAGCCCAAGCTCGACTTCGCCGCTCCGGCCGCCGAGCCGGTTTCGACTGAGGAAGAAGCCGAGTTCCAGCGCTGGCTGGCGCGCAACGTGCAACCGCACCGCAACCCGGCGTTGCGCGCGGTCACGCTGTCGTTCAAGCGCGTGGGTCAGTCGCCTGGCGACGCGACCGCCGAGCAGCTCGACGCGGTGGCCGAACTGGCCGACGCCTTCAGCGCGGGCGAACTGCGCGTGACCCATGACCAAAACCTGGTGCTGCCCTGGGTCCGTGCCGACCAGCTGCCCGCGGTCTGGCGCGAAGCCAAGCGCCTGGGCCTGGCCAAGGCCAACGTGCGCCTGCTGACCGACATGATCGCCTGCCCGGGCGGCGACTTCTGCGACCTGGCCAACGCGCGCTCGCTGCCGCTGGCCGACGCGATCACCGAGCGTTACCAGGACCTGGACGAACTGGAAGACCTGGGCGAGATCGACCTGCACATCAGCGGCTGCATCAACAGCTGCGGCCACCATCACAGCGGTCATATCGGCATCCTGGGCGTCGACAAGGACGGCAAGGAGTGGTACCAGGTCACGCTGGGCGGCTCGGACGGCTCGACCTTGAGCGGCAGCCCGACCCCCGGCAAGGTGATCGGCCCGTCGTTTGCCCACAACGAGGTGCCCGACGTGATCGAAGCCCTGCTCGATACCCATGTCGCGCAGCGCCAGGCTGGCGAGACCTTCCTGGCCACCTACCAGCGCGTCGGCGCCGAGCCCTACAAGGCCGCCGCCAATGCCGTGCGCGTGGCCACCGCGCGCACCGAGGCCTGATCGACCGCCGAACCGACGAGAACGAGAACATGAAACTGCTGAACGCCCAAGACATCGCCACCGAAGCCGCAGCCGACGCTGTGCTGACCGTGGCCAACGACGCCGACGTGCAGAAGCTGGACCTGGCCGGGGTGCAGCGCATCGACCTGGTCTTCCCGAAGTTCGCTGACGGCCGCGCCTTCAGCCAGGCCTTCGAGTTGCGCCGCCGACTCGGCTTTGCCGGCGTGATCCGCGCCACCGGCGACGTGCTGGTCGACCAGCTGGTGCAGATGCAGCGCTGCGGCTTCTCGGAAGCCGTGCTGCGTGCCGACCAGGACCCGGCCGTGGGCGAGAAGCTGCTGCAGCATTACAGCGGCTTCTACCAGGGCGACGCGACCGATCTGCAACCGCGCTTCGCCAAGACGGCCTGAAGGGACAACCGATGAGCGAAACCTCCGCACTGGGCGGCTCGTCCGCCTTCAAGCCGCAGCGCCTGTCGGCCACCGAGCTGCATGCCAAGCCCTCGGCCGACTATGCCGACAAGCTCGCGACCACGCAGGCGCTGCTGCGTCGCGCCGCGGCCGAGTTCCAGCCGATCAAGCAGGCCTCGAGCCTGGGCGCCGAGGATGTGGTGATCACGCATCTGATCAATGCGCTGGCGCTCGACATCCCGGTGTTCGTGCTCGAGACCGGCCGGCTGCATGCCGAGACGCTGGAGCTGCTCGAGCGCACCGAGGCACATTCGCGCGCACCGATCCAGATCTACCGCCCGCAGCACGAGGCCGTGATCGAGTTCGTGCGCCACAAGGGCCAGAACTCGATCTACGACAGCATCGCGCTGCGCAAGGAATGCTGCGGCATCCGCAAGATGGAGCCGCTGGCGCGCGCGCTCGCGGGCCAGAAGGCCTGGATCACCGGCCTGCGCCGCGAGCAGTCGAACGCCCGCGCCGAGGTGCCGCTGATCGACGAATCCGAGGTCGCGACCAAGGGCCTGACCAAGTTCAACCCGCTGGCCGACTGGAGCTGGGGCGATGTCTGGCATTACATCGCGCAGAACCAGGTCGACTACAACCCGCTGCACGACCAGTTCTTCCCGAGCATCGGCTGCGTGCCCTGCACCCGCGCGATCAGCCTGGGCGAGGAATTCCGCGCCGGGCGCTGGTGGTGGGAAGACGAGTCCGCCAAGGAATGCGGCCTGCACGTCAAGGCAGGCAAATGACCTTGGGGACAGACCTTCAGCTCTGTCCCCAACTGACTAGAGGGGGCAGACCTTCAGCGCTGTCCCGACAAGCCAAGTGAACTCAGGGACAGATCTTCAGCTCTGTCCCGACAAACTAAGTGACTTCGGGGACAGATCTTCAGCTCTGTCCCCGACTGAAAGAAAGAACATGAGCCACCAACTCAACAATTCGCACCTCGACGCGCTGGAAGAAGAAACGATCTTCATCCTGCGCGAGGTCGCCGCCACCTTCGAGCGCCCCGCCATGCTGTTCTCGGGCGGCAAGGACTCGCTCGTGATGCTCAAGTGCGCCGAGAAGGCGTTCGGCATCGGCCGCATCCCGTACCCGCTGCTGATGATCGACACCGGCCACAACTTCAAGGAAGTGACCGATTTCCGCGACTTCCGCGCCCAGGAACTGGGTGCCGAGCTGATCGTGCGCAGCGTCGAGGACTCGATGGCGCGCGGCACCGTGCGCCTGTCGCACCCGGGCGAGAGCCGCAACGCGCACCAGTCGGTCACGCTGCTGGAGTCGATCGAGGAATTCCGCTTCGACGCGCTAATGGGCGGCGCCCGGCGCGACGAGGAAAAGGCGCGCGCCAAGGAGCGCATCTTCAGCCACCGCGACGCCTTCGGCCAGTGGCAGCCCAAGGCCCAGCGCCCCGAGCTCTGGACCCTGTTCAACACCCGCCTCCAGCCCGGCGAGCATTTCCGCGTGTTCCCGATCAGCAACTGGACCGAGATGGACGTCTGGCAGTACATCGAGCGCGAGAACATCGGCCTGCCCAGCCTCTACTACACGCACCAGCGCGAGATCGTCGAGCGCAAGGGCCTGCTGGTGCCCGTCACGCCGCTGACGCTCCCGAAGGAAGGCGAGCAGGTCGTGCTGCGCGACGTGCGCTTCCGCACCGTGGGCGACATCACCTGCACCTGCCCGGTCGCGAGCACCGCCGCCACCCCGGGCGAGATCGTGATCGAGACCCTGGCCGCCGATCTGTCCGAGCGCGGCGCGACCCGCATGGACGACAAGACCAGCGATGCCTCGATGGAAAAGCGCAAGCGCGAAGGCTACTTCTAAGCCCCCGTCAGACCCGCAAAGAGACTAGACACATGGACGCACTCAAATTCATTACCTGCGGCTCGGTCGACGACGGCAAGAGCACGCTGATCGGTCGCCTGCTGGTCGACAGCAAGGCCGTGCTGCAGGATCACCTGGCCGGCGTGCAACGCGGCGGCGAGACCGACCTGGCGCTGCTGACCGACGGCCTCTCGGCCGAGCGCGAGCAGGGCATCACGATCGACGTGGCCTACCGCTACTTCAGCACCGAGGAGCGCAAGTTCATCATCGGTGACGCGCCGGGCCACGAGCAGTACACGCGCAACATGGTGACGGCGGCCTCGAGCGCCGACGCCGCCGTGGTGCTGGTCGATGCGATCAAGCTCGACTGGGCTGATGCCGGCCTCAAGCTGCTGCCGCAGACGCGCCGCCACTCGCTGCTGTGCAAGCTGCTGCGCGTGCCGAGCATCGTGTTCGCGGTCAACAAGCTCGACGCGGTCGCTGACGCCGCGCTCGCGTTCAAGAACATCAGCGGCGCGCTGCAGGCCTTCGCGGCCGAAGCCGGCATTCCCGTGACCGCCATCGTGCCGGTGTCGGCGCTCAAGGGCTGGAACGTGGTCGACTTCACGAATCCGGGCTGGTGCGGCTACGAGGGTCCGACCCTGCTGCAGATCCTCGAAAAACTGCCCAACACCCCGACCGAGGTGCAGGCCCCGGTCGCGCTGCCGGTGCAGTGGGTCGAGAAGCAGCACGACAGCCATGTGACCAGCCAGGGTCGGCGCGTGTTCTGGGGCCGGGTTGCTGCCGGAACCTTCGAGCCCGGCACCGAGGTGCAGGTGTTCCCGAGCGGCCAGAAGGCGGTCGTGGCCCAGGTGCTCGACCATGCGCGCCGCCCCGGCGCCGTGGCAGCCGGGCGCAGCGCCGGCGTCACGCTCGACCGCGAGGTCGATGTCTCGCGCGGCGACTGGATCCTGGCCGCCCCGGTGGCAGCCGCCGTGGCCGACGACGATTTCGACAGCCCGGCCGCGGTCAGCCCCTACCCGGGCCAGAAGGAACTGTCGGCCACCGTCGCCTGGATGGACGACGAGCCGCTGGTTGCCGGCCGCGTCTACTGGGCGCTGCACGGTCACCGCTGGGTCAAGGCCAAGGTCAAGCGCGTGGTGCACAAGCTCGAGATCAACACCCTGGCCGAGGAAGCCGCGACCCAGCTCGATCCGAACGCGATCGGCCATGTCGAACTGCTGCTGCAGGAAGCCGTGCCGGCGCTGTCGTTCCAGGCCTCGCGCCTGCTCGGCGCGCTGATCCTGGTCGACACCGCGAGCCACAAGACCTCGGGCGCGGTGCTGGTCAACTGAACGGCTTCTTGTCCTTGATCAAGCGATGAGGCCCGCGAGGCTCTAAAATCGCGGGTCTGAGCAGTGCCGGCCTGCCCTTTTCGGGGCTGTGCCGGCTTTCTCCATAGATTTACTCCAGCGCTGCCGCAGCAGCCCACCCCACATGACTCACGTTGTTACCGAAGCCTGCATCGCCTGCAAATACACCGATTGCGTGGACGTCTGCCCCGTCGACTGCTTCCGCGAAGGCCCGAACTTCCTGACCATCGATCCGGACGAGTGCATCGACTGCGCGGTCTGCATCCCCGAGTGCCCGGTCGGCGCGATCTACGCCGAGGAAGACGTGCCGAAGGACCAGCAGCACATGATCAAGATCAACGCCGATCTGGCGCTGCTGCCGAACTGGAAGAGCATCACCAAGCGCAAGTCGCCGCTGCCCGACCACGAGCAGTTCAAGGACAAGACCGGCAAGCTGGACCTGCTGCAGCGCTGAACAGCCTGCGCCATGCCCGGCTTGAACGCCCTGCCCGCCAGCGGATCGGACCCAGTGCCGACCGACGTCGTCATCATCGGCGCCGGCCCGGTCGGGTTGTTCCAGGCCTTCCAGCTCGGGCTGCAGGAAGTCTCCTGCCAGATCGTCGATGCGCTGCCGCACGCCGGCGGCCAATGCGTCGAGCTCTACGCCGACAAGCCGATCTATGACGTGCCGGGGATTCCGGTCTGCAGCGGGCGCGAGCTCGCCGAGCGGCTGCTGCTGCAGCTCGCGCCGTTCAGGACCCCGCTGCACCTCGGGCAACAGGTAGAAAGCCTGGCGCAACTTGGCGACGGTCGCTGGCGGCTGCAGACCAGCAGTGGCCGGGTTTTCCTGGCGCGGGCCGTCATCATCGCGGCTGGCGTCGGTGCCTTCGTGCCGCGCCGGCTGGTGCTCGACGGCCTGTCGGCGTTCGAGGGCCGCCAGGTCCACTACCACGCCGTCGAGCTGGAGCGGCTCAAGGACCAGCGCGTGGTGGTGCAAGGCGGCGACGAGGCCGCGCTCGAGACCGCATTGCAGCTGGCTGGCAGCGGACAATGCGCCAGCGTCACGCTGCTGCACCGCAACAGCAAGTTCAAGGCCGAACCCGCGCTCGAGCAGGCGCTGCAGCAAGCCGTTGCCGAGGGCAAGTTGGCGCTGCGCACCGGCCAGCCGGTCGGTCTGCTGCAGAGCGCCGACGGCCAGCGCCTGACGGCGCTGGAGCTGGCGGTCGACGACGAACACACCGAAACGCTGGTGCTCGACGCGCTGCTGCCGCGGCTGGGACTGAGCCCGAAACTGGGCCCGATCGCCGACTGGGGCCTGGCGATGGAGCGCAAGCTGCTGACGGTCGATCCGGCCACCCTGGCCACCGACCTGGCTGGCGTCTATGCGGTGGGCGACATCTGCCACTATCCCGGCAAACGCAAGCTGCTGCTGTGCGGCTTCCACGAGGCGACGCTGGCCGCATTCGCGGTCGCGGCCCGGTTGCGCCCCGAGCAGCGCCAGCTGCTGCAGTACACCACCACCAGCCCGCGCCTGCACGAGCTGCTGGGCGTGGCAGGGACATCGGCCCGGACGTAGAATATTCAGCGTCCTGATTTTTTCAGGACCTGAAGCTGGGGGTGTTGGCGTCCACGCCGACTGAGAAAGTCCCTTTGAACCTGATTGAGGTAATCCTCGCGCAGGGAAGCTGGTCCCGCATCTGCTGTCGCCACCCATGGCGCGGCAGCGGGCCTGGCAGCCCTGCTCTCGAAAGCTGCCATGGCAACGACCACACCGGACCTGGTCCAGGATCTGCTGGACTTCATCGCCCTGCCCAAGGCCAGCGACGCGGACGACGCGGCCTTCAACGCGCTGGCGCTGCGCCTGTTCACGCACCAGGTGCGGCACAACCCGGCCTATGCCCGCTTCTGTCAGTCGCGCGGCCGCACCCCGGCCACGGTGCGCCGCTGGCAGGACATCCCGGCGGTGCCGGTCAACGGCTTCAAGCAGCTCACGCTGAGCTGCACCCCGGTCGAGGCCTGCGAGCGCGTCTTCATGACCAGCGGCACCACCGGCGGCGACGAGCACAAGGGCCGTCACTACCACCCCGACCTGCGGGTCTATGACGCCTCGATGCGGCGCCATTTTGCCGACTGCGCCGGACCGCTGCCGATCCGCCTGGCGATCCTGTTCCCGGACGAGGCGGCGCTGCCGAATTCGTCGCTGGCGCATTACCTGCAGATCTGCCGGGACGATTTCGGCCGGCCCGGCAGCCGCCACTACTGGACCCTGGATGGCATGGACGAAGCCGGCCTGCTGCAATTCCTGCGCAGTGCACGAGCCGAGCAACAGCCAGTCGCGCTGCTGGGCGCCAGCTACAGCTTCGTGCACCTGATGGATGCCCTGGCCGGCATCGATGAAGACTTCCGTCTGCCGGCGGGCAGCTGGCTGCTCGACACCGGCGGCTTCAAGGGCCGCTCGCGCGAGATACCGATGGAGAGCTTCTATGCCCAGCTGTCCGAGGTGTTTGGCGTGGCGCGCGAGCACTGCCTGAACATGTACGGCATGACCGAGCTCAGCACCCAGTTCTACGACAGCGGCAACGCGCGGGTGCCATCGGTCAAGCGCGGCCCGCACTGGATGCGCAGCCGCGCCATCGACCCGCTGAGCGGCCAGTCGGTGCCCGACGGCGAGCGCGGCATCCTGGTCCACACCGATCTGGCCAACTACAACTCGGTGCTCAGCATCCTGACCGAGGATGTCGGCATCGTCGGCGCCGACGGCTTCCAGCTGCTCGGACGCGCCGAGGGCGCCCAGGCCAAGGGCTGCTCGCTGGCGGTCGAGTCCTTCGTCCAGGCCGCGCAGACATGACGCTCGAGCGGTTTCGGGTCGGACAGCTGCCGGGGCTCGACGCCGATCGCCTGGCCTGGCGCGAGCTGCCGGCGCCGCAGCTGCCCGCTGGCCATGTCTTCGAGGTGCCAGTGCTGACGCCGGATCAGCTGCAGGCGCTGTGCGATCAGGTGCGCGGCCCGGGCCGCCAGGGCCTGCGCGCGCTGCCGGTGCGCGACATCGTGCAGGCGATCGACCGCGTCATCCAGCAGCTGCTCGACCCGGCATCGCCCGAGCATCAGCAGCTGCTGCACTGGCTGCCGCTGAGCACCGGCTTCTCGCCCGAGATGATCCGGGTCAACCTGCCGGCGACGCTGCGGACCTTCCGCGCCCTGCAGCTGCAGCGCTTCCTGGTCGAGGACCTCGGCAACCCGGCGCTGCTCGACGGCTTCGAGCCGCGCGTGACCGGCGGCTGGACCCATGCCGAGGGGCCCGATCTGCTGGCCCATGTCTGGGCCGGCAACGTGCCGGGCCTGCCGCTGTGGAGCCTGGTCTGCGGCCTGCTGGCCAAGGCCGGCAACATCGGCAAGGTCTCGGCCGGCGAGCCGGTGTTTGCCACCGTGTTCGTCCAGACCCTGGCCCGGCTGGAGCCGCGCCTGGGCGCCGCCGTCGCGGTGCTGTGGTGGGACCGGCAGGACAGCCAGACCCCGCGCGCCGTCTGGCAGCAGGCCGACACCGTGCTGGCCTATGGCGGCGATGCGGCCTTGCGCGACCTGCAGGCGCAGATGCCGCCCGGCGTGCGCTTCCTGCCGCACGGCCACAAGCTGAGCTTTGGCGTCATCGGCCGCTGTGCGCTCAGCGCGGGCCGTGCACCGGCCGTCGCGCGGCTGGCGGCGGAAGACATGGTCCGGCACGAACAGCAAGGCTGCTACTCGCCTCAGGTCTTCTACGTCGAACGCGGCGGCCAGGTGACGCCGCAGGAATTCGCCCAGCGGCTGGCGGCCGGGCTGCAGCAGCTCTGCGCCAAGTTCCCGCGCCCGCAACCCGGACTGGCGGAATCGGCGCAGATCGCCCAGTGGCGCAGCAGCCTGGAATGGGCGGCATTCGACGACGCCAGCGTGCAGGTCCTGGGTCACCCGGAGCACAGCTGGAGCGTGGTCTATCGCGACCGGCCAACGCCGATCGCGCCCGGTCCGCTGCACCGCTGCGTGCAGGTGGTGGCACTCGACAGCCTGGACCAGTTGCCAGCCTGCCTGGCGCCGCAGCGGCGCTACCTGCAAAGCGCGGGCCTGGCGCTGGCGCCGGAGCAGCTGCAGACGCTGGCCGGCCAACTGGCAGCCGTCGGCGTCACCCGCCTGAGCGCCATCGGCCAGATGGCACAGCCGGCGCCGGGCTGGCACAACGACGGTCGCCCGAGCCTGCTCGACCTGGTGACGCTGGTGGATCTGGAAGCCTCGGCCGAAGCGCTGGCCGAACGCCTGACAAGCTATGAAATCTGAAGCGACGCCCCTGTTGACCCTCGAGCAGATCGGCTTTGCCTATGCGGACGGGCAGCCGGTGCTGCACGGCATCGACCTGCAACTGGCGGCCGGGCAATTCCACTGCCTGCTGGGCCGCAGCGGCTGCGGCAAGACCAGCTTGCTCAAGCTCGCCGCCGGCCTGCTGCTGCCAACCAGCGGCCAGGTGCTGTGGCGCGGCGAACCGGTACGCGGCCCACTGCGCGAAGTCGCCTTCGTGTTCCAGCGCCCGACCCTGCTCGACTGGCTGAGCGTGCTCGACAACGTGCTGCTGCCGGTCTCGCTGGACCGGCGCGTGACCCAGGCCGACCGGGAGCTGGCCCAGCACTGGCTGGATCGGCTCGGCATCTCGGAGCAGGCACAGCGCCGACCGTCGCAGCTGTCGGGCGGCCAGCAAAGCCGGGTCGCGGTGGCCAGGGCCTGGATGCAGCAGCCCGCGCTGTTGTGCATGGACGAGCCGTTTGCCGCGCTCGACGCGCTGACGCGCGAGGAACTGCAGCAGGACCTGCTGGCGGTCTGCGCCGAACAGGGCAGCACGGTATTGTTCGTGACCCATGACCTGAGCGAAGCGGCCTTCCTGGGCGACCAGGTCAGCCTGCTGGACCGGGGCCGGCTACAGGCCCAGTTGCCCATCAGCGCCGAGCGCCCGCGCAGCGCCCACTGGCGCGACGCGGACAGCTTCCATGCCCAATGCGCCCGCCTGCGCCGGCAACTGGAGCTCACGCGATGAAGCGCCTGCTTGATGCCGGCATATCGGTCGCGCTTGGCCTGGGCCTGCTGCTGCTGTGGGAACTCTCGACTGGCTGGTGGCAGCTGTCGGCGCTGGTGCTGCCGGCGCCGTCGCAGATCGGCCGCGCGCTCTGGCAGGGTTTCCAGACCGGCTACTGGTGGCCGCATCTGGCCCAGACCCTGCTGTCGGTCGGCCTGGGGCTGGCACTGGGCGCTGCGCTGGGCTTTGGCTGCGGCCTCTTGCTCGGACAAAGCCGGCGTCTGCGCCGCTGGCTCACCCCCTATCTGGTACTGAGCCAGGTGACGCCGAAGCTCGCGCTGGCGCCGCTGTTCATCGTCTGGTTCGGCTTCGGCCTGCTGCCGACGGTGGTGATGACGGCGCTGATCTGCTTCTTCCCGCTGCTCGAGAACACGCTCAGCGCGCTGGATCAGACCGACCCGCGCCAGCTCGAACTGTTCCGCGCGCTGGGCGCGAGCCGCTGGCAGACCCTGTGGCGGCTGCAGCTGCCAGCCGGCCGCCACACCCTGGCCGCCGGCCTGCGCGTGGCGCTGGTGCTGGCCTGGGTCGGCGCCGTGGTCAGCGAATTCATCAGCGCCAGCCATGGCCTGGGGGCGGTGATCATCGGCGCCCAGGGCTCGATGGACACCGCGCTGATGTTCGCCGCGCTGGCGCTGATCGCGGCGCTCGGTATCGCGTCCTACGCCCTGCTCGGCGCGCTGGAGCGACGCTGGCATTGACTGAAACACACTGGTTCTCAACCCAAGGAATACTCTGATGCACAAGCTTTCACGACGCGATCTGGCCCAAGGTCTGGCACGTTATCTGGCCGTGGGCGGACTGGTCAGCGGCTTCGGCCCGCTGGGCGGCCTGGTCAACCTGGCGCAGGCCCAGGGCCAGCCGCTGGACAAGGTGGTGCTGGCCGGCTGGAGCAAGCCGATCTCGGAGATCACCAATTTGCTGGTCGAGGCCGACAAGGGCTTCTTCCGCGCCCAGGGCATCGAATTCAGCTACCTGCCAGGTGCCGGTGGTGGCGACGCGCTGCGCAACCTGCTGAGCGGCCAGGCCGATGTCGCCTTCACCGATCCGGGCTCGCTGTTCGCCGCGCTCGACAAGGGCGAGAAGCTGCGCGCCATCTACGACATCTACCCGCAGAACGTCTTCAACGTGGTGTCGCTCAAGTCGCGCTGCATCAGCAAGCCGGCCGACCTCAAGGGCAAGCGCGTCGGCGTCTACAGCCTGTCGAGCGGCACGCGGCAGAACCTGCAGGTGCTGCTGCACTCGGCCGGCCTGAGCGAAGCCGACATCACGCTGGTGCCCACCGGGCTGCTGAACTTCGCGCCGCTGATGCAGGGCCAGGTCGACGCCACCGCCGCCACCGACACCGGCCTGCTGGTGGGGCGCCAGCGCGGCCTGGGCGAAGTCAACGTGATGGAGGTCAGCCAGTACCTCAACCTCAGCAGCGACCTGCTGGTGGTGCGCGAGGACAGCTACCAGCAGAAGAAGGCCTTGCTGCGCCGCTTCCTGAGCGGTTTTCGCGACAGCGCGCAGTGGATGATGCGCGCGCCCGAGGAAGCCGCCCGCCTGGCGACCCGCGTTGCCATCGACGGCCAGAACGAGGCCATCAACCTCGAGGTCATCAAGCTGCGCAACGCGTCGAGCATTTCGGCGCTGACGCAGAAGAAGGGCCTGGGCAGCCTCGACAGCGCCATGCTGCAGCGCGGGCTGCAGGTCTACCGCGACCTCGGTGTGCTGTCGCGCGAGATCGCGGTGTCCAGCATCGTCGGCACCGACCTGCTGCCGATCAAGCCATGAAGCGTGCGTTCGAGCAGCAGGTGGTGCTGGTGACCGGCGCCAGCCGGGGCATCGGCGCCGCGATCGCCGAAGCCTTCGCGCGCGAGGGCGCGATGGTGGTGGTCAACTACCGCGAACGCGCCGATGCCGCGCGCGCGGTGGTGGCGCGCTGCGAGTCGCACGGCGTGCCGGCCTGGGCCATTGCCGCCGATGTGCGCGACCCGGTGGCCGTGCGCGCCATGATCGACGAGGTGCTGGCGCTGACCGGACGCATCGACACGCTGGTCAACAACGCCTTCGCGCCGTATCGCTTCGACCCGGAAACCCGGTCACGCTTCTGGGAAACCCCCTGGGACGCCTACCAGAGCCAGTTCGATGGCGCGGTACAGGCCAGCTACCAGCTGTGCCAGGCCGTGCTGCCCGCGATGCGCCAGCGGCTGCAGGGCAGCATCGTCAACCTCGTGACCGACCTGGTGCAGCAGCCCAGCCTGCCCTACCACGACTACGCGACGGCCAAGGCGGCGCTGATGGGCTTCAGCCGCCAGCTCGCCAGCGAGCTCGGCAGCCTGGGCATCCGGGTCAACTGCGTGGCGCCCGGACTGGTCAGCCCGACCGAGTCCAGCCGCGCCACCCGCGAAGCGGTCAAGGACCAGCTGATCGCGCGCACCCCGCTCGGACGGGTCGCCACGCCCGAGGACGTGACCGGCCCGGTGCTGTTCCTGGCCTCGGACTGGAGCCGCTTCATGACCGGCCAGACCCTGATCGTCGACGGCGGCCTGGTGATGTCATGAAGCACGCGCGCGATTCAGTCCGGCGCGCGCAGCAGCCGCATCGGCAGCGGGGCGTAACCGTGGTTCAGCGGCCCGTGGCCCTGGCCGGTCTGCACCTGGGCGCCAGCGGCGATCGCGCCCCGGATATAGGCATGCGCCGCCTGGACCGCTTCGGCCAGCTCCAGGCCCAGCGCCAGCTGCGCGGCAATCGCCGAGGACAGGGTGCAGCCGGTGCCGTGCGAGTTGCGCGTCGCGATGCGCGGCCCGCTCAGGCGCAGCCATTGGTCGGCGGGCTGGTTGGCGCGCGCCAGCAGGTCGGTCAGCTGCTCGCCGCCCAGATGGCCGCCCTTGAGCAGCACGGCGCGGGCGCCCAGACCGAGCAGGTCGGCGCAGGCGGCCTCCAGATCGGCCACCTCGCGCACCGGCCGGCCCAGCAGCAGCGCGGCCTCGTCCAGGTTGGGCGTGACCAGCGTCGCGCGCGGGAACAATTCGGACACCAGCGAGGCAATGGTCTCGTGCCGGATCAGCGCGTCGCCGCTGGTCGCGACCATCACCGGGTCCAGCACCACCTGCTTCAATCCGTAGTGATCGATCGCCCAGGCCACCACCTCGACGATCTCGGGCGCGTGCAGCATGCCGATCTTGACCGCGTCGACGCCGATGTCCTCGATCACGGCCGCGATCTGCTCCTGCAGGAAGGCGGCCGGCACGCCGTGGATGGCGCGCACGCCGACCGTGTTCTGCGCCGTCAGCGCCGTGATCGCGCTCATGCCGTAGCAGCCCAGCGCGGCGAAGGTCTTGAGGTCGGCCTGGATGCCGGCGCCGCCGCCGGAATCGCTGCCGGCTATGGTCAGGACGCGCGCGTAATGAAGAGTGGAATCTTGGCTCATCGCAAAATTATCCCGCAGCGCCCGGGCGCTGCCTGTTCTCTGGTCCAGAAGGTGCAACAACATGCCTGAATCCGTCCAATCGCCCTCCCCCGTGCTGGTGCTCGGCGCCGGCCTGATGGGCCGCCTGCTGGCGCTGTCGCTGGCGCAGGCCGGCCACCCGGTCCGCCTCGTCGATGCCGGGCCGTCCGACGGCAGCGGCGCCGCGGCCTGGGTCGCCGCCGCCATGCTGGCGCCGCTGGCCGAGTCCGCCATCACCGAGCCCAGCGTGGTCGCGATGGGCCAGTACGCGCTGACGCGCTGGCCGCAGCTGATCGCCGGCCTCGCGCGCCCGGTCTACTTCCAGCGCAACGGCACGCTGGTCGTCTGGCACCGCCAGGACGCGCACGAGGCGCAGCGCTTCTCGGGCCTGCTGGCCCAGACCGGCCGCGCCCTGCCCGAGCTACCCAAGCCGCGCGGACTCGACGGCCAGGCGCTGGCCGAGCTCGAGCCCGCGCTGGCCCAGCGCTTTCACCAGGGCCTCTACTTGCCCGAGGAAGGCCAGCTCGACAACCGCCAGCTGCTGGCGGCGCTGATCGATTCGCTGGCCGCGCGCGGCATCCAGATCGAATGGAATACCGCCCTGACGCTGGAACAGGCGCAGGACATCCAGGCCGACCAGGGCGGCTGGGTGCTCGACTGCCGCGGCCTCGGCGCGCGTGCCGACTGGCAGGCACCCCGGCCCACCCTGCGTGGCGTGCGCGGCGAAGTGGTGCGCCTGCACGCGCCCGATGTCACGCTGCAGCGCCCGACCCGGCTGTTGCACCCGCGCTACCCGATCTACATCGCGCCGAAGGAAAACCATGTGTTCGTGATCGGTGCCACCGAGATCGAAAGCGACGACATGAGCCCGGCCAGCGTGCGCTCGACGCTTGAGCTCCTGAGCGCCGCCTACGCGGTCCACCCCGGCTTTGGCGAGGGGCGTATCCTGGAACTCTGCGCCCATTGCCGCCCGACCCTGCCCGACAACCTGCCGGCAGTCAATGAGGTCGCGCCGCGCGTGCTGCAGGTCAACGGCCTGTACCGGCACGGCTTCATGATCTCGCCGGCCATGCTCGACGCCGTGCTCGAATGGATGCAGCAAGGCAGCCGCACACTGGCCGAACAGCTGCAGCTGCGCTTCACCACCCTGGCCGCCACCCCGGCCTGACCCCATCATGCAAGTCCTCATCAACAACCAGGCCCACCAGCTGCCCGACCACGCCACCCTGGCCGACGCGGTGCAAGCGATTTCCGCCAGCGGCCCGTTCGCTGCCGCGCTCAACCTGCGCTTCGTGCCGCGCGGCCAGTACGCCCAGACGGCGCTGGCCGAAGGCGACCGGATCGAGATCATCGCTCCCGTGACCGGCGGCTGAGCGCCGCCGCAGCCACTGCCCACCCAAAACTCCGATCAAGACCATGACCACAGCCGCCCCGACCCAAGACCCGCTGGTCCTCTACGGCGAGACCTTCGCCAGCCGACTGCTGCTGGGCACCTCGCGCTACCCCTCGCCCGCCGTGCTCGAAGCCGCCGTGGCGCGCAGCCAGCCCTGCATGCTGACCGCCTCGCTGCGGCGTCAGGGTGCCAGCGGCCTCGACGCCAGCCAGGGCTTCTGGCCGCTGCTCAAGAAGATGGGCGTGCCGGTGCTGCCCAACACCGCCGGCTGCCACAGCCTGCAGGAAGCCATCACCACCGCCGAAATGGCGCGCGAGGTGTTCGAGACCGACTGGATCAAGCTCGAGCTGATCGGCGACGACTACACGCTGCAGCCCGACACGCTGAACCTGGTCGAGGCCGCCGAGCGCCTGATCAAGTCCGGCTTCAAGGTGCTGCCCTACAGCACCGACGACCTGGTGCTGTGCCAGCGCCTGGTCGACATCGGCTGCCAGGCTGTCATGCCCTGGGCGGCGCCGATCGGCACCGGCCGCGGCCCGATCAACCCCTATGCGCTGCGCACGCTGCGCGAGCGCCTCGACGTGCCGCTGATCGTCGATGCCGGCCTGGGCCTGCCCTCGCATGCCTGCCAGGTGATGGAA
>JAPLPQ010000090.1 GCA_026400105.1 Burkholderiales bacterium
GGCGCGGTGGTCGACATCCGGTTCAAGGAGACCTCGGCCTGGATGCCGGTCACCAAGGTCGATTTCGGCAACGGCGAGATCGGCGTCTTCCCGCATCTGCTCGACCGCTACAAGCCCGGCATCATCGGCGTGCTGAAAAACGGCAAGCGCTTCACCAACGAATCCAATTCCTACCACGACGTCGGTGCCGCCATGGTCGCGGCCTGCAAGGGGCAGAAGGAAACGGCGATGTGGCTGATCTGCGACAAGACCGCGCTTGGCAAGTATGGCCTGGGCTATGTCAAGCCGGCACCGATGCCGATCGGCCGCTTCATCAAGAACGGTTATCTGTTCGAGGGCAAGACGCTGGCCGAGCTGGCGCAAAAGACCGGCATCAACGCCGCCGCGCTGGAAAAGACCGTGCGCGACTACAACGTTGGCGCGGTCAAGGGCCAGGACAGCCAGTTCGGCCGCGGCACCACCAGCTTCAACCGCTATTTGGCCGATCCCGCCAACCAGCCCAACCCCTGCGTGGCGCCGGTGCAGACCGGCCCGTTCTACGCGGTCAAGGTCATCATGGGCGATCTGGGCACCTTCGACGGCATCAAGACCAGCGTGGTCGGCGAGGTGCTCAAGCGCGACGGCAGCCGGATTGACGGCCTGTATGCGGTGGGCAACGATCGCGCCAGCATGATGGGCGGCAACTACCCCGGCGCCGGCATCACCCATGGCCCGAACATGACCTTCGGTTTCGTGACGGCCAATCACATCGCCGATCTGGCCGGAGCCCGGGCATGAGCGCGCTGATCCCTGCACTGAACAAGCCGCTGGTCGATCACCGCATCTACACCATCGCGCTGCGCAAGATGCCCGAGTTCCTCGAGGTCTTCAACCGCCTGGCGATGCCGGTGCTGCTGCAGACGCTGGGCCATCCGGTCGGCTTCTACACCAGCCTGGTCGGGCCGCAGAACCAGTTCGTCCATCTGTGGGCCTACGATGATCTGGCCGACTACGAGCGCCGCTGCCACGCGCGCGACACGCATCCGGACTTCCCGGCCTATCTGGCGGCCTCGGGCCACCTGATCACGGCGCAGGAAACGCGGCTGATCAAGGCCTGCGCGATGCCGTGCTGGACCGCGCCGGGCGGCTGAAAAACCCCAAGGATCGGCATGCCCCATATCCGGATCGACTATACCGCCAACCTGGAGCAGGCGGTGCAGGACAGCCAGCTGGTGCGCCAGCTGCACCAGGCAGCCATCGCGACCGGGGTTTTTCCGGTCTGGGGCGTGCGCACCTTTGCGCAGCCGGTGGCGCAGTACCAGGTCGGCAACGGCGATCCGGACAACGGCTTCCTGCTGGTCAATGTGCGGATCGGGCCGGGGCGCGAGCTGGCGCTGCGCCAGCGCGTGCTGCACGCGCTGTTCGAGGTCGTGCAACAGGCGCTGGCGCCGCAGTTCGCGCAGGGCCGCCTCGGCTGCCAGATCGACCTGACCGAGTTCGACGCCGCGCTCAATACTTTCCAGATCAACCTGGCCGGCAGCGATGACCCGGCCGAGCCGGTGGTCTGCCGGCGGCCGTGAGCCGAAGCGCCAGCCGGATCGGCAGCGGCCTGTTGCCAGGCCGCCCCGCTCAGGACTGCGCCGGCTTGCCCGGGCGGCCCGGGATCATGGCCAGCATGTGGTCGGCCACGCCGCCGTCCACCACCAGGTTCTGCCCCGTGACATAGGCGGCACCGGCGCTGCTCAGGTAGGCCACGGCAGCGCCCACGTCCTCGGGTTGGCCGATGCGGCCCAGCGGCACCAGTGCCTCGCGCCGCGCCAGCGTTTCGGCGTCCTGGTAGACGGCTTCGGTCAGCGGCGTGCGCGTCATGCCGGGGCAGACCGTGTTGACGCGGATGCCGTCGGCCGCCCATTCCTGCGCCAGCTGGCGGCACAGCATGATCAGCGCCGCCTTGGCCGCCGAATAGGCGCCGTAGCCGGGGTGCGGATGCAGGCCCGACATCGACGCGATCGCGGTGATGCTGCCGCGCGTGCGCGCCAGCTGCTCGCGCGCCGCCTGTGCCATCAGCCAGGCCGAGCGGGTGTTGAGGTTGAAGGTCAGGTCCCACTGCGCGACCGGCAGGTCGGCCAGCTGGCCCGGCCCGGACGCGCCCGCGTTGCAGACCAGCGCCGTCAGGTCGCCGCCATCGGCCTGGGCTTGCGCGACCAGCGCCGCGCATTGGGCCGGGTCGGTGATGTCGCCGCTGATGCCGGTCGCGCTCGCGCCGGCAGCGCGCAGCTCGTCGAGCAGGCGCTTGAGCCGCTCGCCCGGCTGCGAGGCCGCCGCCGAGACATGGATGGCCCGACCGTCGCGTCTGGCCTGCTCGATCAGCGCCAGACAGATGCCGCGACCGATGCCACCGGTGGCGCCGGTCACCAGGGCGTGAACCCGGGTCGGGGAGTTCTTGTCCATGAGGCGTCGCTCCTGCAAGGTGGTCGCCGCCCGGTCAGAGCGCCGCGTTGAAGAACTCGCTCGCCATGACCTTGAGGTCGGCGGCGATCCGCGGCTGGAACTCCATCTGGTCCAGCACGTCGCGCTGCAGGTCGATGCCGGGGGCGAGCTCGAACAGCTCGACGCCCTCGGGTGTCAGGCGGAAGCTGGCGCGCTCGGTCAGGTACAGCACCTGCTGGCCGCGCACCAGGCCTTGCGGACCGCTGAAGGTGATCTGGTCGACCTGCCGGACCAGCTTCTTGACGCCGCCTTGCTGCAGCACCCGCATCTGGCCGTCGCCGGTCGCGAGCTTGACGCCCTTGGCCGCCAGCGTGCCGCAGAACACCACCTTGCGCGCGTTCTGCGCGATGTCGATGAAGCCGCCGGGGCCGACCGTGATGCCGCCCAGGCGCGAGACGTTGACGCTGCCCTCGGCATCGAATTCGCCGAAGCCCAGGAAGGCAATGTCGAGCCCGCCGCCGCCGTAGAAGTCGAACTGCGTCGCCGCGTCGAGCATAGCGTGCGCGTTGCGTGCGTAGCCGAACAGGGGCCCGTCCATCAGCGTGCCGCCGTAGGTGCCGTGCTCGATGGTCTGGTAGATGCGGTGCTGCTCGTTGCGCGCCGCGATCAGCTTGGCCACCGCGTCGGGCACGCCGACGCCGTAGTTGATGACCGGGCGTGCCTTGCCGCTGTTGAACAGTTCGACCGCGGCGCGGCGCGCGACGGCCTGGCGCTCGCCAAAGGCCTCGGCGGCGGCGGCGACTTCGGCCGCGTGGTCGGCGGCTTCGGACAGGCGTCGCGGTTCGCCGGTCAGCTCGCCGCTGAAGGCCGGATCGAACGGAATGGCGTAGCTGGTCTGCTGCTCCGGATCGACCACGATCGCGTCGACCCAGGCCGCCGGAATCCGGACTTCGCGCGCCTTGAAGGAGCCCGTGGCCACGCGTTCCTTGACCTGGACGATCACCTTGCCGCCGCTGTTGCGCGCGGCCAGCGCCAGCGACTGGGCGTCGAGGTTGGCGGCTTCATGCTCGAAGCTGATGTTGCCTTCCGCGTCGGCGGCGCTGGCGCGCACGATCGCGACATGGATCGGGAACGGCTTGTAGCGCAGCCACTCGCGGCCGTCCATCTGGATCACCTCGGCCAGGTCTTCCTGGGCGGCGTCGTTCATCTTGCCGCCGCCATGGCGCGGGTCGCAGACGGTGCCCAGGCCGACGTGGGTGATCAGGCCGGGGCGGCCGGCGCCGATCTCGCGCATCAGCTGGCTGGAGACGCCGCCGGGCAGGATGTAGGCCTCGATCTTGTTGTCGAGCGCGAGTTGCTGCATCGCGGGCGACCAGACCCAGTGGCCGCCGATCACGCGCTTGACCAGGCCTTCGTGCGCGAAGCAGTTCATGCCCTTGGTCTTCTTGTCGCCGATGCCCAGCGCGTGCAGCATGGTGAGCTGGCGCGGGCTTTGCGTGGCGAGGAAGCGCGCCTGCACCGCCTCGAACATGTGGGTGGCTTCCATCAGGCCGCCACCGCCGCCCATCAGGCCCACGGTGTCGCCGTCACGGATCAGCTCGGCCGCCTGGGCGGCTGTCATGAATTTGTCCATTTTTGTCTCCATTCGAGAATTGAGTCGCTGCTACCGATTTGCGGATAGGCTGTGCTGTGCTGTGCTGTGCTGTGCTGTGCTGTGCTGTGCTGTGCTGTGCTGTGCTGTGCTGTGCTCGGCGAGCGAGGTCTGGGCGGCGTCGGGCACGGGGGGGGGGCCACGACCTCATGCTGGGGTACCAGAAATCGGCCGTGGCCCCCACCCCATGCCCGACGCAAGGGTGATGCATCCTCGGGGTAAAACCGGTCAGTTCGCTCACCCAGTCGTAGTAAGCCAGGGGCAGGGCGGCCGACAATGAATGCGTCTTTTTTGCCGATGCGCCAGCCGGGAGTCGGGGACAAGGCGGCCGACGATTTCTGGTACCCCAGCATGAGGAGGCCGCC
>JAPLPQ010000002.1 GCA_026400105.1 Burkholderiales bacterium
CAGCTCACAAACAGCTAAGGGGCCAGCCCGCGACCAGCTGCCGATTCACTGCCGCATAGGCAGCTCAGAAAATGAGTGGGTCTGCGGTGGCCTGCATGGCGGCATTCACTGCCGCATAGGCAGCTCAGAAATCCTCCGCTCAAGCCCCATCCATTCAATCCAGATTCACTGCCGCATAGGCAGCTCAGAAATGGCTGCGCCTGTTCGGTCCTGATGCCCGGATATTCACTGCCGCATAGGCAGCTCAGAAATGTGCCGGGATTCCAACCGGCATGACCGTTTCATTCACTGCCGCATAGGCAGCTCAGAAAAGTAGTCATTGCTGGAACAACTGCATTTGTGGATTCACTGCCGCATAGGCAGCTCAGAAAAGCGGCAGCAGGATCGCCCCGGCTGCGATTTCATTCACTGCCGCATAGGCATCTCAGAAAGTTGTCGTCCAGGTAAAGTCTGCGCTCGTTCCATTCACTGCCGTACTTGTTAGGCCAGGGTCGGCCCGATGCAGTCGCTGGCCGGTCCGGGCTGGCCGGTATCGGCACGGCGTGACATCCAAGATGTGCTGCCGGCCAGACTATACTGCAATTTACTGATTTTATATAACATTCACAGCCCGCAAGGCATGGTCACGCCGCGCTTGGCCAGGGCCGCTGTGAAAACACGCCAGCCGTCAGCGATTTCAGGCAGGGGATCGTCGCCGCGTCTGCCGCCCTGGAACTTACAGAACTTCTCGATTGCCGTCTGCTTGATTGCCAGCGGGTTCTTGATCTCGGGCGCGGTGCTGTCGAGCAGCTTGAGATCAATACCTGCGTCAACCAGATATGCCGGGATATAGAAGTCGGTGCCGTCCAATGCAAAGTGCAATGCCGAACCAGAGAATGGGTGGACATAGTTGATGTCGGCTCCGCGCTCGACCAGCAGCTTGATGACCGGCATGTTCTTGCCCATGCAAGCTTCCTGCAGCAAAGACATTTTTTGGTACCGTCCGCTGGGAGGAGGAAACCAGTTCGGCCTGATCCCATGCGCCAGCAGCACCTTGACCACCTCTGGGTCGGCGTTGTCGCGCGAAACGGCATAGTGCGGCACGTTATTGCCGTTCGACAGCATTGAAACCGGATCGGCGCCGGCCTTGAGCAGCAACTCCATCACCTGCGGCGCGTTGCGGCGCGCGCGTAGCGCGTAATGCGTCACCGTCATTCCTTCGCTGCCGACGAACTTCACCGCTGCGCCGGCCTTGATCAGTTGCTGTATGCGCGCCAGGTCGCCATCCTGCGCTGCGTTGGCCAGTTGTGCCACCTGAGGGTTAGCGAATACCTTGTCGGTCGTAATCATGGCATGTCCTGTGATGGGGTTGAGCAGGCAGCTGGCTGCCAGTAACAGCAGGCTGCCCATATGCAAGAGGCGGTTGCGGATGACGTGCATGAGGTCCTCGCTAGGATCGGGTCAAGCCGATGTAGTCGCTGGCCGGCCCTGGCTGGCCAGTACCAGCCAGCAGCTTGTTGATGTCACCGGACTTGCGGGTTTCCAGGCCATAGACCACGCCACCAATGCCATGCTGCTGCTCGAACGGCGTGTCGCGCCCCTGCGCGGTCTTGCTGGCAACGCCCCGTACCGCGCCGAGTGCAGGCGGTACATACCACTGGCCGCCGCTGTAGGCCAGGTTGCGCGCGGCTTCTTGTGGTGTGATGTCGAGGATGCGTCCAACCAGGCCGCGCGCGAGTGGCTGTACTGATTCCGGCAACAGCGCGAGCGGATCCTTGACACCCAGCTCATTGAGTGCCCATTGATTGGCCTGTACCAGCTTCTGCAGGCCCTGGGCGCCGCCATAGAGTTTGTCCTGCAGCGCGCGCGAGTTCTGGACTCCGGTCAGTGGGTCGCCGCCGCCTTCGCCCTCGGCACGGTACTGCTGGAACTGGCTGGCATGGGTCGCGAGCTTGGCGGGCGACATGCTGGTCGTCTTGGGATGCAGTCCGGCCGAATTGAACATGCAGCCCTTGAGCCCGCCCGCGACGCCGGCTGCCTGTGCCTTGCCACCGCCAAGCGAATGTCCGGTGACTTCAGCATCAGGTATGAACTTGCGCAACTGCATGCCGAGTTCGCTTGCAGCCTTGTATTGTTCGGTCTCCAGTCCGAGCGCCTGGTCATGGTCGGTCAGGATGTCCTCTGCCTCGCCGGTCGTGCCACGGAATGCAACCACCGTCTTCGGATCGAATGGGAAATCAGGCGGCAACTTGTAAATAGTCGCTTTCGACTTTTCAAGTAACTCAGGAGTAAAACCAGCATCCCGAATCTCCTGCTCAGTCATCGCCTGCCAAGGCTCCGGCGGCTTCTTCTCCTTCGGCCCTGCCTTCGGGTCGAACTGCGCGTAGCTGTTGTCCGACAGCCTGGCCAGCTCGACCGCGTGCATGTCGGCTTTCAGCCGCTGTGCTGCATCGCGCACCGCCGGATCAGGGCTGCGCTCGCCATGCAGTAGCAGCCGCTGGCGCTTCTCGATGCGCAGCCGGCGTGCCTGGCCCGAGCTTTCGTCCAGACAAGGCAGGCAGGCCTGGCCGGCGGCGCGTTGTGGCATGAACTGCTGCTGCAGTTGATCGCCGGCGTCTTGCAGCGCGCCGCTCGTGCGCCGCTTGAGCTGCGTTGCACCGTAGGCGCTTGCACCCAGCATGGCAATGCCGCCAGCGCCAAGCGCGGTCCTTCCGAGGACGCCGGCCGCCACCGCCTTGTTCATCGCAATTGCGCCTGCCTCGGCGTTGGCCATGATGGCATCAGTCTGCAACTTCCCGTTCGCCAGCAGCAGATCCACCGCTCCACGCGCGAGCTCCGCTGCCTTGCTCACCGCGCTGGTACCCATCTGGGCCAGCGCATGCGCCAGCTCGATGTCGGCCTCGCCACGCGTCTGCAGTGCCTCCTGCATCGTAACCCCGAAATCCTTCATGATCACCCTCCCTCGCAGCTGAGCTGGTCGCCCCTGCCTGCGTGTTGATCTTCTTGATTGACGCGAAGGCAGTCTAGGCCGAGCCAGCTGCAGCGTAAAGAGCCTTCGGTGTCAGAAAAGGCAGCTGGATCGGCATCGGAATAGCAGGGCGTGTGCATTGCTTTCGAGCAGTGGGCGCCCGCAGGCTTTATATTCAAAGGTTTACCATTCCCTCAGAGAGAGTCAAGATGAGCGAGCCCATCCGCCTTACCCAGTACAGCCATGGCGCCGGTTGTGGCTGCAAGATCTCGCCCCAGGTGCTCGAAGTCATCCTGGCCGGCAGCGGCGCGCAGAACCTCGACCCCAAGCTGTGGGTCGGCAACGCCTCGCGCGACGACGCGGCGGTCTACGCGATCGACGAGGAGCGCGGCGTGGTCTCGACCACCGATTTCTTCATGCCGATCGTTGACGATCCGTTCGACTTCGGCCGCATCGCCGCGACCAATGCGATCAGCGACATCTACGCCATGGGAGGCGACCCGCTGATGGCGATCGCGATCCTGGGCTGGCCGGTCAACGTGCTGGCGCCCGAAGTCGCGCGCGAGGTCATCCGCGGTGGCCGCGCGGTCTGCGACGAGGCCGGCATCCCGCTCGCGGGCGGTCACTCGATCGATGCGCCCGAGCCGATCTTCGGCCTGGCCGTGACCGGCATCGTCGACAAGCGCCACATGAAGCGCAATGACACCGGCACCGCCGGCAGCAAGCTTTACTTGAGCAAGCCGCTGGGCATCGGCATCCTGACCACGGCCGAGAAGAAGTCCAAATTGCGAGCGCAGGATGTCGGCCTGGCGCGCGACTGGATGTGCACGCTCAACAAGCCCGGTGCCCGCTTTGGCAAGCTGGCCGGGGTGACGGCGATGACCGACGTGACGGGCTTTGGCCTGCTCGGCCATCTGGTCGAGATGGCTGATGGCAGTGGCCTGACCGCGCGCCTCGACTATGCGGCGGTGCCGCGCCTGCCCGGCGTCGAGCATTACCTGGCCGAGGGCTGTGTGCCGGGCGGCACCCTGCGCAACTTCGAGAGCTATGGTGACAAGATCGGCGCCCTCAGCGAGGAACAGAAGCAGCTGCTGTGCGACCCGCAGACCAGCGGCGGCCTGCTGGTCGCGGTCGAGCCCGCGGGCGAAGCCGAGTTCCTGGCCCTGGCGGCCGAACTGGGCCTGACGCTGGCGCCGATCGGCAGCCTCGAGCCGCGTGGCACCCATTCGGTCGAGGTGGTCTGATGTCCGAGCTGACTGACGACTACCGCCAGATCTTCCTGCGCGGCGTCCCGATGCTGGACCTGCGCGCGCCGGTGGAATTTGCCCAGGGCGCCTTCCCGGGCGCCGTCAACCTGCCGCTGATGAGCGACGAGGAGCGCGCCAAGGTCGGCACCTGCTACAAGCAGCAGGGCCAGGACGCCGCGATCAAGCTCGGACATCAGCTGGTGTCGGGATCGATCAGGGCGCAGCGCATGGCGGCCTGGGCCGAGTTCGTGCGCCAGCACCCGGACGGCGTGCTTTACTGCTTCCGCGGCGGACTGCGCTCGCAGACCGTGCAGCGCTGGCTGCACGAGGCTGGCATCGACTACCCGCGCGTGATCGGCGGCTACAAGGCGATGCGCACCTTCCTGATCGAGACGATCGAGCAGGCGGTGGCCGAATGCGAGCTGATCGTCGTCGGCGGCATGACCGGCACCGGCAAGACCGACGTGATTGCTCAGCTCGATCACGCGATCGACCTCGAGGGCCAGGCCAATCACCGTGGCTCGGCCTTCGGCAAGCGCAGCACGCCGCAGCCGACCAATATCGAGTTCGAGAACCGGGTCGCGATCGACTTGCTGAGAAAGCGCGCGGCCGGACACCAGCAGTTCGTGCTCGAGGACGAGAGCCGCGCGATCGGCAGCTGCTCGCTGCCGTTGCCGCTGCATGCCGCGATGCAGACCGCGCCGCTGGTCTGGCTCGAGGACAGCTTCGAGAACCGGGTCGAGCGCATCCTGCGCGACTATGTCGTGAGCCAGCTCGACGACCACATGGCGCTGCACGGGCCCGAGCAGGGCTTCGAGCGCTATGCCGAGCAGCTGCTGAAAAGCCTGGCCGGCATCACCAAGCGCTTGGGCGGCGAACGCTACCAGCGCCTGCACGCGATCATGCAGGACGCGCTGGCGCAGCAGCGCGACAGCGGCGAAGTGGCGCGCCATCGCGACTGGATCGCCAGCCTGCTGCGCGAGTACTACGACCCGATGTACGCCTTCCAGCGCGAGAGCAAGGGCGAGCGCATCGTCTTCGCGGGCGAACAGGCAGCGGTGGTCGATTTCCTGCGCGAGCGCGCGCGCAGCAGTCCAAGCGCCGCTTGAACCGGCAAGCCTGGCGCGTGACCGGCTCCAGGCCGCCGGTCTTTAGCGCGTCAGCACACGTCGCGCCAGCAGGCTGCCGGCATCGACCAGCAGCACCAGCGCCAGCATCGCCAGCAGGATGGTCGCGGTCTTGGGCATGTGGAACAACCCGAGGTGGAACGACAGCAGCTGGCCCAGGCCGCCCGCGCCGACCACGCCCAGCACGGTGGCGGCGCGGATATTGTTCTCCCAGCGATACAGCGCATAGCTCAGCAGCTGGGGCAACACCTGGGGCAGGGTGGCCCAGAGCAGGATGCGGCCTTCGCCCACCCCCTGCAGCCGCAGCGCTGCGGCCGGGCCCGGCGCGGCATTCTCCAGCGCCTCGGCAAAGAGCCGGCCCAGCACGCCCGTGGTGTGCAGCGCCAGCGCCAGCGTGCCGGCAAAGGGGCCCAGCCCGGCCGAGATCAGCAGCAGCGTCGCCCAGACCAGCTCGGGGATCGAGCGCAGCGCATTGAGCAGCAGTCGGCTTGGGCCGCGCGCCCGGGCCCGGTCCTGCTCGTGCAGCCTGGCTGCCGGCAGCGCCAGCGCGAGCCCGGCCAGGCTCGCCAGCAGAGGAATTGCGCCCATTGCAGATCGAGCGACAGGAAGCTGGCCGCCACCAGCGCCAGCAGCAGGGCGCTGAACAGCCAGCCGCTCAGGCCGGATTGGCCGGACTCGTTCTGGCGCATCGGCAGCGGCAAGGGTAGCTTGGCCTGGTTCGTATTGCCGATCGGTTTCATCCGAGTGCCTTCCTGAGCCCGGCGCTGACGCGGTCGGCCAGTGCGACCAGGCCGATGAAGACCAGCAGCATGGTCGCGACCTCGCCGCCGGCAAACATCTTCATCGAACTGTCGAGCTGCTGTCCCAGGCCACCGGCGCCGACAAAGCCCAGCACGACCGAGCTGCGGATCGCGCATTCCCAGCGGTAGACCGTGTACGAGCTCAGCTCGGCTGCGCTGGCCGGCAGCAGCCCGTAGCAGAAGGCCTGCAGCCGGCTGCAGCCGTTGCGCAGCAAGGTGGTGCTGGCATGGGTCTCGCCGCTCTCGAGGATCTCGGCATAGACCTTGCCCAGCATGCCGGCGTAGGTCAGCGCGATCGCGAGCACGCCCGAGGTCGGCCCGAGCCCGACCACGCGCACGAAGACCAGAGCCCAGACCAGCTCGGGAATGCTGCGCAGCACCGCCATCAGCATGCGCAGGCCCTGGCGCAGCCAGAACGGTCCGCGCGCCATGCGCCCGCCCAAGGCCGAGACCGACAGCGCGCTGTTGGCCAGCAGCGCCAGCGGCACCGCCAGCAGCAGCGCCAGGCTGACGCCGGCGGTGGCCATCGCGACCGTGCGCCAGGTCTCGCGCGCGACCAGCAGCAGGAAATCCGGCTCATGCGCCAGCGGCCAGAAGCTGCCCAGGAAATGCGAGCTCACGCGCAGGCTGTCGGCCTGCAGCAGCACCCAGGGCTTGAATTCGGTCGCCACCAGCAGTGGCCAGAGCAGCAGCAGCGCGGCAGCGCTCCAGAACAGGCGCTCCTGCAACGCCGGGTCGCGGCGCGGCACGTCCTGGTGCGGCTTGCCAGCCAAAAGCGGAGCCTTGCTCATGCCGGTTGCCCCCTTCAGCGGCATTGCATCACGACTGGCATGGCCTGCACCGGCGGAGCCAGCTCATCGGCGGGGGCTGCGCCATGCAGCTCCTGCTCATGCTGTTCGTACAGGCGTGCCAGCCGCTCGGGGCTGACCTGGTCGGCTGGCAGGTCGAACATCAGCCGGCCGTCGCGCATGCCGACCACGCGCGGGAACTGCTGCAGCGCCACCTCGACCTGGTGCAGGGTGGTCACGAGCGTGACGCCGCGTACCCGCGCCTGTTCGCGCAGCACCGAGATGGCCTGGCGCGCGCGCGTCGGGTCGAGCGAGGACAGCGGTTCGTCCAGCAGCCAGAGCCGTGCTGGCGCGAGCAGGGCGCGCGCCAGTCCGACCCGCTGGCGCTCGCCGCCCGACAAGCGGTCGACGCGCTGGAACAGCTTGTCGCCAAGGTCGAAGCGCTCCAGCGCCTCGAACACGGCCGGTATCTCTTGCGGCTTGAACAGCGCGAGCAGGCTCTCGAGCGCGCCCATGGCCGGCAGCCGGCCCGCCAGCACCGAAGTCACCACCCGCTGGCGCGGTGGCAGCGGTGGCACCTGCGGTGCCAGGAACAGGCTGGCGCGCAGCCGGCGCAGTTCGGCGGCCGACAGCGTCCAGGGCTGCTGCCCGTCCAGCAGCAGGCGGCCGGTCGCGGGCCGCAGCGCGCAGCCCAGCAGCTGCAGCAGCGTGGTCTTGCCGGCACCGGATGGGCCGATCACGGCCAGCTGCTCGCCGGGCGCGATCCGCAGCCCGAGCGACTGCAGCGCCGCGGCCTGTCCGCTGCGGGCTTGCGGGTGACGGACGCTGACATCTTCCAGCGTCAGCGCCAGCCCCGGGCCGGCCAGGCTCACAGCAGGTCGGCGCTGCGTGCCGCAGCCTCGATGCCCTTGTAGTTGTCGGCCTGGGTCGGCACGAAGCGGGTCGCGCGCTGCAGCTCGAGAATTTCCTTGCCCTCGGGCGTGGCCTTGCTCAGGTCGGTAAAGGCTTTTGCGATCTTGTCGCGCAGCGCGGCCGGCATGTCGGCATGCACGGTCCAGTTGTAGTCGTAGTAGGTCGGGGTGGTGTAGAAGGCGCGCACCTTGGTTGTATCGACCTTCTTGTCGGCGACGAACTTGTCCCAGACCGAGATGTTGAGCGCGCCAGCCTGGACCTTGCCCGAGGCGACCGCCGCGATGGTCGCGTCATGCGCGCCGCTGTAGGCCACGCGCTTGAAGTCCTTTTCCGGGTTGACGCCGGCCTGCAGCAGGAAGCTGCGCGGCATCAGGTGGCCGCTGGTAGAGCTTTGCGAGCCGAAGCTGACATCCTTGCCCTTGAGGTCGGCCAGCTGCTGGATCGCCGGATCGGCCGTGATGAAGACCGAGCGGAACTTCTCGTCCTCCTCGCGCTGCACCAGCGGGATCACCTTGCCGCCCGAGCGCACCTTGGCCTGTACAAAAGTGAAGCCACCGAACCAGGCCAGGTCGACCTTGCGGTTGACCAGGGTCTCGACCGCTGCGGCGTAGTCGCTGACCGGCGTGAACTCGACCTTCATGCCAAGCCGGCTCTCCAAGTACTTCACGAGCGGCGCGGCCTTGCGCGCGAGCTCGGTCGGCGACTCGTCGGGAATGGCGGTCACGCGCAGCACCTGGGGCGCCGTCTGGGCCTGGGCCAGACCGGCGGCGCAGAGCAGGGTGGCGCCAAGCAGGCTGCGGCGGACAGGGGAGATCAGAGTTTGCTTCATGGCTTAGCCGTTCAATAGAGCTAAAAACGCCCGAGCATAACCCAGTAAAACCTTCGCTCCGATCGCAGGCACGCATTCCATCAGGCGCTGCAGGGCTGGGATAATGCCGACCAGCGTCTGGGCCCGTGCCGGGTTCCAGCATCCGATTTCCTTGTTTTTCCTGATCTCCCATCTATGGACTCGTCCACCGACGTCCTGGCGCGCCGCCTGCAAGAGTTGCGCGCCCTGCTGCACCACCACGCCCACCGCTACTACACGCTCGACGCGCCCGAGATTCCGGACGCCGAATACGACCGGCTGTTTCGCGAGCTGCAGGCGATCGAGGCCGCGCACCCCGACTGGGTCACGCCCGATTCGCCGACCCAGCGCGTCGGCAGCAAGGTGCTCGACGGCTTTGCCACCGTGCGCCATCGCGTGCCGATGCTCAGCATCCGGACCGAGACCGATACCGAGGCCAGCGGCGCCGAGAAGTTCGAGCAGCAGCTGCGCTCCTACCTGGCGACTGAACAGCGCAAGGTCGAGCGTGGCGAGCGCCCGGCGCTGCAGCCGCTGTCGCAAGCCGTGCTGCAGGGCGCGCCGATCGGCTTCGTTGCCGAGCCCAAGTTCGACGGCCTGGCGATCAGCCTGCGCTACGAGGCTGGCGTGCTGGTGCAGGCCGCCACGCGCGGCGACGGCGAGCAGGGCGAGGAGGTGACGCAGAACATCCGCACCATCGGCCAGATCCCGCTGCGCCTCGATGTCCAGGCCGCCGGTGCCTTGCCGGTGCCGCCAGTGCTCGAGGTGCGCGGCGAGGTCTACATGCGGCGCGACGACTTCGATGCGCTCAACGAGCGCCAGCGCGCGCGCATCGCCGCCGGCATCAAGGGCGAGAAGACCTTCGTCAACCCGCGCAATGCCGCCGCCGGCGCGGTGCGCCAGCTCGACCCGGCGATCGCGGCCGAGCGCCCCTTGAGCTTCTTTGCCTACGGCCTGGGCGATGTCACGCCGGCCGACCAGGGCGGCCCCGATTTCGCCAGCCATCACGAGCTGCTGCTGGCGCTCAAACACTGGGGCCTGCCGGTGTCCGATCTGGTCGAGCCCTGTGTCGGCGCCGAGGCGCTTGTGGCCTATCACCGTCGCATCGGGGCCTTGCGCGACAGCCTGCCGTTCGACATCGACGGCGTGGTCTACAAGGTCGATGCGCTGGCGCTGCAGCGCGAACTCGGCTTCGTCACGCGCGAGCCGCGCTGGGCGGTGGCGCACAAGTACCCGGCCCAGGAGCAGATGACCGAGGTGCTCGCGATCGAGGTCCAGGTCGGGCGCACCGGCAAGCTCACCCCGGTCGCCAAGCTGGCGCCGGTCTTCGTCGGCGGCGTCACGGTCTCGAACGCGACCCTGCACAACGAGGGCGAGGCTCGGCGCAAGGACGTGCGCGTGGGCGACCAGGTGATCGTGCGCCGCGCCGGTGACGTGATTCCCGAAATCGTCGCGGTGGTGCCGCCTGGCAGCGGATTGCCGCTCGATGCCGAAGCCGTCGCGCCCGACCCCTCGGCCGCCCCTGGAGTCACGCCCGAGGCGGATGTCGGGCTGGCGCAGGGTGATCTGTTCGCCGCTGCGCCAGCACCGGCCCGTGGCGCGCTGTTCACGATGCCGTCCTGCTGTCCGGTCTGCGCCAGCGCGGTCGTGCGCGAGGAGGGCGAGGTCGACCACCGTTGCAGCGGCGGCCTGTTCTGTCCGGCGCAACGCAAGCAGGCGCTGCTGCATTACGCGCAGCGCCGTGCACTCGACATCGAGGGCCTGGGCGACAGGCTGGTCGAGCAGCTGGTCGACCTGGGCCTGATCCGGACCCTGCCCGACCTCTATCAGCTTGGCGCCGAGCAGCTCGCCGGCCTGGACCGCATGGCCGAGAAGTCGGCGCAGAACCTGGTCGACGCGCTGGCCCAGGCGCGCCAGACCACGCTGGGCCGCTTCCTGTTCGGGCTCGGCATCCGCCATGTCGGCGAGGCCACGGCCAAGGAGCTCGCGCGCCATTTCGGCAGCCTGGACGCCGTCATGGCCGCCAGCGAGGAACAATTGCTCCAGGTCGCCGATGTCGGCCCGGTGGTCGCGCACAGCCTCACGACCTTCTTTGCCCAGCCGCACAACCGCGAGGTGGTGCAGCAGCTGCGCGCCGCCGGCGTGCACTGGCCCGAAGGCGAGCCCGCGGCCTCGACCGCCTTGCCGCTGGCCGGCCAGACCTATGTGCTGACCGGCACCCTGCCCACGCTGAGCCGCGACCAGGCCAAGGCCATGCTCGAGGCCGCTGGCGCCAAGGTCGCGGGCTCGGTCAGCAAGAAGACGCATTGCGTCGTCGCGGGCGCGGAAGCCGGCAGCAAGCTCGACAAGGCGCGCGAACTCGGGCTGCGCGTGATCGACGAGGCCGGCCTGCTCGAGCTGCTGGCGCTTCCGCCGGCCAGCGCGTAAACTGCCAACGCGGCCGCGCATCAGACGCGGCCTCCCAGGAGCAGACAACCATGGCCCTACGCGACATCCTCAGGATGGGAGACCCGCGCCTGCTGCGTCAGGCCCTGCCGGTTTCCCATTTCGATACCCCCGAGCTGCACCAGCTGGTGCAGGACATGCAGGACACGATGGCGGCCGTCAACGGTGCCGGCCTGGCCGCGCCGCAGATCGGCGAGAACCTGCGCCTCGTGATCTTCGGCAGCGGCCAGTTCAATCCGCGCTACCCCAAGCAGCCGCCGGTGCCGCGCACCGTGCTGATCAATCCGGTGCTGACCCCGCTCGGCGAAGACGAAGAGTCGGACTGGGAGGGCTGCCTGTCGGTGCCGGGCCTGCGCGGCCAGGTGCCGCGCTTCAAGCGCCTGCATTACCGCGGCTTCGATGCCTACGGCCAGCTGATCGAGCGCGAGGTCGAGGGCTTCCACGCCCGCGTGGTCCAGCACGAGTGCGACCACCTCGACGGCAAGCTCTACCCGATGCGCATGCGCGACTTCACCCAGTTCGGTTACACCGACGTGCTGTTCCCTGGCCTCGACACCCTGCCCGACGACTGATCGCTTCCGTCCGTCGCCTCAGTCCTTGACCGCCTCGAGCAGTTCGGTTTCGATCTCGATCTGCTCGCGGTTGTGCTGCAGCGCCGGCCCGCTGATCAGGAAGGTGTCCTCGACCCGCTCGCCCAGCGTCGTGACCTTGGCCAGCTGCAGGTTGATCTCGTGGCGTGCCAGCACGCGCGCGATGCTGTAGAGCAGTCCGACCCGGTCGCAGGACGAGATCGTCAGCACCCAGCGCTGCGCCTTCTCGTCCGGGTGCAGCGTGACCCGCGGCAGCACCGGAAAGCATCTGACCCGGCGCGACTGGCGGCCGCGGCTGGGCGTGGGCAGCGGCCCGCGCAGCTCCAGCGTGCGCGCGAGCTCGACCTCCACCATCGCGATCAGCTCGCGGTAATGCTCGGACAGGTCGGGCGAGATCAGCTGGAAGGTGTCGAGCGCGTGACCGTCGCGCGTGGTGTGGACCTTGGCGTCCAGGATGCTGAAGCCCGCGCCGTCAAAATAGCCACAGATGCGCGCGAACAGGTCGGGCTGGTCGGCGGTGTAGACCAGCACCTGCAGCCCCTCGCCCTCGGGCGAGGGCCGCGCGCGCACCAAGGTCGGGTGCATCGCGCCGGCGGCGAGCTGCGACAGCGGGCGCGACAGCATGCGGGTATGCCAGGCGATCTCGTCGCCCTGGTGCCGCATGAAATAGCTCACGTCGAGCTGGTCCCACAGCGCCTTGTGCGCCATGTGCGGCAGCGTGTGCAGCGCCAGCAGCGTCAGCGCCTCGCGCTTGCGCGACTCGATCACCGCGCCCTGATCCGGCGCCCGGCCGCCCAGGGCACGCAGCGTGGCGCGGTACAGGTCCTCCAGCAGGCGGCCCTTCCAGGCATTCCAGACCTTGGGACTGGTGCCACGGATGTCGGCCACCGTCAGCAGGTAGAGCGCGGTCAGCCGGCGCTCGTTGCCGACCCGCCGCGCGAAAGCCTCGATCACGTCCGGGTCGCTCAGGTCCTGCTTCTGCGCCACATGGCTCATGGTCAGGTGCTCGCCGACCAGGAAGCTGATCAGGTCGCTGTCCTCGCGCCCGATGCCGTGCTCGCGGCAAAAGCGCCTGACCTCGAGCATGCCGAGCTGCGAATGGTCGCCGCCGCGCCCCTTGGCGATGTCGTGGAACAGCGCCGCCGTGTACAGCAGCCAGGGCTTGTCCCAGCCCGCTGCCAGCTGCGAGCAGAACGGGTATTCATGCGAATGCTCGGGGATGAAGAAGCGGCGCATGTTGCGCACCACCATCAGGATATGCTGGTCCACCGTGTAGACGTGGAACAGGTCATGCTGCATCTGGCCGACGATGTTGCGGAACACCCACAGATAGCGTCCGAGCACCGAGGTCTGGTTCATCAGACGCAGCGCGTGCATCAACCCTTCGGGCTGCTGCAGGATCTGCAGGAAGGTGGCACGGTTGCGCGGGTCGCGCCGGAAGGCGCCGTTCATGACCGAACGTGCGTTGTAGAGCGCGCGCAGCGTGCGCGCCGACAGGCCCTGGATGCCGGGCTCGCTCTGGAATAGCAGGAAGGTCTCGAGGATGGCCTCGGGATGCTCGTGGTAGAGCTGGTCGCTGGCGACCTCGAGCATGCCGCCCTTGTCGAGGAAGCGCTCGTTGATCGGGCTCAGGGAGACACCGGCTTCACCGGTGCGTTCGTTGATGCGGTCCTGCAGGTTCAGCAGCAGGATCTGGTTGAGCTGGGTCACGGCCTTGGCGGCCCAGTAGTAGCGCCGCATCAGCTGCTCGCTGGCGCGGCGCGCGCCGCGCGTGCTGGCGGTCTGGCCGGCCTCGGGCGGGGCGGAACGGTAGCCGAAGGAATCGGCCAGCGTGGCCTGCAGGTCGAACACCAGCCGGTCCTCGCGTCGGCGCGCGAGCAGGTGCAAGCGCGCGCGGATCAGGCTCAGCAGGGCCTCGTTGGACTTGATCTGGCGCACTTCCAGTGGCGTGGCCAGTCCGTTGCGCCCGAGCTCGTCCCAGCTGCAGCCCAGGCCGGCCGCCTTCGAGGTCCAGAGCAGGACTTGGAGGTCGCGCAGTCCGCCCGGGGATTCCTTGCAGTTTGGCTCGAGCGAGTAGGGCGAGTTCTCGAATTTCTGGTGGCGCTGCTGCAGCTCGAGCAGCTTGGCCGTGAAGAAGGCGGCCGGGTCCATCGCGGCGACCAGCGCCAGGTCGAGCGCCTGCCAGGCCTCGCGCTGCCCGGCCACCAGCCGGTTTTCCAGCAGCGAGGTCTGCACCGTGATGTCATGTGCTGCCTCGGCCAGGCATTCGCTGCGGCTGCGCACGCTCGAGCCGATCTCGAGTCCGATGTCCCAGCAGGCACCGATGAAGGACTCGATCCGGGTCCTGAGCGCCAAGTCCTGCTCGAGCTGCACGCCCTCGTGCACCAGCACCAGCACATCGACGTCGGAGTAGGGGAAGAGCTCGCCGCGGCCATAGCCGCCGACGGCCACCAGCGCCATTTCCGGATCGAAGCCCGCGCCTTGCCACAAGGTCTGCAGCACCGAGTCGGTACAGCGGCTCAGTCGCCGCAGCAAGCCCCGGATGGCGCGCGAATGCGGACCCAGCGCGGCAATCTCGGCCAGCACCGCCGACTTGTCCTCCCGGTAGCGTTGTCTGAGGGCGGGCAGGTCGAGGGTGTCGGTCGTCATGTCGGGGTCGAGCCAGGTTCAGAAGTAGCCAGAAGAACTAAGCAGGAATCAGGCCAAAGCGGGGGGCTGGATGAAGGCCGGGATCGGCGGCATGCCGTCCGACAGCGTCAGCACCTCGTAGCCGGTCTCGGTCACCAGCACCGTGTGCTCCCACTGCGCCGACAGCGAGCGGTCCTTGGTCACGATGCCCCAGCCGTCGTTCATCTCCTTGAGCTCGCGCCGGCCCTGGTTGATCATCGGCTCGATCGTGATCGTCATGCCGGCCTTGAGCTCCATGCCGGTGCCGGGCTTGCCGTAGTGCAGCACCTGCGGGTCCTCGTGGAACTTCTCGCCGATGCCGTGACCGCAGAACTCGCGCACCACCGAGTAGCCGGCGCCCTCGGCGAAGACCTGGATCGCGTGGCCGATGTCGCCCAGGCGCGCGCCGGCCTTGACCTGCGCAATGCCTTTCCACATCGCGTCGTAGGTGATCTGGCACAGGCGCTTGGCCGCTGTCGAGGTCTCGCCGACCAGGAACATGCGGCTGGTGTCGCCATGCCAGCCGTTCTTGATCGTCGTGATGTCCAGGTTGACGATGTCGCCCTTCTTGAGCGGCTTGTCGTTCGGGATGCCATGGCAGATCACATGGTTGACCGAGGTGCAGATGCTCTTGGGGTAGGGGGTGCCGCCGTGCGGGGCGTAGTTCAGCGGTGCCGGGATGCAACCCTGCACATCGACCATGTAGTTGTGTGCGAGCCGGTCGAGCTCGTTGGTGGTGACGCCGGGCTTGATGAAGGGCTCGAGGTAGTCGAGCACTTCGGCTGCGAGGCGACAGGCGATGCGCATGGCGGCGATGCCGGCGGCATCCTTGATGGTGACGGTCATGGCCGGAACCTTATCCAGAAAAGGCCTGCCCGGAACGGCCCGGACTCGAGGTCCGATCCGGTCTTTCCTGGCAGTACCTGAGTGAAAAAACAAAGCCGCTCGACGAGCAGCCAGGGGAGCAAGCTGCATGCCGCGGCGCGCCATGCAGCTTGCTCTGCAACGATGTGGTTGTGGGGATTTTACGTTCGAAGCCAGCGCTGCATCCTGGCGGCCCGGGAAACAACATCGGCCTCAGGGTCGTCGGCTGCGCCGCCGTCCGGTTTTTTGGGTGCGCTTGCGTACAGACGGGACGCCCCATTGGCGTCATCTTCAATTCTGGCTTGTTCAAGGAGATCAGCATGGAGACACCCGTTTGCACCAGTTCCCGCTGGAGTACCGCCGCCCTGGGTGCCCACGCGGGCTTGCCGTCGCCGGAGCTCTCGGCCCTGGTCGAGCACCTGCAGCTGTGCCGTGGCGCAGCGGGCCGACTGTTTGCCTTGCGCTGCATGCTCGAGACCCTCAACGGCTTCGTTGCGGCCCATTTCGTCACCACGCTGGTGACGCTGGCGCTGTTGACCGGTATCAGCGCGCAGGTGCGATAAGGCATGGCCAGATCCGACCTGTGGCGACTGTTACCCGATGCGTCTGCTGACCTGTGCCGCATCCTTGATCCCGGGCCAGGCCCGGTTCAGCCCCCGATCCGGTCCGAGATCTTTGGCCTGCAGCGCTTTGCCCAGCATGGCCAGAGCCTGGGCGAGACCCATCTCGTGGCCGAGACCCGGTCGCGTGGCGACACCTTCTTTCCGCGCTTGCAGGACAACATCCAGATGCTGCGCACGGCCTGTGCCTATCTGGGCGCGCAGGCGGGCCAGGGCTATGACGTCAGCCCGGCGGCCGAGTGGCTGCTCGACAACTCCCATGTGATCGAGGCGCAACTGCAGGAAATCCACGAGGGCTTGCCGCGCCGCTATTTCCAGGCCCTGCCCAAGCTGCTCAATCCGCCGCTGGCCGGCTTGCCGCGCGTCTACGGCGTGGCCTGGGCCTTCGTCGCCCATACCGACAGCGCTTTCGACGAGGAGCTGCTGATCCAGTTCCTGTTCGCCTATCAGCAGGCGCGCGAGCTCAGGCTGTGCGAGATCTGGTCGCTGCCGACCACCTTGCGCTTGGTGCTGATCGAGAACCTGCGCCGCCTGGCCGAGCGCGAGGCGACCCACAAGGCCGCGCGCGAAGTGGCCAATCTGTGCTGCGACCGTCTCGACAGTTTCAGCCTGGAGGCGCTGGACCAGTTGCTGGGCTGGCTCGAGCGGCGCGGTGTCGGTCAGGCCTTCCTGCTGCAGATGGCGCAACGCCTGCAGGTACGCCGGGCCACCGATCACGCCCTGCATCAGCAGTGGCTGCGCCAGGCTCTGCCGGATCTGGCGGCCTTGCAAACGCAGCAAGGCATCGACCAGGCCGCCGACAACCTGAGCGTCAGCAACGCGCTGACTTCGCTGCGCACGATCGCGGCGGCCGAATGGCCGGACATCGTGGCCCGCACCAACCCCCTGATGCAGCTGATGCTGACTTCGCCCTTGTTCGAGGCCGAGGACGGCGCCACGCGCGACCAGACCCTGCACGGCATCGAACGGCTGGCCCGGCGCGGTCGGCGCAACGAGTGGGAGGTCGGAAAAACATTGCTCGAGCTGATGCAATCCGACCCTGGCGCCGGCCAGGCCGTGGCCAGCCATTGGCTGACAGGGCCCGGCAGACCGGCACTGGTGCGCGCGCTCGGCCTGCCCGCCCGCGTGGCCTGGTCCTGGCGCGTCGTCAGCCGCGAGCTGGCGTTACCCGTCTATCTGGGCGCGCTGCTGTCGGGCAGCCTGGGCCTGGTCGCCTGGCTGCTGCTGCGCTACCACGCCGGCCCGGCTGGCGTGACTGACCCGAGCTGGATGCTGGCGCTGCTCGTGCTGCTGATGCTGTTTCCGGCTTCGGAAACGGTGGTCGCGGTGATCAACCGCCTGATCAGCGAGTCCGTGCCGCCCGACCGTCTGCCGCGTCTGGCCCTGGCCCAGGGCATTCCAGCCGAACACCGGGTGCTGGTCGTGATCCCCTGCCTGCTGACCAGCGAGGCCTCGGTCGACGCGCTGGTGCACCGCTTGCGCCTGCATTACCTGGCCAATCCGGAACGTCAGGCCCAGTTCGCCCTGCTGAGCGACTGGGCTGACGCCGATCAGGCCCAAATGCCTGCCGACGCCGCCTTGCTGAACCGGGCCATGCAGCAGATCATGGCGCTCAATGCGCGCCACCCTAGGCCAGAGCAAGAGGCGCAGGACCTGCAGGAACTGCCGGAATTGCCGGCTCCGCCGCGCTTCATCCTGCTGCACCGGGCCCGACAGTTCAGCGAGACCGAGCAACGCTGGATTGGCTGGGAGCGCAAGCGCGGCAAGCTCGAACGCCTGATCGCCGCCCTGGCCCAGGGTGAGTCCAGCGCCTTCATGAACCTGGGCCAGGTGTCTCGTCTCGACTGGGCGGCGGTCTATCTGGTCACGCTCGACAGCGATACCCAGTTGCCGCCCGGACGGTTGCGCGAGCTCGTCAGCGTCGCCGCCCATCCGCACAACCAGCCGCAGCTCGATGCCGAAGGCCGCCGCGTGGTCGCCGGTTACGGCATCCTGCAGCCGCGCATCGTCACGCCGCTGCCCGGGCCGCACGAATTCACCCGCTTTCACTGGCTGTTTGCCGGCCAGTGCGGCGTCGACCCCTACAGCGCCGCCAGCTCGGAGGTCTATCAGGACCTGTTCCGGGAAGGGACCTTCACTGGCAAGGGGCTGCTCAATGTGCGGGCCATGCACGCCACGCTGTCGGGTCGCCTGCCTGAAGGCCAGGTGCTGAGCCACGATCTGCTCGAGGGTGCGCTGGCCCGTTGCGCTGCGCTGACCGACATCACGGTGATCGAGGATGCGCCCTTCCATGCCGATGTGGCGACCTCGCGCGTGCACCGCTGGACCCGTGGCGACTGGCAGCTGCTGCCCTTCCTGTTGAGCGCCGGGCGCTATCGACTGCGCGCGGTCAACCGCTGGAAGATGTTCGACAACCTGCGCCGTTCGCTGGTGGCGCCGATGTCGCTGGCGCTGCTGACGCTGACGCTGGCTGGCGCTCCGCTGTCGCCCTGGGCCGCGCTGTTCCTGGTGCTGGCTGCCTTCGCGGCCGGACCGCTGCTGGGTGCGCTGGCCGGTCTGTCGCCAGGTCGCCCCGATGTGGCCCGGGTCCGCTTCTACCGTCAGGCCCTGAGCGATCTGGCGCGCGCCTGCTGGGGCGGGCTCTGGCACCTGGTCCAGCTGCAGCAGCAGGCCTTGATGGCGCTTGACGCGATGGTGCGCGCGCTCTACCGCATGGGCTTGAGCCAGCGTCATCTGCTGCAGTGGACCACGGCAGCCGCAGCCCAGGCCCAGGCCCGGTCCGAGTTCATCGCGCTGCTGCGCCTGCATTGGCAGGAGCCGGTGCTCGCGCTGGGCCTGCTTGCCGGACTGTGGTGGCTGGCCACGCCCTGGCCGGTGCTGTCGATCCTGCTGTGTCTGCTCTGGGCCCTGGCGCCGGTTGCGACCTGGTGGGCCAGCCGGCCGCGACCGCCGAGCCAGCAGGCGGCGCTGTCGCCCGATCAAGAGCGCTATCTGGAGGGTGTCGCCCGCGAGACCTGGCGCCTGTTCGAGCGCTGTGTCGGCGCCCAGGATCACCATCTGCCGCCCGACAACCTGCAGACCTGGCCTTACGACATGGTCGCGCACCGCACTTCGCCGACCAATATCGGCCTCTATCTGCTGAGCGTGGCCTGCGCGCGCCAGTTCGGCTGGATCGGCACCCAGGAGCTGCTGAGCCGGCTCGAGGCGACGCTGAGCACGCTGTTGAGCCTGCAGCGCCATCGCGGCCATTTTCTCAACTGGTATGACACCCAGACGCTGGCGCCGCTGTTGCCGAGCTATGTCTCGACCGTGGACAGCGGCAACTTGAGCGGCCATCTGCTCGCGGTCGGCCAGGCCTGTCTCGAGCTGGCGCAGGCACCCCATGACGCCAGCGCGGCACAGCGCGCGCTGCGGGCCTCGCGGCACCGGCTGGACCCGCTGCTGGCGCACTGGCCGGAGCTGGCAAGGCAGCAGGCGCTGGCGCAGCTG
>JAPLPQ010000025.1 GCA_026400105.1 Burkholderiales bacterium
GACTGCGCCAGCCAGCCCCGACATCCGCGCTTATGCGCTGAACCTGGCCGCGCGCCAGTTGCTCGAGTCGCTGCGCGTCTGGCCCGAGAACACCGATGGCAGCGGTCCATCTCCGGTGACGCCGGTCACTCGCATGTGGGTCAGCGATGCCACCGCCAACGCCGCGCTGACCTTCGATGCGAGCGAGGCCGGCACCGACACGCTGAACTGGATCGTCGACGTGCCGGCGCTGGAAGACCGGCTTGCGCAAGCGGTGCGCTATCAGGGCGGCATCGAATGGCTGCCAGAGCGCCCGGCCGCCGCGCTGACCGTGATCTGCGAAGGCAAGCGCAGCGTCAGCCGTGAAGCCTTCGGCTTTCACTACGACAGCAAACCCTACCCCCACACGGCGATCGCGGCCAGGCTGCAATGCGAACGGCCGCACGGCGGCGTGGCACGCCAGTGGTTCCGCGGCGACGAGATCCTGGCGCTGCTGCCCATGGGCGGCGCCAGCGGCCATGAAGTGGCGCTGGTCTGGTCGGTGCCGCACCAGCGCGCGCACGAGCTGCTCGCGATGCCGCCTGCGGCGCTGGCGCAAGGGGTCGAACAGGCCTGCGACCAGGCGCTGGGCGCCATGACGCTGCAAGGCCAGCCAGCCGGCTGGCCACTCGAACTCTCGCGCGCCGACCACTGGGTCAAGCCCGGGGTCGCGCTGGCCGGCGACGCCGCGCACGCGATGCACCCGCTGGCCGGACAGGGCCTCAACGTCGGCCTGGGCGACGCCGCCGAACTGGCCAAGGTGCTGCACGAGCGCGAATACTGGCGCGAGCTCGGCGACTTGAAGCTGCTGCGCCGTTACGAGCGCGCGCGCCAGGCCGACTTCGCCCAGATGGCGCTCGTGACCGACGGCCTGTTCGGCCTGTTCAGCGCGCCAGACAGCCGCATCCAGGCCCTGCGTGGCTGGGGCCTGCGCGGCTTCGACCGGCTGCAGCCCATCAAGCGCTGGGCCATGAGGCAAGCCATGGGCGGCGCCTGACTTTCCTTCACCAGACCGCCAGCGCCCACGCTCCACCAAGGCCTCAACCTCTCTTTTCGCCATGAACCTCATCCGCCTGACGATCCGAACCCTGCTGGCCGCCACCCTGGTCACGCAAGCCCTCGGCGCCTCCGCCCAAGAAGCCGCGATCCGCAAGAACCTGGCCGAACGCCTGCCCAACCTGCCGCGCATCGACGAGGTCAGCAAGACCCCGATGCCCGGCCTGTACGAGGTCCGTGTCAACCAGAGCGACATCCTCTACACCGACGCCGAGGGCAGCTACCTGCTGCAGGGCGAGCTGATCGACACCCGCACCCGCAACAACCTGACCGAAGAGCGGGTCAGCAAGCTCAGCGCGGTAGATTTCAAGTCGCTGCCGCTCAAGGATTCCTTCACGATCGTGCGCGGCAACGGCAAGCGCCGGATCGCGATCTTCGAGGACCCGAACTGCGGCTACTGCAAGCGCTTCGAGAAGGACCTGACCAAGATCGACAACGTCACGGTCCATGTCTTCCTCTACCCGGTGCTGGGACCGGACTCGCAGACCAAGTCGCAGGCGATCTGGTGCGCCAAGGACAAGGCCAAGGCCTTCGAGGACTGGATGCTGCGCAACATCGCACCAACGCCGGCCAGCTGCGACAGCTCGGCCATCCAGCGCAACCTGGCCCTGGGCAAGCAGCACCGCATCACCGGCACGCCGACCAGCTTCCTGCCGGACGGCACCCGCCTGCCCGGTGCCGTGCCGCTCGAAAAGATCGAACAAGCCCTCGCCAACAACAAGTGACCCCATGAGCCAGTCCATCGACCACCATCAACTGATCAAGACCCTGGGCCGAGCGGGCCTGATTCCCTTCGTGCTGCTGGCCCTGATGGTCTGGCTGCTGATCGACAACGATCTGCAACCCTTCGTCGCGACGGCACTGGCCTGCTATGCCGCGATCATCGCTTCCTTCCTCGGCGGGGTGCACTGGGGCGCGGCCTGGGTGCATTCGGAAGCGGGCTCCTCGCACCGGGACGAACATCAGGTCCCCGCGCTCTGGTGGGGCATCTCGGCCTCGCTGCTGGCCTGGCTCGGCATCCTGATCCCGATCCTGTCGGGACTGGTCTGGTATATCGCGCAGGGAGAGCTCAGCATCGACGAGGTCAAGCTGCAGGCCCAGGCCGGCCTGATCTGGCTCGGCCTGCTGCTGATCGCCTGCTACCTGATCGACCGCAAGCTCTATCCGAGCGCCGGCCTGCAGCACTGGCTGACGCTGCGCTTTCACCTGTCCACCGTGGCGTCGCTGAGCTGCTTCCTGGCCGCTGGCGCACTCTGACATGAAGGCCCAGATACGCTACCAGGTCTCGCTGCTGGACCCGAACCAGCACCTGTACGGCATCACGCTCGAGATCGACCAGCCTGCCGCGCGCCAGCGCCTGAGCCTGCCGGTCTGGATACCCGGCAGCTATCTGGTGCGTGAATTCGCCCAGCATCTGCAAAAGCTGCAGGCCAGCATTGCAGGCCAGCCGGTCGCGCTGGAGCAGCTCGACAAGAACAGCTGGGAAGCCAGACTGCCTGCCGACAGCGGAAAGGCCCCGCTGCAGCTGCGCTACGAGGTCTACGCCTTCGACGCTTCGGTCCGCACCGCCTTCCTGGACGCACAGCGCGGCTTCTTCAACCCGACCAGTCTGTGCCTGCGCGTACCAGGCCGCGAGCGGGAGCCGCATGCATTCGAGCTGCTCGACAACGAGCACACCGCGGGCTGGCAGGTCGCCAGCGGACTGACTCCAGCCAAGATCAATCCGCGCGGCTTCGGCCGCTACCTGGCACGCGACTACGACGAACTGGCCGACTGCCCGTTCGAGCTCGGCCGCTTCTGGTCCGGGCAGTTCGAGGTTCACGGCGTGCCGCATCGCCTGGTCGTCAGCGGCGCCGGCGACTTTGCCGATTGCGAGCAGCTGCTGCGCGACACGCAGCGCATCTGCGAGACCGAGATCGCCTTCTGGCATCCCGACGGCGCGACACCACCGTTCGCGAGCTACCTGTTCCTGCTGCATGCCAGCCAGGACGGCTACGGCGGCCTCGAACACCGCAACTCGACCGCGCTGGTCTGCCAACGCAGCGACCTGCCGCGGCGCCACTCTGCGCAGGAAACCCCGGTCGCAGTCACCTCCAGGCGCCAGGCCAGCGACGGCTACACCACCCTGCTCGGTCTGATCAGCCACGAATACTTCCACACCTGGAACGTCAAGCGGCTGCGCCCGCGCGAATTCAAGCGCTACGACTACGACCGCGAGAACTACACCGAGCTGCTCTGGTTCTTCGAAGGCTTCACGAGCTATTACGACGACCTGCTGCTGCTGCGCGCCGGCCTGATCGACGAACCGGTCTACCTGCAGCTGCTGGGCAAGACCATCAACCAGCTGCTGCAGACGCCGGGGCGTCAGGTGCAAAGCGTGGCACAGGCCAGCTTCGATGCCTGGGTCAAGTACTACCGCATCAACGAGAACAGCCCCAACGCCACCGTCAGCTACTACGGCAAGGGCGCGCTGGTGGCGCTCTGCCTCGATCTGACGCTGCGCGCTGAAGGCCACAGCAACCTCGACGAAGTGATGCGGGCCCTGCTGCAGCGCTGCGATGCCGGCCCGATGCGCGAATCCGACCTGCTCGCGGTGCTCAAGCAACTGGGCAAGCGCCGCTACGACGCCGAACTGCGGGACTGGGTGCATGGCACCGGCGAGCTACCGCTGGCCGAACTGCTGCAGCAGCATGGGCTGCAATGGCTGCAGGAACCCGAAGCGCTGGCACAACGCTTGGGGTTGCGCGTCAACGAGAGCGGCGGACTGACGATCAAGAACGTGCTGCGCGGCACGGCGGCAGAAGCCGCAGGACTGGCAGCCGGAGACGAATGGCTGGCCGTGGAACTGCCTGCAGCCAAGCCGGGTGATGAAGCGCAGGCCTGGCGGGTACGCAAGCTCGACGAGGTGGCCCTCTATGCCTCGGGACGCAGTACCTTGACTGCCCTGGTGTCGCGCGACGGCAGACTGCTGAAATGCGCCCTGCACTGGCCCCAGCCCCGCTACAGCATCAAGCTCCTGCGCCCGGCAACGGTTCCGAACGCCGTGCCAGAGCGCCGCTGGCTGCAGGAATGAACTTTTTTCAAGAAATTTTCATGCACTTTGTCGAAACTTCATTTTTGTGCGTATAATTCAATCCTGTTGGCGCTTTAGCTCAGCCGGTTAGAGCGACGGAATCATAATCCGCAGGTCCGGGGTTCGAATCCCTGAAGCGCCACCAAAATTCAAGCCCACTGTTTCACGACAGTGGGCTTTTCTTTTATGCGTGGTCATGTAGCCAATGGCACAGGGTTTTCGTGCCATTCGACCCAGTCATGCATTGCGCGCGCGGATCAGCCGGTCCGATAGGAATCGGTCACGCGGTCTGCAGGGGGGTCACCTCGCACTAACCCGCTCGGCCAGGCCCTGCCGCTCGATATCACACCAACCACAGCCTAGCCGCAGCTCAGGGCTGGCAGCTGGAGATGAAATCGAGGGCCATTCAGTAGCTCAGAAGCGAAACAAGGCAGGGCGTGGCGAGCACACCGACACCGCTCGTCCAATCGCCTCGATGTGATCGGGCGTCGTGCCGCAACAACCACCCACAATGTTCACGAGTCCTTCC
>JAPLPQ010000008.1 GCA_026400105.1 Burkholderiales bacterium
GACATTGGTGCGCCCGGTCGGCAAGCCGAAGGCGTCGCCCGGACTGTCCATGCCCCAGGACCAGGACATGACATCGATTTCGCCCGGGTGCGACGCGTCCTGGGACTCGCCGCGCAGCAGGCCCTGCCGGCTGCCCTCTATGCGCAGGAAGATGTCGCGCTGGGCCATGGGGCAGCACTGACTGCGACAAGGGGCGGTTCCGCCAGCTCAACCGGCCGGCGCGTTTTCGGCGATGTTCCAGGCCGCGACCTTGGCACCGCCCTGCTTGCCGCCCTTGGTGCTCTGGGTCTGGTACTCGAACTTGAACTCGGCGAAATTGAGCTTCAGGGTCTCGGTCAGGCGGTCCTCGCTGCCGCTGCCGCCGGTCGCCAGATCGCTGACGATGACCTCGCGCAGCGTGAGCTTGATGTACTCGAGCGGCGCGTCGCCGGCCTTGCGCACCACGAACACCGCCTGCTCGAAGTGGGTGCCCTTGCAGCAGCCCAGCATCAGCGCATGGGTCGAGGCATCGACATACTTGGTCAGGCTCAGGTCCTGCACGCTGACCTTGCCCGAGCCGCCGCCACCGCCCATATGGGTGGTGCCGCTTTGCGACATGCCCCAGGACCAGGACAGGATGTCGATCTCCCCCTGGTGCGACTTGTCCGTGGACTCGCCCTCCACGCCTTCGATTTTCAGGAACATGTCGATGGCCATAGCCGTTCTCCCTGTTTGACGGTCCACGCAACGCTGCACGCAAAGCACCGGCGGGGTGGACCCCGACCGCCAGCGCCGGATTCTTCAGACGATCAGGTATCGGTGGTGGTATCGGGCTCAGGCCGATTTCTCGCTCGGCAGCCGCGAGACCAGGCGCAGCGACACCGTCAGGCCCTCGAGCTGGTAATGCGGGCGCAGGTAGAACCGCGAGCGGTAATAGCCCGGATCGCCCTCGACCGGCTCGATCACGACTTCGGCCGCCGCCAGCGGACGCCGGGCCTTGGTCTGTTCGGAGGAATGCGCCGGGTCGCCGTCGACATAGTTCATGATCCAGTCCTGCAGCCAGCGCTCCATCGCGTCGCGGTCCTTGAACGAACCGAGCTTGTCGCGCACGATGCACTTGAGGTAATGGGCAAAGCGGCAGCAGGCAAACAGATAAGGCAGTCGCGTCGCCAGCCTGGCATTGGCGCTGGCGTCCGGGTCGTCGTACTCGATCGGTTTCTGCAGCGACTGGGCACCGATGAAGGCGGCGAAATCCGAATGCTTGCGGTGGATCAGCGGCATGAAGCCGCTCCTGGCCAGCTCGGCCTCGCGGCGGTCGCTGATCGCGATCTCGGTCGGGCACTTGATGTCGACGCCGCCGTCGTCGGTCGGGAAGGCATGCACCGGCAGCCCCTCGACCGCACCGCCCGACTCGATGCCGCGAATGCGCGAACACCAGCCGAACTCCTTGAACGAGCGGTTGATGTTGACCGCCATCGCGTAGGCGGCATTGGCCCAGGTGTACCTGCTGTGGTCCGCCGCCCCGGTGTCCTCCTCGAAGTCGAACGCCTCGAGCGGATGGGTCCGGGCGCCATAGGGCAGTCGCGCCAGGAAGCGCGGCAGCGCCAGCCCCAGGTAGCGCGCATCGTCGCTGGCGCGCAGCGCACGCCAGGCCGCGTACTCGGGCGTGGAAAAGATCTTGCCCAGGTCGCGCGGATTGGCCAGCTCCTGCCAGCTGTCCATCTGCAGCACGGCCGGCGAGGCACCCGCGATGAAGGGCGCATGGGCCGCGGCCGCGATCCGGGCCATCTCGCCCAGCAGCTCGGTGTCGGGCGGGCTGTGATCGAAATAATAGTCGCCGATCAGGCAGCCGAACGGCTCGCCGCCGAGCTGGCCGTACTCCTCCTCGTAGACCTTCTTGAACAGCGGACTCTGGTCCCAGCTCGTGCCCTTGAATTTCCTGAGCGTGCGCCCGAGCTCGGCCTTCGAGACATCGAGGACCCGGATCTTGAGCCCCTCGTCGGTCTCGGTGTGGCTGACCAGATGCTGCAAGCCGCGCCAGGCGCCCTCGAGGCGCTGGAATTCCGGCTGATGCAAGATCAGGTTGAGCTGCTCGGACAGCTTGCGATCAAGCTCGGCGATCAGCGCCTCGATCGACTGAATGGCGTCCTGGTTGACCTGGCCAGTCTGACCAGCCTGGCCGCCCGGCAGGATGGCATCGCGCTGGGCCAAGGCCTGCCGGGCCAGGGTCTGGACCGCCCGCAGCACCGCCTCGCGGGCCTGCTCCGACTTGGGCTTGAACTCGCGGCGCAGCAGTTCGGCCAGCGCGGCTGGCGCCTGCGCCAGTGCGGGCAGACGCCCGGGCTGGGGCTGGGGTTGGAAAGGCAGGTTTGACATCGAAATCACCTCCTGGGCCGGCTTCAGGTCTGACTGACGGTCTTGGTCACGCCATCGGGCTCGGGCAAGGCCGGCCACGAGGCCAGCGACTCGAGCCAGGCCGGGTCATTCAGCACCTGGGCGATCAGCTCCTCGGCGCCGGTCTTGCCATCCATGTAGGTGATCAGGTCGGCCAGCTGCTGGCGCGCCGTCAGCAGCTGCTTCAAGGCATCGACCTGCAGCGCGATCGATTCCGGGGAGAAATCCTCCATGCGCTCGAAGCTCAGCTCGACCTTGAGCCGGCCCTCACCGCTCAGGGCGTTGTCGACCTCGAAGGCCAGCCGGGGCTGGATCGCCTTCATCCGGCTGTCGAAATTGTCGACATCGAACTCGAGAAACTTGCGCTCGGCCAGGGCGATGGGCGGTAGCGCGGGTGGCGCGGCCGGCTGGCCCGACAGGTCGGCCAGCACCCCCATCACGAACGGGAGCTGGACCCGCTTTTCGGCGCCGTAGAGCTCGACCTCGTATTCGATCTGGACCCGCGACGCACGATTGCGCGCCATGAATTTCTGGCTGCTTTCCGGCATGTCCGTCCTCCCTTCCCTGAACACCCAAGTTCCCCCAACGGCGGCACATTAGCAGAGAAGCGGTCAATCGTCATCCCTGGCTATTCTTGCTCCGACGACCTTCTCGGCCTGATCGAGTCCGTCGGGCGCCATGTCGCGCAGCAATTCGAGAAAACCCATCTGCATCATCCGCTGCGCCCGGCGCAATAGGATCTGGACCGGATTGGTGGGCTCATTTTTCTCGAGATACTGGCACAGGAGCGCCAGCATTTCAACGACCTGCTGCCGGCTATTGATTTGTCCTGGTAATTGGGCCGCGGGACCGTCCCGGGACAATTGATCCGCCACGGGTGGCCTGTGGGCGCCGGCCAACTCGGCTCCCGGTACGGCCGGCTCGGGCGTCGGCGCAGCAGCAGTGAGCTTGGCCACGGCCTGGGCCACGGTCTCGAGCATGGCGTGCAGGCGGGACAGGTCGGGCAGTGGCGCATGGCCCAAGCGCTCAGCGCGCTGATCACCCAGCCGCTGTCCTGGCCAATCACCCAGCCGATCGGCCAGCACAGCGCGGATGGCCTCGAGCTGCTGCGGTGCCGCCCGCGCCACGGACGCGAGCTCGGGTGAAAGCCGCAGCGCGACTTCGAGCAGGCGCTCGACCTGGGTGGCGGCTGGCCTGGCCTCCCCGGGCAGCGGCTCGAGGCGACCGGCTGCCAGCTCGAGCTGGCGCACCGTCAACTGTCCCTGCTGTTGGCCCTGCTGGCGCGAGTCGAGCAGCAAGCTGGCCCGGACATCGCCGGCGACCGAATCGAGCGCATCGAGGGCGGCCAGGGCATTGAGGCGCATGGTCGGGTCGCCGTCTTGCGGATCGAGCCCGGGATGCACCCCGTCCCAGTAGTCCTGCAGCAGCAACTGGACCAGGCCCAGACCCTGATCGATGGCGCAAAAGCCCTCGAGATGCAACTGGGCCCGGGTCAGCCAGACGGCCAGCCGCAGATCCTTGCTGCGCAACAACAGGGCCTGCGCGAGTTCGCGCACCTCGGACCAGGCAATCGGCGCGCCTTCGGGCTCGGTCCTGCCACCCCGGTCATCCTGCTGGGGGGCGCGGAACTCCAGCCCGGGCCTGGCCCGCAGCATCTGTTGCAGCTGCAGGAAGTCCGGGTCGTATTCCAGGTCGGGGCCGCAGGGACAGGCTGCGGACAGCGGCGCGCGCCATTGCTGCAGAATCATGGCGATTTTTATAGCACAGGGATAGGCGAATCCCAAGCCGGCGCCAGGCTGATCGCTACCGGGCAATCATTCAGCCTACTAGATTGCGAGATTTTTAATATTTATCTCATTTCATGACTGAAATATGCCTCACGTAGAATAAGTCTGTCTTTATTTCCAATACAAGCCCCATGAACGCACCGATCCGCAAGGCCGTTTTCCCGATTGCCGGTCTTGGCACCCGCTTCCTGCCCGCCACCAAGGCCAGCGCCAAGGAGATGCTGCCCGTGGTCGACAAGCCGCTGATCCAGTACGCGGTCGAGGAAGCCTATGCCGCCGGCATCCGCCAGATGATTTTCGTGACCGGCCGCACCAAGCGCAGCATCGAGGACCATTTCGATACCGCCTACGAACTCGAAAGCGAACTCGAGGCCGCCGGCAA
>JAPLPQ010000036.1 GCA_026400105.1 Burkholderiales bacterium
GCCGATCACGCCGGCCGCCAGGAAGTCGAGGATGGCGGCGCGATGCTGCGCCGGCAGCTGCTCCATGAAGCCCGCGACCGGCGGCGGCAGCAAGCCGCGCTGGCCGCTCAGGATGCCGAGCACGCGCTGGTACTGGCTGCTGGCCAGGTATTCGGCTTCCTCGTCGGTCGGTGCCGCCGCCAGCGGCACGCCGATCATCACGTAGGGCCGGTCGAGCTGGGCCGAGGGCCGGAAGTTCTGCCGGTACAGCTCGACCGCCTGCAGCAGCAGGCGCGGCGCGAAATGCGAGGCGAAGGCATAGGGCAGGCCGCGCTCGGCCGCCAGTCGGGCCGAATACAGGCTCGAGCCCAGCAGCCAGATCGGCACCTCGGTGCCGGCGCCGGGCAGGGCGACCAGGCGCTGACCGGGCTGGGCCGGCGCGAGCAGGCGCTGCAGTTCGGCCACATCGGCCGGGAAATCGTCCTCCGACTCGACCCGGTCGCGCCGCAGCGCGCGCATGGTCAGGCCATCGGTGCCGGGCGCGCGGCCCAGCCCGAGGTCGATCCGGCCTGGATAGAGCTCGGCCAGCGTGCCGAAGGCCTCGGCCACCACCAGCGGCGCGTGGTTTGGCAGCATGATGCCGCCCGAGCCGACCCGGATGCGCTCGGTCGCGCCCGCGATATGGCCGACCAGCACCGCAGTGGCCGAGCTCGCGACGCCGGGAATGTTGTGGTGTTCGGCCAGCCAGTAGCGCACGAAGCCCAGGCTTTCGGCGTGCTGGGCGGTGCGACGCGCGAGCGCCAGCGCATCGGCGACGCTGCTGCCCTGGCGCACGGCGACCAGGTCGAGCATGGACAGGCGGGGAGAGGGCAAGGTGGTGGACATGCGGGCATTGTAGGGACAGGATCTGTCACTAGAATTCCTGCAAAACGAATCGATGGCAGTCGGTTGGCGCTGGACGGTCTGTTCCGTGCGCTCCGGCTGGCTCAGGGGGGACCATGTCAGATCTGGATCAAGCGCTGGCGCCAGCGCCGCTGGCGGCCGACGCCTGTCAGGCCGTCGATGCCATTCTGTGCTCGGCGTGCGGTTTCGAACGACTCGACGCCTGGCGCCATGTACTGTCCGCGCGCCTCGAGGCCAGGCTGCCGCCGCCGCGCAGGGCGGCGCTGCTGCAGCGCCTCGGCATCATCGCCCTGCTGCGCGACGGCGACCTGGTTGCAGCCGGCCAGCATTTCGCGCAGGCGATCGAGCGGCTCGATCCAGTCGACCCCAACGAGCTGTTGTTGCGCGCCCAGGCCGGCATCGCCGACTGCCTGGCCGGTCGTCTGGTGCGCGCCGATGTGCAGCTCTCCGATGCCGAACTCGCCAGCCGCGCGCCTGGCATCTCTGTCCTGACGCGTGGCTGGCTCGCGATCGCGCTGGCCCTGAACAGGCTGCTCCGGGGTGACGCAGCGATGGCGCTCGAGCTGCTGGCTGGCGCCGAGGCCGCAATCCCGGACCAGGGGCCGGCCGGTCTGCTGCGGCTCGAGCTGGCCCTGTACGCCGCCGCGCTGCTGGGGCGGCGCGATCAGGTCACGGCGCTCTCGGGCCGCCTCGCGCTCGCGCTGATTCCCCGGCGGCTGACCCTGCTCGAGGCCGGCCGGCATTTCGTGCTCGGGGTCGCGGCCCTCAGGCAGGGCGAAGCCCTGCGCGCGCTGGTGCACGCCGAGGAAGGCGCCAGTGCCGGCGCACGCGCGGGGGCCAGACTGGCGCTGCTGCTGACGGGCCTGCTGCGGGCCCAGGCCCTGGCCGGCCTGCAGCGGCTTGACGAGGCCCGGCAACTGCTGCTGCAGCTCGGTCCGGACTGGAGCCGCCTCGGCCTGAACCATCTGGCGGCGATGGGACGACTCGAGCTGGCCCGGCTGGAGGCGAACGCCGGCGAGCAAGACCGCGCGCGACAGGCGCTGGCGGCGGCACGCGCCTTGCTGCCAGCTGGCGAACCCCTGCCGTCGCTGCACCGCGGGCCGGACTGGTTGCTCGAACTCGAGTGCCGGCTCGACGGCAGTCCGGCACCGGCATCGAGCGCCCAGGCCCATGTGCGCATCCATACCCTGGGCGAGTTCCGGGTCGAGATCAAGGGCCGGCGCCTCTATGACCGCGACTGGAAGGGCCAGCGCACCAAGTCGCTGCTGCTGGCGCTGATCGGCGAAGGCGGCTACAAGGTGCCGGCCGAGCGCCTGTCCGACCTGCTCTGGCCCGATTCGGACGGCGATCAGGCGGCGCAGAACCTGAAAGTGGCGCTGCACCGCCTGCGCCGCCTCGGTTGCGCCCCCGACGAGGCCGCGGTCAACTGGGTCCATGTCAAGCATGGACATGTCAGCCTCTCGCGCAGCCTGTGCTGGGTCGATGCCCATGCCTGCTGTAACTGATTTGAAACCGCTGCGCTGAGATGCTGCTGCCATCGCCCGGGTGCCGGTCGATGCCGTCTTCCTGAACGGATCTGGCGGCATGCGGGCGAACAGGAGCCAGGCGCCCGCGCGTGGCAGATTGGCTGGCGCTGCAGCAGCGGCCCAAGCCTTGATTCACAGGGAGATCGACAAATGACGACGGAAAGCCTCAAGACCATACAGAACGCGATTGCCAAGGAGGGCCTGGACTGGCAGGCCGCCGCCACCAGCGTGTCGCAATTGAGCGCCGACCAGCAAAAGGAGATGCTGGGCCTGCGCGTCGAGAAGGCTGAACTCGACGCGACCGAGAAGGCGATCAAGGCTGCCTCCGCGCTCAGCGCGCTGCAGGCCGAGGCCGGCTTCCCGCTCGCGATCGACTGGCGCAACAACGGCGGCAACTGGACCACGCCGATCAAGAACCAGGGCGGCTGCGGTTCCTGCGTCGCGCATGGCACGCTCGCGACGATCGAGGCGCGCGCCAGCATCGTCTGCCAGAACCCCAATCTCGACCTCGACCTGTCGGAGTCGCACCTGTTCTACTGCGGCTGCGGCAACTGCTGCGGCAATGGCTGGAACTTCGCCCCCGCGCTCGATTTCTGCAAGAACACCGGCGTTGCCAAGGAAGCCGATTTCCCCTATGTCGACAGCAACCAGCCCTGCAAGCCGGGCGTCGTGCCGATGTTCAAGATCGACGGCTGGAGCCAGGTGCTCGCGCTGGCCGACCGCAAGAACCTGCTGGCCGCGCGCGGTCCGATGGTCGCCGGCATGGCGGTCTACCAGGACTTCTTCAGTTACTCGGGCGGCGTCTACCAGCATGTCAGCGGCAGCCTGGCGGGTTACCACGCGATCTCGGTGGTCGGCTACAACGAGACCGACAAGTACTGGATCTGCAAGAACAGCTGGGGCACTGGGTGGGGCGAGCTCGGGCCCGACGGCTCGCGTGGCTGGTTCCGCATCGCCTATGGCGATGCCAGCGGCCTCGACACCCAGTTCGCGTTCTATGACGTGCAGCTCAATCAATGTCCGGTGCCGGTGATCGACCCCTGCCTCAAGCACCGGATCTACCTGAGCAGCGTGCTGAGCGCCGCCCAGACCAACCGGGCCCTGCGGGCTTGCCTGCTGTTCCATGTCTGCCGGGTCGGGCGCCTGACGCTGTGTTCGAGCGCCGTCATGGCCGTGGTCAGCCGGGTCCAGGCCGTGCTCAAGGTCTGTCCGCAGTTCAGGGCGGCGTTCTGTCGTGCCCTGCAGGCGACCTGAGGCGATGCGCCCTGAAGGTATTGGCTGGGGGCGGCATGGCCCGTCCCGCATCGTGAAATCAGGAGGACAATATGAGTGGATGTGGATGTAAATGCGGGCCGCAGCAGGCGGCCCAGCAGCAGTTCGGGTCGGCTGCGGCCGGCGATGCGTTCGAGCCGGACTTCGGCCTGCCCGCGGCCGGGGGCCAGTCGGCGCTCAAGCTGTTCGCGGCGTTGACCGAAGCCGGCGCCGAGGCGTCCGCCGCCGCCGCCGATGAGGCCGACAGCGAACTGGCCGAAGTCGCGCTCGAGGACGAGCAGGCGGCGCAGCAGGAGCTCGACGAGGTGCTGGCCGAGTCCGAGGGTGGCGAGGCGGTCGAGCCCGGCCTCGACGAGCTGCTCGCGCTGCTCAAGAACCGACCGGGCCTCAAGCTCACGCTGTCGTACTGAGCCGGGTCGCGCGCGGGGCCGGCGCTATCATCGGCAGCGGTCCCGCCGCGCGGC
>JAPLPQ010000010.1 GCA_026400105.1 Burkholderiales bacterium
CACCCGCTACCTCGGTAAGTCCGACTTCGGCCGCCCCGCGACCAACGAATACATGAGGCAGATCGCCGTCACGGCCGAAAGCCTGGGCTACGACGGCCTGCTGATCCCGACCGGCAGCTCCTGCCTCGACCCCTGGGTCACCGCCGCCAGTCTGATTCCCGTGACCCAGCGCATCAAGCTGCTGGTCGCCTTGCGCACCTCGGTCAGCGGTCCGACCGCTTCGGCGCGCCAGGCCGCGACGCTGGACCAGGCGCTCAAGGGCCGGCTGCTGCTCAACGTGGTGCCGGGCGGTGACGCCACCGAGCTCGCCGCCGAGGGCGTCCACCTCGCGCATGACGAGCGCTACGAGGTCGCCGACGAATACCTGACCGTCTGGCGCCAGCTGCTGCAGGGCGACACGGTCGACTTCGAGGGCAAGCACTTCCAGATCGAGGGCGCGAAGAACTACTTCCCGCCGGTCAGCCAGCCCTATCCGCCGCTGTACTTCGGCGGCTCTTCGCCGGCCGCGCACGAGCTGGCGGCCAAGCATGTCGATGCCTACCTGACCTGGGGCGAGCCGCCCGCCGCGGTGGCCGAGAAGATCGCCGACGTGCGCGCGCGCGCCGCCAAGCATGGCCGCACGGTGCGCTTTGGCGTGCGCTTGCAGGTCATCGTGCGCGAGACCAACGCGGAGGCCTGGGCCGAAGCCGAGCGCCTGATCAGCAAGCTGACCGACGAGGACATCCAGGCCGCGCAGGCCAACTTCGCCAAGATGGACTCGGTCGGCCAGAAGCGCATCACCGAACTGCACGGCGGCGACCGCAACAAGCTCGAGATCAGCCCCAACCTGTGGGCCGGCGTCGGCCTGGTGCGCGGCGGTGCCGGCACGGCGCTGGTCGGCGACCCCGAGACGGTGGCCGCGCGCCTGAAGGAATATGTCGACCTCGGCGTCGACAGCTTCGTGCTGTCGGGCTACCCGCACCTGGAGGAAGCAATCCGCTTTGCCGAACTGGTGTTCCCGCTGCTGCCGGGCAAGCAGCCGGTGACGCTGCGCGACCAGGCCATGACCGGCGGCGCCTTCGACGTGCGCGCCAGCGAAAACACCGAACTGAAGAAGGCCGCATGAACGTGATCGACATGCGCTGCAGGCCGGCCTACCTGCACGACTTCTTCGGCGCCACGCCCGGCAGCGCGACCAACGAGACCGCGCGCTGGCTGAATCGCCGCGTCGGCACGCGCGGCGATGACGAGCATTACGCCCGCTCGCGCACGCCCGAGGGCTTCCTGGCCGAGATCACCGATGCCGGCCTGAGCCAGGCGGTGGTGGTCGGGCGCCACACGCCCGCGCAGCATCTGCCCAACGACCGTATCCACCAGATCGTCAGCGCGGACCCGCGGCTGGTCGGCATCGGCGCGGTCGATCCGGACCTGCTCGGCGCTGCCACGCTGGACGAGATCGATCGCATCGTGAACGTGCTGGGCCTGGCCGGGGTCAACCTCGAGCCCGGCTTTGCGGCGCCGGCGCGCCATCCGGACGATCCGGTCTATTTCCCGCTCTACGAGCGCCTGGCCGAGCTCGGCGTGCCGGTGTTCCTGATGTCGGGGCCGACCACGCCCGACCAGCGCTACAACGACCCGGCCCCGCTGGCGCGGGTCGCGGCGGCCTTCCCGCAGCTGCGCATCGTGGCCTACCACGGCTACTGGCCCAATGTGCAGCAACTGCTCGGCGTCGCCTTCCGGCACGAGAACATCTACCTGGTGCCCGACATGTACCTGTTCCTGCCGGGCAGCGAGGTGCTGGTCGATGCCGCCAACGGCTTCCTGGCCGACCAGCTGCTGTTCGGTTCGTCCTATCCGTTCCGTCCGATCAGGCAGAGCATCGAGGATGCGCAGCGGCTGGGGTTCAGGGATGGCGTGCTGGAGAAGTTCTTCTTTGGAAATGCCAAGAGGGTGCTGGGGAGGGGGTGAGGGCGGCTAAATCCAGTTACTAAATTTTCGGAAAGAATTGTCACATCCGAGCGTACAGGCACTCGTTATGCCTAAAGAACGATCAGACCAGGTTCGGCAGCTTCTGGATGCGGCGCAAGGCGCCCAGAGCTAGCCGCTTCATCTCGTCTTTGGATTCGACGAACTGGCTGCCGACGCGTCGCTTGATGAGCGCGGCGCCCAAAGAGGTGCGATCACCGAGGCCTCGATTTCCTGCCACGGCATGCGCGAGGCCAGCACGGCCAGCGGATGGCGCAGGTCGATCATCTGGTCGAGGCGGCTGCGGAAGAAATCGGCCGTGTCACTCATCGTGCAAAACTCCCAGAAAACAGGGCATGGCAGGGAGGAACTGCGAGAAATATTACCCAAGAAAGCCTACAAAAGAATGACGGATCAAGGGGCGCGGATGTTTCCGGGGCGACTACGTACTCCGATTCAAAGACAGGCTCCATCTCCTTGCTGGGAAACGGGAAGAGCTTGACCTTGGAGCATCTCTGCGAATGCCAGCCTTCATAGAAAGCATTTGCGCGAGCCGAACAATGAGGTAAAACATTTTGAACATGAAGACTAATATTCAAGCTCAGGGGGACGTAGCAGGCCTGCCGGCGGAGTATTTCTCTGAAACGAGGGGTTAGCCCTGAAGTCAAGGGGCTAGTAGTTCACTTTCAAAAATGTCAAATATTGAAGAAAAGTTCCGAAAGTCTTCCGATGTTCCATTGAAACAGAGCCAGTTACACAAATTTTTCTTTTCATCCTTGTTGATGGATTTTTTTGCGGGCGAAATGACTTCTTGGCCTCGAATTCGTATGCTTGTTGATTCTGCTGAATCGATGAATTGAGGGTGGCTATTTTCGAGTTCTGTAATTCGTTCCAGAGGTATGAGATTTTCAATTCCTATAGTTATTGAAGATGCTTTGATTGAGGGGATGACACGCTTTATAAGTCGCCCTTTTTCTGATGCCGCTTTGTTTGTATCGCAGTCGTAGAGCAAGAGAATTTTTGAGGGCAGTAGTTCTGCCAGCTGAACTTCGTAGGATCGCCAAATCTTGTCCAAGTTACCGAACCCAGACCCATCTCTAAGTTGAATGGTTTCAAGAATATGTGACTTTCCAAGCAACTCAGCCGCCCTCGTGATGTATCGAATGTCGTAATCGCCCTCGACGAAGACGATTGGGCGTGAATTGGCCTTTAGAGTTTTAGCAATCTCTTGTCTGTGCAAGTTTGTTTGCTTGAATGTTTCATAGGCTGCCGTGTATTCCGAGAAGTCTGATGCCAAAGCAAACTCGCCATCGGGCATGTTTACTATTTTGAAGCCGTCGATTCCAAATCTCTCTTCCATCCCAAGTAGAAATAGGGGGGAGTGAGTGGTAATTATGAATTGTACATTTGGGAACGATGCCAGAAGGTCTGGCAAGATTTCTTTCTGGTGACGTGTATGTAGGTGTGCATCAATCTCATCAATGATTACGATCCCGCGTATGTCGCTTAGGTTATCCAAAGAACCCCCGCTCAAGTCATAATCACGCATCGTAGACAGGAAAAGATTAAGTAGCAAAACTTCCCCTGTTGAAAGTTGAAATATGTTTGGAATCCACGATGCCTCGTCCTTAATTATTGAAATTAACCGATTGCGCCTGCTGCCAGCACCTAGTCGAATTGTCCCATCAAAATGAAGTGTCGTACGGAGTAGTTGCAGAACAGCTTCGTAAATTCGTGAGCTCTGCCCTTGAAATCCTGTGAATACAGGGACGTTAATGGTTTGCTGATTTGGCCCGACTGGAAATTGCATGTTCGTCGTCGAGAGCTCAAATGCTTGGCGATCAAATATTAGATCTAAAAGCCAATTTCTATTTGCCTTGAGAGGTGATGTGGAAATAATGCTTCTATTGGAGTGGCGATTGATGTGCTTTAGCTCGGTATAGCTCGCTCTTTCTATTAGGTTGTCTAGATTTAGCCATGCGGGTTCTTCAAAACGATTAACTGGAAAATATAGGCAGCATTTATTCTCAAACAACTCATTGGCTGTTTGTTCGTTGTGAGAAAGGGAGTTTTGAATATAAGAGAACTCATGTGCGGGTATGGCAGTCCAGGTACTCCTTGCCGGAGAAAAGGAATAGGCTTCCTCAAATTTAGACTTTTGTGTGTCGAGTTGCCATTCTTCGACATACTGTCCATTATCAAATTCAACACGTCCGTATGAATAGTGCGCTCCAGTTCTAATGTACTGAGGGCTTCTGTATTTATAGACCTTCCCGTGTTCAACTTCTGTATCATCGAAAGCAACCTGTTTTGCAGTTATCAGTGTGTTGACTAGGTAGGATAGAAGAATTGTCTTCCCTGTGCCGTTTTCGCCGACGATTACTAATGGCTTAGGACTGCCTGAATCGGTTTTTGGGAAATCGATGGAGAGATGTTCAATCGGACCAGAGTTTTCAATTTTTATATTCTTGAAGTACATAGCGACCGTATGTTTGTGAGGACTAATTTTTTAATTCAACAGTTTACGCGGCTTTTTGCGCAGGGCCAGTAAAGTGATGAGTTGGATATACGTTCATTTTCTGATATTGGTGACAAATGAACTGGCTGCGTTAAATTGGTTCTTCTATTTTGTCTTTTCGATAACATTTCTGTTTTGGATAATGTTGTTTCTCCGAGTTGAGAATGTCGTGAAGACTGGTCGAAATTGTTGTTGTTTGATTTGGTTTCCAGTCAACTTATGTAGCGAGCAAGGTTTTCGAATAAGTTGCGAGGGTAAGCTCTGCGATTGCCGACACAAAAACAGTGGCGTGCGCCTGTAGCGAGAAAGCGCGAACTGATGAGCTGCATTGAGGGCACGGATTTCGCATGCTCGGATTACCATCCGTCGACTCGCCAACTATCACAGCACCACAATCGCCGCAAGTTGTATCCGTTTTGGTCTTTTGATTATCTCCTGCCGCTGCGTGTCCGGTTAACCGAGGTGTTCGGTTTCGCTGTGCTGGGCTTGCGTTCACCAACCCACGAGTTACGCCTGAGTGGCAATCTCGTGATATCACATTCCAGTGAACTGAACAATGCAGAACCCATAGCTGAAGGGATCTGCCAGGAACGCGATCTTCTCCCAGCTTGAGCTTCGAACGTTTTGCTAAAACAGAGCGCCAGCTCTTGTCGCGCGCGACACCGCAGTATCGATGTCTTGAACGACCATGTCGAGATGTACCGGCATCCAGTGCTCTTGTAGTCCCTCTTCTGTGTCGCCCCAGAGGAAGAGCTCGATCCAGCCGGATTTGACAGAAGATAGATCGGAGCCGATGCACTAAGCAGTTCGATGCCGTTCTGTCCAAAGCGCCGTGCGACGTACAACTCAAACGCGGTCGAGTAAAATTTGATTGAGCATGGAAGAACGCCCACATCAATGTTCACGAGAAGTTGCACGAGTTTATTCCCTTACGATGCCTAAATCTCAAGGTAATCGTCTGCTTGATCGCCCAGTTAGGCTAATGAGCGGAGATAAAACCTTGTGAGTGCAGGCTGCCTTCAATCTTGGCTAGATGAAGGAAATTCACTGGATTCTTTAGTTGGCTCAATCTCGTCATTGAGGCACTCTAGTGCTTCTCCACGCATTGCCTTTCTGATTTGACTTGCAGCCACTTCGCTATTTCCGCTGCTCCAAGTTGACTGCATAGAGTCTGGGTCAATGATCGACCGTATTTCCGCTCGCTCGTAATCTAAAAGTGGGCGCCCCGATAGGAACAGCCTTCCGCCTTCGAGTTTTGGCCAGAAGAAGCCTACGTCGGTAGAGTTTAGGTATTGGTAAACCTTGACCGCTTGAGGTGCACCACCGATGCTATCACCTGCTGATGAATTTCTCAGTAGATCTCGTATGCACTCGAAAGGCTCCATGTTAAACCTTGCTGTTAGTGGCTGACGCATGTCAAGGCCATAGCGCAACTGTGCCAAAGCTTTTACTTTCTTGCGTAGTTCTTCAATCCACTCAGGGTCGCCAGCGATTTCAATTTTCCCAAGACCGCCTAGGGCATTACTTCCGGTCCGCTCATTAGCAATAAAAGAGAAGGTTTTTTGATCAAACTCTATTCGCCACAAGCGAAATGATTTATTCCACCAATCGTAGCCGCCGAACAAAAATGTGACTGCAGGGACATTCTCACCCTGTGCGAAGTTGTGGACTTCACGTTGCATCTGATTTAGCAGGTTAAGCAGATGTGCTTTGAACTTTGAAAGCGTGAGCGAGCGAGTCTGCGACGGCGCATGAAGATCGGCCGCCTTAATTGTGGCGATGATCATGGGGTAAGCCCAATCTGTTCTGCCAGCAAAGCAAATGGCGGCGTCTGTTCGATTGAAGCGAAATGTTTTTTGGCAATGGTCAAATCTTTTGCCACTACTTAGTCGGCTATCTGAGCAGAAAAATAGTTCTTCGGCTCCATTTTCTAGGGTTCGAATCCAAGCTGCAGCTATTGTCATGTGCGTTGCGGATGAGTTGCCGATTGCGCAGCGTGTGGTCTAAATAGGTTTGGGTGGGATGAGTAAATATTGCTAATTCTGCTAATTGGAATTATTTTATAATGAGATATTGAGGAGTCTGTTTTGGATCAAAAAAATAGCTTCTTACCTTGGCGTCAATGATGAGTTTAGATAACCTAAAAATCGCGAATTTCTAGCCCCACTCGTGATAGCAAGCGGGCACGTCAAGCGCTGATAACTTGACGCATTTCACCAAAAAAAAAGAGCAGGGTTGGTGGATAGGATAATATTTTAGGTCTTGATTGCCTGCACAGCAGCTCACCGTGAAGTACCGATCTTATCTTGACCGGACGGTTGCCATGATGCAGCGAACTACCGCTATTGGTCGGTACCCGTCAGCCAACGAATCTGAACCGACAGCTGCCGCCACGCATCCATTCAGGCAAACTATCCAACCATCAGCTTCTCCACAGTATTATTTCTGACTTTATACACCAATTCGGCAACTTGGTCGACCTGACCGCTCCCCCTCATCTCGCCCTCAACCTCCTGACCCAGAAGTCCCCCGCGAACTGCACCAGGCTGACCAGCGCGACCAGCACCACGATCACGGCGATCATCACCGTGGTGTCGAAGCGCTGGTAGCCGTAGCGGATCGCCAGGTCGCCGAGTCCGCCCGCGCCCACGGCACCGGCCATCGCCGAGGCACCGATCATCGACACCAGCGTGATCGTGAAGCCGCCGATGATGCCGGGCAGCGCCTCGGGCAGCAGCACATGGCGCACGATATGCCAGCGCCGGCAGCCCATGGCCTGCGCGGCCTCGATCAGTCCGTGCTCGACCTCGCGCAGGCTGACTTCGGCGATGCGCGCGAAGAACGGCGTGGCGCTGATCGACAGCGGCACCACGGCGGCCCAGATGCCGATCGTCGTGCCCGTGATCAGCCGGGTCAGCGGGATCAGCGCGACCAGCAGCACGATGAAGGGCGTGGCGCGAAAGGCGTTGACAAGGCTGCCCGCGATCCGGTTGAAGCGCGGCGCTTCCAGCACGCCGCCGGGCGAGGTCAGCACCAGCAACACCGCCAGCGGAATGCCGGCGACCAGCGCGATCAGCCCCGAGGCGCCCACCATGAGCAGCGTGTCCAGAAAGGCCTCCCAGAGGCGTTCATACATGATCGGCGACATATCCGAGCTCCTTGGCGTGGTGGCAGAGTTGTTGAATCACCAGTTCGGTGGCGGCGGGCCCTTGGGGCCCGGTGGCAATCAGCAGCCGGCCGTGCGTATGGCCCTGGATGCGGTCGACGCCGCCGTGCAGCAGCCGCACCCGGCTACCGAGCGCGCTGGCAATGCGGTCGAGGTCGGGCTCGATCCGGCCCTGGCCGGTAAAAACGAGCTCCAGCACCCGCTGGTACGACCCGCTGGTGGGCGCCTGCTGCGACAGCCTTTGCAGCAGGTCTTGCGGCAGGTCATGCTCGAGCGGGCGCAGCAGCGCGCGCGTGGCGTCATGCTTGGGCTCGCCGAACACCGCCCAGACCGGCCCGGTCTCGGCGATCCGGCCCTGTTCGAGCACCAGCACCTGGTCGCAGATCTCGCGGATCACGCCCATCTCGTGCGTGATCAGCACCACCGTCAGGCCGAGCTGGCGGTTGATGTCGCGCAGCAGCGCCAGGATCGATTGCGTGGTTTCGGGGTCGAGCGCCGAGGTGGCCTCGTCGCAGAGCAGGATCTCGGGGTGGTGCACCAGCGCGCGCGCAATGCCCACGCGCTGCTTCTGTCCGCCCGACAGGCGGCCGGGATAGGTGTTTTCCTTGCCGTTGAGCCCGACCAGTTCCAGCAGTTCGTTGACGCGCTGGCGCACCTGCGCCTCGCGCACGCCGGCCACGCGCAGCGGCAGCGCCACGTTGTCGAACACGGTCTTGGCCGACAGCAGGTTGAAATGCTGGAAGATCATGCCGATGCGCCGGCGCAGCGCGACCAGTCCGTTTTCGTCGAGCTCGGCAATGTCCTCGCCGTCGACCAGCACGCGGCCTTCAGTCGGGCGCTCGAGCCGGTTGATCGTGCGCAGCAGGCTGGACTTGCCCGCGCCGCTGCGGCCGATGATGCCGAAGATGCTGCCGGCCGGGATCTCGAGCTCGATCCCGCTCAGGGCCGCCACCGGCCCGGCCGACGAGTGATAGGTCTTGCCGATGTTCTCGAAGCGCACCGAACCGGCTGCCGGATGCGCGGGCTCGGTGCTGCCAGCCGGCGCGGCCTGCGGCAGCCGTTGCGCTGAGGCCTGCGGCGAGACAAAGTAGGACTTGGCGCCCAGGGTCAGATCGATCGCGCTCATTGCACTTTCCCCTTCAGCCAGGGCAGGCTGTAGAAGTTGCTGTTGCCCTTGAAGGCGGCATGGATGGCCTGGCGCACGGCGGGCGACTCGTGGAACACCTTGACCAGCTTCTTCACGCGCGGGTCGTTGACGTTCTTCTCGTGTGTGACGAAGCGCGCCGCGTAGTAGAGGTCGTCGCCCTTGGTCCAGGCCAGCGCGCTCTTGACGATGTCGTCACGGCCCGAGGTCGACAGCATGTTGGACGACTGGATCGCCAGGTCCACGTCCTCGAACGAGCGCACCAGCTGCGGCCCCTCGACTTCGATGAACTTGAGCTTCTTCGGGTTGCTGATCACATCGTCCAGCGAGACGTTTTCGCCCACTCCGGGCCGCAGCTTGACCAGCCCGAGCTGCTCAAGGAACTTGAGCGAGCGCGCCTGGTTCGAGGCGTCGCTGAAGATCGCCAGCGTCTGCCCCGGCTTGATGTCCTGCAGGCTTGCGACCTTCTTCGAGAACAGGCCGATGGTCGTCAGCACGCCGAGGTCAACGCTCTTGAGCTTGAAGCCGCGCTGCTTGACCGCCTGGTCCAGGAAAGCCTGGTGCTGGAAGAAGTTGGCGTCGAGCTCGCCGCTGTCGACGGCGGCGTTCGGCGCCACCCAGTCCGAGAACTCGACCAGCTTGACGTCGAGCCCCTGCTTCCTGGCTTCCTGGGCCGTGACCTCCATTACGTTCGACATCGCACCCGGGAATATGCCCACCTTGAGGGCGGGGCCGGACTGGGCGCCAGCGGTCAGCGAAAGGGTGCCGATCAGCAGCGCGGCAAGGACTTGGTGGATTTTCATGGTCGTATTGATGGAAGGGAGGGGTTCAGGTGCCAGCGGCCACGGCTTGCGGCGCGGCTTGTGCCACCTTGGCCCGGCTGAAATGGCCGCGGTAGAAGGCGGCCGGGTGCCGGTCGTTGAGCCGGTCCGAGCCGAACAGCTTCTGGCGCAGCGTGCCGGGCTGGTACTCGATCTGTGCCAGGCCGCGCTGGCGCAGCACCGGCAGGATCTGGTCGATGAAGATCTCGTAGGAGCCGGGCAGGCGCCAGTTCATGACGTTGATGCCGTCGATGCCGGCTTGCTGCCAGGCCTCGAGCTGATCGGCGATCTGCTCGGGTGTGCCGACCAGCCGGCCGCGGCGCGACAGCAGGTCGCCGAGGTCGGCCACCGTCGGCTCGCGCCCCTGCACGCTCTTGCGCAGCCACTCGAGGTGGCTCTGGCCGGAATTGGTCTTGATCGCCGCCAGCGGCGTGTCGGCCGGGTAGGGCTTGCCGTAGCGGTCGACCGTGAAGTTATGGTGCGTCAGGAAGCCTTCGCGGCTGGCATAGTCGTTGTAGTCCTGCTCGGCGATCCGCACCTCGGCTTCGGTGCTGCCGGTGATGAACGAGAAGCCCTGGAAGAACTGGATGTCCTGCGGCCGCCGGCCGGCCAGCACCGCGAGCTCGCGCGTCTCGCGGGTCAGCTCGGCGGCCACCTTCGGATTCGGCGTGATGATGAATTGCGCCTCGGCGTGCGCCGCGGCAAAGCGGCGACCGGCCTGCGACGACCCTGCCTGGAACAGCAGCGGCGTGCGCTGCGGCGACGGCGAGGGCAGGTGCGGGCCTTCGACCTGGTAGCGCTTGCCGACATGGTGAATCTTGTGGATCTTGCTCGGGTCGGCGAAGATGCCGCGCTCGCGGTCGATCAGCAGCGCGCCTTCGTCCCAGGAGCCTTCCCACAGCTTGTAGACCACGTCCATGTACTCGGCGGCCCATTCGTAGCGCTCGTCGTGCTCGGTCAGTTCGGCCAGTCCGAAGTTGCGCGCGCTGTTTTCCAGGCTGCTGGTCACGATGTTCCAGCCGACGCGGCCGTTCGAGATATGGTCGAGCGTCGAGAGCTTGCGCGCGAAATCGAACGGGTGCGACTGCAGCACCGAACTCGTCAAGGCCAGGCCAAGGTGCTCGGTGTTCACCGCCAGCGCCGACAGCAGCACGGTCGGGTCGTTGCTCGGAATCTGCAGGCCTTCGCGGGCATTGACCTCGTGGCTGCCGCCCAGCGGCCCGTACAGGCCGACCACATCGGCAAAGAACATGGCGTCGAACTTGCCGCGCTCGAGCGTCTTGGCCAGCTCGATCCAGAACTTGACGTCGTTGAACTGGATCTGCTTCGCCTCCGGGTGCCGCCATTGTCCATGCTGGATATGGGAGCCCGTGTTCATCACGAAGGCATTGAATTTCAGGTGGGCCATGGGGTTTTTTGTGTTCGCTGCGGGATGGCTTACTTGTTCAGCCAGGCCAGCGTGTAGAGCTTGGGGTCACCGGCAAACAGCTTGTGCACCTGGTCGCGCACCGCCTTGGACTCCTGGAAGATCTTGACGAACTGCTTGATGCGCGGGTCGTTGGCGTTGTCCTGGCGCGAGACAAAGCGGATGGCGTAGTAGCTGTCGGATGCGCCGGAGTAGATCAGGCCAGCGCTGGCGAACTGCGGCTTGCCCGCGCTGACGAAATGCGCCGGAATGCCCTGTGCCAGCTCCACGTCGTCGATCGCGCGCACGAGCTGCGGGCCCTCGACTTCGACGAACTTGAGCTTCTTCGGGTTGCTGACGATGTCATTGACGTTGGCCTTGGCGCCAGCGCCGTCGCGCAGCTTGATCAGGCCGGCCTTCTCGATCAACAGCAGGCCGCGCCCCTGGTTGACCGGGTCGCTGGCCACGGCCACTTTCGCGCCTGGCTTGAGTTCATCGAAGCCCTTGATCTTGTAGGAGAACAAGCCGATGTTGGGCAGCACGCCGATGCCGGCGACGGCGAACTTGTAGCCGCGCTGCTGGATGGCGTTGTCCAGGAAGGCCTGGTGCTGGAAGTAGTTCAAGTCCAGGTCGCCGCTGGCCACCGCCTCGTTGGGGGTGGTCCAGTCGGTGAATTCGATGATCTTCACGTCCAGGCCGGCCTTCTTGGCATCGGCCACGGCGGCGGCCAGGGTGTCGGCATGCACGCCGGCCGAGGCGCCGATCTTGAGGGTCTGGGCCTGGACCATGCCGCTCAGCAGCAGGCTGGAGCAAAGGGAAAGAATCAGTGAAATCTTTTTCATGTTCGAAATGTCTGGCTGCCAGGCAGCCGGTGACGTCAATGGGGGTTGGGAGGAATGGGGGGCGGTCGATGCGGGTCGCTGGACGCTGGGCGCTTACTTGTTCAGCCAGGCCAGCGTGTAGAGCTTGGAGTCGTTGGCATTGGACTTGTGCAACTGGTCGCGCACGGCCTGCGATTCCTGGTAGATCTTGACGAACTGCTTCAGGCGTGAATCACCGGCCTTGTCCTGCCGCGCCACGAAGCGGATCGCGAAATACTCGTCGGACACGCCCGAGTACAGCAAGCCGGAACTGGCGACCTGCGGCTTGCCGGCACTGACGAAGTGGGACGGATAGCCCAGTGACAGGTCCACGTCGTCGATGGCGCGCACCAGTTGCGGGCCCTCGACCTCGACGAACTTGAGCTTCTTCGGGTTGGCCACGATGTCGTTGATCGTGCCGCGCCAGCCCTTGCCGTCGCGCAGCTTGATCAGGCCGGCCTTCTCGAGCAGCAGCAGCCCGCGTCCCTGGTTGACCGGGTCGTTGGCGATGCCGACGCGCGCGCCTTCCTTCAGCTCGTCGAAGCGCTTGACCTTGTACGAGAACAGTCCGATGTTGCTGAGCACGCCGGTTCCGATGCTGGCGAGCTTGTAGCCACGCTCGCGGATCGCGTTGTCGAGGAAGGCCTGATGCTGGAAGTAGTTGAGGTCGATGTCGCCGGAGTCGAGCGCGGCGTTGGGCGTGGTCCAGTCGGTGAACTCGATGACCTTGACGTCGAGGCCTTGTCTTCTGGCCTCGACGGCAGCCACCTGCACCGAGTCCGCGACCGAGCCGGGTGTCACGCCGATCTTGATGGCCTGGGCCTGGACCATGCCGCTCAGCAGCAGCGAGGACAGGGCGGTCAGCAGCAATTTGGACAGTTTCATGAGGGCTTCTCCTGAATTGGGTTGGCTTGGGGTTTGGGGTAGGGCTCAGCCGAGCCGGCGGAACTGGGCGGCGGCATGCCGGGCCGGCAGCCGGTCGCCCTGGCCGAACAGCTTGTGGCGCAGGCTGCCTTCGGCGTAGGCGGTCTTGTAGATGCCGCGGTTCTGCAGCTCGGGCACGACGAAATCGACGACATCCTCGAAGCTCTCGGGCACCACGGTGCGAGTGATGTTGAAGCCGTCGATGCCGGTCTCGTCGACCCAGGACTGCAGTTCATCCGCGACCTGCTGGGGGTCACCGACGATGGCGGCATAGCGCCCGCCGAGCCTGAAATGCTCGAGCAGCTTGCGCCGGGTGCCGCCGAGCTGCTGGATCACTCGAACGGTGGACTGGATGGAATTGGTCTGATCGAACTCGATCGGCTCGTCGAGCCCGTAGCGCGACAGGTCGAGGCCTGCGCTCGACGAGAAATGCGCCAGCCCGGCTTCGGGGCTCGCATAGCGCAGATACTCGTCGTGCTTGTCGCGTGCTTCCTGTTGGGTGGCCGCCGGCACGACCGTCACGCCCAGCACGATCTTGAGGTCATCGGCGCGGCGGCCGGCCTTGACCACCTGTTCGCGCAGCTCCTGCACCGTCTTGCGCACGGCGGCCTTGTCGTTGCCGCCGATGAAGACCGCTTCGGCGTGGCGCGCGGCAAAGACCTGACCCCGGCCCGAAGTGCCGGCCTGGAACAGCACCGGCGTGCGTTGCGGCGAGGGTTCGCACAGGTGGTAGCCCTCGACATCGTAGTAGCGCCCGTGGTGACGCACCGGGTGCACCTTGGCCGGGTCGGCGAAGATCCGGGCCGCCTTGTCGCGCTTGACCGCGTCGTCCTGCCAGCTGCCCTCGAGCAGCTGGTAGAGCAGGTCGAGGCATTCGTCGGCGCGCTCGTAGCGCTCGTCGTGCTGCAGCTGCTGCTGCTGGCCGATCGCCCGCGCGGCGCTGTCGAGGTAGCCGGTCACGATGTTCCAGCCGAAGCGACCGCGCGTGAGCTGGTCCAGCGTCGAGAAGCGCCGGGCCAGCAGATAGGGATGCTCGGACAGCGGGTTGACGGTGACGCCGAAGCCGAGATGCTGGGTCACCGCCGCCATCGCCGAGACCAGCAGCATCGGGTCGTTGACCGGCAGCTGGACCGATTCCCTGAGCGTCAGGTCGATATTGCCCTGGTAGACGTCATAGACGCCCAGGATGTCGGCGATGAAGATGCCGTCGAACAGGCCGCGCTCGAGCGTGCGGGCCATGCCGGTCCAGTACTCGAGGGTGTTGTATTCGGTGGTCCGGTCGCGCGGGTGGGTCCAGAGGCCGTGGTTGATGTGGCCGACGCAGTTCTCGTTGAACGCGTTGAGGATGATCTGTTTCTTCTGGGTCATGGCATTCGCAAGGGGGGTGTTGCACGCAGGGCGGTCAGTCGACCAGCGCCGCGAGCGGGGTTTCCTGGGCTTCGAGCGCCGCCGTGACCGTGATCCGCGTTGCCGCCGCGGCTGCTGCCGCTGCTGCAGTCACCTCGGCCTGGCGCGAGGCGCGCAGGGCGGCGGTCGCGGACTTGGCCAGGTTCGCAAGCACCATGTCGTCCTGGGGCGGGTTGTAGCGGCCGCATTGCACGTCGCGGAAATAGCGTTCCAGCGGCAGGTCCTTCGACAGCGCATGGCCGCCGACGATGCCCATCGCCAGCTCGACGATGCGGATCGCCTGGTTGGTCACCATCTGCTTGGTGATCGCGACCTCGTGGTCGAGCCGGTGCTTGATCGCGTCGTGGCGCTCCCAGCGCTCGGCCAGGCCGTAGAGCAGGGTCTTGGACGCGCCGATCAGCAGCTCGATCTCGCCGAGCTTTTGCTGTACCTGGGGCGCGTCGAGGATCGATCCCCCCAGGCTGTGCGAGTGGTAGCGGTCGGCGAAGTCGAGCGCGAAGTCGCGCGCCGCCGTCGCGATGCCCAGGTAGACCGCCGACAGCTGCAGGCCGAAGACCCGGCTGCCAGTCATGAAACTGCCGGCCCGGTCCTTGTCGATGTAGGTCAGCAGCGCGTCGTGCGGCACCAGCACCTGGTCGAACTCGATGTCGTGGCTGCCGGTGCTGCGCATGCCGATCGTGTTCCAGTTTTCGATCACGCGCACGCGTTCCGAGCTGGGCACCAGGAACTCCGCCACCCGTCCCTCGTCCTCGACCAGGGCGTAGACGATCATCTGTCCGAGTCCGGGCGCCGCCGAGCAGAAGGCCTTGCGGCCCTGGATCAGATAGCCCTGTTCGGTCCGGCGCGCCACGGTGGTCGGCTTGGAGCCGCGCAGCAGGTTGCCCGCCTCGCGCTCGGTGACCAGCACGTTGATCAGGTCGCCGCGCTGCACCACGTCCTGGCACAGGCGCTCGAAGGCCGGGCGCTGCCACTTGAGGTCGAAGCTCAGGTAGCCGAAGGCCATCAGGTGCCAGCCCAGCGCCAGCGCGGTGGAACCGCTGCCCCTGGCCAGGCGTTCCTGGAACAGCAGCAGCTGGTAGAGCGAGATCCCGCCGCCACCTTGCGCCTGGGGCAGGGTCAGCTTGAGCGCGCCGCGCTGGCGCAGCAGTTCGAAATGCTCGTGCGGGAATTCGCCCGACAGGTCGTACTGCTGCGCGGTCTTGGCGATCTCGGTCGCCAGTTCGTCTGCATAGGCGGCGAGGGCGATATCGCTGGCATCGCGAAGGGTCACGTCGACGGTCGTCATGGGGAAGGTTCTCCTGGGTGGTGCAAGGCGGGGCTGGGCTGGACGTGCGTCATCAGGTCAGAACAGGCCCGACAGCGGCGGCTCCGTTCCCTTGAGCCGGTAGGCCCCGACCACGGCCGCCTTCCAGTGCCGCGGGTTGTGGTTGGCCACGGTGCGGGCGTTGCGCCAGTGGCGGTCCAGGTTGTGCTTGCGTGCGGTGGTCGAGGCCCCGCCGACGTCGAACAGCAGTTCCGCGGCCTTGAGCGCCGCTTCGGCCGCCACATACTGGGCTTGCGCCACGTCGATGGCTGCCTGGGTGATCGAGGCTGGTTCGAGCCCGGACGCCCAGGCGGCATCGATGCTGTCGGCCGCGCGCAGCACCACGGCCTCGGCGGCGAAGGCGCGGGCCGAAATCTCGCCGACCGATAACTCCACATAGGGGTCGTCGACCGAGCGGCTGGCGCTGCTGTGCTTGATCGGACGGGCATGGTTGCGGGCGAATGCCACCGCATCGTCGAGCGCGTTGCGCGCGATCCCGGCTTCGACCGCGGCCAGGAACAGCTGCGCGTAGGGGGTCACGATGCTGCGCTGGTTGTGCCCGCCGGCAAACAGGTTGTGCGGCACGATGTCCTCCTCGTTGACCTGGACGTTGTTCAGATTCGTGGTGCCGCTCGCCGTCAGGCGCTGACCCATGGCATCGAAGTCGTCGACCAGCTCCAGCCCCGCGCGGTCACGCGGCAGCATGAAGCGCCGCTCGCGGCCCGCTTCATCCACCGCGACGGCGCTGACCCAGTCCGAGTAGAGCGCCCCCGTGCTGTAGTACTTGCTGCCGTTGGCCCGGTAATGGTCGCCTTCGCGCACCAGGCTGGCGCTGATGGCGCCGTTGGCGCCGCCGACTTCCCAGCCCGCGTTGCCGAACAGCTCGCCATTCAGGTAATGCGGCAGCCAGCGCTGGCGGGCCGCCTCGTCGTCGCTGGCGAGCAGGCCTTCGAGAAACAGGAAGCTCGGGCGCAGCGCCTGCGCCACGTTCGAGTCCACCGAGGCGACATCGATCACGAACTGGATCACGTCGCGCACCGAGGCGCCGCTGCCGCCCTGGGTCTGCGGAACGCGCCAGGTCAGCAGCCTTTCGGCACCGATGCGGCGAATCGGCTCATGCGGCAGGATGCGGTGGCGCTCGCGCTCTTCGGCGCCTTGGCGCAGTTCGGGCAGCAGCAAGGCGGCGCGGCGCTTGAGTTCGGCCACGCTCAGGCGGATGCCCGCATTGGACGGAGCGGGCGATTTTTCAATGGTGATGTCAGTCATCGTGGAACTTCTTTGCTGGATGGCGCCAATGACGCCTTCGGGCGCCGGATTCGAGTTGGCAGACGGGTGACTTGAACCCGATGCTCCCATCGTAGAAAAGGCGCTTGCAGTCAGGAAGTAATAGATTCAAATAAGATCAGTCGGAGATGATTTCCGGATTTGCTTATTCGGAAAATGTATTTGGGACTATTTCCTGCGCATCTTGATGGTGCGGGGTTTTTGGATTGTCCTAAGACGGAAAATGAATAAGGAAATTCTGGATTTTTCGTTGTTGAAGGAAGTGTTGGTCCATACAGTCCGGACATTCATATTCCTTGCAACAAGCGCATGAAATCCCTCTTCAAGACCCTGTGCGCTACGGCGCTGCTCGCCGCTGGCCTCGCTCACGCCCAGACCGCCAAGGAAGTCCGGCTGGACTTCGCCTACTACTCGCCGCCGAGCCTGGTGCTCAAGAAGTTCGGCTGGCTCGAGCAGGACCTCAAGTCGGACAACGTGCCGGTCAAATGGGTGCTGAGCCAGGGCAGCAATCGCGCACTCGAGTTCCTCAACAGCGGCAGCATCGATTTCGGCTCGACCGCCGGCCTGGCCGCCGTGCTGAGCAAGGCCAACGGCAACCCGATCAAGGGCGTCTACATCTTCTCGCGCCCCGAATGGACGGCGCTGCTCGTGTCCAAGGATTCGCCGATCAAGTCGATCAAGGACCTCAAGGGCAAGAAGGTCGCCGCGACCAAGGGCACCGACCCGTTCCTGTTCCTGCTGCGCAGCCTGCATGCCGAAGGTCTGCAGAAGTCCGACATCGAGCATGTCTCGCTCCAGCATGCCGACGGGCGGGCCGCGCTCGAGCAGGGTCGCGTCGATGCGTGGGTCGGGCTGGACCCGCTGATGGCGGCAAGCGAGATCGAGGCCGGCTCGCGCCTGATCCACCGCAACGTGGCGTTCAACACCTACGGCTTCCTGAACACGAGCGAGAAGTTCGCCAGGGAAAATCCCGACTACGTCAGGAAGGTGATTGCCGCCTACGAGAAGGCGCGCAAGTGGATCATCGCCAACCCCGAGGAAACCGCCAGGCTGGTGGCCGAGGAGGCCAAGCTCGCGCTGCCGGTCGCCCGTCTGCAGCTCACGCGCAACGACTTCCGTCACCCCATCCCCGGCGAGGAGCATGCCAAGGCGCTGAAGGCCGCGGCTCCGATCCTGCTGGAGGAGGAACTGGTGCGCAAGGGCACCGACGTCAACAAGGTCATCGACGATCTGATCGAGCCCAGTTTCGCCAAGTCAGTGGTGCGTTGAGAGCGGTGACCGACATGACGCAGTCATCTTCTGCTTCGCTGGAGCTCGGTGATACCTCGCCCAGGCTGCGCCGGGCGGTCTGGGGCCGCAAGGCCCAGGGCCTGATCGTCCCGGCCCTGGCCCTGGCCTTGTGGGAGACCGTGGTGCGGCAGGGCTGGGTGAGCGCGCATCTGCTGCCGCCGCCCAGCGAGCTGGTCTCGACCCTGTCCGATCTGGGGGCCAGCGGCGCGCTGTTCGAGCATATCGGCGTGAGCAGCTTGCGGGTGGTCGCCGGCTTTGCCATCGGCGCGGCCCTGGCCTTGCTGGTGGGGGCGGCCGTCGGCCTGTCACGCCGCACCGAGGCCTTGCTTGACCCCACCTTCCAGGCCCTGCGCGCCATTCCTTCGCTGGCCTGGGTGCCGCTGCTGCTGCTGTGGATGGGCATAGACGAGTCGCCCAAGATCACGCTGATCGCCATTGGCGTCTTCTTTCCCGTCTACCTGAACTTCGTCTCGGGCGTGCACAACGTGGACCGCAAACTGGTCGAGGTGGGCGACATCTATGGCCTGACGGGGGCGCGACTGATCGCCCGCATCTTCCTGCCGGCTTCGCTGCCCAATCTGTTCACCGGCCTGCGCACGGGCCTGTCGCTGGCCTGGATGTTCCTGGTCGCCGCGGAGCTGATCGCGGCCACCAGGGGGCTGGGCTATCTGCTGACCGACGGGCGCGAGACCGGGCGCGCCGACCTCGTGATCGTCGCCATCATCGTGCTGGCCCTGCTGGGCAAGGTATCGGACAGCCTGTTGCGCGGACTGGAGCAGCGGCTGCTGCACTGGCGCGACGTATTCGACAGCCGACAGGCTTGAAAACCATGACCCGCCCTCTGCTTGAACTGGCCATCGAGGCCAAGCACTTCAACCGCCATCGCGTCATCGACCAGCTGGATTTCCGGCTCGAGCGCGGACAGATCGCGAGCCTGGTCGGGCCCAGCGGCTGCGGCAAGAGCACCCTGCTGCGCATCGTCGCGGGGCTGGACACCGCCTACCAGGGCGAGGTGCGCATCAAGGGCCAGCCGCCGCGGCTGCACTCGCGCGAGGTCGGATTCATTTTTCAGGAGCCCCGCCTGCTGCCCTGGCTGACCGTCGCCGAGAACGTCGGCTTTGACGGCGGCAAGGCCGGCGCGCGCGACCCGCGCGTGCTGGAATTGCTGGCCGAGGTGGGACTGTCCGATTTTGCGCAAGCCTATCCCAAGCAGCTGTCGGGTGGCATGGCGCAGCGCGCCGCGATCGCGCGCGGTCTGTTCACCCAGCCCGCCTTGCTGCTGCTCGATGAACCGTTCAGCGCGGTCGACGCCTTCACGCGCATGCGGCTGCAGGACCTGCTGCTGTCGGTGGCCGCGCGCCACCAGACCACCCTGCTGCTCGTGACGCATGATGTCAACGAGGCGGCCTATCTGAGCGACCGCGTGATCGTCATGGCCAGCCGGCCCGGGCGCATCAGCGGCGAGGTCGAAGTCGCGCTGCCCAGGGCGCGTGACCGGCGTGATCCCGCGCTGGCGCGCTACGAGGCGGAAATCCTCACCCTGCTCGACGATGGCGAGACCTCGTTCCGCGATCCGGTGCCGCTGACTGCGAACGAGATTCCGCTGGAGTTTTCCCGCCTGGCCTTTGCTGTCTGAAGCCCGGCGCGGTGATAGACAATCGGTCCATCATGCCTATGCCACCGACCCAGATCCGTTTCGAGGTGCTCGGCGCCTGTCCGCACGACTGCCCGGACAGCTGCGCGCTGATCACGACCGTTGACCAGGGCCGGGCCGTCCAGGTGCGCGGCAACCCCGAGCACCGGCATACCGCCGGCGTGCTGTGTGCCAAGGTCGCGCGCTACCCCGAGCGCACCCACCACCCGGAGCGACTGCTGTACCCGCTCAGGCGGATCGGCCCCAAGGGCTCTGGCCAGTTCGAGCGCGTGAGCTGGGACCAGGCCCTGTCCGACATCGCCACTCGCCTGCAGGAGATCGCCGCGCGCGACCCGCAGGCCATCCTGCCCTACAGCTATGCCGGCACCATGGGCCTGGTGCAGGGCGAGTCGATGGACCGGCGCTTCTTCCATCGCCTCGGCGCTTCCCGGCTCGACCGCACCATCTGCGCCTCGGCCGGTGCCGCCGCGCTCGAAGCCACGCTGGGCGGCAAACTGGGCATGAAGGTCGAGCATTTCGCCGAGTCGCGCCTGATCCTGCTCTGGGGCACCAACTCGATCGGCAGCAACCTGCATTTCTGGCGCCACGCGCAGGAGGCCAAGCGCCGTGGCGCCAGGCTGGTCTGCATCGACCCGCGCCGCTCCGAGACCGCCGAGAAATGCCACGAGCACCTGGCCCTGCTGCCCGGCACCGACGCGGCGCTGGCCTACGCGCTGATGCACGAGCTCGTCGTCCACGACTGGCTCGACCACGACTACCTGGAGCGGCACACGCTGGGCTGGCCGCAGCTGCGCGAACGGGCGCTGCAATGGACGCCGGAGCGGGCCGCGCAGCATTGCGGCCTGCCCGTCGAGCAGATCCTGGCGCTCGCGCAGCAGATCGGGCGCTGCTTCGAGCAGCGCGAGCCGGTCGCGATCCGGCTCAACTACGGCATGCAGCGCACCCGTGGCGGCGGCAACGCGGTGCGCGCTGTCGCCTGCCTGCCCGCGCTGATCGGCGCCTGGCGCCAGCGGGCCGGCGGGCTGCTGCTGAGCAGCTCGGGCAACTTTCCGGTCCGGCGCGACCAGCTGCAGCGGCCCGACCTGCTGGCGGCGTCTGGCGTGAGCTCGCCACGTCTGATCAACATGAGCACCATCGGCGCCGACCTGCTGCGGGCGGCCTCGCCGGAGTTCGGGCCGGCCATCGAGGCGCTGCTGGTCTACAACAGCAACCCGGTCGCCGTGGCGCCGCAGTCGGGCCAGGTCGTGGCGGGCTTTGCGCGCGAGGACCTGTTCACCGTCGTGCTCGAGCAGTTCCAGACCGACAGCGCCGACTATGCCGACTATCTGCTGCCGGCGACCACGCAGCTCGAGCACTGGGACATCCACACCAGCTACGGCCATACCGATGTGCTGCTGAACCGTCCGGCCATCGCCCCGCTGGGCCAGGCCAAGCCCAACAGCCAGATCTTTCGCGAACTGGCGGCCCGCATGGGCTTCGACGAGCCCTGCTTCGGGCAGGATGACGAATCCCTGTGCCGCCAGGCCTTCGGCGACGCGGTGGACTGGGAGCTGCTGACGCAGCAAGGCTATTTCAGCCTGCCGCTGCCCGACGCGCCTTTCGCCGAGGGCGGCTTTCCGACGCCTTCGGGCCAGTGCGAGTTCTTCAGCGCGGCGCTGGCGGCCCAGGGCCTGGACGGACTGCCCGAGGTGCTGCCGAACCACGAGCCATGGGGCAGCAGCGCGGCCTATCCGCTGGCGATGATTTCGCCACCGGCACGCAACTTCCTCAATTCGACCTTCGTCAACGTCCGCAGCCTGCGCGACATCGAGGGCGAGCCGCGGCTCGAGATCCATCCCGAGGATGCGGCCGCGCGCGGCATCGAGGACGGCTCCCTGGTCTGCGTCTTCAACGACCGTGGCCGCTACCACTGCCAGGCCGATGTCAGCACCCGCGCCCGGCCCGGCGTCGTCAACGGCCTGGGCATCTGGTGGCGCAAGCTCGGCCACAACGGGACCAATGTCAACGAACTGACGCACCAGCATCTGACCGACCTGGGCCGTGCGCCGGCGTTCTACGATTGCCTGGTCCAGGTCACCTGGCTCAGATCGGATGATTCTTAATTGATTTGGTAATAAGCAACTGAGGATCTATTCCTTCCCCGATCAGCGGCTGTTGTCCATCATGCGGTCAAAGTTTCTTTGGAGCATTTGATGGGTCTCAATATTTTCTGGTTCATTCCCACGCATGGGGAAAGCCGCTACCTCGGCACCTCCGAAGGGGCGCGGCAGATCAGCGTTGATTACCTCAAGCAGGTGGCCCAGGCCGCCGATCATCTGGGCTATGAAGGCGTGCTGATCCCGACCGGGCGCTCCTGCGAGGACCCCTGGGTGGTGGCCGCCAGCCTGATTCCGGTCACGCAGCGGCTCAAGTTCCTGGTCGCGGTGCGTCCCGGTCTGCACCAGCCCGCGCTCGCGGCGCGCATGACCGCGACCTTCGACCGCCTGTCGGGTGGTCGGCTGCTGATCAACCTGGTCACCGGCGGCGACCGGGCCGAGCTCGAGGGCGACGGCGTGTTCCTCGACCATGCCGCCCGCTACGAGCAGTCGGCCGAGTTCATCCGCATCTGGCGCGAAATCCTCGCGCGCAGCCACAGCGGCGAGAGCCTCGATTTCGAGGGCAAGCATCTGCAGGTCAAGGGCGCCAAGCTGCTGTATCCGCCGCTGCAGCGGCCCCATCCCCCGGTCTACTTCGGCGGCTCGTCCGAAGCCGCCCATGAACTGGCGGCCGAGCAGGTCGAGACCTACCTGACCTGGGGCGAGCCTCCGGCCGAGGTGGCGAAGAAAGTGGCCGATGTGCGCGCGCGCGCGGCCCAGCGCGGACGCACGGTCAAGTTCGGCATCCGCCTGCATGTGATCGTGCGCGAGACCGAGGCGCAAGCCTGGGCCGCCGCCGATGCCCTGATCAGCAAGCTCGACGACGACACCGTGGGGCAGGCGCAGCAGGCTTTCGCGCGCATGGACTCCGAAGGCCAGCGCCGCATGGCCGAGCTGCACGCGGGCGGCAAGAAGCGCAGCCGCGCCGACCTCGAGATCAGCCCCAACCTGTGGGCAGGGGTGGGCCTGGTGCGCAGCGGCGCCGGCACCGCCCTGGTCGGCGACCCGCAAACCGTGGCCGCGCGCATCCGGGAATATGCCGATCTGGGCCTGGACACCTTCGTGCTGTCGGGCTATCCGCACCTCGAAGAGGCCTACCGCTTTGCCGAGCTGGTGTTCCCGCTGCTGCCGCTGTCGGTCCGTGACAAGTTGGCGGGCCAGGGGCGTCAAGCCGCCCTCGGTGAAACTGTCGCCAATGTGTTCGTGCCGCGCGTGGCGCAGGGTTGATTCCAATGAAAGATGCTTTCCTTGACCGTCGCGCCTTGCTGGGATCGCTGGCGGCGCTTGGCGCCTGGAGCAGCGGCCTGGTCCATGGCCAGTCCGCCCAGTCCGGCCCGTCCGGCCATTTGCGCATCGGGCTGCAAAAATCGTCCACGCTGACCACGCTCCTGCGCACGCGCGGGACCCTGGAGCAGCAGCTGGCCCCCCTGAACGTGAAGATCAGCTGGCATGAGTTCACCAGCGGTCTGCCGCTGCTGGAGGCCCTGAACCTGGGCAATATCGACGTCAGCGCCGATGTGGCCGACACCGTTCCCGTGTTCGCGCAGGCGGCAGGGGCCAAACTCACTTTCGTGGCGCAGGAGGCGCCCTCGCCATCGACCCAGGCCATCGTCGTCCGGGCGGATTCGCCGATCCAGAGCCTTGCCGATCTCAAGGGCAAGCGGGTCGGCTTTGCCAAGGCCGCCGGCGTCCATTTCCTGCTGCTGGCCGCGCTGGAGAAGGCCGGCCTGAGCTTCAAGGACATCGAACCGGCCTACCTGGCACCGGCCGACGGGCGTGCGGCTTTCGAGCGTGGCGCGATCGATGCCTGGGTGGTGTGGGACCCCTTCCTGGCGGCGGTGCAGAAACAGTCGAGCGTGCGCGTGCTGGCCGACGGCCGCCAGCTCGCGTCCTATCAGCGCTATTACCTGGCTGGCACGGCCTATGCGCAGGCGCGGCCCGACGTGCTGCGGATATTCTTCTCCGAGCTGCAGAAGGCGGGTGTCTGGGTCAAGCAGCATCCCAAGGATGCCGCGGCCTTGCTGGGGCCGGTCTGGGGTCTGGATGCCGAGATCGTCGAGCAAGCCAACAGCCGGCGCAGCTACGAGGTGCGTGCCGTCCAGCCGTCTAATATGGGTGAGCAGCAACGCATCGCCGATGCCTTCCTGAGCGAAAAGCTGCTCCCGCGACGGGTGGATGCGCTCAATGTCCCCCTCTTCAAACCCGGGGCCTGATGGCCCAAGCCTTGACTACAGGAGTCACAGATGTCCGAAAACTGGAAATTCGAAACCCGTTCCGTGCACGCCGGCTACCAGCCCGATCCGACCACCAAGGCGGTGGCCGTGCCGATCTACCAGACCGCGGCCTACGCCTTCGACAGCGCGCAGCATGGCGCCGATCTGTTCGACCTCAAGGTGCCGGGCAATATCTACACCCGCATCATGAACCCGACGCAGGATGTGCTCGAGCAGCGCATCGCCTCGCTCGAAGGGGGGATTGCCGCGCTGGCGCTGGCCTCGGGCCAGGCCGCCGTGACCTACGCGATACAGACCATCACCGAAGCGGGCGACAACATCGTCTCCAGCACCGCGCTCTACGGCGGCACCTACAACCTGCTCGCGCACACGCTGCCGCAGTTCGGCATCAGCACGCGCTTTGCCGATCACCGCAATCCGGCCAGCTTCGAGCCGCTGATCGACTCGCGCACCAAGGCGATCTTCGTCGAGTCCATCGGCAACCCGCAGGGCAACATCACCGACATCGCGGCCGTGGCCGAGATCGCGCACAAGCACGGCATCCCGCTGATCGTGGACAACACCGTGGCCTCGCCTTACCTGCTGCGCCCGATCGAGCATGGCGCCGACATCGTGGTGCAGTCGCTGACCAAGTACCTGGCCGGCCATGGCACCAGCCTGGGTGGCGCCATCATCGACAGCGGCAAGTTCCCCTGGGCCGAGCACAAGGAGCGCTTCAAGCGCCTGAACGAACCCGACCCGAGCTACCACGGCGTGGTCTACACCGAGGCGCTCGGCGCGGCGGCCTATATCGGCCGCGCCCGCGTCGTGCCGCTGCGCAACACCGGCGCGGCCATCTCGCCGTTCAACGCCTTCCTGATCCTGCAGGGCATCGAGACGTTGGCGTTGCGCATGGACCGCATCAACTCCAACAGCCTGGCGGTGGCGCAGTTCCTGCAGCAGCACCCCAAGGTGGGCTGGGTCAACTACGCGGGGCTGCCCGAGCACCCGGACCACGCGCTGGCGCAGAAATACCTGGGCGGCAAGGCCTCGGGCCTGCTGACCTTCGGCGTCAAGAGTGAGGCGGGCCAGGGCAGGGCGGCGGGCGCGCGCTTCCTCGATGCGCTGGGCCTGTTCACTCGCCTGGTCAACATCGGTGACGCCAAGTCGCTCGCCACCCATCCGGCGTCCACCACGCACCGCCAGCTCTCGCCCGAGGAGCTGGTCAAGTCCGGGGTGCCCGAGGACGCGGTGCGCCTGTCGGTCGGCATCGAGCATATCGACGACCTGCTGGCCGACCTGGACCAGGCGCTGGCCGCGGTCTGAGTCCTGTGACGGACGCCGGCTCAGTGCCGGCGAATGTCGGACAGGAACTGCTGTGCCCTGGGATGGCGGGGCGCATGGAAGAAGGCTTCCGGCTTGCCCTGCTCCAGTATCCGGCCCTGGTCCATGAACAGCACGCGGTCGGCGACCTCGCGCGCAAAGCCCATCTCGTGGGTCACGCAGACCATGGTCATGCCGTCCCTGGCCAGTGAGCGCATGACCTGCAGCACCTCGCCGACCATTTCGGGGTCGAGCGCACTGGTGGGCTCGTCGAACAGCATCACGGGCGGCTCCATCGCCAGGGCCCTGGCGATCGCGACGCGCTGCTGCTGCCCGCCCGACAGCTCGGACGGATAGGCCCGGGCCTTGTGCGCCAGGCCGACGCGGTCGAGCAGGGCCGCCGCCAACTCCCGCGCCGCCGGGCGCGACAGTCCGCGCAGCCGCTGCGGGGCCAGGGTGCAGTTCTCCAGCACGCTCAGGTGCGGGAACAGGTTGAACTGCTGGAACACGAAGCCGATCCCGGCCCGGTGGCGGTTGAGGTCGAGGGCCCGCCCATGGATGTCCTGGCCATCGACCAGGATGCGTCCTGACTGTATCGGCTCGAGCCGGTTGATGGTCCTGATCAGCGTCGACTTGCCCGACCCCGAGGGACCGCAAATGACTACCACCTCGCCGCGGCTGATGGTTTCGGTGACGCCCACCAGGGCGTGATAGTCATCAAACCATTTATTGACTTGGTCGAACGTGATCATGGTGAACTCCTGACTGGGGCGGCCTTCCTGCCCAGCCTCAGTTCGAGCCGATAGGCCAGCCGCGACAGCCCGAAGCAGAGGAAAAAATAGCTGGCGGCCAGCATCAGATAGATCTGGGCCGGAAAGACGAACACCAGCGTGTTGATCTGGGTCGCGACCTGCGAGACTTCCGTCAGGCCGATGATGTAACCGAGCGAGGTTTCCTTGATGGTCGACACCGACTGGTTGACCAGCGAGGGCAGCATCTGGCGCAGGGCCTGGGGCAGCAGGACGAACCGCAGCGTCTCGCCCTGGCTCAGGCCCAGCGAGCGCGCGGCCTCGACCTGCCCCTTGGGCAGGCCCTGGATGCCGGCGCGCACGATCTCGGCCAGATAGACGCCGTTGAACAGCACCAGCGCCAGCAGCATGGTGGTGAACTGGTCGGTCTTGATGCCGGTGATGCCGGGCAGGAAGAAATAGGCCCAGAACACCACCATCAGCAGCGGGGTGCCGCGCACGATGTAGATCAGCCCGCTGACCGGCAGGCTCAGCCAGCGCTGGGCGCTGATCCGGGCCAGCCCCAGCAGCAGCCCGACCGGCAGGGCCAGCAACAGACCTGCAGCGGCCAGCAGCAGCGTCAGCGCCAGGCCGCCGAGCGGACCCTCGGGATAGCGGCCGATCAGGAAGTACAGCCAGTAGCTGTCGAGCATCTCCAGGAAGGTCATGGCGTCGGGCCGGGCCAGGCCGCGGCAAGGGAAGGCGGGTTCACGCGGCACGCACCGGATGGCGGCGCTGGTAGGCGCCGGCCAGGGCCGTGATCAGCAGCGACACGCCCAGATAACTGGCCGTGGCGAACAGCAGGACCTCGGCGCTGCGAAAGGTGGCGCTTTCGACCTGGGCGGACTGATACATCAGCTCGGCGGCGCCGATCACGGTCGCGATGCTGGTGTTCTTCCAGAGGTTGAGCGTCTGCGAGATCAGCGGCGCAACGGTGATGCGCAGCGCCTGCGGCAGGATCACCAGACGCATCGCGTCGAGGAAACCGAAACCGAGCGCGCGCGCCGCCTCGACCTGGACCGCGGAGACGGCGCGGATTCCGCTGCGCATATCCTCGGCCATGAAGGCCGCTGCATAGAGGCTCAAGGCAATCCAGGCGGCAATCGCCTCGAAACGCTGCGCGTACAGCCATTCCTTGATGGCGTCGGGCAGCAGTTCGGGGACTCCGAAGTACCAGAGCAGCATATGGGCCAGCAGCGGGACATTGCGCACGGTCTCGACGAAACCCGCACCCAGCCAGCGCAGCGGTGTGACGGCCGACAGGCGCAGCAAGGCCAGCGCCAGCGCCAGTGCCAGCGCGGTGACCAGGCTGACGGCGAACAACTGCAGCGAGAGCCAGAGCCCGCCGACCAGCATCTCGTGATACTGGCCGCTCAGGACGATGGAAAAATCAAACAGCGGCATCGGTGGTGTCGCGGCGGCCTGTCACGGCAGCCTCATTGATCGACCTTGTCGGACTCGATCTTGAAGTGGCGCTTGGCGAACTTGATCCGGCTTTCCGGGCCATACCACTTGAGGAACAGCTTCTCGGCCTCGCCCGATTTCTCGAGCTCGCGCAAGGTCTGGTCAACGGCGGCCTTGACGGCGGTTTCGCCCTTCCTGATGCCGAACGCCAGCGGCTCGATGTTGAGGTTCTGCGGCAGGACCAGGTAGTCCTTGCCGGCGGCCCCGAGCTTGGCGACATCGGACAGCAGGCTGACCTCGTCGTTGACATAGGCCACGCCCTTGCCCTGCTGCAAGGCCTGGAAGGCCTGCTGGGTGGTCTCGAAGGTCACGACATCCGCCGTGGGCACGGCGCGCAGCAGGTTCGGGCCCTGGGTGCCACCCTTGACCGTCAGCGCCTTCTTGCCGGCCAGTTCGGACAGGTTCTGGATGCCGCTGCTCTTCTTGACCAGCACCTTGGAGCCGGTGACCAGATGGGTCAGCCCGAAATCGACCTGGGACTCGCGTTCCTTGTTGTGCGTGAGCGAGGCCGCCAGCAGGTCCACATGCCCCTGCTGCAATTCGGGAATGCGCGCGGCGACCGCGACCTGCTTGAAAACCGGCTTGACGCCGATTTTCCTGGCTACGGCCTTGGCCAGATCGATTTCATAGCCGATGAATTCGCGCGTCTTGGGGTCGACGAAGCTGTTGGGCTCGTCGATGCCGAGCACGCCGATCACGACTTCGCCTTTTTTCTTGATATCGTCGAGCTGGTCGGCTTGCGCGAGCGGGCTGAACAGCGAAGTCGCAACAGCGGCTGCCAGCAGCAACTTGGAACGGATGGACATTGGGATTCTCCGGGGTAATGAACGAAACAGAATTTGCGTGAATCAGACGCTCAGCTCTTGCCTTTCCAGGGAACCAGCACGCGCTCGAGCAAGCGCATCGCAAGCGAAAAGCTGAACGCACAGGCCGCGATGATGCCGATGCCGACAAAAACGGCATCGGTGGCCAGGAAATGCGAGGCCGACATGGTCATGTAGCCGATGCCCCGGGTCGAAGCAATCAACTCCGCGGCAACCAGCGTGCTCCAGCCTATGCCCAGGGAAATTCTCACGCCGGTCAGAATTTCAGGCAGCGCCGATGGCAGCACGATTTCCGCAAACAGATGCCACCGGTTGGCACCCAAGGACAAGGCGGAATTGACCCGGTCGATCGGCAGGGAACGCACGCCAGCCTGGGCTGAAAGCAGAATGGGGGCGACCATGGCCAGGGTCAGCAACGCGATCTTGGAGGTCTCGCCAATTCCGAGCCAGATGATCATCAGGGGCAAATAGGACAGGGGCGGCAAGGGCCAGTAGAACTCGACCGGCGCGTCGAAAACTCCCTTGGCCCAGCGATTCAATCCCATCGCAAGGCCAACCGGTATGCCGATCAGCGTAGCGATCGCCAAGGCCCACAGGACTCTTGCCAGGCTGGCCGACAAATGTTGCCAGAGCGTGCCATTGGCGTAGCCTTCCTGGTAAATGGTTGTCGCCGTGGCAAGCACTTCCGCCGGGGTCGGCAGGAACAGACTGGGCACCGAACCGCTGCGACCCACCAGCCACCAGAGCCACAGAAGCAAGGCACCGGTCCCGAGGCTGATGGCGACGGTCGAGCGCTCACCGAGTCCGAACGAACGCATCCTGACCAGTCGGGGTCGCGGTTGCGCGCGGACCGTTGGCATTGGCGTTGGCGTGTTCGCAGCGCTCAGGGTGATGGCTGGGTGGTTCATGATTCCAGTGCCTCCTGGCCTTCGGTTTGATGCACGATGGCGCGTATTTCCTCGCGCAGGCGGACAAATTCAGCGGAACTCTTGACCGCCCTGGTGTTTCCATCGCGTGCAATGGCGCGCACGAAATCCAGCTCGAATCGCGCCACGATGCGCCCGGGGCGCGGCGACATGACGATCAGCTGGGTGCCGAGCATCAAGGCCTCGTCGATCGAGTGGGTGATGAAGAAGATGCGCTTGCCGGTGCGCGACCAGACCGAGATCAGCAGCTCCTGCATCTGCTCGCGCGTCATGCTGTCGCGCGCCCCGAAGGGTTCGTCCATCAGCAAGATGGCCGGATCGGTCGCGAGCGCCCGGGCGATTCCCACCCGTTGGCGCATGCCGCCCGACAGCTCGTAGGGCGCTGCGTCGGCGAACTCCTGCAATCCGACCAGGCGCAGCAATTCCATGGCGCGTTCGCGCCGCTGGACCCGTCCGATGCCAGCGAACTTCAGACCCAATGCCACGTTGTCCAGCACGGATTTCCAGGGCAGCAGGGTGTCCTTCTGGAACACCACCCCCCGGTCCGAGCCGGGACCGACGATGGGGCGTCCGTCCAGCATGATGCTGCCCTGGGACAGCGGCAGGAAGCCGGCCAGTGCATTGAGCAGGGTCGACTTGCCGCAGCCCGAAGTTCCCAAGGCGACGACGAATCCGCCCTGCGGAATATCCAGCGAGACCTGGTCAAGCGCATGCACCACGCGGCCGCCCCGGGCGGGGAAAAATACACTGGCCTGGTCGATTCGGAGCATGGCGGTCGCGTGGGAAAGGGTCAAGGCGTCTTGGGCGGGGAATATCAGGCGCTGCGGCGCTGCATCACTTGTCCGCCGGCAGGTAGGCCGGAGTCACGAAATTCGCATAGCTGGGCAGGACGTTCGAGATCTTCTTTTGCTCCTTGAGGAAGATCGCGGTGTTCTTGAGGATCTTGGCTACGCCGGACTGCTCGCCACCGCCCAGCCATGCCTCGGAAGCCTGGGCCTTCGCTGGCAGCAGCGACAGGTTCAACAGCGCTGCGGCCTGGGTCTCGGGCGTGCCGCCCAGGAACTTGGCCAGGGTCTTGGCGTTGTCGCTGCCAGGTCCCCACTGGGCCTTGTCATTCACAAAGGACTGGGCGTATTTCTCGGCCACGGCGGCGAAGTGCTTCAGGAATTCGGGATTGCCCTTGGCAAAGGCGCCGGTGGCGACCCAGGCGCTGAAAGTGGGCGCGCCCTTGTCGGCCACATCCCTGGAGGTGACGAGGACCTTGCCGTTCTTCTTGAGCTCGGTCAGCGCCGGGTCCCAGACAAAGCCACCATCGAGGTCGCCGCGGTTGTACGCCGCCACGATTTCGGGTTGCGGGATGGCAAAGACCTGCACATCCTTTTCGCTCAGCCCCTGGCTCTTGATCAAGGCCAGCAGCTGGTAGTGATCGGTCGATACCGGTGCCGCCGCCAGCTTCTTGCCCTTGAGGTCAGACAGCGATTGGATGCCGGACCCGTTGCGAACCACCAGTGCTTCGTCGGTGCCGGAAATGGACGACAGGTGGAAGGCCTTGACATCCAGACCACGCGAAGTCGCCGCAGCCAAAGGGCTCGATCCCACATAGCCGACTTGCACATCACCGGAGGCAATGGCGGCAAAAACCTCGGCGCCCGAATTGAACTTCCTGAAGTCGATCTGATAGCCGGTCGTTTTGGAAAAATCGCCGTTCGCGATGCCGACCTGAAACGGCAGCGCATCGGTCTGATAGGCCACCACCACTTTCTTTTCGGCGGCCATTGCCGTGACGCCGCAGAACAATGCCAATGCACCGAGGGTTGCACCCAGCAGCCTTTTTGCTATCTTCATGACCAGTTTCCTTCCGTTGCTTGAATGCGTTTCGATATCTATAGGGTCGAAGCATAGTCTTGTGTCTTTGGCAATAAAACGAACAAATATGATTTTGCTTATTTGAAAAACAAATTTACGCAGCCCGGACTGGAGGTCTATCCTCGTCAGCCACATGATCAAAGACATCCAGCATTACCCGGATATGGCCAATCCGCAGCTCAGGCCACGCTACGCTGGCATTGCCAGCTTTTTCCGAACGCCAGCAGTCGAAACCCTCGCGAACCTGGACATCGGGCTCGTCGGCATACCGTTCGACGGTGGTGTCACGCACCGCTCGGGCGCGCGTCACGGGCCGCGTGCGGTGCGCGAGCAGACCACATTGATACGTCGCTACAACCCGGCCAGCCAGGTCGCACCGTTCGAGCTGGCCCGGGTGGCCGATCTGGGCGACGCCTGGCTCGAACAGCCCTACGAACTGACGGCGGCGCTCGACGAGATCCAGCGGTTTTTCGACCAGGTTCATGCCGCCGGCGTGTTGCCGCTGTCGGTCGGGGGCGATCACTCGGTGTCGCTGCCTATCCTGCGTGCCCTGGCCAAGGCAGGTCCCGTCGGCATGGTGCATATCGACGCGCATTGCGACACCGGAGACGACTACCTGGGCTCGCGCTTTCACCATGGCGCGCCATTCCGGCGCGCGGTGGAGGAGGGCTTGCTGGACCCCAGGCGCGTCATCCAGATCGGCATTCGCGGTTCGTTGAACCATCCAGCCATGTGGCAGTTCAGTACCGATTCCGGGATGCGCGTGGTCTCGATGGAGGAATTCACCGACAAGGGCTGGCGCTGGGTCGCGCAAGAGGCGCGCCGGGTCGTTGGCAGCGGCCCCGCCTATTTGTCATTCGATGTCGACGGACTCGACCCGGTGTTTGCGCCAGGGACTGGGACCCCGGAGTCGGGTGGCATCAGCATGATCGAAGCGCAGCGCCTGATTCGCGAGCTGGGCGGGATCGACTTTGTCGGTGCGGATCTGGTGGAAGTCTCGCCGCCTTTCGACCCTTCGGGCCTGACGGCACAAAGCGCTGCCACGCTGCTGTTCGAAATCCTCTGCGTGCTGGCGCTGGCCGTCGAGCAGCGCCGGGCAGAGCGCCGATGACTGGCGGCAACCGCCTTGCACCGGCGACCCGCTGAATCGGATTGGCCCGCCTGAGCGGGCCATTTTCGTCAGCGCCGGCCCTGGCTGAGCCGCCGGATCACCGCGATGAAGCGGTCCACCTCTTCACAGGTGTTGTAGAACGCCAGCGAGGGCCGCACCGTGGTCTCGACGCCGAAGCGGCGCAGGATCGGCTGGGCGCAGTGGTGGCCCGTGCGCACCGCGATGCCTTCCTCGTTCAGCGCCTGGCCGACCTCCTCGGTGCTGTAGCCCTTGAGCACGAAGGACAGCACGCTGGCCTTGTCCTGGGCGGTGCCGATCAGCCGCACGCCGGCAATCGGCTTGAGGTAATGCGTCGCGTAGTCGAGCAGGTCATGCTCGTAGCGGGCGATGTTCTCGATCCCGATCCGCTGCACATAGTCCAGCGCCGCGCCCAGCCCCACCGCGTCGGCGATGTTGCCGGTGCCGGCCTCGAACTTGTTCGGCGCCGGCTGGTACAGCGTGCGCTCGAAGGTCACGTCGGCAATCATGTTGCCGCCACCCTGCCAGGGCGGCATGTCCTCGAGCAGCTCGCGCTTGCCGTAGACCACGCCGATGCCGGTCGGGCCGAAGATCTTGTGCCCCGAGAACACGAAGAAGTCGGCGTCGAGCTGCTGCAGGTTGACCCGCATGTGGCTGACCGACTGCGCGCCATCGACCAGGGCCTTGGCGCCTGCCGCATGGGCCAGCGCCACGATCTCCTGCACAGGCACCACGGTGCCGAGCGCGTTCGAGACCTGGGTCACCGACACCAGCTTGGTGCGCGGGTTCAGCAGCTTCTTGTACTCGTCAAGCAGCAGCTGGCCGTTGTCGTCGACCGGGATCACGCGGATCCTGGCGCCTTTTTCGGCCGCGAGTTGCTGCCAGGGCACGATGTTGGCGTGGTGCTCGAGGTGGGAGACGATGATCTCGTCGCCCGCGCCGATATGCTTGGCGCCCCAGGTCTTGGCCACCAGGTTGATCGCCTCGGTCGTGCCGCGCACGAAGATCACCTCGTCGACCGAACCGGCGCCGATGAAGGCGCGCACCTTCTCGCGCGCGGCCTCGTAGGCATCGGTCGCGCGCGCGGCCAGTTCATGCGCGGCGCGGTGGATGTTCGAGTTCTCGTGCTGGTAGAAGTAGGCGATGCGGTCGATCACCGACTGCGGCTTGTGCGTGGTCGCGGCGTTGTCGAACCAGACCAGCTGCCTGCCGTTGACCCGCTCCTGCAGGATCGGGAAGTCGCGCCGGACCGCGTTGACATCGAACGGCGGCCGGCGGGCGTCATGCGACTGTGGCGGGTTCGCGAAGCCTTGCGGCGGCGAGCCGACGAAGTAGAACGGGCTGTCCGAGGCGCTGGCGTGCGGCGCCGAATAGCCGCTCGCTTCGCCCACGAAGTAGTAGGGCGAGGCCGGCAGGCCAGCCGGCTGGGCCCCGAAGGGCGACACCGGTGCCTCGGGGCGGCGCGGCGCGGACGCCACATGGCCTTCGGGCACGGCCAGGCTGATCTGGCCCAGCCGGCTGTCGAGCGCGGGCGGCACGATCGCCGCGTTGTCCGGCAGGCGGTTGGGCGCCGCCGAATGCGGCACCAGCGCCGGCACCGACGCCACCTGGTTGGCCGCGCCGTTCGGGCTGGTCGGCACCAGGTTGGCGCCGGGCGCGAGGGTGCCTGGCAGCTGCGGGCCGTTGGCGTGCGGTCCGAGCGAGGTTCCGCCCGGCAGCACATTCACGGGCGCTGACACGCCGCCATGCGAGGTTGTCAGCGGGGCCTGCCCCGGCAAGGCCGCGAAGAAGCTGCCGGCCAGGCGGGTCAGCTCGCCGATGTCCAGCGGCGAGGCGCCGGCACCGGGCCGTTCACTTGTAGCTGTCGGGGTAGTCATGGAACTTGCCAATCTCAACATCGTCCAGCACGGCCAGCGCATCGGGGCTCTGCACCGCCAGCGAGCAGTACAGGCTGACCAGGTAGGAGGCAATCGCCTGCCGGTTGATGCCCATGAAGCGCACCGACAGGCCCGGGCTCTGTTCACCCGCCAGACCCGGCTGGTACAGGCCGACCACGCCCTGGCGCTTCTCGCCCACGCGCAGCAGCAGGATCTTGGTCTTGCCGTCGGCCACCGGCACC
>JAPLPQ010000106.1 GCA_026400105.1 Burkholderiales bacterium
ATGGCGACAGCGGCCTCGACACCCAGTTCGCGTTCTACGACGTGCAGCTCAACCAATGCCCGGTGCCAGTGGAGGACCCCTGCCTCAAGCACCGGCTCTACCTGAGCAGCGTGCTGCGCGCCGCCCAGACCAACCGCGCCCTGCGCGCCTGCCTGCTGTTCCATGTCTGCCGGGTCGGGCGCCTGCCCCTGTGCTCGCGCACCGTGATGGCGGTGGTCAGCCGGGTCCAGTCCGTGCTCAAGGTCTGTCCGCAGTTCCGGGCCGCGTTCTGCCGTGCCCTGCAGGCGACCTGAGGCGCTACGCCCTGAAGGCATTGGCCAGGGGCGGCATGACCCGCCCCGCACCGTAACACTAGGAGGACAATATGAGTGGATGTAGATGCAACTGTAACTGCGGGCCGCAGCAGGCGGCCCAGCAGCCGTCCGAGACAGCGGGCGATGTCTTCGAGCCGGACTTCGGCCTGTCCGAGGCCGGTGGGCAGTCGGCAGTCGAGCTGTTCGCGGCGCTGACCGAGGCCGGCGCCGAAGCGTCCGCGGCTAGCGAGGCCGACAACGAGCTGGCCGAGGCCGCGCTCGAGGACGAGCTGGCGGCACAGCAGGAGCTCGACGAGCTGCTGGCCGAGGCTGAGGCCGAGGGCGGCGAAGCGATCGAGCCCGGCCTCGACGAGCTGCTCGCGCTGCTCAAGAACCGGCCGGGCCTCAAGCTCACGCTGTCGTACTGAGCCGGGTCGCGCGCGGGGCCGGCGCTATCATCGGCAGCGGTCCCGCCGCGCGGCGGTCTTTTTCGATTCCTTCATCGTTGCAGCAAGGTCGCAGGCATGCCGAAGACATATACCCGGGACCATCCCAGCATCGGCGTCAAGGCGGGCGACCAGTTCGTGGTCGAGCTGGCGGCCAACCCGACCACGGGCTACCAGTGGCAGCCCGCTTTCGATCCGGCCGCGCTCAAGCTGGTCGGGCGCGACTTCAGCCTGGCGGGTGCGGCGGTAGGCGCGGCCATCGGCGGCGGCGGCGTCGAGCGTTTCCGCTTCGAATCGCTCGCCGCGGGCGCGAGCCGGCTTTCGTTCGCCTACCAGCGCGCTTGGGAGCCCGGCGTGCGAGACCAGGCGCAGTTCGAGGTCAAGGCGGCTTGATGAGCCTGACCCAGACCTTGACCCTGCCTGCCCAGCAGCCGCTCTCCGCCGCCGATTAGCTGTCGATCGGCTGCCGGTCGACTGACATCGGACAGGCTCAGTCGAGCTTGAGCTTGCGGCTGTTGACCAGCTGCTTGTAGATCTCGAACTCGGCCTTGATCTGCTCGGCGAACTGCTCGGGCGTGTTGGCGACGATCAGCGAGCCGGTGCCCTCGATGCGCTTGCGCACCGCCGGGTCCTCGAGCGACTTGCGCACGCCGGCATTGACCTTGTCGACCACCTCCTTCGGCAGCCCCTTGGGGCCGATGATGCCGAAGAAGGCCATGCGGTTGACCGGCTCGAGGCCGACTTCCTTGAAGGTCGTCACATTGGGCAGCTGCTCGAGGCGCTTGGGCGCCGCGACCGCGATCGGCACCAGCTTGCCGGCCTGGATGAAGGGCAGCGCCGAGGGCAGGTTGTCGAAGATCATCTCGACCTGGCCGGCCACTGCGTCGTTGAGCGCTGGGCCCGAGCCGCGGTAGGGAATATGCGTGATGAAGGTCTGGGTCTGGTCCTTGAACAGCTCCATCTGCAGGTGCAGGATGGTGCCGGTGCCCGACGAGGCGTGCGAGTACTTGCCCGGCGCCTTCCTGACCGCCGCGATGAACTCCTTGTAGTTCTTGGCCGGGAAGCTCGGGTGCACCGCCAGCACATTGGGCGTGGCCGCGATGTTGATGATGGGCGTGAAGTCGTTGACCGGGTGATACGGCAGCTTGGGGTTGATCGCCGGGTTGGCGGCCATGCTCGAGACCGTCGCGACGCCCAGGTTGTAGCCGTCCGGCGCCGCGCGCGCGGTCTCGGCCGCGCCGATGCTGCCGCCGCCACCGGCCTTGTTCTCGACGATCACGCTCTGGCCCAGCACCTTGCCCAGCGGGTCGGCGATGATGCGCGCGACCACGTCGGTGGTGCCGCCGGGCGCGAACGGCACCTGCAGCTTGATGACCTTGCTCGGGTAGCTCTGGGCCAGCGCCAGCGAGCAGGCGCTGAAAGCGCAGGCCAGGGTCAATACTTGACGACGTTTCATCTCAATACCTCAATCGACTGATGGGGGAAGGCTTGCCGGATTCTCTCGGGCGGGATGCAGGCAAAAAGCATACCCGACCTGGAGCCGCCTGG
>JAPLPQ010000021.1 GCA_026400105.1 Burkholderiales bacterium
CCACGACCTCATGCTGGGGTACCAGAAATCGGCCGTGGCCCCCACCCCATCCCCGACGCAAGGGTGATGCATCCGGATTCCAAAAACTGACCAGTCTGCTCGCCCGGTTCCCGTATCTGCTTGTCAGCCAGTTCACCCGGTCGTAGCAAGCCAGGGGCAGGGCGGCCGACGATTTCTGGTACCCCAGCATGAGGAGGCCGCCCTGCCCCTGGCTTGCGGCCCACCATTTCTGGTCTCTGCGTCCGAGGAGACAGGCCGCCTTGCCCCCGGCTCCCGGTCCCTGATCCCCTATAAAACGCCAGCTCAGCAGGCGTAAGGAATCAGCGGTTGACGTCGAACAGCGCCGCGCCCTTCTTGAGCGCGCTCTTGGCGATCACGCCACGGTGGATCTCGCTGGTGCCGTCGAAGATGCGGTAGATGCGCGCGTCGCGGTAGTAGCGTTCGATCGGCAGCTCCTTGCAGAAACCCATGCCGCCGAACACCTGCACCGCGCGGTCCACCACCCGGCCCAGGGTTTCGGCCGCGTGGACCTTGACCATCGTGATCTGCTCGCGCGCGTCCAGGCCCTGGTCCAGCATCCAGGCCGCCTGATAGACCATCCAGCGCGCGGCATTGATCTCGATCACGCTGTCGGCCAGCATCTGCTGCACCATCTGGAAGTCGCCGATGCGGGTGTTGAACTGCTTGCGGTCATTGGCGTACTCGACCATCATTTCGCAGACATGGGTCGCCTTGCCGACCGCGCGCGCGCCGACCTGGGCCAGACGCACCACGTTGAGCGCACCCATCGCGAGCTTGAAGCCCTGGCCCTGCTCGCCCAGCAGCGTGACATCCTCGAGCACCACGTTGTCGAAGAACAGTTCCAGGTGCGGCGTGCCGCGCAGGCCCATCATCTTCTGGTCCTTGCCGACCGTGAAGCCGGGCAGGCCCTTGTCGACCATGAACATCGAGATTTCCTTCTCGCCGGTCTTGGCCGAGACCAGGAAGAAGTCGCTCCACTCGCCGTCGCTGATGAAATGCTTGGAGCCGTTGAGCACCCACTGGCCCTGCTCGTTGCGCTTGGCATGGGTCTTGATGCCGGCGGCGTCTGAGCCGGCGCCGGATTCGGTGATCGTGATCGCGCAGGTGCGCTTGCCTTCGATCGCCGGCTTGAGCCAGCGTTCGACCTGCTCGCCCTTGCAGTGCAGCAGCGGCTCGTAGACGTTGCCGAAGGCGCGCCGGATCAGGATGTCGCTGGTGTGGCCGAACTGCTCCTCGCAGATGATGCGGTCGAGGTTGGACAGGCCACCGCCGCCGAGTTCGGCCGGCATGTTGAGCCCGTACAGGCCGAGTTCCTTGCCCTTGGCGTGGATCGCGGCGGCCTTTTCAGGCTCGAGATAGCCTTTTTCCTCGATCTCGTTTTCGAGCGGCTTGAGTTCATCGGCGATGAAGCGACGGATGGTGTCGATCATCATTTTCTGTTCGTCGTTCAGGGAAAAGTCCATGGGGTGCTCCTGTTGTCAAGTCATGGGGGCGAATCGCCACCCGGGGTCAAATGCGGTCGGATCAATGCGGCTGACGCTCGGGGTCAGGCGCTGCTGAACCAGCGCGCACCGAAGAAGAAGGGCAGGCGCGACAGGGTTTCTGAACGGACGAACATGGCTTCAGCGCTCGACGAAGGGGCGGCTGGCCGCCAGGCAGATCGCGGCCCATTCGGCCGGGTTGGCGCTCTTTTCGCGCTCGAAGTTGACGACCTCGACGCTGATCGGCAGATCGGCCGGCAGGGCATCGAACAGGCCCTGGATGTCGATGTTGCCGTCGCCGGGCAGCAGGCGCTCGCAGCGCGCGGTATGGATCATCTGCTCGGTCGTGAAATTGGTGCCGGCCTGTGCGTCGCAGATCTGCGCGTAGTGCAGCAACTCGCGCGGGATGGCGCGGATGTCGTCCAGCGTCGTGGCCGAGCGGCCGAAATGCAGCGCGTCGACCAGGACGCCGGCATTGGCCGGCTTGCCCGCGTTGTTCACGATGCGCAGCGCGGACCTGGCGTCGGGCACCGCGGTCCAGGGCATGAACTCGAGGTCGGCGCTCATGCCGTAGGGGGCCATGACTTCGCACAGGCGGGCGTAGTTGGCGGTCAGGCGCGCCTCGTCGGCGTCGTCGCCGGCAACCAGGATCGCCTTGGCCTGCAGCGCCGCGCCGGCTTCGTAGAGCGCCTGCCAGCGCTGCGGGTCGAAGTCGGCATCGAGCCGGATGATCTCGAGGTCGAACACGCCGACGCCGGTGTCGCGCTGGACCGCCAGCGTTTCGCGCAGCACCTCGGGCTGGCCGAGCAGGAACTGCTGCGGCGCGCCGGCCGCGTTGGGCCACAGGCGCAGCCCGACATAGGCGTAGCCGGCCTGGGCCGCGACCCGAAGGGCTTCGGGCGGGCTGCAGCGGTGCGAGTTCAGGTAGGCGAGCGAATAAATGCGTGCCCCCACGCTGGCGCTGCCCCCCGTGGGGGCGTTCGCGCCTTGAGGCGGCTCGGCGGTGCTCAGATGCTGCGACATGTTCGACTCCGGCGGCTTACTTCAGCGGCGAAACGGCGGTGGGCAGGGCGATGGTCGAGACCATCGCGGTGGTCAGGTGGGCCGGACCGCCCTTGGGCGGCCAGATGCCCTGGGCCACCGCATCGGCGCGCGCCTTGCTGCGCGCATCGAGCGTCGGGTAGGACCAGATGTTGGTGAAGCGCAGCGGGCCGTCGAGCGCGACCATCGCGACCACGCAGGGCGACAGCGCCTCGCGCGGCGGCACATATTGCTGCCACAGGTCGATGGTGGGCTGGACGCCGCCCGGCTTGATGCCGTAGGTGCGGATCTCGTAGACCGGGCCGCTGATGCCGCTCTCGGCGCTCGGGCGCACCGGCTTCATCCAGGGGAAGCCCTTGTAGCTGTGCTGCTCCAGGCTCTGGAAGATCTCGCCGCAGCCGAACGGGCTGGCGCTGTGCTGGGTGCGCTCGCGCTCGGCCAGCAGCTCCTGCTCGTCGGCGAAGCCGCGCAGCACGATCATCTGGTTCAGCACGCCGATGTCGGTGAACCAGCAGGCCAGCAGCTCGCCCTTGGCTTCAGCGGCGGTGGCGAAGGCCTGGACGTTGGCAGCGGCGGCGCCGGCGGTGCCGAACGGCAGGGTCATGGTCGCGAGTTCGTAGTACATGGAAGTCCTGTTGCAGAGGGAAAAGGAAGGAGGAGGGCGTTCGATCCGGTATGGCCGAGCTTTACCGGGCGCTGGTGGCCGGATCGACGCCGGCGGCATGGTGGGCCGCGATGAAGCCGAAGGTCATGGCCGGCCCGAGCGTGATGCCGCCGCTGGGGTAATGGCCGCTCATCATGCTGCTGAGGTCGTTGCCGCCCGCGTAGAGGCCGGCAATCGGCTGGCCCTGGGTGTCGAGCACCTGGGCCTGGTCGTTGACCTTGAGGCCGGCGAAGGTGCCCAGGCTGCCCATGACGACCTTGACGGCATAGAACGGGCCGCGCTCCAACGGCCCCATGCAGGGATTCCTGAGGCCGGCGGCCTGGGCCCGGATCGCGTCGCCCTGGATCCGGTTGTAGGCGGTCTCGCCCTTGGCGAAGTCGCGGTCCCGGCCCTGCAAGGCCATGGCGTTGTAGCGCTCGACCGTGGCCTGCAGCGCGGCTGCCTTGATGCCGCAGGCCTGTGCCAGTTCGGCCAGGGTCCGGCCGCGCTTGAGGTAGCCGTTCTTGAGCCAGGGCCCCAGCGGCAGCGGGAAGGGCTTGACCGCGCCCAGGCCGTAGTAGCGGATGAAGGCATGGTCCACCACCAGCCAGGCCTCGGGCTTTTCGCCCTGGGGCGTGGCGGCCAGCAGGCCCTGCATGAAGTCGTGGTAGCTGTCGGCCTCGTTGGTGAAGCGCTGGCCGCGCGCGGTGACCGCGATCAGTCCGGGCTTGGCGCGCTCGATCAGGTGCGGGAAATGTGCAAACTGGCCGTCGGCGCGCGGTACCAGCGACACCGGCGCCAGCGCGGCGGCTTGCACCAGGTCGTCGGCCACCCGGCCGCCGGCGGCCTCGCCCAGGCGCAGGCCGTCGCCGGTATTGCCGCGGTTGCCGGCCGACCAATGCTCCTGCCCGGTCGGGGCATGCGGCAGCAGTTGTGCCTTGCGCGCCGGGTCGTGCGGGAAGCCGCCGGTGGCCAGCAGCACGCCGCGTCGGGCGTGAATCGTCACCTCGCCAGCCGCAGTCTGCAGCACGGCGCCGGTCACGCGGCCGTCCTGCTGCAGCAGCCGCCTGGCCGGGCTGTTGACGCGGATCTCGACGCCGCGGTCGAAGGCCGACTTGGCCAGCGCCGCGACCAGCGCATTGCCGTTGACCGAGCGAGTGCCGCGCCGCTTGAGCAGCAGATCCTTGCAGTGGCGCAGCACCAGCTTGGTCACATAGCAGAACGAGGCCGGCTTGGAGCTGGCGTTGAGGAAATGGCGCAGCTCGGCGCCAGAGGCGATGCCCATGCCCCAGAGCGTGGTCTCGTAGAGCGGCGGCTTGAGATCGTGCAGCCGCGCGCCGAGCTGGGCCGCATCGAAGGGGGCGGCGCAGATCGAGCGCCCGCCGGTCGCCGCATCGGGCGTGCGGCCGTGAAAGTCCGGGATCACATTGCCGTCGATGAACTGCAGCGCGGTCTTGCGCTGGAAGAACTCGACCATGCGCGGACCGTTGTCGAGGAAGGCGCGCGCGCGTGACTCGTCGAACCTGTCGCCGAGTTCGTGGCGCAGGTAGGACAGGGGCTTGTCGATGTCTTCGACCAGGCCGGCCTGCTGTGCCAGCGGGTTGCGCGGAATCCACATCCAGCCGCCCGACCAGGCCGTGGTGCCGCCGTATTGCGGGTCCTTCTCGGCCACGATCACCCGCAGGCCCAGTTCGGCCGCGGTGACAGCCGCCGACAGGGCGCCGGCGCCCGAGCCCACGACCAGCAGGTCGCATTCGGTAGGGGGTTGGGGGGCAGCGTAGGACATGCGGGGTGGCGTCAGAGCGCGTAGATCGGCCTGCGGCCGGCCGCGCCATCGCTGGCGCCGGTCTCGGCGGTCAGGGTGAAGAAGGGCGAGGCGCCGCTGGTCGCCGCCAGCTGGGCCGTGGTGCTCAGCAGCTCGGGCAGCAGCGCCTGCATGCGCTCGGGCGTGAAGCGCACGGTCGGGCCGGCGATCGTGACCACGCCGAAAGCCGGCTGGCCGGCGAAGCGCACCGGCGCCGACATCGCGCTCAGGCCGGCGGTATAGGTTTCGATCGTGATGCTGTAGCCTTGGGCGCGCGTGACATGCAGGGCTTCGAGCACGGCCGGCAGCGTGGCCGGCGCGGCCGGGCCGAAATGCTCCGGCTGGCCTATGCCCTGACGCGCCACCAGGGCCAGCGCCTCGTCGTCGCCCATGGTCGACAGCCAGGCCCAGCCCGAGGACGAGCATGAGAGTCGCGCATCGCTGCCCATGTCGGGGTCGTAGCGCAGGCCCTGGCGTGCGCCCTGGGCCCGGGCGACCCAGGTCAGGCGCTCGCCGTCGACCACCGACAGCCGCACCAGTTCGCCCGAGATCTCGGCCAGCCGGTTCAGCAGCGGCTGGGCGATGTCGATGATGCCGCTGTTGCCCAGATAGCTCAGTCCCATCGAGACCAGCTTGGTGGTCAGCAGGTAGTCGCCATGGCCGCGCGCCTGGCGCACATAGCCCAGACGCACCAGGTCGGCCAGCAGGCGGTGCACCGCGCTGCGTGGGATGTTGAGCTGGTCGGCGATGGCGCCGAGTTCCATGCCTTCGCCATGCTGGGACAGCAGCTCCAGAATGCCCAGGGTTCGTTCGAGTACGCCGTTCATGATTGTTTCTCCTGTTGTCGGTCAGGAGGCTAGCGTACAGGTGACGGCCTGGCCCGAGACCGCTGCCTCGTGCACCGCCAGCGTGGCTTGCAGCGTGCGCAGGCCGTCGAGCGCGCTGCAAAGCGAGCTCTCGCGGCCCTCGATCACGCCAGCGAAATGCTCCAGCTGGCGCGCATAGGGGTCGGCCAGATGGACCATGGTCTGCTCGCGGCTCAGCTCGGCATGCCAGCTGCGCTCGCCGCGGTAGTTCCACAGCGCCAGGTCGGGCAGCGAGAGCGAACCCTGGGTGCCGGCGATGAAGTGCGACTGCACGGCCTGGCGCGGGTATTGCCCCTGTTCGCCGGCGCAGAAGTCCCAGCACCAGGGCGAGGCGGTCGCGTCCGACAGCACCAAGGTGCCGATCGCGCCGTTGGCAAAGCGCAGCACGGCGGCGGCGCTGTCCTCGACCTCGAAGCCGCGCACGGCGTGGCTGTCCATGGCCTGCACCGAGACGATCTCGCCGACCAGGAAGCGCAGCATGTCGATCTCGTGGATCAGGTTGATCAGGACCGGGCCGCCGCCGGCCACCCGGCGCCAGGCGACGTCGAAGTAGGCGTCGGGTTTCAGGAAGGTCGCCATCACGTTGGCCGTGACCAGCTGGCCCAGCTGGCCGCCCTGGATGATGTCGCGCGCCCGGCGGTTGATCGGGTTGTGGCGGCGGTGGTGGCCGACCAGCACCGGCACGCCGCTGCGGGCCTGCGCATCGACCAGCAGCTGGGCCTCGGCCACGCTGTCGGCGACCGGCTTTTCGACCAGGGCCGCGACGCCGCGCTCCAGGCAGTCCAGCGCGACCGGGATATGGCTGGCATTGGGCGTGGCCACGATCGCGCCCTGCGGCTTGAGCTGTTCGAGCAGGCTGCGGTGATCAGCAAACCAGGGAACATTCAGGCTCCTGGCCAGCGCCTCGCCAGCCGGGGTCGGGTCGGCGATGCCGACCAGCTCCAGCGTCGGGCTGCGCTGCAGTCGATCGATGTGGGTGCGGCCGATGGCGCCGGCGCCAATCACAGCCAGTCGGGTTGCTTGGGTCATGTGGTTTTGCTTGAGTTCTGATTTGCAAGTGTATTCAAAAATTGAGATAAATTCAATAGTTGAACGATATTCCACTTTTATGTATGATCGGCCTCAAACGTTAACTTCCCTCTTTGGCAGAGACAGACATGACCCAGCTTCTCAATGGTGCGACGCGAGTGCATTTCATCGTCGGCGACCCGATCGCCCAGGTGAAATCCCCAGCTGGCGTGACCCAGGCCTTCAACGATGCCGGCCACAACGCCATCTGCATCCCGGCCCATGTGACGCCGGCCAATCTGGCGGGCTGGCATGCCGGTGTCTCGCTGGCGGGCAACGTCGACGGCATCATCGTGACCGTGCCGCACAAGTTTGCCTATCAGGCGCTGTGCGACACCAGTTCCGAGCGTGCCGCCTTCCTGGGCGCCGTCAACACCCTCCGGCGTAACGCCGACGGCAGCTGGCACGGCGACATGTTCGACGGCATGGGCTATGTCGAGGCCATGCGCAGCAAGGGGGTGGTGCTCGAGGGCAAGCGCGCGCTGCTGGTCGGTGCGGGCGGTGCCGGCTCGGCGATTGCCTATTCGCTGGTCACCGGCGGCGTCAGCCAGCTCGCGATCCATGACCCGGACCTGAACCGGCGCGACAGCCTGGTGCAGCGCCTCAACAGCCTGGGCCTGTGCCCGGTGGTCGCGGGCAGTCCCGATCCGAGCGGCTACGACATCGCGCTCAACGCCACCCCGGTCGGCATGAAGGAGGGCGATCCGCACCCGATCGACTCGAGCCGCTTCACGCCCGACATGTTCGTCGGCTGCGTGATCACCGCGCCGGCCGTGCCGCCGATGATCCAGGCCGCACGCGAGCTGGGTTGCAACACCCTGATCGGCGCCGACATGTTCGCCCGGGTGCGCGACCTGATGGTGACCTTCCTGCTGGGGAAATAAATGCAAGTCCTGAGCCAGAACCTGCAAGCGATCACGGAGCAGGACAGCTACGACCTGGTCGTGATCGGCGCCGGCGGCGCCGGCATGTCGGCCGCGCTCTACGCCGCGATCGACGGTGCCAAGGTGCTGCTGGTCGAGCGCACCGAATATGTTGGCGGCACCACCGCCTGGTCGGCCGGCACCACCTGGGTGCCGGGCAGCCACCACGCCGCCAAGGTCAACCCGCAGGACAACCTGGCCGAGGCCAAGCGCTACCTCGACAACGCCGTCGGCGAGCGCAGCGATCCGGCGCTGCGCCAGGCCTTCCTCGATCACGGCAAGGCCGCGGTCGAGCAGATCGAGGCCCACAGCGAGCTGCGCTACCGCCCCTATCCGAAGCACCCGGACTACATTTCCGACCTCGGTGGCTCGACCCTGAGCGGGCGCGCGCTCGAGCCGCTGCCGTTTGACGGCCGCCTGCTCGGCGACCTGTTCCCGCTGATCCGCCCGCCGATTCCCGAGTTCACCGTGCTCGGCGGCATGATGGTCGATCGCACCGACATCAACCACCTGCTGGCGCTGACGAAGTCGCTGGCCTCGTTCAAGCATTCGGCCCGCATCATCCTGCGCCACCTGAAGGACCGCATCAGCCACAGCCGCGGCACCCGCCTGGTGATGGGCAATGCCCTGAGCGCGCGCCTGCTGTATTCGCTGTCCAAGCACGCCAACGTCACGCTGGCGCTCAACACCACGGTCGAACGCATCCACCAGACCGGCCAGGCCGTCGACAGCGTGACGCTGCTGCAGCACGGCCAGCGCCGCACGGTCAAGGTGCGCGGCGGTGTCGTGCTGGCCAGCGGCGGCTTCAACCGCAATCCGGAACTGCGCGCCAAGCTGCTGCCCGGCACCCCGCTCGACTGGTGTCCGGCCGCGCCCGGCCATACCGGCCAGGCCCATGAGCTGGCAGCCAGCCTGGGCGCGCATTACGGCCAGGGTGCCCTGTCCCATTCGTTCTGGGCTCCGGTGTCGCGGCGCCAGCGCCCGGACGGCAGCACGGCGGTGTTCCCGCATTTCGTGATGGACCGCGCCAAGCCCGGCTTCCTGACCGTGAACCAGGCCGGCGAGCGCTTCGTCAACGAAAGCACCTCCTACCACCTGTTCGGCCTCGGCATGCAGGCGGCGCACCAGCAAAGCCCCAGCATCCCGGCCTATCTGGTCTGCGACGGCGCCGCACTGCATAAGTACGGCGTCGGCATGGTGCGCCCCGGCGCCAGCGCCGGCCTGCTCAAGACCTTTCTCGATGACGGCTACCTGACCCAGGGCGCGACCCTGGAACAACTGGCGGCCAGGCTCGGCATTGCCGCTGCCGGGCTCAAGGCCAGCGTCGAGAAGATCAACGCCTATGCCCAGACCGGCATCGATCCGGAGTTCGGCCGCGGCTCGACCGCCTATTCGCAGAACATCGGCGACGCCAGCGCCGGCGGCAAGAACCCCAACCTGGGGTCGCTGCTGCAAGGCCCCTACTACGCGGTCAAGCTCTATCCGGGCGACATCGGGGCCTGCACCGGCTTTGCCACCGATGCCAGCGCGCGCGTGCTGGGTGCCGACCAGCAGCCGGTTGCCGGCCTGTACGCGGTCGGCAACGACCAGCATTCGATCATGGGCGGCGTCTACACCGCGCCGGGCATCACGATCGGCCCGGGCCTGGTGTTTGCCTATATCGCGACCCGCGATGCGCTGGCGCGCGCGCGCCGATTAGGGTAAGTCCGTGCATCGGAGCCAACAGGAAAACCTGCGTTTGATGTGAGCATTGCACACCCACCGGCGCCGGGTTCGAGGCGCCGAACACCCGATTGAGATCGAGGAGACAAAGAATGAACAAACGTTTCGCCCTCAAGCTGATGGCTGCCAGCGCCCTGCTGGCCGCTTCCTCGGCCGGTTTTGCCCAGGACGTGATCAAGATCGCGACCCTGGCCGAGTTGTCCGGTGGCGGCGCCAGCCCGGGTACCTACTTCCGTGACGGCGTCGAACTGGCGGTCAAGGAGATCAATGCCGCCGGTGGCATCCTGGGCAAGAAGATCGTCAACAGCGTTGCCGACACCCAGACCAACCCGGGCGTGGCCAAGGGCCTGACGCAGAAGGCCGTCGACGACGGCGTCTTCGCCATCTTCGGCCCGGTCTACTCGGGTTCGATCATGGTGTCGATGGCCGAGAGCCGGCGCGCCGAGGTGCCGAACTGGACCGGTGGCGAAGCCGCCTCGATCACCCAGCAGGGCAACCCCTATGTGTTCCGCACCAGCTTCGGCCAGTCGACCAGCTTCCCCAAGCTGGCGCGCTACATCACGCTCAAGCACAAGAGCCTGGCGGTGATCTACCAGAACAACGACTTCGGCAAGGGCGGCCGCGACGCGATCTTCAAGAACCTCGAAGGCAGCGGCACCCGGATCGTGGCGGACATCTCGACCGAGCCGCAGCAGATCGACTTCTCGGCCGCCGTGCTCAAGGCCAAGCAGTCGAACGCCGAGGCGCTGTTCGTCTACGTGACCGAAGAGGAGTCGGCCCGCGTGCTGCGCGAGCTGCGCAAGCAGGGCTGGAACAAGCCGATCATCGGCGAGACCACGCTGACCGGCCAGAAGGTGATCGAGCTCGCCGGCGATGCCGCCAACGGCGCCGTCGCCCACGTCGGCCTCACGGTGGATGCGCCGATTCCCGAGATGCTGGCCTTCAAGGGCAAGTTCTACCAGGCCTACAAATACATCCCCGACCACAACGGCATCAAGGCCTACATGGGCGTCTACACCTTCAAGGCCGCGGTCGAGAAGGCCGGCAAGCTCGACCGCAAGGCGGTGGCGCAGGCGATGAAGGGCCTGACCATCAGCGCCAAGAAATACCCCGGCGTGATCATGGACGTGCGCTTCGACGACAAGGGCGATCTCGACCGCGACAGCTTCCTGGTCGAGGTCAAGAACGGCCGCCAGGAGGTGATCGCGAACCTGCCGCCGCTCAACGGGCCGATCTTCCCGGGCGCGGCGCCGGTCAAGAAGTAAGCGGACGGCTTAGGTACTAACCCCGAATCGGATCGATCATCGATCGTGCTGGGACGCTGAACGATCGATTCGAGTCGGATTTTCCTGTCGCACACGGGCGGGAGGCGATAGATTCCAGCACATCCTGTCGGCATCTCGCCAAGGTGTGCGCGGGCAGGGCCCGTCGTTGATTCCCATAGAAGGAGACAAGCATGCAAAAACGTTTCGCGCTCAAGTTGCTGGCTGCCAGCGCATTGCTGGCATCTGCTGGCACGGTCCTGGCGGACGATGTGATCAAGGTCGCCAACATCGTCGAGCTCTCAGGCGGTGGCGCCAGTGCCGGCACCAACTTCAAGAACGGCGTCGAACTCGCGGTCAAGGAGATCAACGCGGCGGGCGGCATCCTGGGCAAAAAGATCCAGACCACAACCTCCGACACCCAGAGCAACCCCGGCGTGGCCAAGGGCCTGACGCAAAAGGCAATTGACGACGGCGTCTTCGCGATCTTCGGCCCCGTGTATTCGGGTTCGATCATGGTGTCGATGGCCGAGAGCCGCCGCGCCGAGGTGCCCAACTGGACCGGTGGTGAAGCCGCCGCGATCACGGCCCAGGGCAACCCCTATGTGTTCCGCACCGCTTTCGGCCAGTCGTTCTCCTTTCCGAAAGTCGCGCGCTACATCACGGGCAAGTCCAAGAACCTGGCCGTCATCTATGTCAACAACGACTTCGGCAAGGGGGGGCTGGACATGATGCGCAAGGCGCTGGCCAACTCGCCGACCAAGATCGCCGCTGAAATCTCGACCGATTCGGGCCAGGTGGACTTCTCCTCCGCCGTGCTCAAGGCCAAGCAGAGCAACGCCGACGCGGTGTTCGTCTACACCAACGAGGAAGAGTCTGCGCGCGCGCTGCGCGAGCTGCGCAAGCAGGGCTGGAACAAGCCGATCATCGGCGAGACCACGCTGACCGGCCAGAAGGTGATCGAGCTCGCCGGCGATGCCGCCAACGGCGCCGTGGCTCACGTCGGCCTGACGGTCGATGCGCCCAACCCCGAGATGCTCAAGTTCAAGGCCAAGTTCTACCAGGAGTACAAGTACATCTCCGACCACAACGGCATCAAGGGCTATACCGGCGTCTATGTGCTGAAGGCCGCGATCGACAAGGCCGGCAAGCTCGACCGCAAGGCCGTAGCGCAGGCAATGAAGGGACTGAGCATCAGCGCCAAGAAGTACCCCGGCGTGCTGATGGACGTCAGCTTCGACAACAACGGCGATCTCGACCGCGAGAGCTATGTGGTCGAGGTCAAGAACGGCAAGCAGGTCGTCATCGAGGTGCTGCCGCCGCTCAATCCGGTGCTCGCGCCCGCCGCGAGCGCACAGCCCGCCAAAAAGTAATCCATGCTGCGTCCTGCCCAGATCCGCTGCGGCGGGGCGCGCTTCAACGACGGATCAATTCATGACCGATTTTCTGCAACTCCTGTTTAGTGGCATGTCCACGGGGGCCATCTACGCGCTTGCCGCGTTGGGTTTCACCCTGCTGTGGCAAGCCAGCGGCACGATCAATTTCGCGCAAGGCGAATTCGTGATGCTGCCCGCTTTCGTGATGCTGGGCTTCCTGTCGGCCGGCCTGCCGCTGTGGTTCTGCTTCGTGCTGACCTGCTTCGTGGCGGTGCTGGTGCTGGGCTGGGCCTTCAAGCGTGGCGTCGTCGATCCGCTGTTCCGCTTCGGCATGATGCCGATCGTGGTGGCGACGATCGGGCTCTCGATCGCGATGCGCAACGGCATCCGCGCCGGTTACAGCGCCGAGGCCCACCCGTTCCCGAGCCTGTTCGCCGACAAGATCTACAACATCGCCGGCGTGACGATCACGCTGCAAGACATCGGCACCTTCGTGCTGGCGGTCGCGCTGGTCCTGGTCACGCAGGCCTTCCTGGCCAAGACGGTGACGGGCCGCGCGATGCAGGCCGTGGCGCAGAACACCGAAAGCGCCAGCGTGCTCGGCATCAACGTGCCGCGCATGATCTTCTACACCTTCGCGATCAACGCCGTGCTGGCGGTGTCGGCGGCGATGCTGGTCACGCCGACCTACCTGGCCAAGTTCGACCTCGGCGAAGGCCTGGGCAACAAGGCCTTCTTCGCCGCGATCATCGGCGGCTTCAACAACAGCCGCGGCGCCCTGCTCGGCGGGCTGATCGTCGGCGTCTGCGAGAACCTGGCCGCGGCCTACATCTCGCCCGCCTACAAGGACGCGGTCGCGCTGGTGATCTTCATGATCGTGATCCTCTTCAAGCCGCAAGGCCTGCTGGGCAAGAAAGAAGAGCGAAAAGTATGAAAAAACTCACCGTTCCCCTGCTGTTGATCGCGCTGGCCCTGTTGCTGGTCGCCCCGACAGCCTTCAAGAGCTACGGCCTCTACCTGCTGACCTACTGGCTGGTGTTCATCATCGCCACCATGGGCTTGAACCTGACCGTGGGCTACGCCGGCCAGAAGTCGCTCGGCCATGCCGCCTTCTTCGGCATCGGCGCCTACACGGTGGCGATCCTGATGAAGGCCGGTCTGAGCTTCTGGATCGGCCTGCCCGCCGCGGCGCTGATCTGCTTCGTGGTCGGCCTGATCCTGGGCTTTCCCGCCTTGCGCGTCCAGACCATCTACCTGGCGTTCGCGACCCTGGGCTTCAACACCGCGGTCTGGCTGGTGATGCGCAACGAGGAGTGGCTGACCGGAGGCACCTTCGGCATCAACAACATCGCGCGCCCGGAGTTCTTCGGCATCAGCCTGGAAGGCAACCTGGCCTACTACTATTTCGCGCTGGCGACGACGCTGGTACTCGGCTTCCTGCAATGGGGGCTGTTGCGCAGCCCCTGGGGCAAGGCCTTCACCGCGCTGCGTGACAACCCGATCCGGGCCGAGAGCCTGGGCATCGACATCCGCCGCTACACGCTGCTGAGCTTCGCCTTCGGCGCGGTCTACGCCGGCATCGCGGGCGCCCTGTTCGCCAGCCTGGTGCAGTTCATCGAGCCGGCGCCGTTCACGGTCGGCTCGTCGATCATGATGTACCTGATGGTCGTCCTGGGCGGTCCGGGCTACTTCTTCGGCCCCGTGCTGGGTGCCGCCGTCGGCGTGGTGCTGCCCGAGTGGCTGCGCTTCGCGCAAGGCTGGTACCTGTTCGTCTTCGGCGCTGCGGTCGTGCTGCTGATGATCTGGCTGCCCGACGGGCTGCTGTCCATTCCCGACCGGATCAAGGCGCGCAAGCAGGCCAAGCAGGCCTCGGCCGCGCGTGCCGCATCGGCACAGGCCGCCGCCAAAGGAGCACAAGCATGACGCACCCGCACCACCATGACCGCCCGCAGGGCGCGCCGGTGCTCAAGGTCACCGATCTCAAGAAAGCCTACGGCGCCATCCAGGCCGTCGGCGGCGTGAGCTTCGAGGTCCGCCCGGGCGAGATCTTCGGCGTGATCGGTCCCAACGGGTCCGGCAAGACCACGCTGTTCAACTCGATGCTGGGTCAGATCACGCCCGATTCGGGCAAGATCGAGCTCAACGGCGAGGACGTGACCCAGCTCGAGCCGCTCGAGCTCAACCGCCGTGGCGTCGGCCGCACCTTCCAGACGCTGCAGGTGTTCGGCAAGATGACCGTGCGCGACAACCTGATCGTGGCCGCGCAGGAGCACAAGGGCTCGATGTTCAGCCGCATGTTCGCGCCGGGTGACTCCGGCCTGGGCGAGAAGGCCGATGCGCTGATCGACCAGTTCCGCATCCGCCATGTGGCCGACAAGAAGGCCGGCGAGCTGTCCTACGGCCAGCAAAAGCTGGTCGACATCGCGATGGCCTTCATGAGCGAGCCCGACCTGGTGCTGCTCGACGAACCCTGCGCCGGCGTCAACCCGAGCCTGGTCGGCGGCATCAGCAGCCTGCTCAAGGAGCTCAACCGCAATCCCCGCATCGGCAAGAAGAGCAGCTTCGTCGTGATCGAGCACAACATGGACTTCGTGATGGACCTGTGCCACCGCATCATGGTGATGGTCGAGGGCAAGGTCATGGCCATCGGTACGCCGGACGAGATCCGGGCCAACAAGCAGGTGCTCGACGCCTATCTGGGAAGCTGAACATGAGCCAGAACCACGCAGATATCTGCATCGAATTCGACGATGTCGTGGCCGGTTACAAGGATTTCATGATCCTGAACAACCTGAGCTTCAAGGCCCGACGCGGCTCGATCACGCTGCTGCTGGGCCCGAACGGGGCAGGCAAGTCGACCGCGCTCAAGACGCTGTTCGGCCTGCTCAAGCCACGCCAGGGCCGCATCCTGCTCGACGGCGTGGACGTCGGTGGCGCCAGCCAGAAGGCGTTGCTGGCGCACGGCATCGCCTTCGTGCCGCAGGGGCGCAACCTGTTCGGCCAGCTGACCGTCTACGAGAACCTCGAGCTCGGCGGCATCACGCTCGGCATGAAGACCACGCACGAGCGCATCCCCGAAGTGCTGGAATTCTTCCCGCGCGTCAAGGAGCGCATGAACAGCCTGGCCTCCAGCCTCTCGGGCGGCGAGCAAAAGCAGCTCGAGATCGGTCGCGCGCTGCTGCTGCGGCCCAAGGTGATCCTGATCGACGAGCCCTCGATCGGCCTGTCGCCGATCGTGGTGCAGGACGTGTTCAAGCTGCTGCGCAAGCTGGCGGACCAGGGCACGACCGTGCTGATGGTCGAGCAGAACGTCAAGAGCGCGCTGAAGATCTCCGACGAGGCGATCGCGCTCGAATCGGGCCGCCTGGTGCTGCAGCGCCCGGCGAGCGAGCTGCTGGACGATCCGCATATCGAGCGCCTGTTCCTTGGTGGCGCGCACCAGGCGGCGCCCGCAGCGGGCGTCTGAGCCAGCTCGGTCCGGCTGGCCGGGTCCGAACCGGTGTCGCGAACCAGTTTCGGCGCAAGACCGGCCGCGACCAGGTCGACGCGGGGGCCGGGGTGGCTGACGTTCTCCCTGGTCCTGTCGCCGCGTCCCATGAACGCGCCTACCATCAGGGATTTGAACTGGAGCAATAGCCATGCGGCAGCAGATTGAAGCGGTGATATTCGATGCCGACGGCACCCTGGTCGACAGCGAAACCCCCGGGCTTGACGTGCTGCACGAGCAGGCCCTGGCGCTGGGCCTGAGCTGGGAGCGCGAGGCCCTGCACGAGCGCTTTCGCGGCGTGCGCATGGCCGAGTGCGCCGCCAGCCTGGCCGCCGAGGCCGGCCGCCACGAGCCCGAATTCGCCGAGGCCTTCATGCGTCAGGTGCGCGCCGCGATGGCCGAGCGTTTTCGCCGCGGGCTGTCGCCGATGGCCGGCGCCGAGGCCTTGCTGCGCCGCCTGACGCTGCCGTTCTGCATCGCGACCAATGGCCCGCGCGAGAAGGTCGAGCTCACGCTCGGCCTGACCGGCCTGCTGCCGCTGGTGCAGCACCGCCTCTACAGCGCCTACGAGGTCGGCAGCTTCAAGCCCGAGCCGGGCCTGTTCCTGCACGCGGCCGCCGGCATGGGCGTGGCGCCGGCGCGCTGCGCGGTGGTCGAGGACAGCCTGCCCGGCGTCGAGGCCGGACTGGCCGCCGGCATGCAGGTCTTCACGCTGCTGCCACGCCAGCAGGCGCCGCTGGCACTGCAGGACCGGGCCATCTTCATCCGCGAACTCGCCGAGCTCGAGCGCTATTTCTGAGCCTCAGGCCGCGCTCGACTTGAACGCGACCACATGGTCGACGTCGAGCCTGATGCCGATCGGCTCGCCGAGCGCATGGTTGTGGTGGCTGGGCACCAGCGACAGCACCCGCTCGCCGCCCGCGAGCTCCAGCGTGTAGAGGATCTCGGCGCCGCGAAACGCCTTGTTGACCACCTTGGCCCGCACCGGGCTGTCATCGTCGTGCACCACATCGTCCGGGCGCAGCAGCACGTCGACCGCGCAGGGCTCGGACGGCTGGCGGCTCGGACAGCCGGCGCAGCTGCGGCCACAGGCGACCGGATCGACCGAAGGCAGGACGCCGAGCGCGATCTCGACCTCGTGCTCGTTGATGACCCGGCCCGGCAGCAGCACGCCCTGGCCGATGAAGTTGGCGACGAAGCGGTTGGCCGGCTGGTGATACAGCTGGTAGGCGCTGTCCCATTGCTGGATCCGGCCCTCGGCGACGACCCCGATCACGTCGGCCATCGCGAACGCCTCGTTCTGGTCATGGGTGACCAGCACCGCGGTCGCGCCCTCGCGCTTGAGGATCTCGCGCACCTCGAGCGAGAGCCGCTCGCGCAGGTCGACGTCGAGGTTCGAGAACGGCTCGTCGAGCAGCACCAGCTGCGGCCGCGGTGCCAGCGCGCGCGCCAGCGCGACCCGCTGCTGCTGGCCGCCCGAGAGCTCGTGCGGATGCTTGTGGCTCTGGCCCGACAGCCCGACCCGCTCGAGCAGATGCTCGACCCGCTGTTGCCGCTCGGCCGCGCTGGCCTGGCTCAGGCCGAAGCCCACGTTCTGCGCCACCGTCAGGTGCGGAAACAGCGCGTAGTCCTGGAACACCATGCCGATCTGGCGCTTCTCGGGCGCCAGGCTGTAGCCCGGGCGGCTGACGCAGACGCCATCGAGCCGGATCTCGCCGCCGGCCACCGGCTCGAAGCCGGCGATGCAGCGCAGCAAGGTGGTCTTGCCGCAGCCCGACGGGCCCAGCAGACAGGCGATCTGGCCCGCCTGCACCTGGAGGCTGACGTCCTGCACGATGGTCTGCTGACCGTAGCGTTGCACGAGATTGACGATGTCCAGATGAGCCATGGCAGCAAGGATAGTTAACAAACGATTATTATTCTCAACTAAAAACCGGTTCCGTTCACCATGCGTCCCATTTCTCCCTTGCTCCAGCTGTCGTTGCTGGTCGCTGCCCTGGCGGCCCTGCCGGTCGCCAGCATCGCTTTCTACCTGCTGGCCGGAGGCACCGGGGCGACCTGGCAGCATCTGGTCGACACGGTGCTGGCGGACTATATCCTCAATTCGCTGCGGCTCTGTCTGGGGGTGGCGGCGGGCGTGATCCTGTTCGGCGTCAGCACCGCCTGGCTGACCGCGATGCATGATTTCCCGGGCCGGCGCGTCTTCGAATGGGCGCTGGTGCTGCCGATGGCGATGCCGGCCTATGTGCTGGCCTACCTCTACACCGACTGGTTGCAGTTCGTCGGTCCGGTGCAGACCGCCTTGCGCGAGGCCTTCGGCTGGCGCCGCAGCGATTACTGGTTCCCGGACGTGCGCAGCCTGGGCGGTGCGGCTGCGATGTTCACGCTGGTGCTCTATCCCTATGTCTACCTGCTGGCGCGCAATGCCTTTCTCGAGCGCAGCAGCGGCATGCTGGAGGCGGCGCGCACGCTGGGGCAGGGGCCCTGGCAGGTGTTCTGGCGCGTCTCGCTGCCGCTGGCGCGGCCGGCCATCGCCGCCGGCGTCGCGCTGGTGCTGATGGAGACCCTGGCCGACTACGGCACCGTGGCCTATTTCGGTGTCGATACCTTCACCACTGGCATCTACCGCGCCTGGTTCTCGCTCGGCGACCGCACGGCGGCAGCCCAGCTCGCGACGCTGCTGCTGGGTTTTGTCGTGCTGCTGCTGCTGATCGAGCGCCATTCGCGCGGCCGCGCCAGCTACCACAACACCACCGGCCGCAACCGGCCCATGCCGGGCCAGCGGCTGCAGGGCGGGCGGGCCTGGCTGGCGGCGCTCTGGTGCCTGCTGCCGCTGCTGCTGGGCTTCCTGCTGCCGGCCGGCCTGCTGCTGCGCATGGCCTCGGCCCAGGGCATCGGCGAGTTCGGCAGCCGCTTCTTCCACCTGGCCGGCAACAGCCTGACGCTGGCGCTGCTGACGGCCGCGCTGGCGGTCGGGCTCGCGCTGCTGCTGGCCTATGCCGCGCGCCTGTCGCGTACCTGGCTGGCGCGCGGCCTGAACCGGCTGGTCGGGCTCGGCTACGCGGTGCCGGGTTCGGTGATCGCGGTCGGGGTGCTGATCCCGGTGACCCGGCTCGACCACTGGCTGGCGGCCGGCTGGCAGCAGCTGTTCGGCAGCAATCCCGGCCTGCTGCTGACCGGTGGCATCGCGGCCCTGGTCTATGCCTACCTGGTGCGCTTCCTGTCGGCGGCGCTGCAGACCGTCGAGGGCAGCCTGGGCAAGATCACCCCGAGCATGGATGACGCCGCGCGC
>JAPLPQ010000009.1 GCA_026400105.1 Burkholderiales bacterium
CGCCGACCTGTCGCTGTACTACCACCTGCAGCCGGGCGACCTGATCTACACCGGAACCCCCGAAGGCGTGGGCGCCGTGGTGGCGGGCGACCAGATCACCGGCCATGTGGCTGGCGTGAGCGAAGTGGCACTGACCATCGGCCCGGCCGAGTGAGCATCAGGCGCCTGGGGCCAAGCGCTCAGTCGAGCCTGCCCTGTGCCGCCTGGTCGAGCAGCCGGTCTATCACGTAGCGCAGGCGTGGATTGAGGTGGGACTGGCGCGGCCACACCGCATGTACCTCGACTCCTGCGCCCGAGCAGGATGGCAGCACCTGGATCAGACGCCCGTCATGGATCTGCTCCCGCACCAGCGAGACCGGCAACTGGGCCAGGCCCAGGCCGCCCACTGCGGCAGTCACCATGGCCTCGCCATCGCTCAGCCGATGGGTGGCTGGTGGCGTGAAACGCTGCTCGTCCTGCTGCGCTGCCCCGCCGTTCACCCACCAGACCAGGGGCGGCCCCTGCAGGGTGCCCACGATGCAGCGGTGGCCATGCACTTCGGCCAGCGTCTGCGGTGTGCCGTAGGCCGACAGGTAGGCCGGCGCCGCGCAGATGATGCGCTGCTGCGTGACAAGGTGGCGTGCCACCAGGTCGCCGCTGTCAGGCAAGGCCCCGAAGCGGATAGCCAGATCGACGCCGTCCTGCAGCAGGTCGCTGGTGGCGTCGGTGAAGGTCAGGGTCAGGCCCAGGTCCGGGTGAGGGCGCGCGATCTCCATCAGCACCGGCAGCAGCACACGCCGGCCAAAGGCCACCGGCATGTCGATGTGCAGCCGACCGCTCAGCCGCTGCGGGTTGGCTCCTAGGGCCGACTGCGCCGCCCTGATCTCGGCGATGGCCGCCGTGCACGCCACCAGATAGGCCTCGCCATCCGTCGTCAGGGTGGTGACGCGGGTGGTGCGGTGAAAGAGCTTGAAGCCCAGCCGCTCCTCCAGCCGCGCGACCGCCTTGCCCACGGCCGACTTGGTCAGGCCGAGCTGCGCTGCCGCCTGGGTGAACGTGCGCGCCCGCGCTGCGGTCACGAACACGGTCACTCCGGCTAAGGGATCGGTTTCCATCGTTTGTTTCTTTCGGGGCTACTCTGAGTCGAATTTTTCAGCGATTAACGCGCCAGTATCTTCAATACCATGAAGGTCCTGCCTGATGTGGGCCGCCGGTCCCCAAGCAGTTTCACAAGGAGCACTACATGCCTGTTGTTCGTGTCAGCTGGTTCGAAGGCAAGGACCATCAGCAAAAGGAAAAAGTCGCGGCGGAGATCACGCAAAGTATCGCGCGCCACACGGCGACCGACCCCAACTACATCTACGTCATCTTCGAGGACATCAAGCCCGCCGATTGGGCCGGTGCCGGCAAGTTGTTCGGCGCGCCCCCGGAGCAGGGTGCACTGTGAAGCTTGGCGGGTCTTGTGGCTGGCAGCGGTTTTGTGGCGGAAATCGCCACCTGTAGGCCGCGTCGATAGAATGCCAGTACCCAGGAGGCCAGCTTGAACCCCGA
>JAPLPQ010000077.1 GCA_026400105.1 Burkholderiales bacterium
CCATTCGCGATGTGCGGGTGCTGCGTGGCGACAGCGTGATCCAGACCTTTGGCCCCGGCAACGACAAGGACGACCGCCAGCCCGATGCCGTCGAGCAATGGGTGCTGAAGAACGGTCAGGAGCGGGTCCAGGTCGAGACCGATGCCCAGGGCGAGTACCTGCGGGCGGTCCGTCCCGCCCTGGCCAAGTCCAACTACCTGGGCAAGAACTGCATGCAATGCCATCAGGTGCCGGAGAACACGGTGCTTGGCGTCGTCGGCATGAAGGTGTCGTTGGAGAAGGTCAATGCCGAACTGGCCGACCAGCGCTTCAAGTCGATTCTGATGGCCATCATCACGAGCATTCCGGTGCTGATGCTGATCTATCCCTTCATTCGCCGGGTAGTGACGCAGCCGCTGGCCCAGGGGGTCGAGGTGGCGCAGGGCATCGCGGCCGGCGATCTGACGCAGACGATCCAGGTTGATTCACACAACGAGATCGGTGGGCTGCAGCAGTCGCTCAAGGACATGAACGAGAGCCTGGTCCGGGTCGTGGGGCAGGTGCGCGCCGGCACCGACACGATCTACCAGGCCGCCAGCGATATCGCCAGCGGCAATGCCGATATGTCGGCGCGCACCGAGGCGCAGGCCGGCGCGCTCGACCAGACGGCCGTATCGATGCGCGAGCTGACCGCGATCGCCAACCAGAACGCCGACAGCGCGAGTCAGGCCAACCAGCTGGTGCAGGCGGCTTCCGCGGTGGCGCTCAGGGGCGGCGCGGTGGTGTCGGAGGCCGTGGACAAGATGGAGGCGATCAATTCCGCTTCGAGCCGGATCGTCGACATCATCGGCGTGATCGATTCGATCGCCTTCCAGACCAATATCCTGGCGCTCAATGCCGCGGTGGAAGCGGCCCGCGCCGGCGAGCAGGGGCGCGGCTTTGCCGTCGTCGCCTCCGAGGTGCGCAACCTGGCGCAGCGCTCGGCCAGCGCCGCCAAGGAGATCAAGCAGCTGATCGACGCCTCGGTCGAGCAGGTGGGGGCCGGGCGTGCGCTGGTGCATCAGACGGGTAGCACGATGAACGACATCGTGGCGAGCATCCGTCAGGTCACTGACATCATGGGCAGCATCGTCACGGCCAGCGCGGAACAGACCGCCGGCATCGAGCGTGTCAATGGCGCCATGTCCGACATCAACGCCGTGACGCACCAGAACGCCGCGATGGTCGAGCAGGCCTCGGCGGCCGCGAAGTCGCTGCAGGACCAAGCGGCACACCTGGAGGAGCTGGTCGGCTTGTTCAAGCTGGCCGATTCGGGCCGCATGGCGCGGCGTTCCTGAGCCGCAAGTCCGAGGGCGGTGGCCCCGCGTCGCCCCTGATCGGGACCCCGCATCGCCCCTGATCGGGGCGAGGCCGCCGCTCAGGCGTAGGCTTCGAGCGTCTTGCGCATCTTCTTCATGGCGGCGACCTCGATCTGGCGGATGCGCTCGGCGCTGACGCCGTATTCGGCCGCGAGTTCGTGCAGCGTCATGCCGCCCGAGCCGTCGTCGTTGACCTTGAGCCAGCGCTCGGCCACGATGCGGCGCGAGCGCGGGTCGAGCGCATCGAGTGCCTCGCTGATGCCTTCGCTCGCCAGCAGGTCGCGCTGGGTGGCTTCGAGCACGGCGGTCGGCTCGTGGCGGGCGTCGGCCAGCCAGGCGATCGGGCCGTAGGCTTCCTCGCCGTCATCGCCCGGGCTCGGGTCGAGCAGCACGTCGCCGCCCGACATCCGGGTTTCCATCTCGATGACTTCCTCGCGCTTGACCTTGAGTTCCTGCGCGACGACGCCGATCTCGTGCTCGCTCAGGCGTTCGCGGTGGGTGTCGGCCTCGGCGGCGCCGGCCTTGAAGCCCTGCTTCATCGAGCGCAGGTTGAAGAACAGCTTGCGCTGGGCCTTGGTCGTGGCGACCTTGACCATGCGCCAGTTCTTCAGGATGTATTCGTGGATCTCGGCCTTGATCCAGTGCAGCGCGTAGCTGACCAGGCGCACGCCCTGTTCGGGGTCGTAGCGCTTGACGGCCTTCATGAGGCCGACGTTGCCTTCCTGGATCAGGTCGCCGTGCGGCAGGCCATAGCCCAGGTACTGGCGCGAGACCGATACCACCAGGCGCAGGTGCGACATCACGAGCTTGCCGGCGGCTTCGAGGTCGCTGTCCTTCTGCAGGCGGCGCGCGTAGTCGCGTTCTTCCTCGGCCGAGAGCAGGGGGAGCCGGTTGACCGCGCTGATGTAGGCGTCGAGATTGCCCAGCGGCGGCAGCGTCAGCGAGCTATTGCCCCAACCGCTTGCGGGTTGGGCCAGGGCTTGGGTGGTGGCGATGGCGGTCATGTCTTGGCTTCCTCCTTCCCTTGTGGGGATGCTCGAATGTTAGCACTCTGTTGGATCGAGTGCTAAGAGGAAAGTTCCAATCCCGCAAGGCAGGTTGGGGTTATAGCGCAGTTTTGCAAGCGTCACCAGCCTCAAGGCATCAGTCAAGGCACCAGCAGTCCGGGCAATCCGGTCGCCAGCACCGGCAGCCAGGCGATCGCCAAGGTGCCGAGGAAGATGGCCAGCAGCGCGGGCAGCACGGCCAGCGCGACGAAGCGCACCGGCTTGCCGAACATCGCCGACGAGAAGTAGATGTTCATGCCCGCCGGCGGGCAGAGGAAGCCCATTTCCATCGCGGCCAGGAAGATGATGCCGAAGTGCACGGCGTCGATGCCGTAGCTCAGCGCCACCGGCAGCAGCAGCGGCACCAGCACCACGATGGCGGCGAAGATCTCCATCAGCGCACCGGCCAGCAGCAGGAACAGGGTCAAGGCCAGCAGGAAGACGAACTTGTTCGGGATCAGCGCCTGCACCGCTTCGATCGCGGCGTCCGGGATGCCGGCATCGATCAGGTAGTTGGTCAGTCCCAGCGCCATGCCCAGGATCAGCAGCACGCCGCCGATGATCTGGGCCGATTCGCTCAGGGCCTGGCCCAGCATGCGCCAGGACAGTTCGCGGTGTGCCAGCGACTGGGTCAGCACGGCATAGAGCGCGGTCAGCGCGGCGCTTTCTGTCGGCGTGGCCAGGCCGCTGACCAGCGAGCCGATCGCGACGAAGGGCGCCAGGATTTCCCATTTGGCGTTCCAGGCCGCCGTCAGGATCTGGCGCCGGTCGCGCGCGGTGGCGGCGGTGATCTGGTTGGCCGGGCTGGCAGGCTCCAGGGCCTTGCCGCGCTTGAGGTAGCCGCCGAAGATCAGCAGGAAGCCCACCATCACGGCAGCGGGCAGCAGGCCGGCCAGGAACATGGTGTTGATCGGCACCCGGGCGATAATCGCGTACATGATCAGTGGCACCGAGGGCGCGAGCAGCACGCCCAGGGCGCTCGCGCTCGTGACCAGGCCGATGCCGCGCCGCTCGGGGTAGCCGGCTTGCTTGAGCAGGGGCAGCAGCAGGCCGCCGAGCGCCAGGATCGTGACGCCGCTGCCGCCAGTGAAGGCCGTGAAGCAGGAGCACAGCACGGCCGCCGCCAGCACGGTGCCGGTCACGCCCTGGCCGAACAGGGCGACGAACAGGTCGCCCAGGCGCTTGGCGGCGCCGGTGCGGGCAAACACCAGCCCTGCCAGCGTGAACAGCGGCAGCGCGGGCAGCGAAGGGTTGACCGTGATCTGGTAATGCGAGAGCGCCACCGACGCCAGCGGCATGCCGTCCTGCCAGAACAGCAGCAGCGCCAGGCCGCCCAGGGCCGAGAAGATCGGGGCCCCGGCCAGCAAGGCCGCCAGCAGCAGCAACAGGCCCGGCCAGATCGTCAGCGCGCTGCCGTCGAACTGCCAGGCCAGCAGCAGGCCGGCCAGCGGACACAGCAGGCCAGCTGCCAGCTGGCCCCAGGGCATGGGCAGGCAGCGCGCGCCCAGCTTCGCGCCCAGCAGCGCAAAGCCCAGCGGCATGCTGGCTTGCACCCACCACAGCGGCAGGCCGTAGGCCAGCACATGCGAGACGTCGATTTCGCTCGCGACCAGGCGCCAGCTCGCCAGCGCGAGCATGCCGCAGACCAGTGCGGCCACGCCGTTGGCAAAGGCGTGCAGCACGGCGTTCGGACGCGCGCCGTCGACGCGGGCGCCGCCGGCCAGCGTCGTCAGGTGGCCATGGCGTTCGGCGGCCAGCGCGCCGAACATGGCCAGCACCAGGCCCAGGTGCTGCACCAGCACCGGCGCGTTCTCGATGCCGCGTCCCATCAGCGGGCGCAGCAGGATCTCGAGCGCCGGGATCAGCGCCATCAGCACCAGCGCCAGTGACGACAGCAGTTCGTCGGCACTTCCCAGTCGCTTCAGGTGAGCGGTCAGCACGGCGCTCACTTTCACTTGCCCTTGCCGGCGCGGTAGGTTTTCAGGTGCGCCATGACTTCATCGAAGGTCTCGGCCGGCACCATGGTGCCGCGAATGCGCGGGTAGAGCTGTTCGGCCAGCGCGGTCCATTCCTTCATCTGCTCGGCATTCGGGCGGTGCACGACCAGGCCGCGCTTCTTCATCGCATCGACCGCTTCCTCGACTTCCTGCCTGGCCTTGGCGCGCAACTGGATGCCAGCCTTCTCGCTGGCGGAGCGCAGGGCTTCCTGGGTGGCGGGGCTCATCTCGTCCCAGGCCTTCCGGGTCACCACCAGCGCGCCGACGATCGGCGCCCAGTTGATCTCGAGCATGTGCGGCGCGCTGGTGTAGATCTGGGTCGCGAGCGCGAAGTAGGGCGTCGCCGGCACCACGTTGATCATGCCGGTCTGGATCGCGGGCAGGATGTCGGTGGTCTCGAGCGGCACCGGGGTGTAGCCCAGGCTCTTCATGATGCCCTGCTGGTCGGGCTCGGAGCCCCAGGCGAAGAACTTCATCTTCTTGTAGTCGTCCGGGCGCAGCGCGGCTTCCTTCGAGAAGAACCTGACCCAGCCCGCGTCGCCCCAGGTCAGGACGATGAAGCCCTTGTCGAGGAACTTCTTCTCCATGGCCGGGCGCATTTTCTCGCGCACATAGTCCACTTCCTCCCAGTTCCGAAACAGCAGCGGCATGACCTGCAGCGCGGCGATCGAGGGTTCGATCTCGCGCAGGCCCACCACCGACAGCAGGGCGCCCTGGAGCTGGCCGATGCGCATGCGGCGCGCCATCTCGGCCTCGCCGCCCTGGCTGCCGTCGGGATAGACCAGGTATTTGCCATCGCCGCCCTGTGCCGCGCGCCAGCTTTCACCGATCTCGAGCAGCTGGCGGTGATAGAGCGAGTTCTTCGGCACCAGGGTGCCGATGCGCAACGGCTTGTCGGCCGCCGTCGCCAGCGAGCTGCCGAGTGCAGCGACGGCGAGCAGGGCGCAGGAGGCAAGGGAGGCGAACGGTTGCCAGCGGCGCTGGCGCAGGATGGTGGTCATGAATGGCGTGTCAGGTCAGAACAGGTCGTCGGCGGTTTCCAGCAGCCAGAGGGCGCGCTGCTGCATCACCTGGTTGGACAGGTCGCGGCGCTGGGCACTGGCGGCCAGCGCTTGCCGCAGCAGCGCCTCGAAGGCGGGGCGGTCGCCGTTGGGCAGCGCGAGCGTTTCGGCCTTGGCCACATAGGGGCCGGCACTTTGCCCCGCGCTGGCCGCGATGGCCTGGTCGAAATAGCGCTCGGCCTGCTCGCGCGATCCACCGGCGCGGGCGGCCTCGAAGTTGCCCATCAGGCTGGCGAGCGCGCCGTCGCCGAAGTTCGGCGCCACCTGCCAGGCCAGCCCGGCCAGGCGTACCGCCAGCGGCAGGTCGGCCACCACCTCGGGGTCGTCCTTGGACAGCGCGATATAGGCGCCCCAGGAGGCGGCGGCCCAGTAGGCGACGCCGGCTTGCGGTTCGGTGATGCGGGGCCAGCGCTTCGGATCGGGCTGGGCCAGCGCCTGCGCGAAACCGGGCTGGGCCTGTTCCAGCGCCGCCATGGCATGTCGGTGCGCGCGCAGGTAGAGCCGCCTGGCCCGCTGGTCGAGCTGGTGCGCCTTCCTGGCATCCTGCGTGGCCAGTTTTTCGGCCTCGAAGGCGACGAAGGCGTAGGCGTACTGCGTGAAGCCGGCCGCGACCGATTCGGCCAGCTTGAGCTGGCCCGGTGCTTCGCGCAGCAGCGACTCCGACAGCTTCAGGTAGAAGGCGCTGGCCTCGCGCGCGAGCTCGAGGTCTTCCTCCTGCGCCTGGCCCTGGCTGGCGAGCGCATCGCCCACGCCATGGACGATGAGCTGGCGTGGCGA
>JAPLPQ010000046.1 GCA_026400105.1 Burkholderiales bacterium
ACGATGTCGCCGACCTGGCCGACATCATGCTCGAGCGTCGGGTCCTGCTGGTCGAGCAGCTTGAGCTTCTGCGCCTTGATCAGTCCGCCGTCGCGCACGGTCAGGCCGACCGCCTTGCCGCCGGCGCGGTTGATCATGCCGACGATGTCCTGCTGCACCTCGCCGGCCAGCACCCACTCGACCACTTCCATGGTTTCGGCATCGGTCACGCGCATGCCCTGGATGAACTCGCCCTGCTTGCCCAGGCGCTTGAGCAGGCCCTCGATCTGCGGACCGCCGCCATGCACCACGACCGGATTGATGCCGACCAGCTTGAGCATCACCACATCCTCGGCAAAAGCCTGTTGCAGCGCGGGATCGGTCATGGCGTTGCCGCCGTACTTGATCACCATGGTCTTGCCATGGAACTGACGGATATAGGGCAGCGCCTGGGCGAGGATTTCGGCCTTGTCGCGGGCGGGCAGATGGGACAGGTCGCGGGAAGTAAGGGTCATGGCTGATGCTTGGGTTGGATGGAATGCAGATCAAATTGTGCCGGAAAGAACCGGCCGCATTCTTCACGAAATATTCACAGGCCAAAGCCGCTGCCCCATGCGACACTAGATGCAACACAAGCGAACGACCCGACATGAACCCGACCGAAGTCGAACTCAAGCTGCTGCTGCCTGGCGCCGATGCCCAGACGCTGGAGCAAACCCTGTCCCGTCTCCCGGCCCTGGCGGCCTGCGCACCACGCCGGCAGTGGCTCTGGAACCGCTACTACGACACCGCATTGCAGGCGCTACGGCAACAACGCAGCGCACTGCGCCTGCGCTGCGTGAGCGACCAGCCTTGGCCCGAAACCGACCCGGGACAACCCCCCTGCGGTGAATGGATCCAGACCTTCAAGACCGCCGGCATCTCGCGCGGCGGTCTGAGCCAGCGCGGGGAATGGGAATCGAAGGTCGCCAGCGGTGAACTCGACCACGCCGCACTGGCCGCCACGCCCTGGTCGGCGCTCGACCCCGACGGCCAGCTGTTCGACCAGCTCCAGCCCTGCTTCGACACCCGCTGTCGCCGCACCACCTGGCTGCTGCAGCAGGCCGACGGCAGCCGGATCGAGGTCGCGCTCGACATCGGCGAGATCGCCGCCGCCGGCCAGGTCCTGCCACTGCTCGAACTCGAGCTCGAACTGCAGGCCGGCATGCCGCAAGCGCTGTTCGAGCTCGCGCAACAGATCGCCCGCCAGATCGCGGTGCTGCCCTGCGATGCCAGCAAGGCCGAACGCGGCTATGGGCTGGCGCAGGGCCTGGGCCATGCCCCGGCGCGCGCACGCGCCACCCATCTGCCGGCTGGCGTGACGCCGCTGGCTGCCGCGCAACAGGCCATGGGCGAAATGCTCGAGCAATTCACGCGCAACCTGGCCGGCCTGCTGCAGGGCGACGACCCCGAGCTGGTGCACCAGGCGCGCGTCGCCTGGCGGCGCTGGCGCAGCGCGGAACGGCTGTTCCGACCCTGGCTGACCGAACTGGCGCCGCGCGAGCCGCTGCGTCCCTTGCTCGATGCCATGGGCCAGCTGCGCGATCTCGACGTGGCGTGCAGCGAGACCCTGCCCGGCTGGATCGCCGCTTACGCCGAGGACGACCCGGCGCGACTCGAACTCGCGCGCCAGACCCTGGACCAGATGGCGGCGGCCAGCCAAACCCAGCGTGACATGGCGCGCGCCTTGCTGGCGCAGCCCGGCACGGGTCTGGGTCTGCTCGGGCTGGCCCATTGGCTGCACGATCTGTCGGGCACCGCCGCGGAACAGGAAGCCGCCCAGCGCAAGGCCGAACGCGCCTGGGCCAGGGAGCGCAGCGTGCGCCTGCTGAGCCGACTGCACCGCTCGATCGAGCACGCCAGCCGCGACGGCGCCACCATGCCCGAGCAGCACCAGACCCGGCTGCTGGCCAAACGGGTGCGCTACAGCGTGGAGACCCTGTTCGACCTGTTGCCCGAGAAGAAGGCCGGCCGCTGGCTGCGCGAGTCGAGCCGGGTCCAGACCCGCATCGGGGCCGAACGCGACCTGCTGCGCGCGATCGAACTGCTGCAACAGTCGGCAGCTGGCAGCGGCCTGCTCGACTTCCTGCGCGGCGTCGCAACCGCCCGCCGCCACGGCTGAGCCTGAGCCGGGTAAAATCCGTTCTCCTTCAATGACCCGTCAGCCTCTGGATCTACACCATGAACCGCTGCCTACTCCCATGCACAAGCGTCACCCGCTGACAGCGGCTTGTGCCGCACTGATCCTGCTGCCCGCGCTGGCCTGGGCGCAGAACGCGACCGACCAGCTGCAGCGCCAGTTTCCCGACCAGGCGCGCCGCGGCGTGTTGCGCGTAACGGCCCCGCCCGACATCCTGCTCGACGGCAAGCCGGACCGGCTGTCGCCGGGCGCGCGCATCCGCAGCACCGACCGACGCATCGTCATGGCCGAGCAACTGGTCGGGCAGGAACTGCCGGTCAACTACCTGCGCGAAGGCATGGGCCTGGTGCATGAGGTCTGGCTGCTGACCCCGGCCGAGCAGGCGCAGCACCGCGCCGGCAAGGGCGAGCGGGTGCAACGCAACTACCGCTTCGCCTCCGAGGCGGACCTGCCCGCCAACTGATCCTGGCGGGCGCTTTAGCGCCTGCCCTCTCCTCCTCTTATCGCAGACCGGCACCTGGGTGCCGGCCTGCCTGTTCCGTTTTTCCGCCACTACCCGCCATGAGCAAAAAAGTCTTCATCAAAACCTTCGGCTGCCAGATGAACGAGTACGACTCGGACAAGATGGCCGACGTGCTGGGCGCCGCCCAGGGCTACGAGCCGACCCAGGACATCGAACAGGCCGACCTGATCCTGTTCAACACCTGCTCGGTGCGCGAAAAGGCGCAGGAAAAGGTGTTTTCCGACCTGGGCCGGGTCAAGCACCTGAAGGAAAAGGGCGTACTGATCGGCGTCGGCGGCTGTGTCGCGAGCCAGGAAGGCGACGAGATCATCAAGCGCGCGCCCTATGTCGACATCGTGTTCGGCCCGCAGACCCTGCACCGCCTGCCCGATCTGCTCAACGCACGAGCGCAGAAGGCCAAGCCCCAGGTCGACATCAGCTTCCCCGAGATCGAGAAGTTCGACCACCTGCCGCCGGCCAAGGTCGAGGGCGCCTCGGCCTTTGTCTCGATCATGGAAGGCTGCAGCAAGTATTGCAGCTATTGCGTCGTGCCCTACACGCGCGGCGAGGAGTTCAGCCGCCCGTTCGAGGAGGTGCTGGTCGAGGTCGCCGGTCTGGCCGACCAGGGCGTGAAGGAAGTCACGCTGCTGGGCCAGAACGTCAACGCCTACCGCGGCAAGATGGGCGACAGCGACGAGATCGCCGACTTTGCGCTGCTGCTCGAATACGTGGCCGAGATCCCCGGCATCGAGCGCATCCGCTACACCACCAGCCATCCCAACGAGTTCACGCCGCGCCTGATCGAGGCCTACGCCAAGATCCCCAAGCTGGTCAGCCACCTGCACCTGCCGGTCCAGCATGGCAGCGACCGCATCCTGATGGCGATGAAGCGCGGCTACACCGCGATGGAATACAAGAGCACGATCCGCAAGCTGCGCGCGATCCGCCCCGACCTGTCGATGAGCAGCGACTTCATCGTCGGCTTCCCGGGCGAGACCGAGGAGGATTTCCAGAAAATGATGAAGCTGATCGCCGATATCGGCTACGACAACAGCTTCAGCTTCATCTTCAGCCCGCGCCCCGGCACGCCAGCGGCCAACCTGCCCGACGACACGCCGCACGAAGTCAAGCTCAAGCGACTCCAAGCCTTGCAGGCCCTGCTGGAAGAAAACGTGCAGAAGATCAGCGAAAGCCGGGTCGGCACGGTGCAGCGCATTCTGGTCGAAGGCCCTTCGCGCCGCAACCCGGCCGAACTGATGGGCCGCACCGAGTGCAACCGGATCGTCAACTTCGATGGCGGCCCGAACGGCGCGCGCCTGATCGGCCAGATGCTGGACGTGAAGATCACGCTGGCCTACCCGCACTCGCTGCGCGGCGAGGTGCTGGTCAGGGAAGCGGCAGCGGCCTGAGAGCGGCTGCTTCAGATCCGGCAGTTGGCCGGAACGTACTTGTTGTTGGCGGCGGCAGCGACCTTGCAGGTCCAGACGATCGGGTTGCCCGCCGACACGGTGGGCTCGAGGGTGAAGATGACATTGGCGGACCTAGCACCCATTGAAACGGTGATCTTGCCGTTTGCAGGATTGCAGTCGATGTCGTCGACATCGGTGTAGTAAGTGGTTCCGACATTGCCCACCCTGACTGAGCTGCTGACGGCTTTGTTCACACCTTGGCAGACCGATGAATCGATCGTGCCGCCACTGCTGGAGATGTTTTCCGACACGGTGGCTTTCATGCTGGCAGCGAACGACAGGCCTTCGCTGACCCGGGCCCGCACCGTGTAGTCGGAATAGGCCGGCAGCGCGACAGCGGCCAGGATGCCGATGATCGCGACCACGATCATGAGCTCGATCAGCGTGAAGCCCTGCTCGACTTGGCGGTGGACGGTTTTCATGGCGGACCCGAGCTCCGAGAACAGCGGTTGAGATTGACCGAGATGACCGAGGGGAAAACGGCCGCCACGAAAGCGGCCGTTTTCACACATGAGACGCAGAAGCCTAGGCTAGATCAGGCACGGCAAGCGCTGGGCATGTACTTGTTGTTCGCGGCAGCAAGCGGCACACAAATCCATGTTATGGGATTGCCGGCACCCGCTGTAGGAGTCATCTTGAACGAGACGCTGCCGGCCTTGGCTGTCATGCCGACCGTGATGACACCCGTAGCATCGGTACATGTCAAGGTATCGATGTTCACCGCAGCACTGCCCGTTGCCAGCGTAGTGACCCCCTGACAGGCCCCAGCGGCAATCACCCCACCGTTGGACGATATGTTCTCGGCTACCGTGGCCTTGGCACTGTCGGCGAACGCCAAGCCTTCCGTGACCCGTGCCCGGATCGTGTAGTCCGAGTAGGCAGGCAAGGCAACCGCCGCCAAGATGCCGATGATCGCGACCACAATCATCAACTCGATCAGGGTAAAACCGCGCTGGGCTTGCTGCTTTAGGCTCTTCAAATTCTTCATGACGACCTCCTAGATTGAATGGACCAAATTGCTCGAGACGATTACCAAGCAAGGACATTCTTGCACTAGCAAGTTGAAGAGTGAAGACCCCTCCTAGAAAAAAAGTCATTTTTGCCACAGTTTTTTTTCTCCACCCATGCCGGCATGCGGGCCCAGGAGGCTTGCCGAGTGGTTCTGTGCATTGACCCAGTGAAAAACTGCTCAGGTACCATCCCGGGTGCGTTGGCGCAGTTCGATTTCATCATCCCTAACGGGACCGAGCGCATCATGGCGATGGTCGAGTGCTTGAGAATCCGAGAGGGTCAGGGACAAGGCGCACTTCACGGTGATCGACGCCATCGACCTGGCGTTGCTCACCGGCCAACGACCGGCCGAAGGCCGGCAGCGACCTCCTGATCAGGAACGAGAACGGGCAAGCACTGACCCGGGACGCCCTGCGCTCGCGCTTTGACAAGGCCCGCGAGGAAGCCGGCGTCAGCTTTCAGTTCCGGGATATCCGGGCCAAGGCAGCGACCGATACGGGCGACCTGGCGCACTCGCAAAAGCTGCTGGCCCACAAGAACCGGCAGATGACAGAACGCTATGTCAGGGCAAGGATCGGCGAGCGAATCAAGCCGCTGCGCTGAGTAAAGCCGGGCTGTCGCCGTGCTTTTGTAGAAAAAAGCAGGCCGGACTGTAGAAAAAAGCCCAGCTTGAAAGCCGGGCTAAGTCGTTGTTTTGAATGGTAGGGCGTGTAGGACTTGAACCTACGACCAAAGGATTATGAGTCCTCTGCTCTAACCAACTGAGCTAACGCCCCGAACCAAGCTTTAAATTGTAGCGTCTACTTGCCGTGACTCAGCGCGTTGCTGACCAGTTTGGCCGTGATATCGACGATCTGGATCATGCGGTCGTAGGCCATGCGCTGCGGACCGATCACGCCCAGGGTGCCGACCACCTCGCCGTTGACCGCGTAGGGAGCGCTGACGACCGACAGTTCCTCGAAGGGCACGATCTGGCTCTCGCCGCCGATGAAGATGCGCACCCCATCGGCCTGGTTCGAGACCTCGAGCAGCCGCATCAGCTGGGTCTTTTGCTCGAACAGGTCGAACATCCTGCGCAAATGGCCCATGTCGTGCGAGAACTCGCTGACCGACAGCAGGTTGCTCTCGCCCGAGACCACCACATCATCCTGCTCCATGGCCTCGCTGCCAGCGTCGACCGCCTTGACCATCAGCGAGCTGATTTCTCCGCGCAGCGCGTCGACCTCGGTCTTCAGGCGCAGGCGCACCTCGTCCATCGCGAGTCCGGCGTAATGCGCGTTGAGGAAGTTGGCTGCCTCCTGCAGTTGCTGCTGGCTGTAGTCGGCCTGGGTGTGGATGATGCGGTTCTGCACATCGCCGTCGGGCGAGACCAGAATCACGAGCACGCGCCGCTCGGACAGGCTCAGGAATTCGATATGGCGAAACACCGAGGGCCGGCGCGGCGTCATGACGACGCCGACGAACTGCGACAGGTTAGACAGCAGCAGCGCGGCCTGGCTCAGGACCTGGCGTGGCTGTTCGGCCGCCAGACCCGACCCGGCCAGACCATCGACCATGGCCAGGCGCTCGCGCCGCACGGTCAGCATGGTGTCAACGAACAGGCGGTAGCCGCGCGCGGTCGGGATGCGCCCGGCCGAGGTATGCGGACTCACGATCAGGCCGAGGTTCTCGAGGTCGCTCATGACGTTGCGCACTGTCGCTGGCGACAGCTCCAGCCCGGCCGCGCGCGAGAGCGTGCGCGAACCGACCGGCTCGCCGTCGGCGATGTAGCGCTCGACCAGGGTCTTGAGCAGCAGTTTGGAGCGGTCGTCTAACATGCAGGCCATTGTAGAAAAGCTTGTGATGTAATTTGAGGATGAATCTGCCCACATCAAGCCCGAGCCCCGAGACAAGCCGGGCTGGCAAATCCCGCTTCCGCCATGTGGCGCTGGTAGGCAAGTATCACGCGGTCGGCTCGCGCGACGCGCTCGAGCGCATGGCGCATTTCCTGCACGGCATGGGTTGCGAGGTGTCGATCGAGCGCGAGACCGCGCAGAACACCGGTCTGACGCAGTACAACAGCCTGTCCGCGAGCGGCATCGGCAGCTCATGCGACCTGGCGCTCGTGATGGGGGGTGACGGTACCATGCTCGGCATCGGACGCAAGCTGGCACGCTTCGGCATTCCGGTGGTCGGCATCAACCAGGGCCGGCTCGGCTTCATCACCGACATCCCGTTCGCCGACTTCGAGACCCACCTGCGCCCGATCCTGCGCGGCGAATACGAGGAAGATCATCGCAGCCTGATCCATGCCAGCGTCTGGCGCGACGGCGACTGCGTGTTCGATACCGTCGCGATCAACGACGTGGTGGTCAACCGCGGCGGCGCACCGAGCATGATCGAGCTGCGGGTCGAGGTCGATGGCCGCTTTGTCGCCAACCAGCGCGCCGACGGCCTGATCATCGCCTCGCCAACCGGCTCGACTGCCTATACCCTGTCGGTGGGCGGCTCGCTGTTGCATCCGGCGATCGATGGCTGGATCATGGCGCCAATCGCGCCGCACACGCTGTCGAACCGCCCGATCGTGCTGCCGGCCAGCGGCGAGATCGCGCTGGTGCTGGTCAACGGACGCGACGCCAGCGCCAATTTCGACATGCAGACTTTCACCAGCCTGTTGCACGGCGATCGTATAACGGTGCGGCGCGCGCCCTACAAGCTCTGCCTGCTGCATCCCAAGGGCTGGAGCTATTTCGACACCTTGCGCAAGAAACTGCACTGGAATGAAGGAATGACCACATGAGCCTGCGCCGCATGTCCCTGCGCGATTTCGTGATCGTGCGGGCCCTGGACCTGGAGCTCGAAACCGGCTTTACCGTGCTGACCGGCGAAACCGGCGCCGGCAAGTCGATCCTGATCGATGCGCTGCAGTTCGCCCTCGGCGCACGCGCCGATGCCGGCGTGGTGCGCGAGGGCGCGCCGCGCTGCGAGATCGCGGCCGAGTTCGACCTGTCGGAGCTGGCGCGGCAATGGCTGGACCAGAACGGCTTTGCGATCGAGCCGGGCGAGGCGCTGCTGCTCAAGCGCAGCCTGGACAGCCAGGGCCGCAGCCGGGCCTGGATCAACGGCAGCGCGGCAACCGTGGCCCAGCTCAAGGCCCTGGCGGAGGAACTGGTCGATATCCACGGTCAGCATGCCTGGCAGAGCCTGACGCGGCCCGACGCGGTGCGCCAGTTGCTCGATGACTACGGTCGCATCTCAAGCGGCGAACTGCGCGGACTCTGGGCCGACTGGCGTCAGGCGCTGCAGGCGCTCGAACAGGCACGGCAGCAGCAAGCCACGCTGCAGCAGGAACGCGAGCGTCTGCAATGGCAGCTCGGTGAGCTGGCCAAGCTGGCACCGGCCGAGGGCGAATGGGACGAACTCAATCTGCAGCATGGCCGGCTGGCCCATGCGCAGGGCCTGATGGATGCCGCGCGCAGCGCGCTGCAGGCGCTCGACGAGGAGGAAGGCGGCGCGACCCAGCTGCTGCACCGCGCGCTGCAGGCGCTACAGGAGCAGCAGCATATCGAGCCGCGCTACGGCGAGATCGCGGCCGTACTGCAGAGCGCGCTGGCCCAGGTCGAGGATGCCTGCCACGACCTGCAACACCATGCCGATCCGACCGAGCTCGACCCGGGCGCGCTCGAGCTGCTCGACCAGCGGCTGGCGCAGTGGCTGTCGCTGGCCAGGCGCTTTCGCTGCCAGCCCGAGGAACTGCCCGAGCGGCTGGCGCAGTGGCAACGCCAGCTCGCCGAGCTCGATCGCAGCAGCGACCTCGATGCACTGCAGCAGGCCGAACACCGCGCCCAGCAGGCCCTGCTCAAGGCCGCCAACAAGATCAGCGCCGCACGCGAACAAGCCGCAGCCCAGCTGTCGCAGGCCATCACGGCCGCGATGCAAGGCCTGGGCATGGCGGGCGGGCGCTTCGAGGCCCGACTCGCGCCGCTGCCCGAGCCGCAGGCGCATGGACTGGAAAACGTCGAGTTCCTGGTCGCCGGCCAT
>JAPLPQ010000006.1 GCA_026400105.1 Burkholderiales bacterium
CAACACCAGATTCCGGTCGAAATCGTGCCCGGAATCACTGCGGCCCTGGGCGCAGCTGCCAGTTTTGGCTTTCCCCTGACGCACCGCGACCATGCCCAGAGCTGCGTCTTCGTCACCGGCCACCAGAAAGACCACAAGGTCGAACTGAATTGGCAAGCACTGGCCCAGCCCAGGCAAACCGTGGTGATCTACATGGGCGTGACCGGTCTGGAGAGCATCGCGTTCGAACTCCAGTCTGCGGGACTGCCGGGGAACACCCCGGCAGCACTGGTTTACAAGGCGACCTGGCCGCAAGAGGCCATTTTCCCCACTCGCCTGTGCGATCTGGCAAGCACTGCCGAACGGCATGGCGTGAAGCCGCCGAGCTTGCTGGTCATTGGGAGCGTGGTGTCGCTGGCGCAGGCGTGGAGCATCCGCTCGCATCCGTCAGATCCTTGAACTGAACCGCACTTCCCCGCACTTCCTCAGAACGCCACCCAGGCGTGGCGCACCAGCAGCGCCGACAGCAGCCACATCGTCATGCCGATCAGCCCGTCCAGTACCTGCCAGGCGCGGGGCCGGGAAAAGCAGGGCGCCAGCCAGCGCGCGCCAAAACCCAACAGGATGAACCAGACCATGCTGGCCGCACTGGCCCCGGCGACAAACCAGCCTTGCAGCGCGCCGGGTTGTTGCGCCCCGATGCTGCCCATCAACAGCACCGTGTCGAGGTAGACATGCGGGTTGAGCAGCGTGAACGCCGCTGCCTGGGCGACCGCGGCGCCCCTGGGCAATCCGTCGCTGGCCTGCCCTGCATGCAGATGGCCGGCTTGGCGCAGCCGCAGCCAGGCTTTCCAGCCATACCAGGCCAGGAACACCGCACCCGCCAGCGCCAGGGCCTGGGCCAGCTGGGGTCGATCGGCCAAGGCCTGTGCCATGCCAAAGACACCGGCCGTGATCAGCAGCGCATCGGCGGCGGCACAGAACAGTACCACGCTGCCGACATGTTCGCGCCGCAAGCCTTGGCGCAGCACAAAAGCGTTTTGCGCACCGATGGCCACGATCAGCCCGAAACTCAGCAGCAGGCCTTGCGCAAAGACCGGCCATGCCGCTGTCGTGAGGTGGGAAATGGAACTCATGCCCCGATCTTGCTGGCGCAGTTCAATGTAAGCAAGCTACATTTACTTCATCTACATTAGAAATTCTTACCTCATGCTCGACTATCCCTCGCTGTTCGCCCTGGCTGCGGTCGTGCGCGAAGGCAGTTTCGAGCGCGCGGCACGCTCGCTGCATGTCACGCCTTCGGCCGTCTCGCAACGGATCCGGCTGCTCGAGGAACGGGTCGGCTGTGCGCTCGTGATCCGTGCCCAGCCCTGCGAGGCGACCGAAACCGGGCGCCGGCTCTGTCAGCATGTGGACCGGATTCGCTTGCTCGAACACGAGCTTCGGGCTGAACTCCCGGCCCTGGTGCAGGACGAACAGGTCTGGGTCAATCTGCCGGTGGCGGTGAATGCAGACAGTCTGGCCACCTGGTTCAGCCGGGCCATGACCGAGTTCGCCGCCCAGGCGCCCGTGCTGCTGCAACTGTCAGTCGATGACGAAGGCCACACCGCGCAATGGCTGCGCAGCGGCTCGGTGCTGGCCGCGGTGACGGCGAACGTGCAGCCAGCCTCCGGCTGCAGCAGCCTGCCGTTGGGGAAGATGCGCTATCTGGCGGCCGCCAGCCCGGCCTTTGTCGCCCGTTACTTCGCGCAGGGTGTCGATGCCGATAGCCTGAGCGCAGCCCCGAGCCTGATGTTCAACGCCAAGGATGAGATGCAGCAACGCTGGGTCAGCCGCCTCTGTGGCCGGCATGTGGAGCTGCCGCGTCACGCCTTGCCATCGACACAGGCTTTTGTGGCGGCGGCCTTGGCCGGCATGGGCTGGGCCTTGCATCCACAGACCCTGATTGCCGACCATCTGGTCAGCGGGCGACTGGTCGAACTGGTGCCTGATGCCGCACTGGATGTTCCACTCTACTGGCAGCAGGCCAGGGCCGCTTCGACCTTGCTCGAGCAATTGACCCAGGCGGTGATCCATGCCGCCAACGATGAATTGCATCCGGGATGAAGGCCGCGACTGATTCCGTGTCCCAACGCACAGATCAGCCGCTACCGGTCTCGTGAAAATGAGCCCAGGCAAGCGCCGCAAGCCCATCCACCAGCGAGAACAAGCCATGAGTCAGGACATTCCATCACGCCGCAATCTGTTGCGCGGCACATTGGCACTCGGTTCCAGCCTGTGCCTGCCGGCACTGTTTTCCGGCTGCGACTCGAAAGACACGGGCAATGCAAGCCGCACGGCGACGCCTGCCCCTGCACCGACTCCAGCCGCGACGGTCACCGAAAACGCGCCTGCTGCCGCCGCAAACAAGGTCAAAAAGGAAGCCGTCCAGTATCAGGAGCAGGCCAAGGGCGATCAGAAATGCGGCCTGTGCCTGCATTTCCAGCCGGAGTCGAACAGCTGCAAGCTGGTCGAGGGGCAGATCAGCCCGAACGGCTGGTGCATCCTGTGGACCAAGAAAGCCTGACGGGCTTCCGGATCTAGTGATCCGGCGGGTTCAGGCATGGGATGACGCCGGGGCTTTTTCGCCTGGGCCGGCTTGCGCTCCCAGTCTTTCCAGCACATGACTGGTCATGCCCTTGGCCAGTTCTTCCTCGCCAAAGAAGACCTTGCCGATGCCGTCCTTGCACAGCAGCACCGACTCGTCCTCGCTGTGCGTGCGCAGCACGATCTCGATGCCGGGATTGAGCGTCCTGGCCGTCTCGGCCATCTGACGCAGGTTGAACGGATCGGGCGTCGCGACCACCAGCATCGCGGCCTCGGCGACATGGGCCTGGACCAGCACCACCGGATCGGCCGCATTGCCCGATACGGCCACCTTGCCCTGCTGGCGCAGGTCCTCGACCAGCTCGCGGTTCTGCTCCACCACCACATAGGCAATGCCGCTCGCCTCCAAGGCCTCGGCAATCCGCTTGCCGACCCTGCCATAGCCCACCAGCACCACCTGCCCTTGCAGGTACTTGCGCTCGGTGCTGGTCGGCAGTTCGGCATAGGGATCGGTTCTCTGCTCCAGCTGGCGCGCCAGCTCCGAGCGCTGCAGAATCCAGCGCCGCAGCGGCTCGACGGCGGCAAACAGCAGCGGATTGAGCGCAATCGAGATCAGCGCGCCGGCCAGCACCAGGCTCATACCCTCGGCAGGCAGCAGTCCGAGCGACAGGCCCAGGCCGGCCAGGATGAAGGAGAACTCGCCGATCTGCGCCAGGCTGGCCGAGACCGTCAGCGCCGTGTTGAGCGGATAGCGCAAGGCCAGCACCAGGCAAAAGGCCGCCAGCGACTTGCCGAAGATGATGATGGTCACCACGCCCAGCACATGGACCGGCTGCTCCAGCAGGATGGCCGGCTCGAACAGCATGCCCACCGAGACAAAGAACAGCACCGAGAAGGCGTCGCGCAGCGGCAGCGATTCTGTCGCCGCCCGATGGCTGAACTCGGATTCGCGCATCACCATGCCAGCGAAGAAGGCGCCCAGTGCGAACGAGACGCTGAACAGCTGCGCCGCGCCGTAGGCAATGCCGATCGCGGCCACGATCACGGCCAGCGTGAACAGCTCGCGCGATCCGGTTCGCGAGATCTGCCACAACAGCCAGGGCAGCACGCGGCGCCCGGCCACCAGCATGATGGCGATGAAGGCCGCGACCTGGAGCAAGGTTTTCGCTATCGTGAGCCACAGGGGTTGCGGATTCGCCACTTCGGCGACCGAGCCGCCGAGCACGCCCGCCAGCGGCGGCAGCAGGACCAGCACCAGCACGGTCGCCAGGTCCTCGACCACCAGCCAGCCGACCGCTATGCGCCCGTTCATGCTGTCGAGCACGCCACGGGCTTCGAGCGCCTTGAGCAGCACGACCGTGCTGGCACAGGACAGGGACAGGCCAAAGATCAGCCCGGCGCCCCAGCTCCAGCCCCACCACCAGGCCACGGCCATGCCGAGCACGGTGGCCAGGCTCATCTGCACCACGGCCCCGGGCACCGCGATGCGCTTGACCGCCAGCAGGTCGTTGAGCGAGAAATGCAGGCCGACGCCGAACATCAGCAGCATGACGCCGATCTCGGACAGCTGGGCCGCCAGATGGACATCGGCGACGAAGCCCGGCGTGCCGGGCCCGATCAGGATGCCGGCCAGCAGATAGCCCACCAGGGCCGGTACCTTGATGCGCTCGGCCAGGAAGCCCAGCACCAGCGCCACGCTGAAGCCGGCCGCCAGGGTAGTGATCAGGGGGATGTTGTGTTCCATGCTGTGTTGGCCTCCTTGCCGGTTTCCGATAGATGTGACAGATGTGCGCGCAGATGTTCGAGCGCCAGTTTTCCCTGGTAGCCGGCGCGCCGGCAGACTTCATCCTGCGGCATGCCAGCCTGGAGCCAGTGCAGGATCGCCGTGTTGCGCAGCACCAGCGGCCCCAGGTGGCGCGGCAGCCCGAGAGCTAGCGACTCGCAGGCCTGGGTGATCAGGCGCGAGGTCAGGTGAAACAGCACGCGGCGCGACAGCGGCTTGCGGCGCTCGGTGAAGAACACCAGCTCGAGCACGACCAGCGTATCGGGCCGCCCCTTGGACAGGGTATCGCTGCGGACCGTCAGCCAGTCGCGCAAGGCTGCCGAGGCGCGCTCGCCGAGCTGCAGTTCGCGGCGCTGGGCGGCCCGGTTGCCCTGCAGGCGGATCGCGAGTCGGGTGCCAGGCATGCCGTCACCCTCACCCACCATGGCTTCGTCCAGTGGCTGGAGCTGGCCCAGGTTCAAGGCCGCGAGTTCGGCTGGGGTCAGCGCCGCGTCCAGCATCAGCCAGAGCAGTGCCCGGTCGCGCAAGGCGAATGGCGACCGGTCGGCCGGTTCTTCGGCGGCCTGCTCGAGCAGCCGGTTCCAGACTCCGGGTGCGAGCACCTCGGCATCGGGCCGGTCCTCGCCCGCCAGCTCATAGAGCCGCAGCATCGGGTTTTCTGCCAGCAGGCCGAGCCGCTGCAGATGGCCGTAGACCCCGCGCAGCACCATGCAGTAGCGCTCGCGCGTGACGATCGAGATCTCCGGCGAACTGCCGCTGCGCTGGGTCGCGGGCTTGACGCGATCGAGCAGGAATTCCATCGCCTGCGCCGGCCCCGCCGCCAGCACCAGGTCGGTCCAGTCGCCCTGCCCCGACTTGTCGGCGCCGAGCAGCCACTGGCACCAGGACGACCAGATGTAGCGATAGGGTTCGGCCGCCTGCGGTGTCAACGGGTTTTCCCGCTCGCTGGCACGCTCGAGCAGCCAGGATTCGAACCATTCCAGCGGGCCAATGGCTGGCAAATTTGTCTTTTGTTTACTTATATCCATACAGTTAGACTCTTATTTGCGTAAGTAACAAGTACGGGACAATGATAAACCCGGGACTGGCCCGGGTGCAAGCTTCAAGTCGCTGCGGCCTGCGTTTCGAGCTGACGCCAGACGGTCTTGCCCTTGCTGGCCTTGTCGAGATCGGCCAGCAGCGCTTCGTGCGCCTGCAGTTCGGCCGCGCTCAGGCCCAGCACCGGCAGCTCGAAGCGGCTCAGGTCGATCGCGACCAGCTGGCCGTCGGCCCCCGCCTCGCCGCTCTCGACTTCCATTGCCAGGGCGTTCTGCCCGCGCGTCATGTTGATGTAGACGTCGGCCAGCAACTCGGCATCGAGCAAGGCGCCGTGGAAATTGCGCCCCGAGTTGTCGACACCAAGCCGGTCGCACAGCGCGTCGAGGCCGTTGCGCTTGCCCGGGAACATTTCCTTGGCCATGGCCAGGGTGTCGATCACGCCGTCGAGCCGGTCCGTGATCTTGCCGCGCCCGAGCCGGCGCAGCTCCTCGTTCAGGAAGCCGATGTCGAACGGCGCGTTGTGCGCCAGCAGCTCGGCGCCCTGCAGGTAGTCGAGCAGGTCATCGGCAATGGCGCGGAACTTGGGCTTGTCGGCCAGGAACTCGATCGAGATGCCGTGCACCCGCTGAGCTTCCTCATGGATCGCGCGGTCCTCGGGGTGCAGGTAGAAATGGCGGTTGTTGCCGGTCAGCTTGCGGTTGACCAGCTCGACACAGCCGATCTCGATGATGCGGTCACCGTCGATGGCCGACAGGCCGGTGGTTTCGGTATCGAGGACGATCTGGCGCATGCGGGCTCCGGTTTCAGTGGTGCTCGCGCGCGTGGTTGATCGTGTAGCGCGGGATCTCGATCGTCAGGTCCTGCTTGGCCAGACGCGCCTGGCAGCTCAGGCGCGACTGCGGCTCCAGGCCCCAGGCCTTGTCGAGCAGGTCTTCCTCTTCCTCGGTCGCCTCGTTGAGGCTGGACAGCCCCTGGCGCACGATCACATGGCAGGTGGTGCAGGCGCAGCTCATGTCGCAGGCGTGCTCGATCTCGATCTCGTGGTCGAGCAGCGCCTCGCAGATGGTCGTGCCCGGCAGGGCCTGGATCTCGGTGCCTTGCGGGCAGTATTCGGGATGGGGCAGGATCTTGATGATGGGCATGTCAGAAATTCTCCACGTTTTTGCCGGACAGGGCACGGGCAATGCCGCGGTTCATGCGCATGGCGGCAAAGGCTTCGGTGCCCTTGGCCAAGGCTTCGGTCGCGGCCTCGATGGTGGCGGCGTCGGCCGAACTGGTGCGGATGGCGTCGGTCTCGCCGAGCAGGCGGTCGATCTCGACCCGCTGCCCGGGTTCGAGCAGGTCGGCGTCGGCGGCCAGCGCGCTGCGGGTCGCATCGAGCATGCGCTCGGCATCGACCCGGGCCTCGACCAGCGCGCGCGCGGCCATGTCCTGCTGCGCGGTAGCGAAGCTGTCTTGCAGCATGGCGGCGATCTGGTCGTCCGACAGGCCGTAGCTCGGCTTGACCACGATCTGGGCCTCGACCCCACTGCCCTGCTCTTTCGCGCCCACGGTCAGCAGGCCGTCGG
>JAPLPQ010000030.1 GCA_026400105.1 Burkholderiales bacterium
CGTGGCGCTGGGCCTGTGGCTGGCCGGTCAGCCCTGGCGCCAGGCGCGCGGGCGCGCGCTGCTGGCGCTCGGGCGGGTCGGCTTGGCCGAGCTGGCCGACCGGCGCGCCTCGGCCCTGTCGGGCGGCCAGCAGCAGCGTGTCGCGCTGGCGCGGGCCTGGGCACTGGAGCCGCAGCTGCTGCTGCTCGACGAGCCCACTGCCAGCCTGGACCCGCATGCCAAGCGCGAAGTCGAGGCCCTGCTGGGCCAGATCAGTCGCGACGCCGCCCAGGCCGAGGCCATGACGCTGGTGTTCGCCAGCCACAACCTGGGCCAGGTCAAGCGCCTGGCCAGCCGGGTGGTCTACCTGGAGGGCGGCCGCATCCTGGCCGATCTGCCAGTCAACGATTTTTTCAACGATGCGCTGCTGGCGGGCAATTACCCCGAGGCGCAGGCTTTTGTCCGAGGAGAAGTTGCATGAAGTGGTCCGGTCCGGTGCTGTTTTCTACCCGTCGCGGCTGGGGTGTCGGCGCCGCCGCGCTCCTGCTGGGCGCCCTGGGCTGGGTGGCGCCAGTGGCCGCGCAGTCGCCGGCCATCGTCGTGGCCTCCACCACCTCGACCGAGCAGTCGGGCCTGTTCGGCCATATCCTGCCCGAATTCAGCCAGGCCAGCGGCATCGCGGTCAAGGTGGTGGCGCAGGGCACCGGCCAGGCGATCGACATGGCGCGCCGTGGCGACGCCGATGTGCTGTTCGTGCATGACAAGGCGGCCGAGGAGAAGTTCGTCGCCGACGGCTTCGCGCCGCGCCGCTTCGACGTGATGTACAACGATTTCGTGCTGGTCGGCCCGAAGGCCGATCCGGCCCAGCTGCGCGGCAAGGACATCGTGGCCGCGCTCAGGAAGGCCGCGGCGGCGCAGGCGCCGTTTGTCTCGCGCGGCGACAAGAGCGGCACCCATGCCGCCGAGCTGCGCTTCTGGCAGCAGGCCGGGGCCGACAAGGGATCGGGCTACAAGGAATGCGGCTGCGGCATGGGCCCGGCGCTCAACATGGCGGCCGCCACCGGCAGCTATCTGCTGGCCGACCGCGGCACCTGGCTCAGCTTCAAGAACAAGGCCGACCTGGCGGTGCTGGTCGAGGGCGATCCGCGCCTGTTCAACCCCTATGGCGTGATGCGCGTCAGCGCGACCAAGCACCCGCATGTCAAGAGTGCCGAGGCGCAGCAGTTCGTCGACTGGGTGCTCTCGCCGGCCGGGCAGGCGGCGATCGCGAGCTACAAGATCAACGGCGAGCAGCTGTTCTTCCCGAGCGCGGCGCGCTGAAGCCCGTCCTGGCCCTGGTCCGCTGCCCGCCAGAGACAGCGGGTCAGGCGAATCCGGGTGCGGTCAGGCGGGATTCAAGCGGGTGTCAAGCGAGTTTTAGGCCAGTTCGCCGCCGAGTGCCGTCGTCAGGTCAGTGATCAGCGCGGCGAGTTCGCCGGTCGCGATCGCGACATCGCTGTCGAAGCCGCCGTTGTCCTCGGCGCCGGCCTGCTCCTCGAACACGCCGTCGAGGAAGGCGACCTTCTTGAGCTGGGTGCCTTCGGTCAGTACGAAGCTGACGCGGCCTTCCCAGTCGAGCGCGAGCTGGGTCGGCAGCTTGCCCTGCGCGATATGGCGCTTCATCTCCTCGTCGTCGAGCGGATGGCGGGTGAACTTGACGACCGAGTTCATCTCGTCGCCGCTCTTGAGCTCGACTTCGCGCCCGGGCGCGAAATGCGCCGGCCACTCGTCGGCGTTGCCGGTCAGCCACTGCGTCATCGCGGCCTGCGGCGAGACCTGGGTGTTGAGCAGCGACACCTGCAGTCCTGCCAGGCATTCGACCAGCGCGCTGACCAGGGTGTCGGCCTTGCCCGTGCTGGCGCAGTCGAGCACCAGCCGGCCCTGCTCCAGGTCGAGCCAGACCATGATGCTGGCGGTGCGCGCAAAGGCCATCGGCAGCAGCTCCTGCACGATCTCGTCGCGCAGCTCGCGGCTTTCCTTGCGGCCCGGCTTGCGGCCTTCCTTTTCCTCGATCTGGGCGCAGCGCTCCTCGAGCCGGCGCTTGACGACCGAGCCCGGCACGGCCTTGCTTTCATGCATGAAGCGCAGGATGCGCTGGCCGGCGACCAGTTCGACCAGCGCGCCATGGGCCTGGCCGCGCGGCGGCGCCCAGCCGTAGGACTCGGGCTGCGTCGCGCCACAGGGCTGGAACGGCATCTTGGCCAGCGCGGCCTCCATGGCTTCGACTTCCATCGCCCAACCCGGGGCGATGCGGTAGACCATCACGTTCTTGAACAAATTCTTTCCTCTTTGGCTGTCCGGCACCAGGCCGGGGACTCGATTATGCGGGCCGGCGAGCGGCCGGGGCGGTCAGCCGGCGTCAGAGCTGGCGGCTGCGTGCCAGCGGCGGATTGGCCGCGAAGTAGCGCGTGATGCCGCGCTGCAGCGCCTGGGCCAGCCGGTCCTGGAAGCCCGAGTCGAGCAGACGGGCCTCCTCCTGCGGGTTGCTGATGAAGGCGGTCTCGACCAGGATGCTCGGGATGTCGGGCGCCTTGAGCACCGCGAACGAGGCCTGCTCGACCCGGGGCTTGTGCAGCCGGCCGACGCGGCCGATCTCGCCCAGCAGCGCGCCGCCGAGCTTGAGGCTGTCGTTGATCTGGGCCGTGGTGCTCATGTCGAACAGCGCGCGCTGCACATGCACATCCTGCACCTTGACATTGATGCCGCCGACCCGGTCGGACTTGTTCTCCTGGTTCGCCATCCAGCGCGCGGCCGCGCTCGAGGCGCCGCGGTCGCTCAGCGCGTAGACGCTCGCGCCCTGCGGGTCGGGCGTGTAGAAGGCATCGGCGTGCAGGCTCACGAACAAGTCGGCCTGGACCCGGCGCGCCTTCTCGACCCGTACCTGCAGCGGCACGAAGAAATCCGCATCGCGGGTCAGGAACACGCGCACCGGGTTGCCCTTGATCTCGAGGCCCTGCAGCCGATCGCGCAGCTTGAGCGCGATCTGCAGCACGACATCCTTTTCCTGCGTGCCAGCCGGTCCGATCGCGCCCGGGTCCTCGCCGCCATGGCCGGGGTCGAGCGCGATCACGATCAGGCGGTCGGTCTTGTCGCCGCGCGGCTCGGGCTCGGCGCGCGCCGGGGCGGCGGCCGTCTTGCGCGGCTCGCTGGCAACCGAGGGCGCACTGACCAGGCCGCCGGGGCCCGGTCTGGCTTCCGGTTTGGCAGCGGCCTTGCCGTCAGCACGGATTTCGGTTCTGGGCTCGGCCCGCGCCTCGGTTCTGCTGTCGGTTTTCTGGCCGCCAGCCTTGCCGCTGCCGGCCTGCTGCTGGATCAGTTCGCCCAGCAGATCCGGCTTGGCGCTGGCGGCAGGGACCGACGAGGCCAAGGCAGAAGAAGGGGAGGAGGGGGCCGAGGCAATCGAAGCGCCAGCAGGGGACGAGGCGGCTGCCTTGGCACCCGGGCCGGCGGCGATCGTGGCTTCCAGGCCCTGCAGCCGCTGCTGGATCAGCTCCTCGAGCGGATCGACCGCGCGCGCCGGATAGAGGTCGAGCACCAGCCGGTGCTGGTAGGGTTCGACCGGCCTGAGGCTGAAGACCTGGGGCGAGACCGGCTGCTTGAGGTCGACCACCAGTCGCACCACATTGGGTGCGTTCTGCCCGACGCGCACGCCCGAGATATTGGGGTCGTTGGGCTGGACCTTGCTGACGAGCTCGCGCAAGCCGGGCAACAGGTCGAGCCCCTCGATGTCGACCGCCAGCCGGGGCGGGTCGGGCAGGACCAGCTGGCGTGCCACCAGCGGGCTGTCCGATTCGATCGTCAGGCGGGTGTAGTCGCGCGCCGGCCAGACCCGCACCGCCAGCAGGCTGGCGCCGCGGGCGAGTTGTGCCGGCCCGAGCCAGAGCGCGAGCAGGCCGCCGCCGAGCAGATGTCGTCGTTTCATGGGGCAATGTCCTCCAGCAGTCGCAGCCCGGTCGGGCTGTGCGCCTTGAGCGTGACGATCCGGCTCTCGTCCTCCTGCGTGGCCAGCTCGAGGCTGAGGTCGGGCGTCGGCATCAGGCCCTGGGCTTTCTCGGGCCATTCGACCAGCTTCAGGCCCGGGTCGGCAAACACCTCGCGAAAGCCGGCATCCTCCCACTCGCGCGGGTCGCCGAAGCGGTAGAAGTCGAAATGCGACACGCTCAGCCCGGCGGGCCAGGCCGGCGCGGGCGGCGCCTGGTGCGGCTCGACCACGGCATAGGTCGGGCTCTTGATGCGTCCGGCCACGCCGAGCGCGCGCAGCAGGTGGCGCACGAAGGTGGTCTTGCCGGCGCCGAGGTCGCCGTGCAGCGTCAGCGTCGCATTGGCCAGCGCCGGGCTCAGCGCGAGCGCACGCGCCAGCGCCTGCGTGTCGTCCTCGCAGGCGCACAGGACCGTGCGCTGCGCCAGACTGGCCGCTCGGGCCGGCTGCGCGCTTTCCACCGTGCTTTCTACAATAGGGGTCTGATGGTCGATGCTGCTCAATTCGTCTCGCAAATACAGGCCTGGGGCCGAGAACTCGGATTCTCCCAAATCGGAGTGGCCGCTGTCGACCTATCTGCAGCCGAGCCCGGCTTGCTGGCCTGGCTCGAGCAGGGTTTTCACGGCGACATGCACTACATGGCCGCTCATGGCGTCAAGCGCGCGCGGCCGGCCGAACTGCTGCCCGGCACGCTCAGCGTGATCACGGCCAGGATGGATTATCTGCCGCGCGCCACGCCCGCGGGCTGGCAGGCCGTCGAATGGCAGCGCCATGACGATCCCGGCCAGGGCCTGGTCTCGCTCTACGCCCGCGGACGCGACTATCACAAGGTGCTGCGCCAGCGCCTGCAGCAGCTGGCCGACCGCATGGCCGCGCTGCTGGGCCCGTTCGGCCACCGCGCCTTCACCGATTCGGCGCCGGTGCTCGAGGTCGAGCTCGCGAGCCGCAGCGGCCTGGGCTGGCGCGGCAAGCACACCCTGACGCTGAGCCGCGACGCCGGCTCGATGTTCTTCCTGGGCGAGATCTTCGTCGACCGCGCGCTGCCCGCTACCGAGCCGGCCAGCGCGCATTGCGGCCAGTGCCGCGCCTGCCTGGACGCCTGCCCGACCCAGGCCATCGTCGCGCCCTACCGGCTCGACGCCCGGCGCTGCATCTCCTACCTGACGATCGAGCATGCCGGGCCGATCCCGCCCGAATTCCGGCCGCTGCTGGGCAACCGGATCTATGGCTGCGACGACTGCCAGCTGGCCTGCCCCTGGAACAAGTTCGCCCAGCGTACTGAGCTGCCCGACTTCGATGCGCGCGCACCGCTGACCGGGCGCGGCCTGATCGAGCTGTTCGGCTGGAGCGAGGAGCAGTTCCTGCTCCAGACCGAGGGCAGTCCGATCCGGCGCATCGGCCATGAACGCTGGCGGCGCAACCTGGCGGTGGCACTGGGCAACGCCGTGCGCGCGGCGGATGGCGCTGACTTGGCCGATCCGACCGATCCGTCCGTCAAGGCGGCCCTGCTAGCGGCGCTGCAGGCCAGCGCCGACGACCCGAGCGCGCTGGTGCGCGAGCATGTGGCCTGGGCTCTGGCGCAGGCGCAGGCCTGAAGGCCGACCTTACCAGTTGGCCAGTAGGCCCAGCGCCAGCGGCAGGCTGAACATGCCCAGCAGCGTCGAGACCGTCACCAGTCCCGCCACATAGGCGCCGTTGTAGCCCATGCGCGCGGCCAGCACATAGCAGCTGGTGGCGGTCGGCACGGCCGCGAACATCAGCAGCACCCGGGTCGGCAGTTCGGGCAGCTGCCACAGCCGCGCCATCAGCAGCGCCAGCAGCGGCAGCCCGAGATGCTTGATCGTCAGCAGCGCCAGGCTCAGCGCCTTGCCTTCGCGCATGGCGCCGAGCTGCATGCCGGCGCCCGCGGCCAGCAGGCCGAGCGCGATCGCCGCCTGGCCCAGGCGTGTCAAGGTCGGCGTCATGCCCTCCGGCAGTTGCAGCCCGAGCAGGTTGGCGCACAGCCCGCTGGCCGTGGCCAGGATCAGCGGATTGCGTGCCAGCTCGCGCGACAGCCGCCCGCCGGCATGGCGCGCCATCGGTAGCACCGCGCCGATGTTGAAAGCCGGCACCAGCAAGCCGATCAGCAGTGCCAGCAGCGGCAGGCCGGCCGGGCCCGCGACCCGGTCGATCAGTGCCAGCGCGATGAAGGAGTTGAAGCGGAACGCCACCTGGGCCCCCGCGGCATGCAGCCTGCTGTCCACCCGCGGCCCGAGCAGTGGCCAGTGCGGCAGCGAATAGGCCAGCGCGATGCCGGCCGCCGCCATGCACAGTCCGGCCCCCATCAGCGGTCTGGCCGCCTGCCAGTCCAGCGGGTGCTTGACGATCGAATGGAACAGCAGCACCGGGAACAGGAAATAGTAGACCAGCCGGTCGACCTGGTCCCAGACCTGGCGGTTGAGCGCGCTGTGGCGGCACAGCAGATAGCCGCACAGGATCAGCGCGAAGTCGGGCAGCAGCAGTTGGAAGAAGTTCACCCCGCAAGCATAAATGCTCGCTCTGCGACCCATGTATGAACCATGTCACAATCTTGCCTCTTATTCCTATCAGAGCCCATCTATCGGGCCATTACTTTTATGAAAATGAAGTTTCATCTGGGCAAGCGCAGCATGCCCCGCCATCCCCATTCCCATCAGCCCGGTGGCGGCATCACCCAGGTCGTCGCGCTGGTCGACGAGCGCTATCTCAAATGGCTGGCGGGCCAGCATGCCAGCGCGCCCTTGCAGCTGCAGCGCCACAATCTGCAACCTGTGCTGGTCGATCTGCTGCGCCAGAGCGCGCCCGATACCCAGCTGCTGCGCGCCTATGTGTTTTCCGATCAGCAGGTGCTCGACCTGTGCGATGACGTCGTCGTGCGCAGCGTGCCGCAGCATGCGATCGATGGCGGTCTGGGCCTGGTGCGCTCGCTCGGGCTCGAGCTCAACCAGCTGGCCCAGCATGGCGGCGCCGGCCTGGTGCTGATCCTGAGCGACGACGAGCGCCTGATCCCCTATATTGATGAAGCGCAGTGGCGCGGCCTCAAGGTGGCGCTGGTCAGCGACGAGGGCAGCCTCGACATGCTCAAGCTCATGACCGAGGACCCGAGCTGGGCCCGCCTGCTGCTGCAGGCCGACCGCCGCCTCGCGCTGGGCCCGACCGCCTGGGAAGCACTGACCGTGCCGGGCGCCGTGCTGCAGTCCAGCCGCCCTCCGGTCTCCCAGCTGCCCGCGCAGCAATCCGAGCGCGATGCCGATGCTGGCGAGAGCTATTTCAGCAACGCCTTGCCCTCGGACGACTGGCTCGAGCAGGTCAAGCAGGTGATCCAGTCCTGGTGGTCCGAGGAGACCGCCGACGCCCGCCTCGACCTGCAGGAAGAGATGCAGAACAGCCAGGGCGTGCCGCCCGAGACCGACCGCCATCTGCTGCTGCGCGTGCGCCGCGAGCTGGCGCGCACCTTGAGCTTCCAGGAGAAAAAGGCGATGCGCGAGCTGATCCGAGCCACCGTGCTGGCGCCGGCGCAGGACCTGCCGGTCACCTCCTGAGCGGGCCTTCCCGGTCATGAACGACAGGAGCGCATCCGGCCAGGAGCTCGCGGCCTGGTTCGCGACCCCGCCCGGGCGCTATCTGCTCGACTGGGAGCGCGAACAGTTCGACCGGGTGGTGGCCGACCGCTTTGGCTACCACGCGCTGCAGCTCGGCCTGCCCGAGCTCGCCACCTTGCGCGCCAACCGCATGCCGCACCGCTGGCTCGCGCTGCCTGAATCCGCCGAGGCTACCCAGTTGGTGACCGATTCCGGGCCGGGCACCGACCCGGCAGTCGCGCTCGTGACCCATGCCGCCGCGCTGCCTTTTCCGGCCAACAGCCTGGATCTGCTGGTGCTGCCGCACACGCTCGAATTCAGTGCCGACCCGCATGCCGTGCTGCGCGAGGTCGAGCGCGTGCTGGTGCCCGAGGGCCGGGTCGTGATCTCGGGCTTTCACCCCTTGAGCCTCTGGGGCTGGCGCCAGTGGCGCGCGCGCTGGGCTGCCCGTCTGGGCTTTCGCGGCGAGGCCGCGCAGCTGTTCCTGCCCGAGGCCGGCGACTTCATCGCGCCCTGGCGCGTGCGCGACTGGCTGCACCTGCTGAGCTTCGAGCCCGAATTCCAGACCCAGGGCTGCTGGCGTCCGGCCGTGCGCAGCGAGACCTGGCTGCAGCGCTGGGCCTGGATCGACCGCATCGGCCCGCATGGCTGGCCGCTACCGGGCGCGGTCTATTTCCTGGTCGCGGTCAAGCGCGTGCGCGGCATGCACCTGCTGGGCCCGGCCTGGAAGCCGCGCCGCGCCGGCATCAAGCCGGTCGCCGTGGCGCAAAAACATCCCCTATCCAAGAACCGATGAATCCTGTCACCATTTACACCGACGGCGCCTGCAAGGGCAATCCGGGCCCGGGCGGCTGGGGCGTGCTGCTGCGCGCAGGCGCGGCCGAAAAGGAACTTTTTGGCGGCGAGCGCGAGACCACCAACAACCGCATGGAGCTGACCGCCGTGATCCAGGGCCTGCTGGCCCTCAAGCGGCCCTGCCATGTCAGCCTCTACCTCGACAGCCAGTATGTGCGCAAGGGCATCACCGAGTGGATGGCGGGCTGGAAGGCGCGCGGCTGGAAGACCGCTTCCAAGGAGCCGGTCAAGAACCAGGACCTGTGGCAGCAGCTCGACGCGGTGGTGCAGGGCCATGGTCACCGGATCGACTGGCATTGGGTGCGCGGACATGCCGGTGACCCGGGCAACGAGCGCGCCGATGCGCTGGCCAACCGCGGCGTGCCCAGTCGCTGAACCAGCGCTGAGCAGGCGCTGATCCGTTGCTGGTTGCCAGTCGCTGCGGCTGCGGCCTCGGGCTTGCGCCTACGCGGCCTCAGATCATCAGATCAGGCCGTCGAACAGCAGCAGCTCGACCGGGTCGCCGACGGCGACGTTGCCTTGGTCGTGATCGAGCCGGATCAGGCAGTTGGCCTCGGCCATCGAGCGCAGCACGCCCGAACCCTGGCTGCCGGTGCTGCGCACCTGCAGGCTGCCGTCGGCGGCGCGGCTCGCGATGCCGCGCTGGAACTCGGTGCGCCCGGGCTTCTTGCGCATCGCCTGCTCGCTGCGCGCCGTCACGCGCAGCGGCTGGGTCTGGCGCGCGCCCATCAGGCGCAGCAGGGCGGGGCGCACGAAGGCCAGGAAGGTCACCATGACCGCGACCGGATTGCCGGGCAGGCCGAACAGCAATGCGCTGCTGCCGGCCTGCTGCAGCCGGCCGACCGCCATCGGGCGGCCCGGGCGCATCGCGATGCGCCAGAACGCCATGTCGCCCAGCCGGCGCATGACGGCTTTCGTGTGGTCGGCTTCGCCGACGCTGACGCCGCCGCTCGTGATGACCGCATCGGCCATCGAGGCGGCCTGCCGGAATGCCGCTTCCAGGCTGTCGGCCCGGTCCTGCACCGCGCCGAGGTCGATCAGCTCGACCCCGAGGCGCTTGAGCAGGCCGAACAGCGTGTAGCGGTTGCTGTCGTAGACCGCGCCCTCGCGTGGTGCTTCACCCAGGCTCAGGATCTCGTCGCCGGTCGAGAAAAACGCTACCCGCACCCGCCGCCGCACCGTGACCTCGGCCAGCCCCAGGCTGGCGATCAGGCCGAGCGCGGCCGGGCCGATCCGGCTGCCGGCCAGCAGGGCCGGCTGGCCAGCCATCAGGTCCTCGCCGAGCAGGCGGCGGTTGTCGCCCGCGCGCAGCGCATCGGCCGGAACCTGGACCCACTCGCCTTCGACCCGGGTCAGCTCGAGCGGCACCACGGTGTCGAGCCCGGCCGGCATCACCGCGCCGGTCATGATCTTCACGCATTGGCCCGGCCCGAGCTCGCCCTGCCAGGCCGCGCCGGCATAGGCCGTGCCGACCGCGCGCAGCGCCAGCCCCTGGCCGGCTTGCAGCTGTGCGCCGGCAAAGGCGTAGCCGTCCATCGCCGAGTTGTCGTGCGGCGGCACGCTGAGCGGCGCGATCAGGTCCGCCGCCAGCACCCGGTCGAGCGCGTTGAACAGGCCGACGCGCTCGGTCTGTGCCACGGGCTCGACCAGCCGCGACAGGAACTCGTCGACCGCGTCGGCCGGCAGCGCATTCGGGTCATAGCCTTGCAGTTCGGCCGCGATCTGGTCCAGTGTCTTCATCTTCAATTGGGGTCAGAGACCGATTTCGAGCGCACGCAGTTCGGCCAGGGTGTTGGCATTGTAGAAGGCGCGCGGGTCGTCGCCGGGCGCATCGAAGGCGACCGCGACATGACGCTGCGAACCGATCCAGTGGTCGATCTTGCGTCCGCCGCCCTGCAGGTAGGCGCGCAGGCTGTCGGCCAGCTCGCGCCTGAGCAGGCAGAACACCGGCTGGCGGCGCAGCAGGCCTTCCTCGTCGCGGCCCAGCGCCAGCGCCAGGTCGGCGCCCTCGCGTTCGGCCGCCTGTGCCAGCCGCTCGAGCAGGTCGAGCGGAAACAGCGGCGAGTCGCAGGGCACGGTCAGCAGCCAGGGCTGGCTGCCGTGCTCGAGCCCGGCCAGGAAGCCCGCCAGCGGGCCCGGGAAGTCGGCCAGGGCATCGGGCCAGACCGCCAGCCCCAGCGCACGGTAGTCGTCCAGGTGCCGGTTGGCGTTGACCATGATGGCGCCGAGCCGCCCGCCGGCCTGCTGGCGCAGCCGCGCCAGCGCGTGCTCGACCAGCGCTTGGCCCTTGAGGCGCTGCAGCCCCTTGTCGACCCCGCCCATGCGCGAGCCTCGGCCGCCGGCCAGGATCAGTGCGTCCACCGTTACGTTGTGTTCAGCCTGCGCCATGCCTTCAGCCACCGATGTAGCTCATCTCGATCCGCTTCCCGGTCGCCGCGCTGTCGGCCGGCAGCAGGGCGCGCAGCTCGGAGTAGCGGTCGCCTCGCCCCTGCCAGATCGCGCCCAGCGCCGAGGCGATCTGCGCCTCGTCCGCCGCCTGTTCGCGCAGCAGCGCGCGCAGGTCGTAGCCCTGGGAGGCGAACAGGCAGAGGTAGAGCCGGCCATCCATCGACAGCCTTGCCCGGTTGCAGTCGCCGCAGAAGGCCTGGGTCACGCTGCTGATCAGGCCGATCTCGCCCAGCGCCGGGTCATGCTGGCCATCGGCGCCGGCATAGCCCCAGCGCTCGGCGGTCTCGCCCGGGGCCGAGGCCTGCAGCGGCACCAGCGGCAGCTCACGCCCGATCCGCTCGACCACCTCGGCGCTCGGCAGCACCTGGTCCATGCGCCAGCCGTTGGTCGCGCCGACATCCATGTATTCGATCAGGCGCAGCGTCACGCCGCTGCCGCGGAAATGGCGCGCCAGCGGCAGGATCTCCTGCTCGTTGGTGCCACGCTTGACCACCATGTTGACCTTGATCGGACCCAGCCCCACGGCCTGCGCCGCTTCCAGGCCGTCGAGCACGGCCCGCACCGGAAAGTCGACATCGTTCATGCGCCGGAAGATGGCGTCGTCGAGCGCGTCCAGGCTCACGGTCACGCGCTGCAGGCCGGCGTCCTTGAGCGCGCGCGCCTTGCGCGCCAGCAGGCTGCCATTGGTCGTCAGCGTCAGGTCCAGCGGCTGGCCGTCCGGGGTGCGCAGCGCCGCGAGCTGCGCGACCAGTTGCTCGAGGTCCTTGCGCAGCAGCGGCTCGCCGCCGGTGAGCCGGATCTTGCGCACGCCATGCGCCACGAAGACCTTGGCCAGCCGGGTGATTTCCTCGAAGCGCAGCAAGGCCGAATGCGGCAGGTAGGGGTGGCCCTGGTCGAACACCTCCTTGGGCATGCAGTAGCTGCAGCGGAAGTTGCAGCGGTCGGTCACGCTGATGCGCAGGTCGCGCAGCGGCCGACCCAGCCTGTCGAGCAACTGCCCGCTGGCTGCGATGGCCTGTAAAGGGCGGGGGGCCGCCAGCGCCTTGCTGCGCAGGTCGACCAGGGGGATCACGCGTTCTGCCATGGGGCCAAGATTACACCAAGGCACGCTGTGGCGGCATCCGCCGTAAGGAGGGGGTAGGTTGGGCCGGTAAAATGATTTTGATGCGTGCGCACCTGGTGCACACAGCTTTCATCAATCCAATCCGGATAGACAATATGTCCCTCAACCAAGTCTCCCCCGGCAGCAAGCTGCCCGAAGCGTTCAACGTCATCATCGAGATCCCGATGAACGGCGACCCGATCAAGTACGAAGTCGACAAGGAGTCCGGCTGCGTCTTCGTCGACCGCTTCATGAACACCGCCATGCACTACCCGACCAACTACGGTTACGTGCCCAAGACCATCGCCGGCGATGGCGACCCGGTCGACGTGCTGGTCATCACCCCGGTGCCGCTGCCCCCGGGCGTGGTCGTGCCCTGCCGTGCGCTTGGCATCCTGAAGATGGAAGACGAAGGCGGCGTCGACGGCAAGGTCATCGCCGTGCCGACCGCCAAGATCCTGCCGCTGTACGCCAAGATCGAATCGCTGGAAGACCTGCCCGAGATCCAGCTGGCCCAGATCAAGCATTTCTTCGAGCATTACAAGGACCTCGACGCCGGCAAATGGGTCAAGGTGCTGGGCTGGGAGGGCAAGGAAGCCGCCCACCAGGAAATCACAGACGGCATCGCTGCCTACGACAAGGCGCAGGCCTAAGCCCCTGGCTGGCGACCTTGATTTGATCTGATCCAGGCGCCAGCCCGCTGACGCTTCCCCTGCAAGCCCCCTGAAGTCCCCGGCTCAAGCCCCGGACTTCAGGGGGCTTCGGCTTTCCAGCTGCTCCAGGTAGGCACCGATGTGTTCGCCCTCCTGCGCCAGATAGCGTTCGACCGCGTCGGAAAACGCCGGGTGCGCCAGCCAGTGCGCGCTCCAGGTGGTCACCGGCAGCAGTGCGCGCGCCATCTTGTGCTCGCCCTGGGCCCCGCCCTCGAATCGTTGCACGCCCTGCGCGATGCACCAGGCCAGCGGCTGGTAGTAGCAGGCCTCGAAATGCAGGCAGTCGACCCGCTCGAGCGCGCCCCAGTAGCGGCCGTAGGCGGCCTCGGGCTTGTCACTGTCGTCGCTCAAGCCAACCAGGCTGGCCGCGATGCGCTCACCCGCCGCATGGCGCGCGATGAACAGCAGCCATTGTCCGGGCTGCGAATCCTGCAGGCGAGCGAAGAAGTCGCGGCTCAGATAGGGCCGGTTGCCATGCTCGAGGTAGGTGCGCTCGTAGCAGCGGTAGAAGAAGTCCCAGTCCTCGGCCTGGATGTCGGTGCCGCGCTTGCAGTCGAAAGTCACGCCGGCATCCATCACCTTGCGCCGCTCCTGTCGGATCTTCTTGCGCTTGTCCTGCTTGAGCGTGGCCAGAAAATCGTCGAAGTCGGCGTAGCCAGGGCCGTGCTGGTTCTGCCAGTGGAACTGCACGGTCTGGCGCAGCAGCAAGCCGGCTTCGCGGCAGGCGGCGATGTCCTGCTCCGCGGCAAACAGCAGATGCAGCGATGACAATCCGAGCTGCTCGCAGTGCGCGATCAGCGCTTGCAGCAGCGCGGCGCGCGCCGCGGCGTCTACCGCCAGCAGACGCGGTCCCGGTACCGGCGTGAACGGCACCGCGACCAGCCCCTTGGGGTAGTAGGCCAGGCCATGGCGCTCGTAGGCCTCGGCCCAGGCCCAGTCGAAGACATATTCGCCCCTCGAATGGCTTTTCAGGTAGAGCGGGGCGGCGGCCTGCAGCTCGCCGCCGTGCCAGAGCATGAGCCATTGCAGGCCCCAGCCGGTCGCGGCTGTCGCGCAGCCGCTGTCATGCAGCGCAGCCAGGTAGTCGTGGCGCATGAAGGGGCCGCCCGCGCCGCCGGGCTGGCGCGCCAGCAGCGCGTTCCAGGCTCCGGCATCGATTTCCGAGGGCTGATCCAGCACCCGGATGACATAATCCTTGCCAACGTTTTTGCTCCCCATATACGGTATCTCCATGACCCTCCAGCTCTGCGTTGCGCAGCTCAATTTCGTCGTCGGCGACCTGGCCGGCAACGCGCAAAAAATCGTCGCTGCCGCGCGCCAGGCCCATGCCCAGGGTGCCAGCCTGCTGCTGACGCCCGAGCTGGCCCTGTGCGGCTACGCGGCCGAGGATCTCTACCTGCGCCCGGCCTTCGTCGCCGCCTGCGATGATGCCTTGCAAACCGTGGCCCGCGAGACCGCGGGGCTTTGCGGCCTGCATATCGTGGTCGGCCATCCGGCGCCGGCACCGGGCGGCGAGCGCGGCCGCAGCGTCTCGCGCGCGCCCTGCCTGAACGCCGCCAGCGTGCTGTTCGAGGGACAGCTCACGCAGCGCTACGCCAAGCGCGAGCTGCCCAACTACCAGGTGTTCGACGAGCGGCGCTACTTCGTGCCGGGCGACGCGCCTTGCGTGTTCGAGGTTGTCGGCGCCAACGGCCAGAAGGTCAAGGTCGGGCTGCTGATCTGCGAGGATGCCTGGTTCGAGGCGCCGGCCGCCGCCGCCAAGGCCGCCGGCGCCGAGCTGCTGGCCGTGATCAATGCCTCGCCCTTCCACGCCGGCAAGGGCGACGAGCGCGAACAGGCCATGCGCCTGCGCGTGCTGGCGACCGGCCTGCCGCTGGTCTATGCCCATCTGGTCGGCGGCCAGGACGAGATCGTGTTCGAGGGCCGCAGCTTCGCGCTCGACCGCAATGGCGCGCTGGCCGCGCGCGCGCCAAGCTTTGCCGAGGACCTGTTCGCGCTCACGCTGCAGTCGCCGGCCGAGGCCGCTGCCAGCCCGTCGCGCTTCGGCCTGATCGGCCCGATCGCGCCCGAGCAATCGCTCGAGGCCGACCTCTGGCACGCGCTGGTGCTGGGCGTGCGCGACTATGTCGGCAAGAACGGCTTTCCGGGCGCGCTGCTGGGCCTGTCGGGCGGCATCGACTCGGCGCTGGTGCTGGCGATCGCGGTCGACGCGCTCGGCGCCGACAAGCTGCGCGCGGTCATGATGCCTTCGCCCTATACGGCCGACATCTCCTGGATCGATGCGCGCGAGATGGCGCAGCGCCTGGGCGTGCGCTACGACGAGATCGCGATCCAGCCCGAGTTCGATGCCTTCCTGGGCTCGCTCGGGCCCCTGTTCGAAGGCCGTCCGTTCGATACCACCGAGGAAAACATCCAGGCCCGCATCCGCGGCACGATGCTGATGGCGCTCTCGAACAAGTTCGGCTCCATCGTGCTGACCACCGGCAACAAGAGCGAGATGGCGACCGGCTACTGCACGCTCTACGGCGACATGGCGGGCGGCTTCGCGGTGATCAAGGACCTGGTCAAGACCATGGTCTTTCGGCTGGCCTGGTGGCGCAATGCCAACGACCCCTACGGCACCGGTGCCAACCCGATCCCCGAGCGCATCATCACGCGCCCGCCCAGCGCCGAGTTGCGCCCGGACCAGAAGGACCAGGACAGCCTGCCGCCCTACGAGGTGCTCGACGCCATCGTCGAACGCTACATGGAAGAGGACCAGTCCCCGGCCGAGATCATCGCCGCCGGTTATCCGCAGGCGGCGGTCGACCAGGTGGTGCGCCTGATCCGCTTCAACGAGTACAAGCGCCGCCAGTCGCCGGTCGGCATCCGCGTCACGCACCGCAGCTTCGGCAAGGACTGGCGCTACCCGAACACCAACCGCTACCGCGCCTGAAGCCCGGCCCGTCCGGGCCGCCGGGCGGGGCGTGATACAGTTTTGACCTGAGAGTTTTCAATCCCCATTCCCGGAGCCTTATCCATGAAGCAAATCACCGCCGTCATCAAACCCTTCAAGCTCGAGGAAGTGCGCGAGGCGCTCGCCGAGCAGGGAGTGACGGGGCTGACCGTGACCGAGGTCAAGGGCTTCGGTCGCCAGAAGGGCCATACCGAGCTCTACCGTGGCGCCGAGTACGTGGTCGACTTCCTGCCCAAGGTCCGGATCGAACTCGTGGTCAAGGGCGACGATGTCGAGCGCTGCGTCGACGCCATCATCCGCGCCGCGCGTACCGGCAAGATCGGCGACGGCAAGATCTTCGTGACCCCGGTCGAGCGCGTGATCCGCATCCGCACCGGCGAGCAGGACGAATCGGCGGTCTGAGCAGCGGCACGGCCGTCCGGGCCGGGCCTTCAGCTTCAGATCTGTTCGAGCTGGTCCGGCACGCCCGGTCGGGCGGCGTCGAGCAGCGCCGGCAGCAACTCGCTGGCGCTGTCGCTCACGCGCAGCAGCTCCATCTGCCACTGGCCCATGAAGCCGGCCTGCACGCTCGAGCCCAGGAAGGCCAGCAGGGCATCGTAGTAGCCGCCGGCGTTGAGCAATCCGATCGGCTTGTCGTGGTAGCCGAGCTGGCGCCAGGTCCAGACCTCGAACAGCTCCTCGAAAGTGCCGATGCCGCCGGGCAGCGCCAGGAAGACATCGGCGCGCTCGGCCATCAGCTGCTTGCGCTGGTGCATGTTGGCGACCACATGCAGCTCGGTGCAGCCCTGGTGCGCCGCTTCCATCTCGACCAGCGCCTCGGGGATCACGCCGATCACGCGCGCGCCCGCCGCCAGCGCCGCGTCCGCCACCGCGCCCATCAGGCCATGGTGGCCGCCGCCATAGACCAGCTGGGCGCCGTTGGCACCGATCCATTGACCGACCTCGCGCGCCAGCGCCATATGTGCCGGGTCATGGCCGGGTCGGGAGCCGCAATAGACGCAGACCGTCAGCGGCCGGGAAGAATTGTTTTCCTGCAGGTTCATGACCATCATCATGCCAGCAGTCGGTGAAGCAGCGCCGCGATCCAGACCCCGGCGCACAGCAGCAGGCTCAGCAACACGGCAGCGCTGCCCATGTCCTTGGCGCGCTTGGACAGTTCGTTCCATTCGGGGCCGATGCGGTCGATCGCGGTTTCGATGCCGGTGTTGAGCAGTTCGACCACCATCACCAGCACCACGCCGCCGATCAGCAAGCTGGTTTCGACCCAGCTGCGTCCGAGCCAGACTGCTGCCGGCAGCATGAAGATCGCCGCGATCGCCTCCTGGCGGAACGCCGGCTCATGCCAGCCCGCGCGCAGGCCCGCGAGCGAATAGCCCAGCGCGTGGCGCAGCCTGGCCAGGCCATGGCGCTGCTTTTGTGCCTGCGGCGACTCGTGCGTGGCGGGCTGGGGCGCAGCGCTCATGGCTTGCGTCCCCGACCGGCCTTGCCGGGCTGGGACGGGTCGAACACCAGCTCGGTGCCGGCCCAGGCGTCATGCCAGAACTGGCGCTTCGGGTGCAGGTACGACAGCGCGGCCCAGCAGGCGACCCAGCCCAGCGTCAGCGCCAGCAGCTGGCCGCCTTGCAGCGCCAGCAGCGACCCCAATGCCAGCGGCGGCAGCAGCCAGATCCAGCTCAGCAGATAGCGCCGCAGCGCCCGACCCGGGCTGGGCGGACGGCCGTCCGGGCCCTGGATGCGGATATGCCAGGTCCGCATCGGCAGCGTGTGGGAATGGGTCCAGCACCAGGTGAAGTAGAGCCCCAGCAGCAGGAACAGGAAGGCCTGCAGCTCGGGGCGGTTCTGCAGGCCGTGGCGGGTCTGGGTCACGACGCTGAACAGCAGGCTGGCGACGAAGACGACGCCAAACAGCAGCACCCCCTCGTAGAGCCAGCAGGCCAGGCGCCGGCGCAGGCTGGGGGTGGGCAGGGAGGCGTCGTCAGGGCCGGTAGAGCCAGTAGGGCCGACGGATTGGGGGGCAGCTTGCTTGATCATCTTGAAGCCGGGATGGTAGCGCAGCGGCGAGTCACAGGTTTCATGTCGTCGGGTCGGCTGGAGCCGCGGAGGCCGGCTTGGAGGCGGGCTTCGAGGCCGGTTTGGAAGGCGATTTGGCAGGCGGCGTGGCAGATGACGCCCCCGCTGGGGCAGCAGGCGCAGCGGTCGGCAGGATCTGGATCTCGACCCGGCGGTTGCGCAGCCGGCCCTCGGCGCTGGCGTTGCTCGCGACCGGCTGGGTCGCGCCGCGGCCGATCGCGACCAGGCGCTGGTCCGCTATCCCGGACTCGATGAACAGCCGCACCACGCTGCTGGCCCGGGCCGCCGACAGTTCCCAGTTCGACGGGTATTGCAGCGAGCGGATGTCGAGGGTGTCGGTGTGGCCGATGACCTGAACGATATGCTTCGGGTAAGCCTGCAGCACATCGGCCACTGAGCGCAAGGCGCTCAATGCGGCCGGACTCAGATTGGCCTCGGCCGGGGCGAACAGGATGCCGGCATCGAATTCGATGTGGATCGCATGGGGCAGATGCCGCACCTGCGCTGCGCCTTGCTGGAACGTGATCGACAGGCGCTTGGCCAGTTGTTCGGCGATCTGCTGCATCTCGTCCACCTCGGGGGTGGCGTCGCTCTGTGCGCCGGCGGCGTTCGATGCCTGGGCGTCGGACCCGGCGGGGGGCTGCGCCTTGCCGACGGCCTGGTCGAACGATTCCGTCAGGTCCTGGTACTTGCCGCCTTGCAGCGAGAGCGCATACATCACGACAAAGAAGGCGAACAGCAGCGTGATGAAGTCGGCATAGGACACCAGCCAGCGGTCGGCCGAGTCGGTATCGTCGTCCTGGCGTCTGTTTCTGCGGCGTCGCATCTCAGCCGCCTTGCTGCCAGTGGCTGTTCATGCGCTCCTGGATCACGCCCGAGTTTTCTCCCCGGGAGATGCTGACGAGTGCGTCGGCCAGCATGGTGCGCTTGAGCAGCTCCAGCGCCAGCTGCTTCTTGAGCTTGTTGGCGATCGGCAGGCAGACCAGGTTGGCCAGCGCCACGCCATAGACCGTGGCGACGAAGGCCACCGCGATGCCGCTGCCGAGCAGGGCCGGCTCGCCGAGGTTGTCCATCACCCGCATCAATCCCAGCACGGCACCCAGGATGCCGATGGTTGGCGCATAGCCGCCGGCGGCCTCCCAGACCCGGATCGACTGCCGCTCCCAGCGCTCGTAGCTGTCGATGTCGGTCTCGAGGATCGAGCGCAGGGTTTCGGCATCGACGTTGTCGACCAGCATGCGCATGCCCTTGGCGATGAAGGGGTCGCGCTGGTCGGTCAGGTAGCGCTCGAGTTGCAGGAAACCGTCGGCTCTGGCGGTCTTGCTCCAGCCATGGATCGAGGCGATCAGGGCCTCGTAGAAGGGCGGTTGCGGCGCAAAGGCCTTGCCCGCCAGTCGCAGGCCGCGCCACAGCGTACCCATGCCGTTTTGCAGCAGCACGGCGCCCAGCGTGCCGCCCAGCACGATCGTCATCGCGGCTGGCTGCACCAAGGCGGCGAGCTTGCCGCCTTCGACCCACTGGCCGCCCGCGATCGCCGCCAACGCCAGCACCAGGCCGGCTAAACTGCCCCAGTCCATTCCTGTCTCCTCAGGTGGTTGCGCAGACGGGCCACCGCCTGGCTGTGTAGTTGCGACACGCGCGACTCGGTCACGCCGAGCACGGCGCCGATTTCCTTCAGATTGAGTTCCTGCTCATAGTACAGCCCCATCAGCAGCTTCTCGCGCTCGGGCAGGGCATCGATCGCCTCGATCAGCGCGGCGCGAAAGCCCTCCTGCAGCAGCGCCTGCAATGGGTCATGCGAGCTGTCCTGGCAATGCCGGTCGAGGAAATGGTCGCTGCTGTCGTCGCTGCTCGACTTGAAGTCGTCGAAATAGATCAGCTGGTGGCCGGCGCCGTCGCTGAGTTTTTGCTGGTAGTCGGCCAGCGTGAGATCGAGCCGGGCCGCGATCTCGGCTTCGCTCGGCGCCCGCAGCAGTTCCTGCTGCAGCTCGCTCAGCGCGCCCTCGATCTGGCGCATGTTCTGGCGCACGCTGCGCGGCAGCCAGTCCTGGCTGCGCAGCTCATCGAGCATGGCACCGCGGATGCGCTGCACCGCATAGGTCTCGAACTGGGCGCTCTGGGTCACCTCGTAGCGGCTCATGGCATCGAGCAGGCCGATCGTGCCGGCCTGGATCAGGTCGTCGACCTCGACGTTGGCGGGCAGCCTGGCCTTGAGCTGGTAGGCCAGCTTCTTGACCAGCGGGATATGCTGCTCGATCACCCGGTCCTTGGGGGCCCGGCCCTTGGCGTCGTACATGGTTCAGCGCTCCAGCAAAGAGGCCGCCGTCTGTTGTGACTGGCCGACGCTGAGCAGCCGCGCCGCCACCTCGCGCAAGGCGATCGAGGCGCTGGCCATCGGAAAGGCCTCGACCACCGGCCGCCCCAGCTGCAGCGCGCGCGCCAGATGCTCGTCGTGCGGGAGGTGGCCCAGGAAACGCACCGGCACGGCCAGGTACTGGTTGGCCGCCTGCGCGATGTTCTGCTGGATCTTTTCGGCTTGCGCCAGCGTCGCGCCCACCACCATCAGCAGGAACTGGCGCCGTCCGAGCTGCCCATGCAGGGCCTTGATCTGGGCGTAGGCATGCTTGATCGAGTCCGGCGTGCTGGAGGTCAGCACCACCATTTCGCCCTGTGCCAGCTCGGGCAGCACAAAGGGGTTGTCGCGCTGCAAGTCGGTGTCGACCAGACAGAACTGACCGGCCGGGCTCAGCGCCTGCAGCTGTTGCGACAGCTTGGCCGCATCGTCGGGCTGGCTCAGCAGTTCGTCGAGCGGACGGTTGGCCAGGCGGGCGATCCGCACGCCCGGACCATGCGGTTGCACCGCCTGCTGCGCATCGCCCTGGCGGCAGGCCAGCTGCCAGAGCGAAGGCGTGGGCAGCTGGGCCGCGCAGGAGGCGATGCCGTCGGCGTTCAGGCTGGCGTCGAGCAACTGGACCTCGTTGCCCGCGCGCACCAGTGCGGCCGCCAGGTTGAGCAGCACCAGGTTTTTCTGCGCCGGTTCGAGCGCCGTCAGCACGCTCACATAGCGTGACTTTCGGGTGCCGAGGATGCGGCGCAGGCCGGCGGCTTGGTCATTGGACAGGTCAAGCAATTTTTATCCCTTGCACACTGGTGTCGAGGCGCACGGCATCGGTGCTCATCAGCACCGGCAGCTCGCTGTCCTCGTAATGCTTGCTGCTCTGGCTGCTGCGCAGCTCGAACACCCGTTCGACCAGCGGACGTGCCTGCGCGAGCTGCAGGTCCTCGGGCACGCGCTGTCCAGTGCCCAGGTAGAACAGCCGCAGCTTCTGCCGGATCACCACGTCCAGCGCATTGCTGATCGTGACAGCCTCGTCAAGCTTTGTCAGTATGACACCTTCCAGCCCCGATCCGCGGTAGGCATGCACCACTTCGTTCAAGGTCTCGATCGTGCTGGTGGTGTTGAGGCAGAGCAGGCGCTTGACCGGCACCTGGGTGCCGGCGAGCATCGCGATCTGCTCGGCCACCATCTGGTCGCGCTGGCTCATGCCGACGGTGTCGATCAGCACCGTGTGCTTGGTCGCGAGCTCTTCGAGCGCTAGCCGCAGGTCCACCTCGTCCTTGACCGAGTGCACCATCACGCCCATGATCTTGCCGTAGATGCGCAGCTGCTCATGCGCGCCGATCCGGTAGCCGTCGGTCGTGATCAGTGCCAGCTTGCCGGGACCATGGCGCATCACATAGCGCGCCGCGAGCTTGGCGGTCGTCGTCGTCTTGCCGACCCCGGTCGGCCCGATCAGCGCGTAGACACCGCCCTCGTCGAGGAAGCTGTCCTCGTCCTGCAGCACATTGATGTTGCGCGTCAGGATGCCCTTGGACCATTCGATCGCCTGCTCGAGGTCGCCCTCGCTCGGGGCGTTCTCGGTCAGGTAGCGCGTCAGGCTCGGGCTCAGGCCCAGGCTCAGCAGATGCTTGAGCATCGCCGACTTGAGCGGGTTCTTCGGCTGCTGCTGGCCCGACCAGGCCAGCTCGTTCATCTGCTTGGCCAGCGCCTCGCGCATGGCCCGGATCTCCTCCATCACCACGCTCATGCCGAGCGCCGGGTCGGGTGCCGGCACCGGGGCTGGCGCCGGCGCCGGCGCTGCCAGTGCCGGGTCTGCATCGTCATCCCGGTACTGCTCGATGACCGTGGCGTAGTCCCGTTCGCTGCAGGCCAGGATCTCGATGCCGGCCTCTGCGCTGCGGTTGGCCAGGATCATGGCCTCGGGCCCCAGGGCTTCGCGCACCAGGCTCAGTGCCTCGCGCGCGCTACTGGCAATAAAACGGTGAACCTTCATGTTCAGGCTCCAACGAGGTGGGTGACTTTAATGGTCCGGCTGTCTGGCAGCTCGGCGTGCGACAGCACCTTGAGCTGCGGCAGGGTGCGGCGCAGGAAGCGTGCCAGCATCGAGCGCAGCGGCGCCGGCACCAGCAGCACCGGGGTGTAGCCCATCTGCTCCTGCAGCTGGCTGGCCTGCACGGTCTGGTTGACCAGCGTCTCGGCCAGTCCGGGCTCGATCCCGCCGCCCTCGGCGCCGCCGGTCTGCAGCGCCTGCAGCAGCAGCCGCTCGAGCCGGTGGTCCAGCGTCATGACCGGCAGTTCCTGCTGGCCCGGCACGATCTCCTGCACGATCGCCCGGCCCAGCGCGATCCGCACCGCAGCGGTCAGGCTGTAGGCATCCAGGCTCATGGCGGCTTGCTCGATCAGGGTCTCGACGATGGTCTGCATGTCGCGGATATGCACGCCCTCGGCCAGCAGGTTCTGCAGCACCTTCTGCAGCGTCGACAGCGGCAGCAGCTTGGGCACCAGGTCGTCGAGCAGCTTGGGGCTTTCCTTGCCGAGGTGGTCGATCAGCGCCTGCAGCTCCTGGCGGCCCAGCAATTCCGCCGCGTGCTGCGCCAGCAGGTGGTTCAGGTGGGTCGCCACCACGGTGCCGGCATCGACCACCGTGTAGCCCATCGACTGGGCCTGGTCGCGCATGCTCGCATCGATCCAGACCGCTGGCAAGCCGAACGCCGGGTCGGTGACCGGCTGGCCCGGCAGCGGACCCGAGACCATGCCGGGGTTGATCGCCATGAACTGGCCCGGATGCGATTCGCCGCTGCCGATTTCCACCCCCTTGAGCGTGATCCGGTAGCCCGACGGGGACAGCTCGAGGTTGTCGCGGATATGCACCGGCGGCGGCAGGAAGCCGACTTCCTGCGCGAACTTCTTGCGGATGCCCTTGATGCGGCGCAGCAGTTCGCCGTCCTGGCTGCTGTTGACTAGGCTGATCAGGCGATAGCCGACCTCCAGGCCCAGGGCCTGGATCGGGCTGACATCCTGCCAGCTGGCTTCTTCCATCTCGGGCGCCGGCAGCGGGGCTGGCGCCGGTTCCTCGGCTTTTCGCTCGCGCTCGAGCAGCTGCGGCACGTAATAGGCGCAGCCGCCGATCAGCAGCGCCAGCAGGCCGAAGGCCAGATGCGGCATGCCCGGAATCATGCCCATGCTGCCGATGATGGCGGCCGTGATGTAGAGCACCTGCGGCTTCATGAACAGCTGGTTGATCATCTGCGAGCCGACATCCTGGTCGTTGGCCACGCGCGAGACCACGGCACCGGCGGCCACCGAGATGATCAGCGACGGGATCTGTGCCACCAGGCCGTCACCGATCGCCAGCAGGGTGTAGGTCTCGATCGCGCGGTTGAACGGCAGGTCGTGCTGCAGCATGCCGACCAGCAGGCCGCCGATCATGTTCACCACGGTGACCACGATGCCGGCGACCGCGTCGCCGCGCACGTATTTGCTCGCACCGTCCATCGCGCCGTAGAACTCGGCTTCCTGCGACACCTCGGTGCGGCGCTTGCGCGCCTCGGCCTCGCCGATCAGGCCGGCGTTGAGGTCGGCGTCGATCGCCATCTGCTTGCCTGGCATCGCGTCGAGCGCAAAGCGCGCACCGACCTCGGCGATCCGTCCGGCGCCCTTGGTCACGACCACGAAGTTGATCACGGTCAGGATCACGAACACCACCACGCCGATCAGGTAGTTGCCACCGATCAGGAAATGGCCGAAGGCTTCGATCACCTTGCCCGCCGCGTCCGGTCCGGTGTGGCCATTGGTCAGCACGACCCGGGTCGAGGCCACGTTGAGCGACAGCCGCAGCATGGTCGTGATCAGCAGCACGGCCGGGAAGGCCATGAAATCGAGCGGGCGCACCGTGTAGAGCGCCGTCAGCAGCACCATGATCGACAGCGCGATGTTGAAGCTGAAGAAGATGTCGAGAATGAAGGACGACACCGGCAGAATCATCAGCGCCAGCATCATCACCACCAGCATCGGGGCGGCCAGCGCCTTGCCGTTCATGCGGCCCAGAATCTGTTTCCAGTTCATGCCCTGCCTCCGGTTTCATTGCCTGCTGTTTCGAGCGGATCGAAGCCGGCCGGCAATGCGACCGGCTCCGGGCGTATCGGCGCGAAACCGCCCTGGCTGCGGTAGGTCCGCAGCTGGAACACATAGGCCAGCACCTGGGCCACGGCGGTATAGAGCGGTGCCGGGATTTCCTGGTCGAGTTCGGTATGACGATACAGCGCGCGCGCCAGCGGCGGCGCCTCGATGATCGTGACCCCGTTGGCGGCCCCCAGCTCGCGGATGCGGGCCGCGACCTCGTCGACGCCCTTGGCCACCACCTTGGGTGCGTGGTTGCCCTGTTCCGGATATTGCAGCGCCACCGCGTAGTGGGTCGGGTTGGTCACGATCACGTCGGCCGTCGGGACCTGCGCCATCATGCGCCTGCGCGCGATCGCGCGCTGCTGGGCGCGGATCTTGGCCTTGATCTCGGGGTTGCCATCGGACTCCTTGGCTTCGTCGCGCAGTTGCTGGCGCGTCATCATGAGCTTGCGGGTGTAGCTCCACATCTGGTAGGGGCCGTCGATCAGCGCGATCACGGCCAGCGCCGCGACCAGCCCGATGAAGCAGGCCAGCAGCAGCCGGACATGTTCGGCCGTGCTCTCGCGCGGCGACTGGCTCGCCAGTGCGAGCAGGGCGTCTAGCTGCTGGCTGATCACGAACCAGGCCACGCTGCCGACCAGCAGGGTCTTGGCGATCGCCTTCAGCAGCTCGCTGAGCGAGCGCATCGAGACCATGTTGGCCAGTCCCTTGAGGGGGTTGAGCTTGCTGAACTTGGGCACCAGCGCCTCGGTATGGAACAGCCAGCCGCCGATCAATGCTGGCGAGGCCAGCGCCGCCAGCAGCAGCAGGCCCGCCAGCGGCAGGAAGGCCAGCAGCAGGTCGAACAGTTGCTGGCCCCAGTCCACGCCCAGCCGTTGCGGGTCGAACAGCTGTTCGCGCTTGAACTGCAGCCCCATCAGCAACATATGCTTGAGCTGGCGCACCATGGCCTCGCCACTGATCCAGAAGCCAAGCGCCGCCGCCGCCAGCACCGTGAAGGTGCCGATCTCGCGTGACCTCGGCACATCACCCTGCTCGCGTGCTTTTTCTAGCTGTCGGGGTGAGGCGGGTTCTGTCTTTTCGAGGTCGCTGTCTTCTGCCAAGTGGGAGCTCCGGGGATTGAAGATTATCGCCGCCGGCAAGCAGCGATCAGATCCGGAGCAGTACGGCTAATGAGTGTCTGCTTGCCGCTTTGGCCGCCCCCGCGCCCCCTGGCTGAACTTTCAGGCGATCTTGAAGACGCGCACGACTTCTTCGAGCTGCACCGCCTGCTGCCTGAGGCTGTCGGCGGCGGCAGCGCTTTCCTCCACCAGCGCGGCGTTGCGCTGCGTCATGTTGTCGATGCTCGAGATCGACTGGCTGATGTCGGACACGCTGCTCGACTGCTCGAGGCTGGCGCGCGAGATGCTCTCGATCAGCTGCGACAGCGAGCGCACCTGGTCGACGATGTCGTTCACGCTGGTGCCGGCCTGTGCCACCAGCTCGGTGCCGACCCTGACGCGTTCCCCGCTTTCGGCGATCAGCGACTTGATTTCCCTGGCGGCGGAGGCGCTGCGCTGGGCGAGCTGGCGCACCTCGGTCGCGACCACGGCAAAGCCGCGGCCCTGCTCGCCGGCGCGCGCGGCCTCGACCGCGGCATTGAGCGCCAGGATATTGGTCTGGAAGGCGATGCCGTCGATCACGCTGGTGATGTCCGTGATCAGGCGGCTGCTCTGGCTGATCTGCTCCATGGTCGAGACGACCTGGGCCACGACCTCGCCGCCATGGCTGGCGGCCTGGCTGGTCTGCTGGGCCAGTTCGCTGGCCTGGCGTGCGCTCTCCGCATTGCTGTCGACCGCGCTGGTGATCTGGGCCATCGCTGCCGCCGTGCGCTCGAGGTTGATCGATTGCTCCTCGGTGCGTTCGGCCAGCATCGCGCTGCTCTCCGAGATCTCCCGCGAGCCGTTGGCGATCGCTTCGCTGCCATGGCGGACCCGGGACACGATCTGGATCAGGTTGTCGTGCATGGTCTTGAGCGCGCTCAGCATCGCTCCGGCCTCGTCCTTGCCGCTGACGACAATCTCGGCCGTCAGGTCGCCGCCGGCCACCTGGTCGGCCACGCGCACCGCCTCGGCCAGCGGACGCGTGATCGAGCGGGTCGCGACCCAGGACAGCCAGATGCCCAGCAGCAGGGCGCTCAGCGCCGTGATGCCGATGACGCCGTTGACGGTCTGCATGCTGACGTTGGAGGCCTGGAATTCCTCTTCGGCCTGCTTGATCTTGAGCGTGATCAGCTGGTCGAGCGGTTCTTGCGCCTGCGGGGCCAGCGGCGTGATGAAGCGGATGTAGAGGTCGGAGGCGTCGTCATAGCGGTCGCCGGTCATGGCCTCGTTGGCCGGAACCAGGCCTTGCTCGAACAATGCCTTCTTGCGCTGGTCGAAGCTCTGCGCCAAGGTCTTTTCCTGCGCGGTTTGCGGCTGCTTCAGGTAGGCCTGCCAGAGGCCGGTGATCGTCGCCTGGTTGCGCTCGAACTCACCGCTCTTGGTCTCGACCGTGTTGCGGTCCGGGCTCAGCAGCATTTCCATCACCAGGATACGGTTGCGCTGGATCAGCTGGTTCAGGCTCGCGAGCTGCTGCGCCGGAACGGCCCGCGCCTCGTAGATCACGCGCGTCTTGTCGTTCAGATGCAGGTTCGACAGCGTGCCGAGCAAGGCCATGCCGCCGATCAGGAGCAGCAGCAAGGCCGAGCTCAGGGCGAGCCGCTGGCCGATTTTCAGATTGCGACTATATTGGTGAAATGACATGCAATGTGAAAAATGTTAGGTAGATACCCTAATATTTTCACATTAGTTTGAAATATTTATGAAAACTGTTGATCAGTTGCATAAAAATGTTGACGGCTGATCAATCCGCTGGTGGCTGCGCCTGGCTGGCGTGGTCTGCCTGCAACGGCCGTCGCCGGATCAGGCCTGAAGGAATTGGAACGGGTCAGCCCAGGATGGTCCTGAACTGGGAGCGCAAGCCCGTCAGGCCACCCTGTCCGTACAAGGCGGACTCGCCCGGACCGCGCAGCGCCGCGAGGGCCGCCTGGTTGCGCACCGACAGGCGCTGGATCAGCAAGCCGTTGGTGCGGTTGAGCTCCTGCGCGCGCTGGGCGCAATCGAGCAACTCCTGCCACTGCTGCTGTACGGATCGATCGGTCTGGCGCGCGACCCAGCTCGCCATGCTGCTGTCTTGCTCGGGCAGACCGGCCTGGCCGAGCAGGCGGCGCAGCTGCTGGTGCAGCGTGACGAAGCTGGCGATCAGCTGCGACTTGCCGTGCGCGGCCTGTGACAGCGCGTCGGCATCGTTGTCGAGCAAGGCGGCTTCTTCGCGACCGATCGCCTCGTGCAACTGGGCCGCGAGGGCAAGCTCCTGCGCCAGGCTTTGCGCGATCGCGGCATCGGTGGCGTTCATGTTCAGGCCGAGCGCGAGTTGTCGCGGATCAGATCCTTGACCGTGCTCAGCAGGCCATCGGCGACCTTGCTCGAGTCGACCTGGAAGCGGCCATCGGCAATCGCCTCCTTGATCGACTGCACCTTCTTGGCATCGAAGCTGCCACCGCCGACCTGACGCTCGAGCTGCTGGAACTGGCCCGACATCTGGACCGTGGCAGTCTGGCTGCGCGCGGCCGAACTGGCCTCGAGGGGCTTGGGGCTGGCCGGTGCGTTGCTGACACCCAGCCCGGGCATTTTGCCGATCGATGGTTCAATTTTCACGGGGGTATCCTGACATGTGGTGACGGGTGCTGCCTTGCTTTGCCCTGTTAACGGTCATGGTGCCGCAAACTTGAGTCCGTTGGCAAGCGGCTTCACGGTTCCAGTTCGACCCAGCCGCCGGCCTGGGCCTTGCCGCTGACGGTCTGGCCCGACGCCACGCGCACCTGGACTGGCTGCCCTGCGGCGGCGTTGCCCAGCGCACGGCCCTCGGAGTCGATCCGAAAGCCCGTGCCCTCGAGCACCAGCTTGACGGTTTGTCCGGCCGTGACGACATTGACGCTGCGCAGCCATTGCTGGCGCAGCGGTGCGCCGGCCGCCACTGCCGCCGTCAGGCTGCGGCCCAGCCACTGCTTCTCGTCGGTCACTGCGCCCGGCGGCAGGTTCTCGGCATAGGTCTGCTCGACCGTCAGGTCCTGCGCTTGCAACAGGTGACCGGCCTGCAGCGGTGCCTTGGCCAGATAGTAGCTGCGCGATTCCTGGATCGTGGCGCTCAGGTAGATCGTCCAGGGCTGGGGCTTGTGGCAGCGCACGCCGATGCGCAGCTGGCCGCGCAGCGGCTGCTGGCCCGAAGGCAGCAGGACCTCAGGCTTGGGGCAGGCCGGTAGCTGGAGTTGCGGATCTGGCGGGCTGACCCGCACGCGGCTGGAGGCCGGCAGTTGTGCCTCGACGGCGCTCGCGACCTGCTCGCGCAGCGCGTCAAGATTGTGCCGGGTCGAGGGCTGCGCCTGGGCCGCCAGGCTGGTCAGCAGCAGGCAGCCTTGCAGCAGACGGTAGGGTCGCTTCATGGTTGGCACCAAGTGTAGAGGGATTCCCATGCCGGGTGCGAGGCTCTAACAGCCAAGCTGAACGCGGTTTTGGGCTTTGTTTGCCCGATCGCATGTGCCGTAAGCTGCGTAAAGTAAGACAATCCCTATCACTGCCCGTGCGTCCTTGCAAGCGGGCGGGTTCTGGGTTTTGAACGGAGGCCTAGATGGCAGGAAGACTGGACGAGGCACTGGGGTTTCACGAGCAGGCCCTGCGACTGCGGGCGCAGCGCCAGCAGCTGCTGGCAACCAATATCGCCAACGCCGATACCCCCCACTACAAGGCGCAGGATTTCGATTTTGCCCAGGCCATGAAGGCCGCCATGGCCGGTGCCGCCGGCAATGCGCAGCAGCTTCAGCGCACCCATGCCGCCCACCAGGGGCTGGCCTCGGACGGCATGCCACAGGCCCAGCCGCGTGCTGTCGTGCAGGCCAGCCGCGACGGCAACACGGTCGACCTCGACATCGAACGCAGCGCCTTCACCGAAAACGCCCTGCGCTACGAAGCCGGCGTGACCATCCTGTCCTCCAAGCTCAAGGGCTTGTTTTCCGTCATTCAGGGTTGATCGCCATGTCCTTGCTCAATGTTTTCCAGGTCGCGGGCTCGGCCATGACCGCGCAGGCGCAGCGCCTGAACGTCGTGGCCAGCAACCTCGCCAATGCCGAGAGCACCAGCGGCCCCGGTGGCCAGCCCTATCGGGCCAAGCAGCTCGAGTTCATGGCCGCCGCGCTGCCTGGCGGCGCGACCGGAGTCAAGGCCGGCCCGGTGGTCGAGGACCAGACCCCGCCGCGGCTGCTCTACAACCCCTCGCACCCCCAGGCCAACGAGCAGGGCTATGTCGCGATGCCCAACGTCAACGTGGTCGAGGAAATGGTCAACATGCTGTCGGCCTCGCGCTCCTACCAGACCAACGTCGATACCCTCAATGCCGCCAAATCCATGGCGCTCAAGACACTGACCATCGGTCAGTGAGAAAGGCCACCCGATGGCAGTCAACAGCATCAGTTCGAACACCGGGGTCAGCACCCCGGCCAGCACCTCTACACCTGCCACCGGCAGTGTCGGCGAAGCCCAGTCCAGCTTCATGAAGCTGCTCGTGGCCCAGATGCAGAACCAGGACCCGATGAACCCGATGGACAATGCGCAGATGACCTCGCAGATGGCCCAGCTCAACATGGTCAGCGGCATCAACCAGCTCAACAGCACGCTGTCCTCGGCGCTGTCGGGCTTCCAGGCGACCCAGACCATGCAGGCCTCGAGCCTGATCGGGCGCGAGGTGCTGGTGCCGAGTTCGACGCTGCAGCTCAGCGAAGGCCAGGCCAAGATGGGGGTCGATCTCGCGCAGTCGGTCGAAAGCCTCAAGCTGACCGTGCTCGACGGCGCCGGCCAGACGCTGCACAGCATCGACCTGGGGCCGCAGTCGGCCGGTCTGACCCAGCTCGCCTGGGACGGCGCCACCGATGCCGGTGCGGCAGCATCCGACGGCCGCTACACCTTCAAGCTCGAGGCCTTGCACAACGGCCAGTCGGTCACGGCTACTGCGCTGTCGGCGGCCCAGGTCGGTGGTGTCTCGCTCAGCAACAACAGCGTGCGCCTGAACCTGGCTGGCCTGGGCGATGTGGCCCTGGCCGACGTGCGCCAGGTGCGCTGATCTTCATTCATATTTTAAGGGGTTACGGTCATGGCTTTTCTGATTGACAACTCAGCCGTCAAGTCCTCCGCCAAGCGGCTCGAGGTCATTGGCAACAACGTCGCCAACGTCAACACCGTGGGTTTCAAGGGTTCGGATTTCGAGGATGCGCTGGCGTCCGCGTTGAATACCGAGACCGGCATCAGGGCCACGGGCGGACGCCAGAGCTTCTCGCAAGGTGACGTCAGCGCCACCAACAACCCGCTGGACATGGCGATCAGCGGAGCCGGCTTCTTCCGCGTCGAAAGCGGTGACCGGGTGGCCTACACCCGCGGCGGCCAGTTCAACCTCAACAAGGATGGCGAAATCGTCAACTCCATGGGCGACAAGCTGACCGGCTTCCTGGCCGATCCGGCCAGTGGCCTGATCAAGACCGGCAAACCCGTGCCGCTGACGATCAGCCAGGCCAACGATGCGCCCAAGCCGACCGCCAAGGCCACGCTCGAGCTGATGCTTGACACGCGAGCCAACCCGATCCCTGCCGCCACGGCCGCTTCGGTCGCCGACAAGGCGGCGATCGCCAAGGCCAGTGCCTCCCAGGCCGCCGCCGTGGCGGCCGAAACCGCTGCTACCGAGGCCCAAGCCCTCGCCGCTGCCCGCGCGCTCGACCCCAATGCCACGGCTGCCGACAGGGCCACCGCCGACGCGGCAGCGGTCGCCGCGGTTGCCGCCGCCACCGCTGCTACGGCAGCCGCCGCAGTCGATGCGCCGGCTGGTGACGCCGCCCTCAAGACGGTGTCCGACGCGGCTTACGCGGCGTTCGATCCGACCGATCCCACGACCTACACCCATTCCACCACCACCACGGTCTATACCGCGCAGGGCAAGGAAGTCGGGGTCCAGACCTTCTACGTCAAGCTCGCCGACAACAGCTGGGATGTCTATGCCTGGCAGGGCGGGACCGACAAGCCCGCCAAGCTCGGCGGCCTGACCTTCGATTCCAAGGGCCAGGTCCAGTCCTCGACGGTCTATGACAGCGCCACCAGCACCAGCACCGCGGCGGCCACCAAGGGCGAATTCGGCATCACGATCGACAACACCAAGATGGCGCTCGATCTCGGCAGCGCGACCCAGTATGGCTCCAAGTTCACCGTGCGGGTGAGCCAGGACGGCCGCGGTGTCGGGCAGTTGCTCAACTACAGCGTGGCCGAGGACGGCATCATCACCGCACGCTACAACAACGGCAACAGCAAGGTGCTCGGCCAGGTGGTGCTGGCCAATTTCCGCAGCCTCAACGGACTGCATGCCGTGGGCAACAACCAGTGGCTCGAGACCTCGGCTTCAGGTTCGGCCGAGATCAACCAGCCCGGTGTCGGCGTGCTGGGCTCGCTGAAGGCTTCCTCGACCGAATCGGCCAACATCGACCTCACGCTCGAGATGATCAAGATGATCTCGGCCCAGCGCAGCTTCCAGGCTGCCGCCGAAATGATGCGCCGCCAGGACGAGACCATGCAGACCGTGGTCAACATCGGTCGATGACCGCATTGAGCCTTCTGGACTAAGCCATGGACCGTCTGATCTACACCGCCATGACCGGTGCCAAGCAGGTCGCCGAGCAGCAGACCACGGTGTCGCACAACCTCGCCAACGTCGGCACGGGTGGTTTCCGGGCCCAGATCGACGCCTTTCGCGCCATGCCGGTGCCGGGCGGCGAAAAACCCACCCGCGCCCAGGTGCAAAGCAGCACCGTGGCGGCCGACTTCACGCCTGGGGCGATCCAGCAGACCGGTCGCACGCTCGACCTGGCGCTGCCAGGCGCGGGCTGGCTGTCGGTGCTGGGCACCGATGGGCGCGAAGCCTATACCCGCAGCGGCTCGCTCAAGCTCGGTCCCGACGGTGCGCTATTGACCCAGTCCGGCCGGCCGGTGCTGGGCGAGGGCGGGCCCTTGAACCTGCCCCCCGATGTCGAGCTCATGGTCGGCCGCGATGGCACGATCTCGGCGCTGCAGCCGGGCGTGAGCCCGGCGGTGGCGGAGCAGATCGGTCGCCTCAAGCTCGTCAACCCGCCGCAGGCCGATCTGACGCGCAGCGACGACGGACTGTTCCGGCTGCGCAGTGGCGCCGATGCCGAGGCCGATCCCGCCGTCAGGCTCGAATCGGGCGCGCTCGAGGGCAGCAACGTCAGCGTGGTTGACGCGATGGTGCGCATGATCGACCTGGGGCGCCAGTTCGACACCCAGATGAGCCTGCTCAAGCATGCCGATGGCAATGCCAGCAAGGCCGACCAGGTGCTGGGCCTGAACTGATCGCCCGCGATCTCCTCACCAAATAAAAGGAACAAGCCATGCTTCGCTCACTGTGGGTGGCCAAGACGGGTCTGGAAGCGCAACAAGCGCAGATGGACGTCATCACCAACAACATCGCCAACGTCAACACCAACGGTTTCAAGCGTTCGCGCGCGGTGTTCGAGGACCTGCTGTACCAGACCGTGCGTCAGCCTGGCGCGCCATCCTCGCAGCAGACCCAGTTCCCCACTGGCCTGCAGTTCGGCACCGGCGTCAAACCGGTCGCGACCGAGCGGCTGCACACCCAGGGCAACCTGATGCAGACCGGCAACAGCAAGGACATCGCGATTGACGGCAAGGGCTTCTTCCAGATCCAGTTGTCCGACGGCACGGTCGCCTATAGCCGCGACGGCTCCTTCCACGTGGACAACCAGGGCCAGCTCGTGACTTCCAGCGGCTACCTGCTGCTGCCCCAGATCACCGTGCCGGCCGAGGCCCAGGTCCTGACCGTCTCGCGCAGCGGCCAGGTCAGCGTGACCGTGCAGGGCACTGCCGCGGCGCAGGAGCTCGGCACGCTGCAGCTGGCGTCCTTCATCAACCCGGCCGGTCTCGAGGCCAGGGGCGAGAACCTGTATGTCGAGACCGGTGCCTCGGGCGCGCCGATCGTCAACGAGCCCGGCACCAACGGCCTGGGCCAGCTGTCGCAGGGCTTTGTCGAGGCGGCCAACGTCAACGTGGTCGAGGAGATGGTCAATATGGTGCAGGCCCAGCGCGCCTACGAGCTCAACAGCAAGGCCGTGACCGCGTCCGACCAGATGCTGCAGAAAATTGCCCAGCTGGGTTGACGAGATGCTGCATCTGTTCAAGCATCTGGCGGCACCGATCTGCCTGGCTCTGGCCGGCTGCAGCGCGGTGCAGCCCAGCTCCATCGTGCCTTATCCGACCAGCGCGCGCGCCCAGCCGGCCGCGGTGACCAGCTCCAGCCCGGGCGCGATCTTCCAGGCCCAGGCCTATCGCCCGCTGTTCGAGGATCGGCGCGCCCGTGCGGTCGGCGATGTGCTGACCATCGTCATCAACGAAAAGGCCCAGGCCGACAAGCGGGCCTCGGCTTCGGCCACCAATTCCGCCAGCGTCAACAGCCAGGCCAGCAAGCTGTCCCTGTTGCCGGCCACCGTGTCGGACTGGCTGGGCCTGCAGGCCGGCGGCAGCAACACCTCCAGCAACAAGGAGGCCGGTGCGGCCGGCTCGAACTTCCTCGGCACCCTGGCCGTCAGCGTGATCGATGTGCTGCCCAACGGCAACCTGCTCGTCGGCGGAGAAAAGCAGATCGGCCTCGACAAGGGGTCCGAGTTCATCCGCTTCTCCGGCATCGTGGCGCCAGCCTCGATCAGCGCCGGCAACACGGTCCCGTCGACCCAGGTCGCCGATGCGCGGCTCGAGTACCGGACCAACAGCCAGATCGACAAGTCCCAGCTTGCCAGCATGCTCAACCGCCTCTTCTACAGCATCGTGCCGCTTTGATGTCATTGCCTATCCTGTCTTCGCTGCCTGGTCTGCGCCGCAGCCTGTTCGCGCTGTGCCTGTTGCTGGCGGGCCCGGTCCAGGCCGAGCGCATCAAGGACCTCGCGACCCTGCAGGGCGTGCGCTACAACCCGCTGCTGGGCTATGGCCTGGTGGTGGGCCTCGACGGCACCGGCGACCAGTCGCCGTTCACGGTCCAGGCGGTGGTCAACATGCTGCAGCAGATGGGAATGACCCTGCCGCCGGGCGTCAACTTGCAGGCCAAGAACGTCGCTGGCGTGATGGTCACTACCAGCCTGCCGGCCTTCGTCCAGAGCGGCCAGTCGCTCGATGTGACCGTTTCCTCGATGGGCAGCGCCAAGAGCCTGCGCGGCGGCACCCTGCTGATGACGCCGCTCAAGGGTGCCGATGGCCAGGTCTATGCCCTGGCGCAGGGCAATGTGCTGGTCAGCGGTGCCGGTGCCGCGGCGGGTGGCGCCAAGGCACAGGTCAACCACTTGAACGTCGGGCGCATCAGCGGCGGCGCCACCGTCGAGCGCAGCGTGCCGACCGAGCTGGGGCAGGGCGACTCGGTGACGCTGGAACTCAGGGACAGCGACTTCGGCACCGCCAGCCGGGTGGTCGAGGCGCTGAACCGGCGCTTCGGTCCGGCCACCGCCTCGGCGCAGAACGGACGCGTGATCCAGGTGCAGGCGCCGCAGCAGCAGGACCAGCGCGTGGCCTTCCTGGGCGCGCTCGAGTCGCTCGAGGTCACGCCGACCCAGCAAGCGCCCAAGGTGGTGCTCAATGGTCGCACCGGTTCGATCGTGATGAACCAGACCGTCACGCTCGAGGCCTGCGCGATTGCGCACGGCAACCTCTCGATCGTGATCGGCAGCAGTTCCGAGGTCAGCCAGCCCGCTCCGCTGTCGCAGGGCCAGACGGTGGTGACGACCCGCACCAATATCGAGATCAAGCAGGAGCCCGGCCAGCTCATGCTGCTGCCGCGCGCCGTCCTGCTGGCCGATGTGGTCAAGGCCCTCAACGCGATCGGCGCCACGCCGCAGGACCTGCTGGCCATCCTGCAGGCGATGAAGGCCGCCGGTGCCTTGCGGGCCGAACTTGAAGTGATCTGAGTCCCATCATGAGCCTGAAGCCACTGAACGATCCCAACAGCCTGGCGCTTGACGTGCAGGGCTTGAACTCGCTGCGCCAGTCCGCCAAGCAGAACTCGCCCGAGGCGCTCAAGGCTTCCGCTCAGCAGTTCGAGGGCCTGTTCATCAACATGATGCTCAAGAGCATGCGCCAGGCCACGGCGGCTGCGGGCCAGGAGCAGAGCCAGGACAGCCAGCTCTACACCTCGATGCTGGACCAGCAGCTGAGCCAGACCATGGCCCAGCGCGGCATCGGCCTGGCCGACATGATGTTGCGCCAGATGCAGCGCCAGCCGGGCGCGCTGTCCGGCGCCAATGCCGCTGGCGGCGCTGCCGCCGTGCCAGGCCAGCAGCCCGGCGTCGGCAGTCCGGACGCCGCCGGTACCGGTACCGGTGCCAATGTCGATGCCAACGCCTCGGCGGTCGGCGCTGCCGCCGCCAAGCGTCCGCTTCGGTCGGCCAGTGCGCCTGCCACCGGCGTGGTCGCGCGGGTGCAGGGTTTTATCCAGGGCGTGGGCCAGCATGCCGAGCAGGCCTCGCAGCGCACCGGCCTGCCGACCTCCTTCATCGTCGGTCAGGCCGCACTCGAAAGCGGTTGGGGCCGGCGCCAGATCAAGATGCCAGACGGCGCGCCTAGCCACAACCTGTTCGGCATCAAGGCCGGCCCCGGCTGGAACGGCAAGGTGGCCGAGGTGGTCACGACCGAATATGTCGGCGGCGTCGCGCAGCGCAAGGTGGCGAAATTCCGCGCCTATGATTCCTACGCCGAGGCCTTCAACGACTACGCCTCGGTGCTGCTCAAGAATCCCCGCTACCAGTCGGTGCTGGCCTCGGGACAAACCGTGGCCGGCTTTGCCCAGGGCATGCAGAAGGCCGGTTATGCCACCGATCCGGCCTATGCCGACAAGCTGGCTCGGGTGATCCGGCGCACGATGTCGACCTGATTGCCGCCTGCGGCTCATGTTTGGCCGTTTCCTGCCGTTACAGCAGTAGGGCGTCCCTGAAAGCATCATCATGGCCAATATCTTCTCCATCGGACAAAGCGCGTTGACTGTGGCGCAGGCAGGCGTCAACACGGCCGCCCACAACATCGCGAACGCCGCCACGCCCGGCTACAACCGCCAGACCGTGGTCCAGGTGGCGGGCCAGGCTGGTACCCAGGCCACGGCCAATGTGGGCATGGGCGCGCAGGTGGCCGAGGTCAAGCGCAACTACAGCAGCTTTCTCGGCACCCAGCTGTTGTCGACCCAGTCGCAACAGAGCCAGCTCGAAGTCCAGTACGGCCAGATCCAGCAGATCGACAACATGATGGCCGACAGCTCGGTCGGCGTGGCGCCGGCGATGCAGGACTTCTTCAATACCCTGCAGAGTGTCTCGACCGCGCCGGCCGATGCCACGCTGCGCCAGAACGTGCTGTTCAGCGCCGAGTCGGTGACCACGCGCTTCAAGGACATGAGCAACCAGCTCGACGAGATCGGCAAGGGCGTCAACAGCCAGATCGAATCGAACGTGCAGGATCTCAACTCCGTCGCGCAGCACCTGGTGGGCCTGAACCAGGCGATCGTCAATGCCAAGGGCATGCCTGGCAGCCAATCCAATGACCTGCTCGATCAGCGCGACCAGGTGCTGCGCGACCTCAGCAAGGTGGTCAAGATTTCCGTCAACGAGCAAGACGACCAGGTCAGCGTCTTCATTGGCAATGGTCAGCCTCTGGTGGCGGGCTCCACGGCTTATCAGTTCAAGACCCAGCCGTCGAAAACCGACAGTGGCCGCCTCGAGGTGGTGCAGGACTTCGGCGACCAGATCGGGGCTCCCCTGTCGAGTCAGCAGTCGGTGGGCGGGGCGCTCGGCGGCCTGCTCGCCTTTCGTGACCAGACGCTGACGCCGGCGCAGAACGCGCTGGGCCTGGTGGCGATCGGGCTGGCCAGCGGCATCAATGCCCAGCAGGTCAAGGGCTATGACCAGACCGGCGCCGCCGGCAAGCCGCTGTTCGACCTGCCCCCCGTCGGCGTCGCCGCGTCCAGCAGCAACCAGGGCGTGGCCAGCCTGGGTGCCGAGCTCGGCGATATCTCCAAGCTGACGGCCAGCGACTTCACTTTCCGCCTTGCGGGCGACCAGTACCAGCTGCTGCGCAGCCCGGACCAGCAGATCGTCGCGAGCTCGGCCAATGCCGACGAGGTGTTGGCGGCCAGCGCCGAGCAGGGCTTCACGCTTGAGCTCAACGGCGAGCTCAAGGCCGGCGACAGCTTCCTGATCCGGCCCACGGCCCATGCGGCCAGCGGCATCGGTGTGGCGCTGCAGAACGGTCGCGACCTCGCCCTGGCCTCGGCCGAGACGGCAGCGGCCGGCGATAGCGGCAACCTGCGCCAGATGATCGGGCAGCAAAGCGCCAAGACGCTCAACGGCGGCACCAGCAGCATCCAGTCGGCCTATGGTCAGCTGGTCGGGCGCATCGGCAGCCAGACGCGCGAGTTGCAGCTCACCAGCCAGTCGGCCAGCCAGATCAATGCCCAGACTGAAACCGCCCTGCAGAACGCCTCGGGCGTCAACCTCGACGAGGAGGCCACTGACCTGATGCGCTATCAGCAGGCCTATCAGGCCGCAGGCAAGGTCATGCAGATGGCCCAGCAATTGTTCAGCACCGTACTCGACATGGGCCGCTGAGCCCGGAAGGAACACCCGCGATGCGTATCAGCACCCAGAACTTCTACAGCGGCAGTGGCGCCCGCCTGTCCGACCTGCAGGCCAAGGTCGGCCAGACGATGCAGCAGATTGCCTCGGGCAGCAAGCTGCTGACGCCGTCACAGGACCCCGCTGCCGCCGTGCGCGCGCTCGACGTCACCCAGTCGATGGCGGTGCGCGAGCAGTTCGGCAAGAACCGCGAGAGCCTGCGCAGCAACATGGGACTGGCCGACATCACGCTGACCAGCATGCAGGACAATCTGGCGGGCATCAACGAGCAGGTCATTCTGGCCAACAACAGCACGCGCACCAGCGAGGACCTGGCCAGCATCGCCATTGTGCTCAAGGGCCAGCAGGAGCAGATGCTCGGCCTGGCCAACAGCACCGACAGCAGCGGCAACTACCTGTTCGCCGGCCAGCAGTCGACGACCCAGCCGTTCCAGAGTGATGCCAGCGGTGTCAGCTATCTCGGTGATGACCAGCCGCAGCTGGTGCAGGTCGAGACCGGGCGCGAGATGGCGATCCGCGAGGGTGGCCGATCGCTGTTTCCCAAGGACAGCAACGACAAGGACCTGTTCGCGCTGCTGGGCCAGACCATTGCCCAGCTGCAGGATAGCAGCCTGAGCCCGGCCCAGCGTGCGGATTCGCTCAAGACACTGGGCAAGTCGATCGAGTCGACCCAGGTCGCGCTCAGTAGTCGCCAGACCGCCGTCGGCGTCCATCTGGGCGAACTCGACCGGCTCGACGACCTCAGCGGCGCGCGCTTGCTGCAGAACACGCAGGAGCTGAACGCACTGCAGGACATCGACTACAACAAGACCCTGTCCGACCTGTCGCGCCAGCAGCTCTCGCTGCAGGCAGCGCAGAAATCCTTCCAGATGGTCAGCAGCCTGAGCCTGTTCAATTACCTAGGCTGATATTGGTTATCCGATGTGACTAGCATGTCACGCTTTCCTGTTGCAACCCGATATTCCTCAATGAAGCAGTTGTCTGATCGCATCCCCACTCTTGGCCACCGAGAGCTGCTGGGGGACCAGGTTCTCTTGATCGCGATTGCCTTGAGCGCCCTGGGCGCGATCGCGCTGGGCTTTCAATTCGTCGAGGCGACCACGGCCTTCATCGGGGTAGCCCTGCTGCTTGCCGTGGCGGGACTGGCCTTCGCGCTGGCGCGCGGCACCTTGGCCTCACGCATGATCCTGACCACCTGCCTGGTGGGCCTGGTGATCCTGCATATCCAGCTTTCGCGCGGCACCATCGAATACCACTTCGGCGTCTTCGCCGTGCTGGCGCTGGTGATGGTCTACCTCGACTGGCGCCCGATCCTGCTGACAGCCGGCCTGTTCGCGCTGCACCACATCGTCTTTGACCGCCTGCTGGCGGCGGGCCTGGGCTTTTATTGCCTGAACGAACCCGACTTCGGTCGCATCCTGCTGCATGCCCTGTATGTGGTGGTCCAGACTGCCCTCGAGCTGCTACTGGTGCGCGGCATGATGCAGGCGGCCAGCGAGGGCCAGGAGCTGCAACAGATGGTGCATCGCATCAACCAGGCCGATGGCATCTCGTTGCAACTCGGCGACCTGCAAGTCAAGACTGCCCTCGGCCAGTCGCTGCAGGAAGCGCTGCAGCGCATGCAGGGTGCAGTCAGCACCGTCAACCAGGTGGCAGCCAGCATGCGTGTTGCCAGCGCCGAGATTGCCAGTGGCGACCGCGACCTCAGCGTGCGCTCCGAGAGCGCTGCCAGCAGCATCGAGCAGACCGCTGCCAGCATGGAGGAGCTGACCAGTTCGGTGCGCCAGACCGCTGACGCCACGCGCGAGGCCATGACCATGGCAGTGGAAAACGCCGAGGTCGCGCAGCGCGGTGGCGAGGTCGTCGGCCGGGTCGTCAGCACGATGAACGAGATCAACCAGAGCAGCCAGAAGATCGGCGACATCATCGGCGTGATCGACGGCATCGCCTTCCAGACCAATATCCTGGCGCTCAACGCCGCAGTCGAGGCCGCGCGCGCCGGCGAGCAGGGCCGCGGCTTTGCCGTGGTGGCGACCGAGGTGCGCAGCCTGGCCCAGCGCAGTGCGCTGGCGGCCAAGGAGATCAAGGGCCTGATCGGCGCCAGCGTCGACAAGGTGGAGCAGGGGGCCCGGCTGGTGCAGTCCGCCGGCAGCACGATCGCCGAGGTGGTCAGCCATTCCCGCCGCGTCAGCACCCTGATGAGCGATATCAACCGCCTGTCGTCCGAGCAGTCGGAAGGCATCGGCCAGGTCAACCAGGCGATCTCGCAGATCGACGAAATGACGCAGCGCAATGCCGCGATGGTCGAGCAGTCGATGGCCGCCGCCGAGAGCCTGCAGGATCAGGCGGTGCAGCTGGTCGAGGCGGTCAAGGTGTTCAAGTCGGCCTGAACCCTCCTGGGCCTGGAATCCCGGCTCAGCCAGTAGTTCAGTCTCAGGCCGGGCTCAAACCGGACTCAGCGCCAGCGTGACCTGGCGCACCATGTCCAGGCCCTCGCGCAGGGCTTCGAGCATCGGCTGGCTCCAGTAGGGCAGGCTCAGCATGATCATCACGAAGCCCACCGTCATCGTGACCGGAAAGCCGATGCCGAACAGGTTGAGCTGCGGCGCCGCCCGCGTCAGCACGCCCAGCGCCATGTTCGTGATCAGCAGCGCCGTGACCGCCGGCATGGCCAGCTGCAGCCCGAGGCCGAAGATCCGGGCGCCCCAGTAGGCGATCTGCTGCAGGCCACCACGCTGCACCGGTTCGGTCGTGATCGGCAGCAGGGTGAAGCTCTCGACCAGGGCTTCGATCAGCAGCAGATGCAGGTCGCTGCCCAGGAACAGCAGCAGCAGCAGCAGCGACAGGAACTGGCTGATCACCGACGATCTGCCCTGCGAGCCCGGATCGAAGAAGGTCGCGAAGCCCAGCCCCATCGTCATGCCGATCATCTCGCCGGCCAGCTCGACGCCGGTGAAGATGATGCGCAGCACGAAGCCGATTGCCAGCCCGATCAGCATCTGCTGGGCCAGGATCAGCAGGCCGGCCCAAGACAGCGGGTCCTGTTCGGGAAACGGCGGCAGCGTCGGCGCGACGATCATCGCCAGCAGCAGGCCCAGGCCCAGCTTGACGCGGGTCGGTATGCTTCTGTGGCTCAGCAGCGGTGCGCTGGCGATCACCCCGAGGATGCGGGTCAGCGGCCAGAGAAAGGCGCTGACCCAGCCAAACAGCTGGGCGCTCGTGAATTCGACCATGGCTTAGCCAGCCAGGCTGGGCAGGCTGGTCAGCATCAACCTCAGATAGTCGGTCAGCACGCCCAGCATCCAGGGGCCAGCGAGCACCAGCGTGGCAAAGATGCCCAGCAGCTTGGGGATGAAGGACAGCGTGGCCTCGTTGATCTGTGTCGCGGCCTGGAAGATGCTGACGATCAGGCCGACCACCAGCGCGACCAGCAGCAGCGGGGCGGCGACCATGACGGTCACCTCGATGGCCTGGCGGCCCAGCGTCATGATGTTTTCGGGTGTCATCGGATCTCCTTCAGGCGAAGCTTTCGGCCAGCGAACCCAGCAGCAGCTGCCAGCCGTCGACCAGCACGAACAGCATCAGCTTGAACGGCAGCGAGACGATCGAGGGCGAGACCATCATCATGCCCATCGACATCAGCACGCTCGCGACCACCATGTCGATGATCAGGAACGGCAGGAAGACCGCAAAGCCGATCTGGAACGCGGTCTTGAGCTCGCTCGTGACGAAGGCCGGCACCAGCACGCGCAGCTGGACCTCGCCCGCGTCCTGCGGCGCCGGCTGGCCGGACAGCTTGATGAACAAGGCCAGGTCGGCCTGGCGGGTCTGCTTGAGCATGAAGCCCTTGAGCGGTTCGGCCGCCTGCTCGAGCGCCTGGCTGACCGAGATCTTGTTCTCGGCCAGCGGCTGGTAGGCCTCGGTATAGATGCGGTCGAGCACCGGGCTCATGACGAACAGGCTCAGGAACAGCGCCAGCCCCACCAGCACCTGGTTCGGTGGCGTCGACTGGGTACCCAGCGCCATGCGCAGCAGCGACAGCACGATGATGATGCGCGTGAAGCAGGTCATCATCAGCACCACCGCCGGCAGGAAGGTCAGCGAGGTCAGCAGCAGCAGGATCTGCAGGTTCAGGCTGTAGCTCTGGCCGCCATTGGCCGAGCGTGCCAGCTCGAGTCCCGGCAAGGCCTGGGCCTGGGCGGCCAGCGGCAGGCAGGCGAGCGACAGCAGCAGCCCCGCCAGCCGGACCCGGTGCCCCAGCTGGCACCATTGGGGTTCAGCGCTGCTCATGGTGTCGGTTCAGGTAGTGGTTGAGCCAGGAATTGGCGGCGCTGCGCGTGTCGGCGGATGGGGGCGGCAGATGCGTCGGCGGCCCCGGCAGCTGCAGCAGGGTATTGACCTGGCCCGGCGCCACGCCGACCAGCAGCCACTGGCCGCCGACCTCGAGCAGCACCACCCGCTCGCGCGCGCCCAGAGCGGCGCTGGCGTGCAGCTGGATCAGCGCGCCCTGGCCCGCGCGCGGCTGGTACAGGCGCTGCAGCAGCCAGGCTGCAGCCGCGATCAGTCCCAGCACCAGGCCGAGCGCCAGCGTGATTTGGAGCAGACTGGACATCATCGGTTGAGCTTTCTGATTCGTTCGGCCGGACTCGTGATGTCGGTCAGCCGGATGCCGAACTTGTCGTTGACCACCACCACCTCGCCCTGGGCGATCAGGCAGCCGTTGACCAGCACGTCCATCGGTTCGCCGGCCAGGCCGTTGAGCTCGATCACCGAGCCCTGGGCCAGTTGCAGCAGGTTCTTGATCGCGATCTTGGTGCGACCCAGCTCCACTGTCAATTGCACCGGGATGTCGAGGATGAACTCGATGTCATGCGTGGTGCTGGACTTGGTGCTGCGCTCGGCAAAGTCCTGGAACACATTGGCGGCTGCCGCTGGCTTGGCCTGCATGGCCTCGGCCTGGCCTTGCTCGGACAGCGCGGCACCCCAGTCGTCGGCGGTGATGCCGCCTTCCTTGTCCTCATTGCTCATCTTGGACTCCTTGCGATAACATGCTCTTGCCGCCTTGCAGCAGTTTCTCGACCCGCAGCGCGTACTGGCCGTTGAGTTGACCGTAGCTGCATTCGAGCACCGGTACTTCCTCGACCTTGAGCTCGACCGTTGACGGCAGCTCGACCGGGATCACGTCGCCGACCTTGAAATTCAGCACATCGCGCAGCGTCGACGGGGCGGTGCAGAGGTTGGCGACCGCCTCGACCTCGGCGACCTGGATCTGCTGCTTCATCTGCTGCACCCAGCGCTGGTCGAGCGTCAGCGACTCGCCTTGCATATTGCTCGTCAGCAGGTCGCGGATCGGCTCGATCATCGAGTAAGGCGTGCAGATATGCATCTCGCCGCCGACCACCCCGAGTTCGACGCTGAAGGTGGTCACCACCACGATCTCGTTGGGCGTCGCGATGGTGGCGAACTGGGTGTTCATCTCGGAGCGCACATATTCGAACTCGATCGGGTAGACCGACTCCCAGGACTTGGCATAGTTCTCGAAGATGATGCCCAGGATGCGCTGGATCGTGCGCTGTTCGGTCTGGGTGAAGTCCCGGCCTTCGATCCGGGTCTGGAAGCGTCCGTCGCCGCCGAAGAAGTTGTCGACGAACAGGAACACCAGGTCGGGGTCCATCACGATCAGCGCCGTGCCGCGCAGCGGCTTGATCTGCACCAGGTTCAGGTTGGTCGGCACCACCAGGTGGCGCAGGAATTCGCTGTACTTGATCACCCGCACGCTGCCGGCCAGTACCTCGGCGCTGCGGCGCAGGAAGTTGAACAGTCCTATGCGCAGGAAGCGGGCAAAGCGGTCGTTGAGCAGTTCGAGCGTGGCCATGCGGCCGCGCACGATGCGCTCCTGCGTGGCCAGGTTGTACGGTCTTATGCCCTCGGTTTGCGGGGCTGGGCCGATCTCGTCCTGCTCCCCGGTCACGCCCTTGAGCAGGGCATCGACCTCGTCCTGGGACAGAAACTTTTCAGTCACGCTCATTGGATCACGAACGAGGTAATGAAGACGTTGCTGATCTGGATCTCGGGCAGACCGGGGGCAAAGGGCTGTCGCACGCTGGACATGATTTCCTCGATCAGTTGCTGCTTGCCCTCGGTGCTCGAAATCTCCTCGCCGGTCTTGGCCGATATCAGCATCAGCAGACGGCTGCGCACCTGCGGCAGGTACAGCTTCAGATGTTCCACGTCCTTCTGGCTTCCCAGTTGCAGCGTCAGCGCGGTCTGCAGGAACAGGCCGTCGCCGTTCAGGTTGACGGTGAAGGGCTCGAGCGGTTGGAATACCGGTGGCTGCGGGGCCGCTGCTTGCGCTTCGGCATGAGGTTCTTTGTCAGCGGAGCGCTTCCAGTAAAACCAGCCGCCCGCCGCCGCGGCCCCCACCAGCACCAGCAGCGCGATCGGCAGCCATTTTTTCCAGGCCGGTTTCTTGCCTGCGCTGGCATCGGCGTCGGAGGATTTGGGGTCGGCATTGGCCATGTGACTTCAGCTTGTGATGAGAGATGAAAAAAATCAGGCGAACAGGTTCAGCAGGCCGCCGCCCTGCGCGCGCGGCTGCGCCAGGGCTTCGACCGGTTCATCCTCGGCGGCGTCGCTGCGGCGGTCCTGGCGCTGGAAGGCGGGGCGCTCACGCTCGGACTGACGCGAGCCGACATCGGCCTGCCCGAGTTCGATGCCGGCCTGGCCCAGCATCGCGCGCAGTGCCGGCAGCGCATCCTGCAGCGCCTGGCGCACCTCGGGCTGGGCCGAGACGAACTGCACCGTTGCCTGCTGCTGGTCGAGCTGCAGCGTGACCTGGATCGGACCCAGGTGCGGCGGATTCAGGCTCAGGCTGGCGCTCTGCAACTGGTCCCTGACCAGCCAGCTGACCTGCTGGCTCACGGCCTGGTCCCAGCCGCGCTGGCCCATCGGCGTTGCCACATGGCGCTGTACCGGCGCCAGCTCGGGCAGGCGTTCCGATCCCGGAGCCAGGCCAGTGGCAGCAGGCAGGGCCTGGGCCAGCCCATCGAGCCCGGGTTGACTGTCGGACGCCTTGGCGCCGCCGGTCTGGGCCGCTGTGCGGCTGGCCAGCTCAGGCGCAGCAGCGGCCAGCGCGCGCGCGGCTATGGCGTCGAGTTCACCCGGGTCGGGCGCGTCCAGTGCTTGCTGCGCTCGCTTGCCCAGGGTATCGGTGCCGGATTCCAGCACGGTGGCTGCTGGCGCTGCTGGCGCTGCTGCCGCGTCGATTGCCGGTGCGGCTGGCTGGAGTGCGGGCGGCGCTGTCGACAGCAGCGCGAACGGGGGCGGCAGCGGGGCGCCATCGAGCAGCGCGCTGGCCGGCAGCGGCTCGCTGGCCTGCTGTTCGGTTTTCTTGGCTGGTGCGCTGGCGGGCTCTGCCGCCGGGGCCGCATTGGCCGCGACTGGTTCAGCCGCTCCGGGCGCGACCAAGGCCGTCACTGGCTCGATGACGGGTTCAGCAACCGCCTCGGCAACTGCAGCCACTGCAGCCGCTGCTGCATCAGGCGGCTCGGTCACCGCTTCCGCCGGCTTGGCCTCGGCCCTGGCCCGCATTCCGTCGAGCAGGGCCAGCCAGTCGGACGGTGCGTCGTCAGCCGCTGGCTCGGCGGCACTGCCCGGTTTGAGCTTGGCCGCTGCCATCGCTGATGGCGTGGCCGTTGCCGTTGCCTGGGCTTTTGTTTCGGGCGAGTCGCCCGCTTCGGTCTGGCGGCGCAGCTCCTGCTCGAAAGACGAGCCAGAGCCGGCTTCGCGCAAGCCGGCGGCTGCCGGGCCCGTCAGGCCGTCATTGGCGCTGACCTTGCCCGTCGCGGACAGGGACACATCGTTCCAGCTCATGATGACTAGCCCAGCTGTGAGCGGCGGCGCGCCGCCCGCTCGTCGGTCTGTTTCTGATCCTGGCGGTTGGCCTGGCGCAGGGCTTCTTGCTGGGCGCGCTGCACCAGCGTGCCGTAGGACAGTCGCTTGCGCTCATGCTCGCGCCAGCTGTCGCGCTCGCGCTCGACCAGGTACTTGGACTGCAGCACGGCGGCATCCTGCTGCGAAATCGCCCGGTCCAGGCCCTGGATGAAGCGCAGGAAATTGGCATGACCCGCCACGCTCAGACCGTTGGACATCTGGGCCTGCAGCTGATCGACATATTCCTGGCGATACTGCCGCAGCAGGTCGAGCTTTTCCTGGGCCTGCTCGCTCTGGCGTGTGGCCTGGCCGAGCCGCTTGGCGGCCTCTTCGGATTGCTGCGTCGTCAGTTCGATCAGCGTCTCGATCACGCTCGGATTTGCCATGCCTGATTATCGCTGCCGCCCAGCTGCCCGATCAGGCAAACAGAGCGGAAAGTTCGCGCCAGCTCTGCTCCATCCCGGCGCGCTCGTGGATGCTCTGCTGCAGGAAATGCTCGATGCGCTCGTGCATGCGGATCGCCTCGTCGATCAGCGGGTCGCTGCCCGGGCTGTAGGCGCCGACGTTGATCAGGTCGCGGTTGCGCTGATAGCCCGACATCAGCTGCTTGAGCCGGCGCGTGCGCTTCTGGTGCGTCTCGTCGGTGATGTTGTGCATGGCCCGGCTGATCGACTGCTCGATGTCGATCGCCGGATAGTGACCGGCCTCGGCCAGCACCCGGTTCAGCACGATATGGCCGTCCAGGATCGCGCGCGCCGAGTCGGCGATCGGGTCCTGCTGGTCGTCGCCTTCGGTCAGCACGGTATAGAAGGCCGTGATCGAGCCGCCGCCGGCGCGGCCGTTGCCGGCGCGCTCGACCAGCGCCGGCAGCTTGGCGAACACCGAGGGCGGATAGCCCTTGGTCGCGGGCGGCTCGCCGATCGCCAGCGCGATCTCGCGCTGCGCCATCGCGTAGCGCGTCAGCGAATCCATGATCAGCAGCACGTTCTTGCCCTGGTCGCGGAAATGCTCGGCGATCAGCGTCGTGTAGGCCGCGCCTTGCAGCCGCAGCAGCGGCGGGTTGTCGGCCGGCGCTGCCACCACCACCGAGCGCGCCAGGCCTTCCTCGCCCAGGATCTGCTCGATGAATTCCTTGACCTCGCGTCCGCGCTCGCCGATCAGCCCGACCACGATCACATCGGCCGCGGTGTAGCGCGCCATCATGCCCAGCAGCACGCTCTTGCCCACGCCCGAGCCCGCGAACAGGCCCATGCGCTGGCCGCGGCCCACGGTCAGCATGCTGTTGATCGCGCGCACGCCGACATCGAGCGTCTGCGAGATCGGCTCGCGCTGCAGCGGGTTCATGGCCCGCGCGTAGAGCGGCGCCATCACATGGCCCTGCAGCGGTCCGAGCTGGTCGAGCGGCCGGCCAGTGGCGTCGAGCACGCGACCGAGCAGGGCCGCGCCGACGGGCAGGGTGCGGCCGTCCGAGGTCGGCCGGGCCTGGGCGCGCCGGTCGTGCAGCCGGGGCTGGGACCTGGCCGCGACGGTCGGAATCACCGGGGCGCCCGGCTGCACGCCCTCGACATCGCCCAGCGGCATCAGGAACAGGCGCTCCTGCTCGAAGCCCACCACCTCGGCATCGAGCCGAAAGCCGCTCGGCAGCGGCACATGGCAGGGGCTGCCGACCGGCAGTCGCAGGCCGACCGCCTCCATCACCAGGCCGGCGACGCGTGTCACGCGGCCATAGGCTTGCAGCGGCGCGCAATGCTGCACGCGCTGGCGGCAATCGAGCAAGTAGCTGTCCCAGCCGGTCGTGCTGGCTGTCACGCCGCGGGCTCCAGCCAGGCGCCGTCGCGCCCGAGCGAATGCAGCAGCCGCTGCCAGCGCGCCGGCAGGCTGGCATCGATCTGCTGGTCGCCGGTCTCGATCAGGCAGCCGCCGCGCGCGAGCTGGACATCGGCCTGCAGCCGCCAGCCGGCCGCCTGCAGCTCGCTGCCGCGTGCCGACTTGACCAGTTCGAGGTCCTGCGGATGCAGGCGCAGCACCGCCGGCGGGCGCACCAGCGGCAGCTCCTGCAGCGCCTGGTCGATCACGCCCAGCAGCCGCTCGGGCTGCAGCTCCAGCGTCTGGCACAGCATGGCTTGCGCCATGTCCAGTGCCAGATCGAGCAGCTGCTTGGCCAGCGCTTCGCGCGCCTGGGTCAGCTCCTGGCCGAACTGCTGTCCGAGCTGGGTCAGCGTCTGCGTCAGCTCCTGCTGCAGCGCCAGGTTGTCGGCCTGTACCTGGGCCAGTCCTTCGGCATGGCCTTCGTCGTAGCCGCGCAGCCTACCCTCGCGCAAGCCGGTCTGGTAGCCCTGCTGCTGGCCTTGCTGCAGGCCGGTCTCGCGCGCGCTGCGCAGCTCGCGCGCGAGCTGCTCGGCGGCGGCGGCAGCCGCGGCGGCCTCATCGACCACCTTGTGCCCGGACTCCTGGGCCAGCGAGGCCAGCTCCCAGCGCTGGTAGGCCGTCTGCGGCCTGGGATCAGACATAGGCGTCGTCCGAGCTGGCCAGCGAGATCTGTCCCTCGTCCGCCAGGCGACGCACGATCTGCAGGATCTCCTTTTGCTGCTTTTCCACTTCCGACAGCCGCACCGGGCCCTTGGCCTCCAGGTCCTCGCGCATCATGTCGGCGGCGCGCTGCGACATGTTGCGGAAGAACTTCTCCTTCATCTCGTCCTTGGCACCCTTGAGCGCGACGATCAGCGCCTCCGACGGCACCTCGCGCAGGATCAGCTGGATGTCGCGGTCGCCGATATCCATGATGTTGTCGAACACGAACATCTGGTCCATCACCTGCTGCGCGATCGAGGGGTCGAACTCGCGCAGGTTGGCCATGATCTTGCTCTCGTTCTCGCCGTTCATGAAGTTCATGATCTCGGCCGTGGTCCGGATGCCGCCCATCGCCTTCTTGCGCAGGTTGTCGTTGCCGGTCAGCAGCTTGGTCAGCACATCGTTGAGTTCGGTCAAGGCCGCCGGCTGCACGCCCTCGAGCGTCGCAATCCGCAGCACCACGTCGTTGCGCAGCCGCGGCGTCAGCTCGGACAGCACCTCGCTCGCGTGGTAGCGCTCGAGGTGGACCAGGATGGTGGCGATGATCTGCGGATGCTCCTGCCGGATCAGGTCGGCCACCGACTTGCCGTCCATCCATTTGAGGCTCTCGATGCCGCTGGCGTCGCGCGTGACCAGGATCCGGTTGATCAGCGAAGCGGCCTTGTCGTCGCCCAGCGCCTTGGTCAGCACGCTGCGGATGTACTCGTCCGAGTCGATGCCGAATTCGGTGTTGTGCTGGGTCTTTTGCATGAACTCGTGCAGCACCGCCTCGAGCGTCTGGCCCGACACCGCCTTCATGGTCGACATCGCCGTGCCGAGCTTCTGCACCTCGCGCGGTTCGAGGTATTTCATGACTTCGGCCGCCTCGTCCTGGCCCAGAGCCAGCATCAGCACCGCCGCCTTGTGTACGCCGTCTTCACTCATTGCCGTTCACCCAGTTCTTGACCACGTTGGCGACCACCTTGGGCTCTTGCAGCGCCATCTGCTTGGCCGCCTGCAGGTTGTCCTGGTAGCTGCTGATCCTCAGACCGTTTGGCGGGGCTGCTGCTGCTGCCGTACCGGGCGCCGCCGCTGTTGCCGGCGTCTCGCCCGGTTTGGACTCTGCCTTGGTTTCCTGGGACTCCTGGGCCTCTTGCTTGAGCTTTTGTTGCGCTTCCTGTTCGGCCTTGAGCTCGGCCATGCGCTTGGCTTCTTCTTCCTTGGCCTTGTTGCCGGGCAGCATCCTGATCATCGGTCGCAGCACCGAGAAATACAGGTACAGCAGCACCGCCGTCGTCAGCAGATATTGCGCCGCCGTCTTGGCATTGTCCAGCGTGGCATAGGGTTGCCAGAACGGCTGCTCGGGAATCACCTCGCGCGGGGCCTCGGCAAACGGGCTGTTGACCACGTTGAGCGAGTCGCCGCGCTCGGCATTGAAGCCCATCGCCTCTTTGACCAGGTCGGTGATCTGCTGCTGTTCCTGCTCGGTCAGCGCGCGCAGGCTGACCTTGCCCTCGGCATCGACGACGCGCTTGTGGTTGACCACCACCGCCACCGTCAGGCGCTTGATGCCGCCCATCGGTTGCTGCACATAGCGCACGGTCTTGTCGACCTCGTAGTTGGTCGTGCTGCCTTTTTGCGTGTTGCCGCTGGCGGCGGCCTGGCCCGGGGGGGTCTCGGTCGGTGCGCCGGAGGCTTCGGCGCCGGGCTGGTTGGACGCAGCGCCGACCAGGCCCGCTGCCGGCTTGGCCTCGCTGTTGCTCTCGTTCTTGCTCTGGCTGCGGATCGCCGCCGCCTCGGGCGGGCTGTTGGGACGGAAGGTCTCGGCCGCCTGTTCGCTGCGCGAGAAATCCACCTCGGCGGTGGCCTCGGCGCGCACATTGCCGCCGCCCACCATCGGGGTCAGGATCGACTCGATGCGTTTGACGATGCCGTCCTGCAGGTCCATCACATACTTGACCTGGGCCGGGTCGAGCCGGTTCGCGTCGGCCTGGCGGTCGGGGTCGGACAGCAGGCTGCCGTTCTGGTCCACCACCGTCACGTTCTTGGCGGTCAGCTCGGGCACGCTGCTCGAGATCAGGTGCACGATGGCCGACACCTGTTGCGCGTCGAGCGTGCGGCCCGGATGCAGGTTGACCAGCACCGAGGCGGTCGGCTGCTGGCGCTCGCGCACGAACACCGACGGCTTGGGGATGGCCAGGTGCACGCGCGCGGCCTGCACCACGCCGATCGAGTTGATCGAGCGTGCCAGCTCGCCCTCGAGCGCGCGCTGGAAGTTGACCTGTTCGAGGAATTGCGACGAGCCCAGCTTCTGGTTCTCCATCAGCTCGAAGCCGACGTTGCCGCCCTTGGGCAGACCCTGCGCCGCCAGCTTGAGCCGCGCGTCATGCACCTGTTCGGCCGGCACCAGGATCGCGCCACCCCCCTCGGCGAAGCGGTAGGGCACGTTGAGCGTTTGCAAGGCGGCAATCATCGCGCCGCCGTCGCGGTCCGAGAAATTGCTGACCAGCACCCGGTACTCGGGTTTCTGGTTCCACATCCAGATCGAGGCCATGATGCTGATCACCAGCGCCATGCCGGCTCCGAGCGCCAGGTAGCGGCCCTGCGGACTCTGGAAAAAGGCCGTCAGCGCGCTGGGCTTGGGCGCGGTCTCAACTGCAGTGGCCATGGCGATCTGCCGCAACGGGGCGGCCAGGAGGAGTCAGAGGGGAGTAAGGCACGTGCAGTCAGGGCATTCAGGGTCGAGGCAAGGTCGGAGCAAGGCTAAGCTGAAGATATTGTCGTGGTTTTTCAAGCGCTTATTTGCGCGAACAGATTGGTAAAACAACCCCTGCTTGACCCGGGCTTCTGTACCGGCCTGTGTTACCTTTACGGCATGGACGCCAGACTTGCGGCGCTTGCCGCCCACCAAACACCATGATCGCCATCGACAGCGGCCAGATTGCTGCCATGACCGCGCAGCTGCGCGCTGCCGTTGCGCGCGTGCAGGCGCCGCAGGAAGCCGCCGGCCCCATTGCCGCTGCGGCGGTCGGCGGTGCCGGTCAGGTCGAGAAGCCTGATTTCGCCAAGGCCTTCAAGGCCCAGCTCGATCAGGTCAACGCCCTGCAGCAGACCTCCGACCAGCTCGGCAAGCGCTTTGCGCTCGGCGACGACAGCGTGCATCTGTCCGACCTGATGGTCGCGAGCCAGAAGGCCGGCATCGCGGTCCAGGCCACGGTACAGGTGCGCAACAAGCTGGTGTCGGCCTACCAGGACATCATGAACATGCAGGTCTGAGCGCGGCGCTGTCCAGCCCTCGGTCGGGCTGGTCCGGGCTGGCGGCTCAGCCCTTGGTCTTGGCCGCCGGTTTTTTCGAGGGTGGCAGCGCCGCCTCGATCCGGTACAGCCAGGCCAGCAGCTCGGCCACCACCCGGTACAGTTGGGGTGGCACCTCGCGGTCGAGCTCGACCTCACTCAGCAGCGCGACCAGTTCGCGCGACTCGTGCACATAGACCCCATGCTTGCGCGCCAGTGCGACGATGTTGTCGGCCACGGCCCCCTTGCCCGTGGCCACGACCTTGGGCGCCTTGCCGCCCTGGTAGGCCAGGGCGACCGCCTGGCGCATGGCCTCAGGTTTGCGGCTCATTGGGTACTACCGCACCGGATTCCACCGCGTCAGGTTGCACTGCCTCGCGCTGGACCAGGAAGCCGCCCAGCACCGTGCCGGCGGCCGCCAGCGCATCGTCGAGCCGGCTCTGGTCGGCCTGCAGTGCGGCGGCGGCGGCCTCATCCATGACGCGCAGTCGCACCTGGGCCTGCTCGCCCTGCAGGCGGATGGTGGCGTTGACCTGGCCGAGCTGCGGCAGCTCCAGCTTCAACACCGTCTCCCAGGCCGCTGGCTGATCTTGCTCGCGCGGCTGCTGGCTCTGGTCCTGTTCCCGCACCAGCTCCCACTGCATCGGCTGACCGGGCCAGAGCTCGCCTTGCCAGACCAGGCGGCGTTGTTCCAGCGTGTCGAGCTGCTGCGGCAGCAATTGCGCCGCCAGCGCGTCGCCGCCAGGGCGGTTCTGCGGTTCCTGCCTGATCTGGTCCAGCGTGCGTTCGCCGCGGCTCCATTGCTCGAGATGGGACTCGTAGAACAGCCCGCTGCCCTCGAGCGACTGCTGCAGGTTCTGTGTCAGCTGCGCCACCTCGGCGCCCGGCGCGGCCTGCAGCGGCGCGCTGCCCTGCAACGGGCGTGCCGGCTGGCCGGGCTCGGTCTGTTGCAGCAGCCGGCCGATCAGCTCGCCGGCTGCACTGAAATGGGTCTGCACCGATCCGTTCTGCCCCAGCAGGCCCTGCAGGCCAAAAGTCAGCCTGGGCTCGCGTGCCAGCAGCGTCAGCGCCAGCGTGTCGCCAACGGCAAAGCCTGCTGGCAGTTGCAGGCGCAATTCAAACGGGCGTGCCGGCGGCGCTTCGTTGCCGAACCGCACCAGCGCGCTGCCGTCACCGAGCGCGGCCTGCACCTTGCCCTGCAGCGTGCGCCCGATCTCGACCTGCTCCAGCCGCCCGACGCCATCCTGGCGCGGGTCGGCCACCACGGTCGTCGCACGCAGGGCGACGACGGCCGGGATCGGGGATGACAGGGCCGAATCTAGCCGGGGCAGCATGCCGGGTCGGACTTCAGTGGCTCAAGCAGTCCAAGGGACTCAGAAGCCACCGTAGGCTTGCTCGAGCTTGCGCTGCTGGCCGGTGTTGTGGATCAGGCCTTGCAGCCGCTGCAGCCAGGGCTGCGTGATGTCGCGGATGGCCCGGTCGTCGTCGAGGATCTGGCGCAACATCTGCACCTTGCGCTCGCGCAGTTCTGCGCTCAGCGACTGCACCGGAGGCTGGCCGCCGCTGCGCAGCAGGCCGACCTCGTGCGCGCAGCGCGATTCCAGCTCGGACAACTGGTCCCAGTCCGACGCCTGGGCCGCCAGCAGCATCTGGCGCGTCAGGCTCGATACGTTTTCGTAGATGCCCAGCACCTGTTCGGCATTCAGCATGGTCAGGCCTTCACGCTGGCAAAGACCTGGGCGCTTGCAGCCTGGCCAGTGCCGATTTCGGCGCGTGCCGCCGCCTGCGGGTCGATCGCGTCCCAGGCCGACTTCAGCTGGCTCAGCAGGCTGTGGACTTCCTGCAGCAAGGCCAGGTCGTTCTTCAAATGGGCCTGCGCCAGCTGCTGCGTCATGTAGCCGTAGAGCGCGTCGAGGTTCTCTGCCACCTCGCCACCAGCCTTGAGGTTCAGGCTGGCGTGCAGTCCGCTGTCGATGATGCTGATCGCCTTCGAGATCGCCTGGCCCTTTTCCACGATCTGTCCAGCTTGCATATGGTTTTGCGCCCGCAGGATCGCGATCATCGCGCCCTCGAACAGCATGGCAATCAGCTTGTGCGGGCTGGCCGCCGTCACGCCGGTTTCCAGTCCCACCCTGGCATAGGCCTTGGCGGCCGATCGGTTCGATCCAAACATGGTGTCTTTGCCTAGCGTTGAAGTTCAGTTCTAGTTGGTGGCGCTGTTGGCCAGAGCCGTCAGCTGGCTGGTCAGATAGGTGCTGGTCGAGTTGATGCTGCTCATCGTCGTGTCGAGCTTGGTGAACTGGTCCTGGTACTGCTGCTGGATCCGGCTCAGTTTGGCCTCGAGTCTGAGCCTGTCGCTGTCGAGCTTCTTGAGTGAACTGTTGATGCCATCGGTGCGCATCGAGATTGTGCCATTTTCACCCAGGAAACTGCTGGCCAATTGATCGAGTTGGTAGGCAAATCCCTGGCTGTATTGCACATTGCCACGGCTGCCAGTGCTGCCATTGCTGACCGAGACCTTCAAGCCCTCAGCCGCGTTGTCGCTGGCGCCGGTCAGGGTCTGGCCAATGCTGGTCGCGGCCACGCCATTGAGGGTGCCGGTCAGCGCCAGGCCCGTTGTCGCGCTGCCTGTGCCGCCCAGCAGCAGGCTGGCCGCCGTACCGCCCAGGCTGATGCTGGAGCTGGAGCCAAAACGGTTGGACATCATGCTCAGCACCCCGCTGGCGTCGGCGCTGATGGTCACGGCCGAGCCGGCCTGGGTGAAGGTCGAATTGCCGTTGATGCGGGTCTGCAGGTCGCTGATCAGGTCGCTGGACGAGGCATAGCTGCCGTCGCGCAGATTGATGCTGGCGCTCAGGCCGTCGAGCGACACCTGCAGCGCGTTGTTGGGCGCGCCATAGTCCAGGCTGGCTGCGCCTGAGCCGGTCTGGCTGCCCTGAGTCGCGAGCTGGCTGACCGCCAGCGCATAGCTGCCGGACTGGGTCTTGGCCGTAGAGCCGACATAGCTGACCTGGCTGTCGCTGCTGCTGCCGCTGGCCGCGAACAGGCCCGGCAGCTGGTCGAACTTGGTGTCGATGACCTTTTGCAGCTGGGTGTTGTCGAGCTTGAGCGTGCCGTCGGACTGGTAAGAGACGCCAGCGTCGCTGAGCCGGGTCAGGCTGCTGGCGTCGCCCGTGATGGTGCCGGTAACCACGCCGCGCAGCTGGGTCAGCATGTTGCGTACCGACGAGTCGCCGTACAGCGCAGCCCCCTTCTTGCTGGTCATGTCGTAGCTCGACAGGCTTTTGAGCGAGCCCGTCAGCTTGTTGTAGCCGTCGACGAATTCCTGCACATTGGCCTTGACCGCATTGGTGTCGCGCGTCACCGACAGGTTGGTCGGACTGCCGGCGTTGGTCTTCTTGAGTGTCAGCGTGACGCCAGGAACCACGTCGCTGAAGGTATTGCTGGACTTGCTGATGTCGAGGCCGTCGATCTTGAGGGCGGCGTTCTGCGCCGCCACCGTCTGCGTCAGCGCCTGACTGCCAGTCGGGTCGTGGTCCAGCAGGCTGCCCAGCGCCGCCTCGCCGCTGACCGAAATCTTCATGCTGCTGGCTTCGCCGGTCTGGCTGTTGCTCAACGCGAGCCGGTAGGGCGTGGCGCCGCCATCGTTGATGACGCTGGCGGTCACGCCGATGCTGGCGGAATTGATCGCGTCGCGGATGCCGTTGAGCGTGTTGTTGCTGCTGTCGATCGTGACTTGCTTGCTGCCCGCGCCGTTGCTGGTAAAGGCCGAACCGCTGTACTTGCCATCGGTGCCCAGGGTGCCGCCGCTGATGGTGCCGAAGTCGAAGGTCAGCGTGCCGGTGCCGATCACCGCCTGGGCATTGAGCTGACCGGCGCTGGCGAGCTTTTGCGACTGCGCCAGCTTGGTGACCTCGATCGAATAGTCGCCCGGCACCGCGCCCGCACCGCCGCTGGTGCCCAGCACGCTGGTGTCAGCCGCTGTGGCCTTGATGGTCTGCAGGTTCTTCGGGTCGCTGAGCTTCTTGAGCGTGCTCTGGAACGATGCAATGCCGCTCTGGATGCTGCCGAAGGCGCTCAGCTTGGCGTTGTAGTCGCTCTGCTTGGTCGTCAGCGCAGTCAGTGGCCTTTGCTCGATCGACATCAGCTGTGACACGATGTTGGTCACGTCCAGGCCCGAGCCTATGCCGGCGGAAGAAAGTCCCATGGTATTGGCCTCTTGAAGTCCATCCTGCATTCAACAACAAAACCGCGCCAAGGGCCAGGCCCCGGGCGCGGTTGCAGGGAGCAGGTGGCTCACTCCCTGGGCTGGACCGCCGGGATTAGCCCAGCAGTCGCATCACGCCGTTGGGCAGCTGGTTGGCCTGGCCCAGCATCGCCGTGCTGGCCTGCTGCAGGATCTGGTTGCGCGCCAGGTTGGCGGTTTCCGACGCGAAGTCGGTGTCCATGATCCGGCTGCGGGCAGCAGACTGGTTCTCGTTCGAGACCTGCAGCGTCGAGATCACCGAGCTCATGCGGTTCTGTGCTGCACCGTGGGTGGTCTGCTCGGTGTTGATCTGCTTGAGCGCGGCATCGATCTTGTCCATCGCATTGCTTGCGCCGGCCGCAGTCGAGATGTTCACGCCATCTTCCGTCTTGAGCTTTGCGTTGAACTTGTCTGCCTGAGCAGTCGATGCAGTACTTGTTGCGGTGTCGACGGTACCGTCAGCAGCAATCGCGCCACCTGCAGCCTGGAAATCCTTGACGGCGGAGACGATGTCATCAGCCGAGCCACTTTGATCGGCACCCGTACCTGGTACTGCAAGCGCAGTCTTCAAGGTAGTCAGAGCCGTTGCATCAGTAGGGTCTGCTGCAATGGCTGCAGCGTAGGTACCGATGGCAGTCTTTTGATCGGTATCGAGCGCAGTTCCATTGCCCGTGTTGATCGACTTGGACACATCGCTGGTGGCTGCCGTCAGGTCGGAACCGTTGATGTCGATCTGGTTGTCGGCGCTGGTGCCCGAGCCGATCTGGAAGGTCTGCTTGGCACCATCACCCAGCACCTTGATGCCGTTGAACTCGGTGTTCTCGGTCACGCGACCGATTTCCTTTTGCAGCTGCTTGAATTCGGTGTTCATCGCGCCGCGCTGGTCGGAGCTGTTGGTGCCGTTGGCCGACTGCACAGACAGTTCGCGCATGCGCTGCAGGGTGTCGCCGATCTTGCCGAGCGCGCCTTCAGTGGTCTGGCTGAACGAGATCGCGTCGTTGGCGTTGCGCATCGCGACGGTCTGACCGCGCACGGTCTTGTCCATGCCGGTGGCGATGGCGAGACCGGCGGCGTCGTCCTTGGCACCGTTGACACGCATGCCCGAAGACAGGCGCTGGATCGAGGTGGTCAGCGAAGCTTGCGAGGTGCTCAGGCTGCGCTGAGCCTGCATCGACGACAGGTTGGTGTTGATGTAAGAAGCCATGGTGGTTCTCCGGTCTGGGTTGATACGCTGGGCCTGCAAGCACCGCCCTGTGGGCCTTGCTTGCCTGCGGTAGCAGGGTTTCTGCCGCCGTTGTTTTGGGTTACGGCGGCTGGGAGCCGGACTTGAGGGTGGTGGGCGAAATTTTTTTGAAAAATTTTCTGGCCAGCCGCTGCGCCAAATGGGTGGCTGACTGCTTGGTGTGGCAGGCCAGGTCACAACCCGCAAGCGCCGCGCGAGCGGGTGCCAGAGAGTGGGGGCTTGCGCTGGGTCGGCTTGGAGCAGGTCTACGGCTTTTTGCGGACCTGATCGACCTGGGGACGGTTGGTTTCAACCCCGGGTCCGCAGCAGGCGCCCGGTCTGCAGCACGGTCGCGCTCGGCTTGGCCTTGGTGGTCTGCGGCTCCTGGGGGGCGGCTTCGTCCTGGCGCGCCATCAGGTGCGGCTCCAGCGCCACGACCTTGTCCTTGCGCTTGAGCACGACGGCGGGGGCCGGTGCCGGTACCGGAGTCGGTGCTGGGGCTTCGGGGGCCTGCCGGATCTGCACCACCACGCCGCCTTCATCGTCGTCATCGTCCGGCTCGATCGCTGGCGGCTTGACTGCTTCGATCACGGGCTCTGTGACCGGCTGGGGCTGGATGCGGCTCTTGAAGGCCTTGGCGGTCTGGGCCGAGCGGCTGGCCAGCAGGCGTACCTCCTCAACCAGCTGGGCGTAGCCCTGGCCGGGTTCACCGTGGCGCGCGGCCTCGGCGTTCATGGCCAGCATGCTGCTCTGGAAGGCGATGTCGTCGATCGCGCCCGCGAGGTCGGCCATCGGGTGTGGCACCAGGGCGCCGCGCGTCGGCTTGTCGGCGCTTGGCGGGCGCGCGATCTGGGCCGGTGCCGGCTGAGCAGGGGCTGCTGCAGCGCTGACGGCTGGGTTCGGCGTCTTGATCTGGCTGACCAGCCGGGTCAGCTGGTCGGTGCTCTGGCTCAGCTGGCGCAGCATGGTCAGGGTTTCGTGTTGCTGCGGGTCGTCTGCCCGTTCGGCGGCGGCCGGTCGCGGCTTGTCGGCGGCCGGCGAGGGCGAGGGCGCTTGTGCCTGCGTCTGCAGCGGCGCGGCGTCTTCGCGGGGCAAGTCCCGCTCCAGCCCCTGCAGCTTGCGGCGTTGCCATCCGCCCATTGCCAGCAGCATCAGCGTGCACAAGGCCAGCAGGGCCGCCAGCGCGACCTGGGCCTGCTGCCGTGCGCTGGTTGCAGCCTGTTGTCCGGCTTGCAGTTCGGTCAGCAACAGGGCTTGGAACTGATCGAGCTCATGTGTCAGCCGGTCGAGTGCCCGCCGGATGGCGGGCAGGTAGTTGATGCTGCCGGTTTTCAGGCCGATCAGGGCCACGCCCTGGATGTCGGCCAGCCGGCCCTTGAGGGTCGGCTTCATGGCTTGCAGCGCGCTGCGGCTGCGTTCGTTCAGTGGCAGGGCTTCGAGCGCGGTCAGTGCGGCGCCGAGTTCCGTCGCATGCGCGTCGAGGAACAGGCTGGCCTCGTCCTGCGTCAGCGCTTCTTGCTCGACGTTGGCTTGTGGCAGCAGCGCCTGTTCGATGCCGGTGCGCAGCCCGTCCAGCGCCTGGCGCGCCCGTTGCTGGTGTTGCAGTGCCTGCCTGAGTGCTTGCCCGTCGGCGTCGAACGCCTCCATCCAGTACAAGGCCCCTTGGCCGCTGGCGCCGACGACGAGCAGCAGCAGCAAGCCGAACAGGTTGACGCCCAACAGGTGGCGTCTGGGAGGGGCTTGTGACATGGTTGGGCAGTAGTCTATGTAGGACAACCTAAGACTCTAGCGCTGCGGGCGAGTTCCCCCAAACGCAGAAATCATGGCAATTTGTGCTTATGTTGTTTCGTTGCCGAAAATGACCTTGATTTTTGTGTTTTATGATATATTTGATCAAAAGACGGATAAGAAAAGTTAGCTTATCATTCTATTTGAACATTGTTGCACTTGCATGGCGGTTGCAACAAACGCTTGGAGTGGGGGAGAGATGGATCATTGCAACTTGATGGATGAAGTGAGGGACATCAACCTGAGCTATCTGATGCTGGCTCAGCGCATGGTACGTGAGGACCAGGCCATGGCCGTGTATCGTCTAGGCATCAGCCAGGAGATAGCGCAGTTGATCGACCGTCTGAGCACGGCTCAGCTTCTCAAGCTGGCCAGCAGCCCGATGATGCTGACGCGCTTTCGTTTCGACGATGGCGCGATCCTCGGCATGCTCACGCACGACAGCAAGGAGCGCCAGCTCGCGCATGCGCATTCCGCCATCCTGCTGGCAGGCCAGCCGGTCGAGGAGATTCTTTGACCCGCGATGCCGACCCGCCCGTTGCGGCGGCGGCTGGCTCGCGTTCGGGCAAGAAAGCCAAGACCGTGCTGGGCGAGTCGCGCGAGATCCAGCTCGCGATCGACCTGATCCGCCTGGGCGCGCGGCTGCAGCTGCTCGAGACCGAGACCTCGCTGTCGCGCGACCGCCTGCTCAAGCTCTACAAGGAATTGCTGGGTGTTTCGCCACCCAAGGGCATGCTGCCGTTTTCGACCGACTGGTTCCTGACCTGGCAGCCCAATATCCATGCCTCGCTCTTCGTTGGCATTCATCGCCAGCTGATGCAGCATGCCGGACTCGAATCGATCGACGCCCTGGTCAAGGGCTATCGCCTTTATCTCGAGCAATTGCCGCCTGAGCCGGGCGCCGAACCGGTGCTTTCGCTGACCCGGGCCTGGACCTTGGTGCGTTTTCTGAACAGTTCGATGCTCGAGACCGCGCGCTGCCGCCAGTGCGGCGGCGAATTCATCGTGCAGCCGCAGCGCCGCCAGCGCTTCGTCTGCGGGCTCTGCCGCGTGCCTTCGCGCGCCGGTAAGACGCGCAAGGTGCTCGATGCCCGCGCCGGATCGACCCAGCCGGACTGAGCCTGCGCTGGCCGTCTGGTCCCGGGCCTATCCGCAATGGTCGTCGGCTGGTGTGTTGCTGGCCGGCTGGCTGCTGGTGGCCTGGGGCTTGCAGCCGCAGTCCGCTGGGGTGGGGCTGGCCTGTCAGGCCTTGTCGGGTGTCTTGCTGAGCGCCTGGCTGCGCCTGCCGATCTGGTGGTGGGCGATCAACGCGGGTTTTCCGGTCGCCCTGCATGGCGCCGTTGCACTGCACTGGCCGCCGCTGGTGTTCCTGGGTGCCTTTTTGGCGCTGACGCTGATTTACTGGACGACTTTTTCGACCCGCGTGCCGCTGTATGCTTCGGGGCCTGCGGTCTGGCGCCTGATGGCGCGCTGTCTGCCGCCGCAGCCTGGCTTGCGCGTGGTCGATCTCGGCAGTGGCTTAGGGGGGCTGGCACTCCATCTGGCGCACCAGCCCGGCGCGCCTGCGGTGCTCGGGCTCGAGCTCGCGCCGCTGCCCTGGCTGTTGAGCCGCTGCCGGGCGCATTGGCGCCGCAGCGCCTGCCGTTTTCGGCGGCAGGATTACCGCTGTCATGATCTCTCGTCTTACGATCTGGTGCTGGCCTACCTGTCGCCGGCGGCGATGCCGGCGCTGTGGCAGCAGTTGGTGTCGCAACTCAAGCCGGGCGCCTGCTTCATCAGCTGCGAGTTCGCCGTTCCCGGCCAGGCCGCGGTCGCGCTGCCGGGCTCGGGTCAGGCCGGCGTGCCGCCGCTCTATGTCTGGCGCATGGGGACTGATGGCGTGCTGGCGGCTGGCCTGGGGCCTGATCTGATTGCTGTATTTTTGGAGACATTGCCGTGTTCGTGATTTTGGGCTATATCGTGGTGATCGCTTCGGTCCTGGGCGGCTTTGCCTTGGCCGGCGGCAATATCGTCGTGCTGATGCAACCGCTGGAGGTGCTGATGATCGGCGGCGCGGCCTTGGGTGCCTTTCTGGTCGGCAACAACAGCAAGGCGATCAAGGCGACGCTGAAGGCACTGCCGACGCTGTTCAAGGGCTCGCATTACAACCGCGCGCTCTACCTCGACCTGATGCTGCTGATGTTTGCGCTGCTCAACAAGATCCGCAGCGACGGCATGATGGCGATCGAGGGCGACGTCGAGCAACCCGAGCAAAGCGAGTTGTTTTCCAAGTACCCGCTGGTGCTGGCCGATCACCACTTGCTGGAGTTCATCACCGACTACCTGCGCCTGATGATGTCGGGCAATATGGACCCGTTCCAGCTCGAGAACTTGATGGACAACGAGATCGATACCCACCACGCCGAAGGTGAGGTGCCGGCGCACTGCATCGCCAAGCTCGGCGATGGCTTGCCGGCCTTCGGCATCGTGGCGGCGGTGATGGGCGTGGTCCACACCATGGAGTCGGTCGGCTTGCCGCCGGCCGAGCTCGGCATCCTGATTGCCCATGCCCTGGTCGGGACCTTCCTCGGCATCTTGCTGGCCTATGGCTTCATCGGGCCGTTGGCGGGCCTGCTCGAGCAAAAGCTGCACGAGTCGTCCAAGACCTTTCAGTGCGTCAAGGTGACCTTGCTCGCCAGCCTCAACGGTTACCCGCCGACGATCGCGGTCGAGTTCGGTCGCAAGGTGCTGTTCTCGACCGAGCGCCCCTCCTTCGCGGAGCTGGAAGAGCATATCAAGCAGGCCAAGTCCAAGTAAGCCGATGGCCGACAAGAAAACACCCACTATCGTCGTCAAGCGCATCAAGAAGGTCTCGGGCGGCGGCCACGGCGGTGCCTGGAAGATCGCCTACGCCGACTTCGTGACCGCCATGATGGCGTTCTTCCTGCTGATGTGGCTGCTGGGGTCGGTCGATGGCGCCAAGCTCAAGGGCATTTCCGAGTATTTCCAGACCCCGCTCAAGACCTCGCTGCTCGGCGGATCGTCCAGTGGCGCGAGCAACATCATGCTGGCGGGGGGCGGGCGCGATCTCATGCAGGAGGGCATGCGTGCGGGTGATGGGCCCAGTCCGGTGCGCCAGTCGAAGTCGTCCGGCCAGGAGGAAGTCAAGGAGCAGGCCGAGGGCCGCAAGATGCAGGAAATGAAGCAGAAGCTGGAAACCCTGATCGAGGATAGCCCCAAGCTCAAGCCGTTCAAGAAGCAGTTGCTGCTCGATGTCAGCTCCGAGGGCTTGCGCGTGCAGATCGTCGACGAGCAGAACCGGCCGATGTTCGCGCTCGCGAGCCCGACGCTGCAGCCTTATGCGCAAGACATCCTGCGTGAGATCGCCCCGGTGCTCAACGGCATGCCGAATCGCATCAGCCTGGCAGGCCATACGGACGCCACGCCCTATGCGGGCGGTGGCAAGAGCTACAGTAACTGGGAGTTGTCGGCCGATCGGGCCAATACGGCGCGCCGCGTGCTGGTCGGCGGTGGCCTCGATGAGAGCCGGCTGATCCGGGTCATCGGCCTGGCCTCTGCGGTTCTGCTCGAGCCCGACGAACCGCATAACCCCAAGAACCGCCGCATCAGCATCATCTTGCTCAACAAGCGGGCCGAGGATGCCGCCATCAACGAGGGGCGCTTGAAAACTATCACATTAGGTAATTCTTGATGCGGCGATAATTTTGTGTTTTTGAGTATTTAGTATAAATTTCGGCAAATTTTTGCCGTTACTATCAGTCAGTCTTCTCCGTTTCCAAAGAACAAAAAGAACATGCGTGTCAACCAGCCCGTCACCCATCGCGAATACCTGATCAGCGATACCAAGTCCATCGTGTCGATGACCGACACCCAGAGCCGGATCACCTATGTAAACCCTTACTTCGTCGAAGTCAGCGGTTTCTCCGAGGAAGAGCTGCTGGGTCAGCCGCACAACATCGTGCGCCACCCCGACATGCCGCCCGAGGCCTTCGAGGACATGTGGTCGACCCTCAAGCAGGGCGTGCCGTGGACCGGTCTGGTCAAGAATCGCTGCAAGAACGGGGACTTCTACTGGGTCAACGCCAACGTGACCCCGGTCTACGAGAATGGCCAGGTCACGGGCTATATGTCGGTGCGCGTCAAGCCCACGCGCGAAGCGATCCAGGCGGCCGAGCCCGTCTATGCTCAGTTCCGCGAGGGCCGGGCCAAGGGTCTGGCCATCCAGCAGGGCCAGGTGGTGCACAGCGGCCTGCGCGGTGCCCTGACCCGGCTTGGCCAGCTCGGCCTGGCGGCGCGGCTGGCCCTGGGGCTCGGTCTGCTGAGCGCCGGTCTGGCGGCCCTGGGCCTGTCGGCCTTGCTGGGTTTTGTGCCCGGGCCAGGTCTGCTGGGCCTGCTGTCCTTGGGCGGGCTGCTGCTGGCGCTGTGGCTCTGGATCACGCTGCTCAAGCAGGTCGTGGCACCGCTGGCGCTGGCGATCCGGGTCGCGCGCACGATTGCCGGCGGCGACATGAAGGTCAAGCTCGAGGTGCCGGGCACCGACGAATTCAGCCAGCTGCTGCGTGCCCTCAGGCAGGTGGCGCTTAACCTCAACACCATCGTCGGTGACGTGCGCGACAACGTCGATTCCATGCGGGTCGGCATGACCGAGATCGCCGCCGGCAACCTCAGCCTGTCCCAGCGCACCGAAGCGCAGGCCGCCAGCCTCGAGGAAACGGCAGCCAGCCTGGAGCAGTTTGTCTCCAACATGCACCAGAGCGTCGACAGCGCCCAGCAGGCCAATCAGCTCGCGGCCAAGGCGTCCGGTGTCGCTTCCCAGGGTGGCGTGGTGATCTCGAACTTTGGCGGCACGATGAACGAGATCAGCGCTTCGGCGTCAAAGATCGTTGACATCATCGGCCTGATCGACGGCATCGCGTTCCAGACCAATATCCTCGCGCTCAACGCGTCGGTCGAGGCCGCGCGTGCCGGCGAGCAGGGCCGCGGCTTTGCCGTGGTTGCCGGCGAGGTGCGCAGTCTGGCCGGACGTTCGGCGGCGGCGGCCAAGGACATCAAGCAGCTGATCGGGGACTCGATTGCCAAGGTGCAAGCGGGTACGCGCCAGGTCGGCGAGGCCACTGCCACCATGGACGAGATCGTCAAGTCGGTCAAGGACGTCTCGCAGATCATGAATGAGCTGGCCGTCCTGACGCAGGAGCAGAATCAGGGTATCAACCAGATCAACACCGCCGTGGTGCACCTCGATTCGGTGACCCAGCAAAACGCGGCACTGGTCGAGGAAAACGCTGCGGCGTCGGAAAGTCTGGTGCACCAGGCCCATCAGTTGCGCCAGGCGATGAATGTTTTCAAGCTCGCTCGCGCCGTCGCGTGAGCAGCTAATCAGGAGTGAATGGATGAGCGACGATTTGGACGATCTTGACGCCTTGTTCGAAGCGGCAGCCGCCCAGCATCAGGCTGAAATGAGCGCCAAGCCCCTGGCGGAAGCGGTCAGCGAAGCAGCAAGCCCGGCGCCCGCGCAACCGGAGGTCGACTCCAAGCCTGCGCCTGCAGCGCCGCAGGCCGTGGGCAGTCCGCCTGAGTCGACCGAGCAACTGCAGCTGCCGATGTACACCCGTCTGGGCCTGATCGTGCGCGAGCTGCACGATGCGCTGCGCCATCTCGGGCAGGACCGCCCGCTGTTTGATGCCGTGCATGAGATGTTCGACTCGCAGGAGCGCTTGAAATACATCGCTTCGTTGACCGAACAGGCGGCCAACAAGGTGCTCAATGCGGTCGACGAGAGCCTGCCGGCCCAGGACGCGCTGGCGCGTCAGGCGCAGGAGATGTCGCAGCGCTGGCAGGCCATGTTCGAGGGCCAGCTCAGCATCGACGAGTTCAAGCAACTGGCGGCCGATTCGCGCGATTTCTCTGCCCTGGTGGCCGCAGGTACCGAGGCCGAGAAGGCGCGCCTGATGGACATCATGATGGCGCAGGACTTCCAGGACATCACGGGTCAGATCATCAAGAAGGTCGTGGCCCTGACCGGCAATCTGGAGACTCAATTGACGCAGTTGTTGCGCGACTATGCGCCGATGATCACGCGCAGCGCCGAAGTCGATCTGTTGTCGGGCCCCAATGTGCCAACGGCCTCGATGATGCAGACCGATGTGGACAGCTTGCTTGGCGAGCTGGGGTTCTGATGCAAGACGACATGCTGCAAGACTTCGTCGTCGAGGCTCTGGACTTGGCGGCGCAAGTTGAAGACCATCTGCTGGCGCTCGAGCTGCAGCCGGACAGTCACGACATCCTGAATGCGGTGTTTCGTGCCTTTCACACCATCAAGGGCAGCGCAGGCTTCATGAACCTGACCTCGGTCGTGGCGGCCTGCCACCTGACTGAGAACCTGTTCGATGCCTTGCGCACCGATACGGCGGCCGTGACCCAGCAGGCGATCGACGTGGCGCTCGAAGCCAGCGGCTTTGTCGCCGATCAGCTCGCTGCGCTGGCCGAGGGCGTCAGCCCCGATCAGCTGCCGGCCATGCCGGCGGCACTCGAGGACCTGCTGACCGAGGTGATGGCCGGTATCGGCCAAGGCGCGGCCGCGGCTGTAGCCGCTCCTGTAGCGGCCGATGTTGCGTCCTTGCCGTCGCTATCGAACCCATCACTGCCGCAATCAACACCGCTCTCCGCTGCCACCGTCTCGAGTCCGCACAACCTGCCCGGTCAGATCGACTGGCAGGCTTATTACGAGGCCTTGCTGCCGGCGTCGGTGCTGGCGTCGATGCTGGACGATTTCGGCACTCCTCCGAGCGTCGAGCCGGTCCAGCAGGCGAGCGAGCCCGAGCGCCGCTCCGCCCAGTCCGATCGGCGTGAGCAGCCCGATCGGCGTGAAACTGCCGACGCCTTGCCGGCCACCGATGGCCAGCCGCATATCGTCGCCAAGGAAGACAGTCTGCGCGTGCGCGCCGACAAGCTCGATGCCTTGCTCGAAGTCGCCGGCGAGTCGGTGCAGGCCGCCAACCAGGCCGGTGCGCTGTTCGAAAAGCTCATGCTGTTCAAGCAGGAAGACGAGGCGATGCTGCTGATGTCGGCCCTGGCCGAGACATTGCAGCGCGCGGCGCGCTACACCTCGGAGCTGCAGCGCGCCACGCTGGCGACTCGCATGCAGCCGGTCGGGCGCCTGTTCCAGCGCTTTCCGCGCCTGGTGCGCGAGCTCGCACGCGATCTGGGCAAGCAGGTCGAACTGGTCATCGAGGGGGCAGAGACCGAGGTCGACCGGATCGTGGTCGACAGCCTCTACGACCCGCTGGTGCATATGCTGCGCAACTCGCTCGACCATGGTGTCGAGTCGATCGAGCAGCGCCAGGCCGCCGGCAAGCCCGACAAGGCCCGGATCTCGCTGCGTGCCTGGCAGGAGGCCGGCAACGTCGTGATCGAGGTCGCCGATGATGGCGCCGGCATGGACCCTGAGCGCCTGCGCCACAAGGCCGTGACCCTGGGACTGATCGGCGCTCACGCGGCCACCAGCGACGAGGATGCGCTGCAGCTGGCTTTCCTGCCCGGGCTCTCGACCAAGGCCCAGGCCTCCAGCGTGTCGGGGCGCGGCGTCGGCATGGACGTGGTCAAGACCACGGTCGAGAAACATCGCGGCACGATCCACATCGAGTCGACCCTGGGGCAGGGCACCTGCTTCTCGATCCGGCTGCCGATCGAGCTGTCGATCGTCCCGACCATGCTGGTCAGCGCCGGCGAGGTGCTGGTCGGCATGCCGATGTCGGCGGTCGAACGCGTGATCGAGTTGCCCGACGAGCTCATGAGCGTGAGCGGTCAGCCGGTGTTCCGCGACCAGGGCCGGACCCTGCCGGTGCGTTCGCTGGCCACGGTGCTGGGCTATCCGGCGCGCGAGGAGCGGCTCGGCATCGTGGTCGCGAGTCCCAAGCCTTACATCCTTGGGGTCTGTCTGGTCGAGGGCACTGCCGATCTGGTGATCAAGCCGCTGACGGCCATGCCCGCGCGCGGCATCGCCGGCACGGCGCGCTCGGCCGAGGGCAGTCTGGTGCTGATTCTGGATGTGGCTTTCCTGCTCGCAGGCGGACGTTGAACCTGCGCGTCGATGCGGGTCTGACAATTTTTGAATAAATGGAGAAGCAGTGATGATTCAAAGTGAAAAGAATGACGCAGCGATCAGCAACTGGGGCCGCGGCAACACCACCGATGGACCCAGGCAGGAGTTCCTGGCCTTCACCCTGGGCAAGGAAGAGTACGGCATCGACATCCTGAAAGTGCAGGAAATCCGTGGCTACGAGGCGGTGACCCGGATTGCCAACGTGCCCGAATTCATCAAGGGCGTGGTGAACCTGCGCGGCATCATCGTGCCGATCATCGACATGCGCATCAAGTTCAATCTGGGTACGCCGACCTACGACCCGCTGACCGTGGTCATCATCCTCAACATCAGCGGCCGCATCGTCGGCATGGTGGTCGATACCGTTTCGGACGTGATCACGCTCAAGTCCGAGGAGATCAAGCCGCCGCCGGAGATGGGTGCAGCTTTCGGCACCGATTATCTGGTCGGTATCGGCACCCAGGACGAGCGTATGCTGATCCTGATCGACATCGACAAGCTGATGTCGAGCGCCGAGATGGGCCTGATCGACGCGGTCGCCGCCTGAGAAGCCGCAGCGCTGCTCCCGCCTACCTGCTCACCCTCTCCCGGGAACCTCGATGAATTTTCTCAACCAGATCAAGGTCAGCTACCGCTTCCTGCTCGTGGGCTGCATGTCCCTGTTGCTGGCCGCGCTGCCGACCTATTCCTTCCTCCAGAACGAGCTGCCCGCGCTCACGCGCACCGAGGCCGAGCAACGCGGGGTGCAGCCGCTGCGCGACATGATCGACGTGATCCGGTACATGCAGCAGCATCGCGGCCTGTCCTCGATGCGTCTGGCGGGCAACGCCCAGGCGGTGGACAAGCTCAAGACGGTTGCGGGTTCGCTCGCCGACAGCCAGGCCAAGATCGAGGCCCATCTCAAGTCCCAGGCGCTGCCTGCGACCCTGGAACAATGGGGCAAGCTGAACCAGCGCTGGGCCGCCCTGAGCACCAAGCTCAATGCCAGCGGCACCACCCGCGCCGATAGCTTTGCCGAACACACGGCAGTGATTGCCGACGCCTTCAAGGTCTTCAGCTCGATCCTCAACGACTCCAAGCTGATTCTGGACTCGCAGCCCGAGAACTACTACCTGATCGTTGCCGCCAACGAGGTGCTCAATCTGTCCGAGGCCCAAGGCCAGTTGCGCGCGGTCGGCTCGGGCATCCTGAGCGCCCAGGTGATGTCGACCGACGATGAGCTCAAGGTCGGCGTGCTGCTGGCCCAGAGTCAGCAGGCGCAGACGCGGGCGCAGAGCAGTTTCGAGTACAGCTTTGCTGCCGACGACGCCTTGTCCGTCCGCCTCAAGGACCAGGTGCTGTCGGCACAGGCCGCCTCGCAGAAGGTCATGGCGCTCGTGCATGACAACCTCTCGTCGGCCAGCCCCTTGACCTACCCGGCCGCGGCCTATTTCCAGGCCACGACCGAGTCGATCGATCAGCAGCTCGCGCTGGCCGATGCCAGTCTGGCCCTGATCGAGGAGTTGCTCGACCAGAGGCTGAAGTCCGACTGGGGTGGTCTGCTGCTGGTGCTCGCCTGCATGCTCGCCACCATGATCGTCGGCACTGCGATCTCGCTGCTCGGTGGCCGCTCGGTCACGCGTCAGCTCGGCGGCGAGCCCGGCGACGTGACGCGCTGGGTCGGCACGATCGCGCAGGGTGACCTGAGCTCGACCCTCGACACCCGTACCGCAGTCGAAGGCAGCATCGTCCACGCGCTCTCCGTCATGCAGGCCAACCTGCGCCAGATGGTGCTGCAGGTGCGCGGCAGCGCCAGTCAGGTGGTTGACGCCGCCGGCCAGATCGCTGCCGGCAACGGCGACCTGTCGGGCCGGACCGAACGTCAGGCCAGCGCCCTCGAGGAGATCAGTGCCTCGATGGAAGAACTGCTGGCCACGGTGCGCCAGAACGCCGACAACGCGCGCCAGGCCAACGGCCTGGCCAGCTCGGCATCCGATGTCGCCAGCCGCGGCGGCGCGCAGATGGCCGAAGTGGTCGAGACCATGCAGGCGATCAACAGCTCGGCCAACAAGATTGGCGACATCATCGGCGTGATCGACGGCATCGCCTTCCAGACCAATATCCTGGCGCTCAACGCCGCGGTCGAGGCCGCGCGTGCTGGCGAGCAGGGCCGTGGCTTCGCGGTCGTGGCGACCGAGGTGCGCAGCCTGGCGCAGCGCAGCGCGGTGGCAGCCAAGGAGATCAAGTCCCTGATCGCCGATTCGATCTCCAAGGTCGAGCAGGGCAGCTTGCAGGTCGGCCGCACCGGCGACACCATGCATGAGATGGTGACCAGCGTCAAGCGCGTGACCGACATCATGGGCGAGGTCTCGGCCTCGAGCGTCGAGCAGACTGCCGGCATCGAGCAGGTCAATTCGGCCATCGTGCAGATGGACGGCGTGACGCAGCAGAACGCTGCCTTGGTCGAACAGGCCGCCGCCGCCTCCGACTCGCTGCGCGACCAGGCCGCCCAGCTGCGCGAACTGGTCAGCAGCTTCAAGGTGGGCCAGGAAAGCTCGTTCGCTCCGGTCCAGGCCATGGCCTACCAGACCCACGTCCCGCCTGCGCGCCAGCCGCTTGCCTCCGCCAAGGCCGCTAGCGCCAAGCCAGCTGCCGCCAAGCCCAAAGCCACGGCACTGGCCAAGCCAGCAACGGCCACCAAGCCGGCAGCGGCTGCCAAACCGGCGCCATCGACCCCCAGGAGCGCACCCGCGGCCACCAGCCCGCGCCAGCCCGCGCCAGCCAGCAAGCCCGAACCCGAGCTCAAGCGTCCGGCACTGGGCAAGTTCTCTGCTCCTGCGGCAGCACCGGTGGTGGACAAGGGTGCCAAGGCAGCCCCTGCGCCGCTGAGCGACGACGACTGGGAAGAGTTCTGAGGCGGTGATGCGAATGCGCACTGACCTGCAGCCGGCCGCTGGCGCTCCGGCACGCCAAGGCGCCGAGGGCAAGGAGTTTCTGTTCACGCAGAGCGACTTCGAGCGCGTGCGGCGCCTGATCTACGACCGCGCCGGCATCGCGCTGGGCGACGGCAAGCAGGAGATGGTCTACAGCCGCCTGTCGCGCCGTTTGCGCCTGCTGCATCTGAGCACGTTCGAGGCCTATCTGCGCCTGCTCGAGGCGGATGCCGGCGGCAGCGAATGGGAGCAGTTCACCAATGCGCTGACGACCAACCTGACCTCCTTCTTCCGCGAGGCCCATCACTTCCCGGTGCTGGCCGAGCATGTCAAGGCCCAGGGCGGGCCGATCGAAATCTGGTGCTGCGCCAGCTCGACCGGCGAGGAGCCCTATTCGCTCGCGATCACGCTGTGCGAGGCCTTTGGCACGCTGACGCCACCGGCGCGCATCCTGGCGACCGACATCGACACCCAGGTGCTGGCCAAGGCCGAATCGGGGGTCTATTCGCTCGAGCGCGTCAGCGGCATGTCGGCCGAGCGGCTCAAGCGCTTTTTCCTGCGCGGCAAGGGGCCGCAAGCGGGCTATGTGCGCCTGCGGCCCGAACTGCGCCGGCTCATCAGCTTCAAGCCGCTCAACCTGCTCGATGACAGGTGGGCGCTCAAGGGACCGTTCGATGCCGTCTTTTGCCGCAACGTCATGATCTATTTCGACAAGCCGACCCAGGGCCAGATCCTGAGCCGCCTTGCCCCTTTGCTCAAGCCGTCCGGCTTGTTGTTCGCGGGTCATTCGGAGAACCTGTCCTTCGTCACGCGGGACTTCTCTCTGATCGGCAAGACCGTCTACCAACTCAGTCAGACCTCCCGGTCTTGATGGGCGAGTCAGAAAACAGAACCAGGCATGAGTAAGTTGCAAACCAAGCCGGTGGCGCAAGGCCATTATTTCGACAAGACCTTCGGCTGCCAGGCGGTGCGGGTGTTGCCGGGAGAGTATTTCTATACCGATCAGAGCCTGATGATGACGACCGTGCTGGGCTCCTGCGTCGCGGCCTGCATCCGCGACCGCGTGCGCGGCATCGGCGGCATGAACCATTTCCTGTTGCCCGAAGGCGCGTCCGATGCGGACAGCCCGGTGTCCGAATCGATGCGCTACGGCGCCTATGCGATGGAAGTGCTGATCAACGACCTGCTCAAGGCCGGCGCGCGGCGCGAGCACCTGGAGGCCAAGGTCTTTGGCGGCGGCAACGTGCTGCCGGGAATGACCTCGATCAACGTCGGTGCCCGCAATGCCCGCTTCGTGCTGAACTACCTGCAGACCGATAACATTCCGGTGCTGGTGGAGGACCTGCTCGACATCTACCCGCGCAAGGTCTGCTTTTTCCCGCACAGTGGCAAGGTCATGGTGCGCAAGCTCAAGCAGAACCTCGACACCACGGTGCTGACGACCGAGCGCGAGTACCAGAAACGTCTCGGCGCTACCCTCAAGCAGGCACCGGTCAGCGGTGGCGACATTGATCTTTTTTGAACCCTGCCGGGACCTTGCCGGCGCAGTGCAGACATGACCATCAAAGTTTTGATCATTGACGATTCCGCTCTGGTGCGCCGCATCATGACCGAGATCGTGTGCAGCCAGCCCGACATGGAGGTGGTGGGGACGGCCCCTGATCCGCTGGTCGCACGCGAGCTGATCAAGCAGACCAACCCCGATGTGCTGACGCTCGACGTCGAGATGCCGCGCATGGACGGGCTCGACTTTCTCGAGCGTCTGATGCGGCTGCGACCGATGCCGGTCGTCATGGTGTCCTCGCTGACCGAGCGCGGCTCCGAGATCACGCTGCGCGCGCTCGAACTCGGTGCAATCGATTTCGTCGCCAAGCCCAAGCTCGCGATCGCCAGCGGGCTGCAGGCCTATGCCGACTTGCTGGCCGACAAGATCCGGGCCGCCTACCAGGCCCGGACCCGGATCGCCCAGCGCGCGCGCGCCCAGCCGGCCAAGGCGCCGGCCGCCCGCCCGGCGCTGGGTAACCGCCTGGTCAGCAGCGAGAAGCTGATCATCATCGGTGCCTCCACCGGCGGCACCGAGGCGATCAAGGATTTCCTGATCCAGATGCCGCCCGACTGCCCTGGCATCCTGATCACCCAGCATATGCCCGAGGGTTTCACGGCCTCGTTCGCGCGTCGCCTCGACAGCCTGTGCCGCATCAGCGTGGTCGAGGCCGCCGGCGGCGAGCGCATCCTGCCGGGACATGCCTATATTGCGCCCGGTCATTCCCATCTGTTGCTGGCCCGCAGCGGTGCCAACTACATGACCCAGATCGAGCAGAGCGAACCGGTCAACCGCCACCGGCCCTCGGTCGATGTGCTGTTCCGCTCGGTTGCCCTGCATGCGGGCAAGAACGCGGTCGGCGTCATCATGACCGGCATGGGCCGTGACGGCGCTGCCGGCATGCTCGAGATGCGCCAGGCCGGTGCTTACAATTTCGCCCAGGACGAGGCCTCCTGTGTCGTCTTTGGCATGCCCAAGGAAGCCATCGCGGCCGGCGCGGTGCAAGAAGTCGGCCCGATTGACCGGCTCGCCAGCATGGTGCTCGACCACCTGACGCGTCAGAGCGGTCGAGCGCTGCGCGTGTGAAGCTGCCGCGCCTGTCTTGACCCCCTGCCCATTCCCAATACCTTTCCGTTCATCATGTCTGAATCCAATCTCAAATTCCTGGTCGTCGACGACTTTTCGACCATGCGCCGCATCGTGCGCAACCTGCTCAAGGAACTCGGTCATGCCAGCGTCGACGAGGCCGAGGACGGTGTTGCCGCGCTGTCCAAGCTCAAGCGCGACAGCTTCGATTTCGTGATCACCGACTGGAACATGCCCAATATGGATGGGCTGCAGTTGCTGCAGGCCGTGCGCGCCGACCCAGCCCTGGCGGCCCTGCCGGTGCTGATGGTCACGGCCGAAGCCAAGAAGGAAAACATCATCGCCGCCGCGCAAGCGGGTGCCAGCGGCTATATCGTCAAGCCCTTCACCGCCGCGACGCTGGACGAGAAGATCACCAAGATCCTCGACAAGCTCAAGGACTGAGGCTGTCGGTCGGGCACTGGACTCGGGGCCCTGACTGCGCAGCCCCGTCCCGTTGCCTTCCGACGGTGCGGTTTCCTGCTATTCAGGTGCCGGCCAGGCTGCGCTGCTGTCCGAGCAGATGCGCCACGTCGACGATCAGCGACACGCTGCCGTCCCACAGGATGGTCGCACCCGAGATATTGGGCACCTTGCGGTAGTGGGTTTCGAGGTTCTTGACCACGATCTGGTGCTGGCCGATGACCTCGTCGATCCAGAGCGCGGCCTTGCGGCTTTCCATCTGCACCACCACCAGGATGCCGCTCGAAGGCTCCTGTGATTGCGGTGTGACGCCGAACAGCTCGTGCAGCGCCAGCACCGGCAGATATTCGCCGCGCACCCGTATCACCAAGCCATCGCCGCTCAGGTGGTGCAGGTCCTTGCGCTCCGGCTGGAAGGATTCGATCACATAGCTCAGCGGCAGGATGTAGATCTCGCCGCCCACGCGCACCGAGATGCCGTCGAGTATCGCCAGCGTCAGCGGCAGCGAGATCGTGATGCGCGTGCCCTGGCCGGCCAGGGACTTGATGCCCAGCGTGCCGCCCAGGGAAGTGATGTTGCGCCTGACCACGTCCATGCCGACGCCACGGCCCGAGACATCGGTCACGGTTTCCGCGGTCGAGAAGCCCGGCAGGCAGATCAATTGCCAGACCTCCTCGTCGCTCATCTCGGGCGAGACCGCCAGGCCGCTGCTGTTCGCCTTGCGTAGGATCTTCTCGCGGTCGAGTCCGCCCCCGTCATCGCTGACCTCGATCACGATATGGCTGCCCTGGTGCATCGCCGACAGCCGCAGCAGGCCGGTCTCGCTCTTGCCGCTCTGCAGCCGCAATGCCGGCGCCTCGATGCCGTGGTCCACGCTGTTGCGCACCAGGTGGGTCAGGGGGTCGACGATCTTCTCGATCAGGCCCTTGTCGAGTTCGGTCGCGCCGCCCTCGGTCACGAACTCGACCCGCTTGCCCAGCTTGCTCGAGAGCTCGTGCACCAGGCGCGGGAAGCGCGAGAAGACGAAATCCATCGGCATCATGCGGATCGACATCACCGAGTCCTGCAGGTCGCGCGTATTGCGGCTCAGGTGCTCGATGCCGTTGACCAGTTTTTCGTGCAGGGCCGGATCGAGATCCTTGCTGCAGGCCGAGATCATGGCCTGCGTGATCACGAGCTCGCCGACCAGATTGATCAGCTGGTCGACCTTGTCGATGTTGACGCGTATCGTCGAGGCTTCGGGGCCATGGCTGCCGTTGTCGCGTCGCGCGGAGCCAGGCGCGGGCTCGGGCGCGCTGACCGGGCCCAGCGCGGCTGCAGGCAACAGGGCTGCTTCAGTGGCCTCGGCGCCTGCGCTGGTGGGGGCCGCTCCCGGCAGATCGTCGAGCGGCTCGAAGAAGCCGTAACCCAGGTCTTCTTCTTCCTGCGCAGCCGCTGCAACGACGGGCAAGACCGCTGCCGCTGCCGCCGCCTTGCTCTGGCTGCTGGCGCGCAGCCACTGCGCGTCGAGCGCCGCGCGCACCTGCTGCACCCGTTCCGAATCTACCGGACGCTCATGCTGCAGCCCGTCGAGCTGCATCTTGAGCACGTCCTTGGCCTCGAGCATCAGGTGGCGGTGCAGCTCGGTCAGGCACAGATGGCCGTGGCGGAATTCATCGAGCAGCGACTCCATCACATGGGTGATGTCGGTCAGGTCGGAAAAGCCGAAGGTGGCCGCATTGCCCTTGATCGAATGGGCAATGCGGAAGATGGCGTGCAGGGACTCGACGTCGGGCGCCTGAATGTCCAGATCGAGCAGCAGCGCTTCGAGCTGCTGCAGCAATTCCTCGGTTTCGTCGAAGAAGATCTGGAAGAACTGACTGGTATCGATTGCCATCGGGCCGCCCTGCGTTTCGGCCTCAGCCGATCACTTTCTTGACCACGGCGATCAGGCGCTCGGGGTCGAAGGGCTTGACGATCCAGCCGGTGGCGCCGGCGGCGCGGCCCTGGGCCTTCATCTCGTCACCGGATTCGGTGGTCAGCATCAGGATCGGGGTGCGCTGGAAGCCGGGCAACTGGCGCAGCTGCTTGATCAGCGTCAGGCCATCCATGTTCGGCATGTTCTGGTCGGTCAGCACCAGGTCGAATTGTTGCTGTTTGGCGAGTGCGAGCGCTTCGACGCCGTCGGCAGCCTCGGTCACGCCGTAGCCGGCGGATTTGAGACTGAAATTGACCATCTGCCTCAGCGAGCGGGAATCATCAACAGCTAGTACGGATTTCATTGCGGGGGTGGCTTGTTCGGGTTAGAAGAGTTCGATGTCGCCGCACGAGAGGTCCTGCTGGTGCAGCTCTCCCTGCAGGGTTTTTCCGAGTTGCGACTGCTGAGCCGCCAGCACCTGGAGGGCCTGGGTCCAGTCTGGTCGCTGCTCATCCAGGCTCATTCCGGCCGTTGCAGCGGTTTGCAAGCCTTCCAGGCGCAGCCTGACGCGCTGCAGCAGCTGGCGGGTCAGGTCATGGAACTGCAGGCTGGTGATGGCCAGATGGACATGCGGCCTCAGCGAGGGCGAATCGGCAGGCATTCTAGCGGCCTCATGCTGCTCCAAGCCCTCGCCCAGGGCGTTGAAACAGGTGTTGAGCTGTTCGATGGCCTCGTCGAGCAAATTGTCGGTTTGCGTCAGGTCCGAGCAGGCGGCCTCCAGCTGAGCCTGAACGAGCTCACAGAAGCCCTGCAGAAACTGCTCTGATGGGCTGGGCTTGGCGCGGGAACTGTTCATGAAGCTGCTGCTGGCGCGAAAATTTAGCGGAGAAACTTGGGTTTGACGGATGCGACGCCAGCTCAGCGTTTCATACGTGATAGGCCTGACTATCATGATACATTGTTTGACAGATCACCCGGTAAATTGCCGAGGTAAATATTTTTTTTGACAGTATGAAGCCTCTTTTCAGCAGACTCTGGCGTCAGCGTCGATCGAGTTTCGACGCTTCGTCGGCTGGGGTGCACCAGCCTCTCATCAGACCAGAATAGAAAGAGGAGTATAAAAAAATGAAGCATTCGCAGTCGGCGACACTCAGCGAACTGACACTGCCCGAAGGCGCGACCCTGATGTCGATGACGGACCTCCAGGGCCGCATCACCTACGTCAACGAGTCCTTCATCCGCTACAGCGGCTACGCGCGCGAGGAGTTGCTCGGTCAGCCGCTCAGCATCCTGCGCCACCCCGAGATGCCGCCCGAGGTCTTTGCCGACATGTGGGCCACCGTGCGCCAGGGCGAAGTCTGGAGCGGCGTACTCAAGAACCGCTGCAAGAACGGCGACTTCTACTGGGCGCGTGCCAACATGACGCCAATGTACCGCAATGGCCAGCTGGTGGGCTATATGTCGGTGCGCAACAAGACGGCGCGCGGTTTCATCGAGGCGGTCGAGCGCGTCTATCCGGCCTTCGTCGCCGGCCAGGCCCGCGGCCTGGTCTTCTACAAGGGGCGCATCCAGCGCCGCGGCTGGCTGCGTGGCTGGTCGGACCGGCTGCAGAACCTGACGGTGCGTTCGCGCATCCGCCTGGCCAGCCTGCTGGCCTGGGGCGGCCTGCAGCTGAGCTGTCTGGCGCTGGCGGTCCCGGCAGCGTCCTGGCTCTGGCTGGCGGCGGCCTCGGCCCTGCTGTCGCTGCTGAGTGCGGCCTGGCTCGAGCGCCAGATCGCGCGTCCGCTGCAGGTTGTGCTGCGCCAGGCGCTCAATGTGGCGGCGGGCAACCCCGAAAGCGATGCCAATATCGGTCGCATCGACGAGATCGGCATGGTGCTGCGCGCGATCAACCAGGCCGGACACAATGTGCGCTCGCTGATCGACGATGTCGGCCATCAGCTCGCCGGCCTGCGCCAGGCGACCGGCGAGGTGGTGCAATCCAGCCTCGAGCTGAGCCAGCGCACCGAAGAGCAGGCGGCCAACGTGGAGCAGACCGCCGCCTCGATGGAGCAGCTGCAGGCCACCGTCAAGAAGAATGCCGACAGCGCGCAGGTCTCGTCCGAGCTCGCGGGCGGCGCCCGTGCCGTCGCCAGCCAGGGTGGCCTGGTGGTGGGGCAGGTCGCGACGACGATGGAGCAGATCAGTGCGAGCAGCCGCAAGATCGGCGACATCGTCGGCGTGATCGACGGCATCGCCTTCCAGACCAATATCCTGGCACTCAATGCAGCGGTCGAGGCCGCGCGTGCCGGCGAGCAGGGCCGTGGCTTCGCGGTCGTGGCGACCGAGGTGCGCAGCCTGGCCCAGCGCAGCGCGGTGGCGGCCAAGGAAATCAAGGAGCTGATCGGCGCCAGCGTCGCGAGCATGAACGCCGGCGCCGGCCTGGCCCGCGGCGCCCAGTCGACCATGGACGACATCGTGCGCCAGGTCCACGGCGTGGCCCAGCTGGTCGCCGAGATCGGGGCCGCCAGCGTCGAGCAATCCTCGGGCATCAGCCAGATCGCCGATGCCGTCGCGCAGCTCGACCGCGTGACCCAGCAGAACGCGGCGATGGTCGAGCAGTCGGCGGCGATCGCCGAAAGCCTGCAACACCGTGCCGACCGGCTCGGCGACGCGATCAGTGTCTTCGAGCAAGGCGATGCAGCGCCGGCGCGGGCCTGAAACAGCGGCGGTAGTTTTCTTGCTGGTCATTATTTCGAGCGCTGTGGAAGCCGGATTTCAGCGCTGATGCCATAATAGAGGACTGAATTACACCCAAGGCAAACGGGTCAAGGTCGCGCGTCAGATCGATGCCATGTCCTTGGCCTCAAGTCCCGAGGCCGCCTCACGAGGGTAGGTCCAAGGGGCACCCCAGGTTTTTCGTTAGAGAAATACCCGAAAGGTTCATCATGGAAATCAACAAGGCAGAACTCGCCTCCGCAGCGGCCGCCTCCGGCCAGCACCCCGAAGAATTGATGGGCGCCGAGATCCTCGTGCGCGCCCTGCAGGCCGAGGGCGTCCAGCATATCTGGGGCTACCCAGGCGGCGCCGTGCTCTACATCTACGACGCGCTCTACAAGCAAGACAGCATCCAGCACGTGCTGGTGCGCCACGAGCAGGCTGCCGTGCACGCCGCCGACGGCTTTGCGCGCGCCACTGGCGAAGTCGGTGTCGCGCTCGTGACCTCGGGTCCGGGCCTGACCAACGCCGTCACCGGCATTGCCACCGCCTATTCCGACAGCATCCCGATGGTGATCATCTCGGGCCAGGTCGGCACCGCCGCCATCGGCTCGGATGCCTTCCAGGAATGCGACACCGTCGGCATCACGCGTCCGGTGGTCAAGCACAACTTCCTGGTCAAGGATGCGCGCGACATGGCCGAGACCATGAAGAAGGCGTTCCACATCGCCCGCACCGGCCGTCCCGGCCCGGTGGTGGTCGACGTGCCCAAGGACGTGTCCTTCATCAAGGTGCCCTACCACGGCTACCCCGAGTCGGTGTCGATGCGCAGCTACAACCCGGTGCGCAAGGGCCATGGCGGCCAGATCCGCAAGGCGCTGCAGCTGCTGCTCAACGCCAAGCGCCCCTATATCTACACCGGTGGCGGCGTGCTGCTGGGCAATGCGGTGCAGGAACTGCGCACCCTGGTCGACCTGCTCGGCGTGCCCGTGACCCACACGCTGATGGGCCTGGGCGCCTATCCGTCGACCGATCCCAAGTTCCTCGGCATGCTGGGCATGCACGGCACCGTGCAGGCCAACTACGCGATGCAGAACTGCGACGTGCTGCTGGCCGTCGGCGCGCGCTTCGATGACCGCGTGATCGGCAACCCCAAGCATTTCGCCTCGGTCGAGCGCAAGATCGTCCACATCGACATCGATCCCTCGAGCATCGCCAAGCGCGTCAAGGTCGACGTGCCGATCGTCGGCGACGTCAAGGACGTGCTGACCGAGCTGATCCACATGATCAAGGAATCGCAGCAGCGGCCCGACGCGCAGGCGCTGGCTTCCTGGTGGAGCACCATCGACAACTGGCGTGCCAAGGACTGCCTGGCCTATGACCGCGGCAACACCGAGGTCATCAAGCCGCAGGCCGTGGTCGAGACGCTCTGGAACATGACCAAGGATGATGATTGCTACATCACCTCCGACGTCGGTCAGCACCAGATGTTCGCGGCCCAGTTCTACAAGTTCAACGAGCCGCGGCGCTGGATCAACTCGGGCGGCCTGGGCACCATGGGTGTCGGCCTGCCGTATGCGATGGGCATCAAGCTGGCCAAGCCGCAGGCCGACTGCTGGTGCATCACCGGCGAAGGCTCGATCCAGATGAACATCCAGGAGCTGTCGACCTGCAAGCAGTACGACACCCCGGTCAAGATCGTCGCGCTGAACAACCGCTACCTCGGCATGGTGCGCCAGTGGCAGGAACTGGTCTACCAGGGCCGCTACAGCCACAGCTACATGGACGCGCTGCCCGACTTCGTCAAGCTGGCCGAGGCCTACGGCCATGTCGGCCTGCTGATCGAGCGGCCCGAGGATGTCGAGCCCGCGCTGCGCGAGGCCCGTGCCATCAAGGACCGCACCGTGTTCCTGGACTTCCGCACCGACCCGACCGAGAACGTCTGGCCGATGGTCGAGGCCGGCAAGGGCATCACCGAAATGCTGCTCGGCTCGGAAGAGCTGTAACCCCCAACCCCCTTCGACAGAAGAATCTATTGCCCGCCAAGCCCGCCGCTTACCGGCGTCGGGTGAGGGCGGCAAGAAGAGGAATCGCTGAAATGAAACACATCATCGCCGTCTTGATCGAGAACGAGGCCGGCGCGCTGTCGCGCGTGGTCGGTCTGTTCTCTGCCCGTGCCTACAACATCGAGTCGCTGACCGTGGCGCCGACCGAGGACCCCTCGCTGTCGCGCATGACGATCCAGACCACCGGCTCGCCCGAGGTGATCGAGCAGATCACCAAGCACCTGAACCGCCTGATCGAGGTGGTCAAGGTGGTCGACCTGACCGAAGGCGGCTACACCGAGCGCGAGCTGATGCTGGTCAAGGTGCGTGCGGTCGGCAAGGAGCGCGAGGAGATGAAGCGCATGGCCGACATCTTCCGCGGCCGCATCATCGATGTGACCGAGAAGAGCTACACCATCGAGCTGACCGGCGACCAGTCCAAGAACGACGCCTTCCTCGAGGCGATCGACCGCAGCGCGATTCTCGAAACCGTGCGCACCGGCCCGAGCGGCATCGGCCGCGGCGAGCGCATCCTGCGCGTCTGACCCCGTCTCGCGTTTAAACTACCCGGTTTTTCGGGCTCAGCCTTTTGCCGTTCGGGCTGGGCCTGTCGATGCCCTTCGACGGGCTCGTCCTCGAACGGCACCCCATTTTTACGGAGCAACCATGAACGTTTTTTACGACAAAGACTGTGACCTGTCCCTGATCAAGGGCAAGACCGTGGCCATCATCGGCTACGGCTCGCAAGGCCATGCCCACGCCCAGAACCTGAACGAGAGCGGCGTCAATGTCGTCGTCGGTCTGCGCAAGGGCGGTGCGTCCTGGGACAAGGTTGCCAAGGCCGGCCTGACCGTGATGGAAGTCAACGACGCCGTCAAGGCCGCTGACCTGGTCATGATCCTGCTGCCCGACGAGAACATCCCCGAGGTGTACAACAACAACGTCGCCCCGAACATGAAGCAGGGCGCCACCCTGGCCTTCGCTCACGGCTTCAACGTGCATTACAACCAGGTCGTGCCGCGCGCCGACCTGGACGTGATCATGGTCGCGCCCAAGGGCCCGGGCCACACCGTGCGCTCCGAGTACCTCAAGGGCGGCGGCGTGCCGTCGCTGATCGCGGTCTACCAGGACAAGTCCGGCAAGGCCCGTGACCTGGCCCTGTCCTATGCCATGGCCAACGGCGGCGGCAAGGGTGGCATCATCGAGACCAACTTCCGCGAAGAGACCGAAACCGACCTGTTCGGCGAACAGGCCGTGCTGTGCGGCGGCGCCGTCGAGCTGGTCAAGATGGGCTTCGAGACCCTGACCGAAGCCGGCTACGCACCGGAAATGGCCTACTTCGAGTGCCTGCACGAGCTCAAGCTGATCGTCGACCTCATGTACGAAGGCGGCATCGCCAACATGAACTACTCGATCTCGAACAACGCCGAGTACGGCGAGTACGTCACCGGCACCGAAGTGATCAACGAGCAGTCGCGCGAAGCCATGCGCAATGCCCTGAAGCGCATCCAGACCGGCGAATACGCCAAGATGTTCATCCTCGAAGGCAAGACCAACTACCCGTCGATGACCGCACGCCGTCGCCTGAACGCCGAGCACTCGATCGAGATCGTCGGCGAGAAGCTGCGCGGCATGATGCCCTGGATTGCCAAGAACAAGCTGGTCGACCAGACCCGCAACTGATCTTGCTGCCGGCCTCGCGGGGCCGGCTTCAAGCCAGACAACCGCCTCCGGTGCGCCGGCAGGCGGTTTTTTCATGCCCGTTGCCGCTGGGCGTTACGCTGGCTTACACTCGATCCCCATGACCGCCTGCCAATACCAAGCCTGATCCGAGCCATGCACGACGGAGCCGATCCCCTCAATACCCCCGAAGCGACGCAGTTCAAGCGCCACAAGGGCATCTACATGCTGCCCAACATGATCACGCTCGCCGCGCTGTTCGGCGGCTTCTACGCGATCGTGATGTCGATGAACGGGCGCTACGACCTGGCGACCGCCGCGATCTTCGTCGCCATGGTGCTCGACAGCCTGGACGGCCGGGTGGCGCGCATGACGCATACCCAGAGCGCCTTTGGCGAGCAGATGGACTCGCTGTCCGACATGGTGTCGTTCGGTGCCGCGCCGGCGCTGATCGCCTACGAGTGGGGCCTGCGCGACCTGGGCCGCTGGGGCTGGATCGCCGCCTTCGTCTATTGCGCCTGCGCCGCGCTGAGGCTGGCGCGCTTCAACGTCAACACCAGCGTGGTCGACAAGCGCTTCTTCCAGGGCCTGCCTTCGCCGGCCGCGGCCGCTCTCGTGGCCGGTTTCATCTGGCTGGCGACCGAGGGCGGATACCAGGCCGCTGACCTGGCCTGGCCGATGTTCGCGATCACGCTCTATGCCGGCCTGACCATGGTGACCAATGCGCCGTTCTACAGCTTCAAGGACCTGTCGATGAAGAAGAGCGTGCCGTTCGCCGCCATCGTGCTGGTGCTGCTGGCGATCGCGGTCATCAACATCCATCCGCCGACCGTGCTGTTCGGTGTCTTCGTCTGCTATGCGCTGTCGGGCTATGTGATCTACGGCGTGCGCAAGGCCAAGGGCCAGCCGACCAGCGTGATCAGCACCACGATCGACGAGCCCGACGAGCGCGGCCTGCACGACTGATCCGCTGCCGCTGCGCAAATCCCTATTTACGTGATGGCTTCCTTCAACCGAAGGCTGCATTTCTTTGTGATACATTGGCAGACATGAATTCCGCACGTCAACTGCTACTAGCGCTGATGCCACAAGGGCAGGCTGGATAGCGCGCGCGTTTTCAGCACCAACGGCCCGTATGCACCCGCAGCGGGCCGTTTGTTTTGGATGCTGCGGGGATCTTGTCTCTGTCGGCCACGAGCCGGCTTCAAGGAGTATCAAATGAGCGACAAACTGATCATCTTCGACACCACCTTGCGTGACGGCGAGCAATCGCCCGGCGCATCCATGACCCGCGACGAGAAGCTGCGCATCGCGCGCCAGCTCGAGCGTCTGAAGGTCGACGTGATCGAAGCCGGTTTCGCCGCCAGCTCCAACGGCGATTTCGAGTCGGTCAGAACCATCGCCGATCACATCAAGGACTCGACCATCTGCTCGCTCTCGCGCGCCAACGACCGTGACATCGCGCGTTCGGCCGAGGCGCTCAAGGGCGCCAACCGCGCCCGCATCCACACCTTCATCGCGACTTCGCCGTTGCACATGGAGAAGAAGCTGCGCATGACGCCCGAGCAGGTGCTCGAGCAGGCCAAGCTGTCGGTGCGCTTCGCGCGCAACCTGGTCGGCGATGTCGAGTTCAGCGCCGAGGACGGCTACCGCTCCGAGCTCGGTTTCCTGGCGCGCGTGGTCGAGGCCGTGATCAAGGAAGGCGCGACCACGATCAACATTCCCGACACGGTCGGCTATGCGATTCCCGAGCTCTACGGCAACTTCATCAAGACCCTGCGCGAGATGGTGCCCAACTCGGACCAGGCGATCTGGTCGGTGCACTGCCACAACGACCTCGGCATGGCGGTCGCCAACTCGCTCGCCGGCGTCAAGATCGGCGGCGCGCGCCAGGTCGAATGCACCATCAACGGCCTGGGCGAGCGCGCCGGCAACTGCTCGCTCGAGGAAGTCGTGATGGCGGTCAAGACCCGGCGCGACTACTTCGGGCTCGATGTCGGCATCGACACCAGCCAGATCGTGCCGGCCAGCCGCATGGTCAGCCAGACCACCGGCTTCGTGGTGCAGCCGAACAAGGCCGTGGTCGGCGCCAATGCCTTTGCGCACGCCTCGGGCATCCACCAGGACGGCGTGCTCAAGGCGCGCGACACCTACGAGATCATGCGCGCCGAGGACGTGGGCTGGAGCGCCAACAAGATCGTGCTGGGCAAGCTCAGCGGCCGCAACGCCTTCAAGCAGCGCCTACAGGAGCTCGGCATCGAGATGGAGTCGGAGGGCGAGGTCAACACGGCGTTTGCCAAGTTCAAGGAACTGGCCGATCGCAAGAGCGAGATCTTCGACGAGGACATCCTGGCCCTGGTCAGTGACGAGAGCGTGACCGCTGCCAAGGAGCAGTATGGTTTCGTCTCGCTGGCCCAGCACAGCGAAACCGGCGAGCGTCCGCGCGCCAAGGTCGTGTTCACGGTCGACGGCAAGGAATTCACGGGCGAAGCCGATGGCAACGGCCCGGTCGACGCCTCGCTGAAGGCGATCGAGCAGCATGTCAACAGCGGCGCCGAGCTGCTGCTGTACTCGGTCAACGCGATCACGACCGGCTCGACCGAGAGCCAGGGCGAGGTCACGGTGCGACTGCAGCATGGCGGGCGCGTGGTCAACGGTGTCGGCGCCGATCCGGACATCGTGGTTGCATCGGCCAAGGCCTACCTGAGCGCGCTCAACAAGCTGCACAGCAAGATCGAGCGGGTCTCGGCCCAGCTCTGATCCGCTGCTGGGATGCCGATCCTGGCATCCTAGAAATGAAATTGATATTGCTAGTCATTTGCTGACGTTTTATACTTCTGAGTGTTGGTTTTTATGAGTTTGGAGTGTAAGCAAATGACCCATGGCAAGCTTCAGTGGCTACGCCGCGCGACCGCTGTCTTGAGTTTGGGGGTGACGCTTTCTTTGATAGCGCCGCCTTCTCTCATGGCTGCGGGTGCGCCCGCCAAGAAAAAACCCGTCGCGGCGCAGAAGGTCAAGGCCCAGGCCAAGGTGAAGGCTGTCGGCAAGGCCCGTGTGGTGTCGGCGCGCGCCAAGCGGGTGGACAAGCGGGCCGCCGCCCTGCAGGCGAAAGCCAGCGCTGAGCGTCCCCAGTCCGGCAAGGCGCGTCGCGCGGCGGTGCTCGCGGCCAAGTCTGCGGCGGTGGCCGGTGGCGGCCTGGCAGCGGCCTCTGCGGTCAGCGCCGTCGATCACAAGTCCGACAAGTCCGAGGCCGCTTCCAGCGCCGATGAGCTGCCCAAGCTCAGCGCCAACGCGGTGTTCGTGATGGACCAGAACAGCCGCGAGGTGCTGGTCAGCAAGAACGACAAGGTCGTGATGCCGATTGCCTCGTTGACCAAGCTGATGACCGGGCTGCTGGTGGCCGATGCCAAGCTGTCGCTGGACGAGGAAATCACCATCACCGAGGATGACCTCGACATCTACAAGGGCACCGGCTCGCGGCTGTCGGTCGGCACCAGACTCACGCGCGGCGAGGCGATGCATCTGGCGCTGATGTCGAGCGAGAACCGTGCCGCCCATGCGCTGGGCCGCACCTATCCCGGCGGCATCGTCAATTTCGTGCGTCTGATGAATGCCAAGGCGGCCGAGCTTGGCATGCGCGACACCCGCTATGTCGAGCCGACCGGCCTGTCGGTCGAGAACCGTTCCAGTGCGCGCGACCTCGGGATGCTGGTCGCGGCGGCCTACCAGCGTCCGCTGCTGCGCGAATTCACGACCTCGCAGGGCTATTCGGTCGAATCGGGCCGACGCGTGCTGCAGTACCACAACAGCAACCGCCTGACGGCCGATCCGAAATGGGACATCGGTCTGCAGAAGACCGGCTACATCTCGGAGGCAGGTCGCTGCATGGTGATGTCGGCCAAGCTGGCGGGGCGCCAGGTCATCATGGTCTTCCTCGACGCGGCCGACAAGTCGGCGCGCATTGGCGACGCGCAGCGGGTGCGCCGCTATGTCGAATCGGTGGTCTCGGCCGACGCGATCGAGCGCCTGGCCTGGCGCAAGGGCTGAACCGGCTGCTGTAGCCGGGGGCCGGGGGCCCGGGTCATGGGGACCCGGCTGTTGGCTGATTCCTGCTGCTGGGCTGCGCTCGGCAGTTACTTGCCGGGACAGCCCAGCGCGTGGCTGATCGAGTTGGCCGTGGCCTGCAGCTTGGGCAGCCAGCCCTCGTCGAGGCGGTCGGCCGGCGCCGAGATCGACAATCCCGCCACCAGCTTGCCCTGGTCGTCGTAGATGCCGGCGGCCATGCAGCGCACCCCGAGCTCGAGCTCCTCGTTGTCGCGCGCGCTGCCCAGTTGGCGGCACTGCTGCAACTCGCGCTCGAGCGCCGGCAGCTGGGTCAGGCTGTTCGGGGTATTGCCCATCAGTCCGGTGCGGGTGGCGTAGGCGCGCACGCGCTGCGGGTCGTCAGCGGCCAGGAACAGCTTGCCGACCGAGGTCAGGTGCAGCGGCGCATGACCGCCGATGGCACGCACCACCTGCATGCCCGAGCGTTCGCTGTAGGCGCGCTCGACATAGACGATTTCGTCGCCCTGGCGCACGCTCAGGTTGACGGGCTGCTGGATCAGCTTGTGCAGTTCGCGCATGGGACCGAGCGCGGTGTCGCGCACGCTGAGCCGCCCCTTGACCAGGTTGCCGAGCTCGAGCAGCCGCATGCCGAGCCGGTAGCTGCCCGGCTCGGGCCGGTCGACATAGCGTCCGAGCGCCAGATCGTTCAGGATCCGGTGCGCGGTCGACGGGTGCAGTCCCGTCTTCTGGCTGATTTCCTTCAGCGACAGGGCTTCCTCGCGCGAGGCGAGCACGTCCATCAGGGTGAAGATGCGTTCGATCACCTGAACGCTGGGATGGCTGGGTATGAGGTCGGGGCGTCTGGTCATGGCATGAAGATCATCGCGTCCATTTTACAAGATGAAATTCAGCTTGTCCCGCAGTGCAGCATCAGGACTTCTGGTCTTCGGTCCAGACGCCTTCGCGCAGCAGCTGGTGTGGAACGAAATGCCGCTTGTAGGCCATCTTGGGACTCTGGGCGATCCAGTAGCCGAGGTAGACCCAGGGCAGGCCCAGGCTGCTGGCCTGGGCTATCTGCCACAGCACGTTGTAGGTGCCGTAGGCGGCGCCGGCCTCGGGCTCGTAGAAGGTGTAGACGGCTGAGAGTCCGTCAGCCAGCACGTCGATCAGCGACACCATCTTGAGCCGCTCCGGCTCCTGCGCGGTCGCGGGCAGGAAGAACTCGACCAGCCGTGAATTGACCCGGCTTTGCAGCAGGAACTGGTCGTACTGCTCGACGCTGTCATGGTCCATGCCGCCGCCGGCGTGACGCGCGCGCTGGTAGCGCAGGTAGAGGGCGTAATGCTCGCGGTCGAAGCCCAGGCTCAGCACCCGGGTCTGCAGCTCGGCATGGAGGGCCTGGGCGCGGCGCTGGCTGCGCCGGGGGACAAAGCGCGCGGCATCGACGCGCAGCGGCACGCAGGCCTGGCAGCCGTCGCAGTGGGGCCGATAGGTGAACAGGCCGCTGCGGCGAAAGCCCAGCGTGACGAGTCCGGAATAGGCGTCGTTGTGGATCAGGTGACCCGGGGTCGCGACCTGGGAGCGCGCCTGGCGCCCGTCCAGGTAGCTGCAGGGGTAGGGCGCGGTGGCATAGAACTGCAAGGCCTGCAGCGGAAGTTCCTGACCCTGGTTCATGTGGCGCTCACGCAGGTGACGTTGGTCGACGGTCCAGCCATGTGGACCAGTATAGGGGCTCGAAGCGCCAGGCGGGAGCTGGCCGCGCGACCTGTTGCCGCACCAGTCGCAGGAAGTCCTGGCGCGGCAGCTCGCGCGCACCGAGCGAGGCCAGGTGGGCCGTGTTCTGCTGGCAGTCTATGGCGTCGATGTCCCAGCACTCGCAGGCGGCGACCAGCGCGGCGAGCGCGATCTTCGAGCCATTGCTGCGCCGGCTGAACATCGATTCGCCGAACACCATCCGGCCCAGGTTGATGCAGTAGAGTCCGCCCGCGAGTTCGCCGTCCCACCAGGTCTCGACGCTGTGCGCGTGACCGGCGCGGTGCAGCGCGCAGTAGGCCTCGACCATCTCGGGCAGGATCCAGGTGCCGTCCTGGCCCTTGCGCGGGCTGCCGGAGCAGGCGCGGATCACGGCTTCGAAGTCGTGGTCGAAGCGGACCTCGAGCCGGCCGCTGCGCAACCCGGCGCGGATGGTCTTGCGCAGCGAGGGCTGGAGCTTGAAGTCGGCCACGCGCAGCACCATGCGCGGGTCGGTGCTCCACCAGAGTATCGGCTGGCCGTCCGAGAACCAGGGGAAGATGCCCTGGGCATAGGCCTGGACCAGGCTGGCGACATCGAGCGCGCCGCCGGCTGCGAGCAGGCCGGGCGCGGCGGTGCCGGCGCCCCAGGCCTGTTCGACCGCAGGAAAAGGGTCGCCGGGCTCGAGCCAGGGCAAGGGGGGTGAGCGTTTCATGGTTTCGGCGCAGTCTTGTCCGGGTAGTCGCAGCAATCGGCCACGGCGCAGCGCTCGCAATGCGGCTTGCGTGCGGTGCAGACATAGCGCCCATGCAGGATCAGCCAGTGGTGCGCATGCTCCAGGTACTTGGCCGGTATGCGCTTGAGCAGTTTTTGCTCGACCTCGAGCGGGGTCTTGCCTGGCGCCAGCCCGGTGCGGTTGCCGAGCCGGAAGATATGGGTGTCGACCGCCATGGTCGGCTCGCCGAAGGCGACGTTGAGCACCACGTTGGCGGTCTTGCGACCGACCCCGGGCAGTTCCTCGAGTTCCTCGCGCGTGCGCGGCACCTGGCCGTTGTGCTTGTCGAGCAGGATCTGGCAGGTCTGCAGCAGATGCCTGGCCTTGCTGTGGTACAGGCCGATGGTCCTGATCTGCTCTTCCAGCCCTTCGAGGCCGAGCTCGAGCATCTGCTGCGGCGTGTTGGCGATGGGGAACAGCCGGCGCGTGGCCTTGTTGACGCCGACATCGGTGGCCTGGGCCGACAGCAGCACGGCGGTGAGCAGCTCGAACGGACTCGTATACTCGAGTTCGGTCACGGGCCGCGGATTGGCCGCCTGCAAGGTGGCGAAGAAGCGCTCGATCTGTTCCTTTTTCATCCTTCCGATTTTCCCATGAGCGCCTCTGCTGTCCGCTTCGCCGACCGACTCGACAAGGTCGAAACCTCCGCCATCCGCGAGCTGTTCAAGCTGCTCGGCAAGCCCGGCATCATCAGCTTCGCCGGTGGCTTCCCGGATGTGGCGCTGGTCGATGTCGACGGCATCCGCGCCGCGACGCTGGCCGCGCTCGAGCAGGAGCCCGCCGGCGCGATGCAATATGGCGCCACCGAGGGCTATGCCCCGCTGCGCGAGCAGTTGGCCAGCTTCATGCAGACCAAGGGCGCACAGGTAGCACCGGAGCAGCTGATCGTGACCACCGGCAGCCAGCAGGCGCTCGACCTGCTGGGCAAGACGCTGATCTCGCCCGGCGACAAGGTCATCGTCGAGGGGCCGACCTTCCTGGCCACGATCCAGTGCTTCCGCCTCTATGGCGCCGAGCTGGTCAGCGCGCCGGTGGACGGCAGCGGCGTCGATGTCGAGCGCCTCGAGCAGCTGATCGTCGAGCACAAACCGAAGTTCGTCTACCTGATCCCGACCTTCGGCAACCCGAGTGGCGCCACGCTGACGCTGGAGCGTCGCCGTCGCGTGCTCGAACTCGCGGCCCAGTACCAGACGCTGATCGTCGAGGACGACCCCTATGGCGACCTGTATTTCGACGCGCCGCCGCCGCCCAGCCTGCTGGCGCTGAGCGAGTCGGTGCCGGGCAGCCGCGACTGCCTGGTGCACTGCGGCTCCCTGAGCAAGACGCTGTCGGCCGGCCTGCGCCTGGGCTGGATGATCGCGCCGCCCGAGCTGCTGGCCAAGGCCGTGATGTGCAAGCAGTTCAGCGATGCCAACTCGAGCACCTTCGCGCAGGCGACCGCCGCCCAGTACCTCAAGTCCGGCCGCATGGACGCCAACCTGAAGCGCGCGCGCGCCGTCTACGCCGAGCGTGCTCAGGCCCTGTGCGAGGGCCTGCGCGCCGAGCTCGGCGACGCGATCGAGTTTGTCGCGCCGCAGGGCGGCCTGTTCGTCTGGGCGCGCCTGACCGGTGCGCGTGGCCAGGTGGCGGACGGCAACGAGTTCTCGCGCCGTGCGATCGAGCAGGGCGTGGCCTTCGTGCCGGGGGCACCGTTCTATTGCGAACAGCCCGACCCGGCGACGCTGCGGCTGAGCTTCGCGACTTCGGATGTGGAGAAGATCCGCGAGGGCGTCAGCCGCCTGGCGCGCGCGCTGCACGCGGCCTGATCAGATGGCTGCCCGAGCTGTTGCTCCGCCGGCCTGATTCAGCGCGGCTGCGGCAGCAGCGCGTGGTAGCAGCGCAGCGCGGCCCAGGCGTCGTTGGCCGCATAGAGCAGCTGCGATTCGCTCAGGTCGAGCCGTGACCAGTTCGAGGTCGCGGCCTTCTTGGACTTGGCGAAGCGGCGCTCGAACAGCAGCGCGACCGCCGACTTGACGCCGATCTGCTGGCGGTAGCCGCGCTGGCGGAAATCATGGCCGAGCTCGTGCACCCGCACCGGCTCGATGCCGAGCTTGGACTGGATGCGCTTCCTGTCATCGCCCAGGCCGAAGCCGGCCTTGACCGCACCCGGCCAGGCCAGCAGGGCGGCGACCTCGGCCAGGCAGTCCGGGTCGTGCAGCTGGAACACCCAGGCCTGCTCGAGTGTCGCGAGCTGCACCACATGGGGACCGTCGGATTCCTCGCCGACAGAGAAGGTCGGCTTGGATTCGGTGTCGAAGCCCCAGGCGCTGCTGGCGCGCAGGCTGGAGGCGGCGCGTTGCGCCTGCATCGGGGTGGAAATCAGTTCGATCCGCTCGAGTCCGAGCCGGTCAAAGGGGGCGAGCAGGTCGATCTGCTCCTTGCTGGGGGGGAGGGGGCGGCTTTGCATAAGGGGTTGGCTGGCAGCATAACTCAGTGTCGCTGGTCCGGGCGGGCGTCGTCCGACGCATAATCACGCTCCCGCAGCGCGTCCATCCGGGCCCGCTGCAAGTCACCAGGACAACCATGAAAAAAACATTCCCGCTCCAGATCGAAGGCCGGCACCCGGAACGCGTGCTTGACGCGATCAAGAACGAACTGCGCAAGTACCTCAAGCGCGAGCGCCGCCGCGACCTGCCTGCAGGCGTCGATTACTGGGACTTCGACTGCCGCTTCGGCCTGGGCCAGGACAGCGCCGAAACGGTGCACCTGTCCCAGCTGATCGGCAAGGTCGATGAGGCGGCCCAGAGCGACGCGACCCAGGTCTATGTCGAGATCCTGGCCAAGCACGGCGTGCGCGGTGCCCGCGTCGCGCCCCAGGGCGGCGACGAGATCTGAAGCCAGGCCCGGCGCTGAGCCGGGCTGAATCGGGCTGATAGCGGGCCTGAAGCCGCCTGGGCGGCTGGCTGGCCGTTGGCCTATCCGCGCCTGCGCCTTCAGGCGCGGCCCGGTCCTGCTCCCGTGCCGGTATCTGCTGCTGCCGCCGCGGCACGCAGCTTGTCCTTCTTGCTCGGGCGCTTGCCCTTGATGCCGCCGGTGCCCGGCGGCAGCTTGCCGGGTCGCGCCGGCTCGACCGGAACTTCGGCGGCCTGGTCGAACCCCGAGGGCTCGAAGCCGGCGACGGTCTCGAGCTCGATCTGCAGCGCCTGGCGCTTCTGGATCAGCTGCCAGTGCGCGAACTGGTCGGCGCTGACGAAGCTGACCGCCAGTCCTTCGGCACCGGCGCGCCCGGTGCGGCCGATCCGGTGCAGGTAGTCCACCGCCGAGCGCGGCAGGTCGTAGTTGACCACCACCGGCAGGCCTTCGATGTCGATGCCGCGCGCGGCCAGGTCGGTCGTGACCAGGATGTCCCAGCGGCCGGACTTGAATTCGTCCAGCACCTGGCGCCTGCCGCCCTGGCTCAGGCCCCCGTGGAAGGCGGTCGCATAGATCCCGTTCTTGTAGAGCTTGTTGGCGACATGCTCGGCCGCGTACTGGCTGGCGACGAAGACCAGCACCGGCTTCCAGCTGCGCTGCTGCACCAGATGGCGCAGCAAGGTGGTGCGCTTGTCGGCATCGACCGCGATCGCCTGCTGCGTTATCGTCAGCGGCGCCTGCACTTCGGACTCGATCCGGATCTGCACCGGCTCGCGCAGCAGCGCGTCGGCCAGCCCCTGCACCGCCGCCGGGAAGGTGGCCGAGAACAGCAGGTTCTGCCGCTGGGTCGGCAGTTGCTTGAGCACCCGGTCGAGCTCTTCGGCAAAGCCGAGATCGAGCAGGCGGTCCGCCTCGTCGAGCACCAGCTGCCGCACGCTGTCGAGCTGCAGGCCGTTGTGCTCGATGACGTCGAGCAGCCGGCCGGGCGTGGCGACCACCAGGTCGGCGCCGCCGCGCAGGGCCAGCAGCTGCGGGTTGATCGAGACGCCGCCATACAGCGCCTGCACCTTGAGCACTTGCCGCGCAGTGCCGGCCTGGCGCGCGGCCAGGTCCTGCAGCAGTTCGCCGACTTGCAGCGCGAGCTCGCGCGTGGGCACCAGTATCAGCGCGCGCAGCTGGCGCCGGTAGCCGCCCATCGGCAGGCTGGCCAGGCCGTGCAGCATCGGCAGCGCGTAGGCGGCGGTCTTGCCGGAGCCGGTCTGGGCCTGGGCCTGGACATCGGCGCCGCGCAGGATGGCGGGAATCGCCTCGGCCTGGACCGGGGTGGGCGTGGAGAAGCCGAGTTCGCGGGTGGCGTGGACCAGCGCGTTGGACAGTCCGAGGGAGGCAAATGACATGGGGTGCGAGTGTAGGGCCTGCAGTGCCAAGGCGTTTCAGGCCAGGACTTCGAGCAGGCGATCGAGCCCGCCTTCGTTGATCGCGACCATGGCCTGTTCGCGCACCTTGGGCTTGGCGTGGTAGGCCACCGACAGGCCGGCGGCACCCATCATCGGCAGGTCGTTGGCACCGTCCCCCATCGCGATGCATTGCTCGGGCGCGATGCCGAGCAGGCTGGCGACCTCGAGCAGGGTGCGGCGCTTCTCGGCGCCGTCGCAGATGTCGCCCCAGCACTGGTCGACCAGGCGGCCGGTCAGCATGCCGCAGTTCGGACCGCTCTCGAGCTCGAGGATGTTGGAGCGCGCGAAGTCGATGTTCAGGCGCGCCTTGACGCGGTCGGCGAAATAGGTGAAGCCGCCCGAGACCAGTAGCACCTTCAGGCCGGCGGCCTGGCAGGCGGCGATCAGCTCTTGCGCGCCGGGGTTGATGCGCAGGCGCTCGCTGTAGACGCGCTCCATGTCGGCCACGGTCACGCCCTTGAGCAGCGCGACGCGCCGGCGCAGGCTGTCCTTGAAGTCGGTGATCTCGCCGCGCATGGCGGCTTCGGTGATGGCGGCGACTTCGGCCTTGCGGCCGACCGCGTCAGCGATCTCGTCGACGCATTCGATGCTGATCAGCGTCGAGTCCATGTCGAAGGCGATCAGCTTGAAATCGCTCAGGCGCAGCGGCGGAACAAAGCGTTGGACAACGAGGCCGGGGGAAACTTCCTGGGGGGTCATGGGGCGAACAAAAGGTCAATACGGGCCGGTCTGGCCGAAACCCGTATTGTGCCGGTTGTCGCCCCGCCGGGGTCAGTGGCCGCTGCAGCCGCAGCTTGCGCCAGCAGCGCTGGCCGGCTCGAACTGCGGGAACAGCAGGTTGTTTTCCAGGTGGATATGCTGGATCAGGTCATCGGACAGCTGGGCGATGCCGGCGTAGAGCGCGCGCCAGGTGTTGCAGGCGCCGGCCGGGGGCGTGGCGTCCTGGGTCAGCGCCATCAGGCGTTCCAGTGCCTCGCCATGCTGCAGGTGTTCATTGCGCATGACGCCAATCGGATGCACCACGAACGGCGGTGGCCCGGCCTTGATCATCGGGAACAGCACCGTTTCCTCCTTGGCCATGTGCTCGAGCAGTTCGACTTCCATGGTCTCGAGGTGCTCGGCCAGGCCGACCGGCACCTGCGGGTGATCGCGGTGCACGGCTTGCACGCGGCGCGCCATGCGGATCAGCTCGGGCAGCTGCTCGCGGTGCACCTGATGGTAGCGCTGCAGGATATGGTCGATCAGGGCGCCGGGCTGCGACTCGGCGGGCGGCTGGTCGTCGCGCTCGAGCTTGGCCAGTTCCGCCAGCAGGGCCGGCAGGTCGAGCTCGCGCGCCTGGGCGGCCGCGCGCAGGCTGACCTGGCCACCACAGCAGAAGTCCAGCTTCAGGCGCCGGAACAAGGCGGTGGCGCCGGGCAGCGCCACGGCGATCTGGCCCAGCGACTGGTCGGCCAGGGGGGTATCGGGGGCCAGGGTGTCGACGGTATCCATGAGCTCACTCCTTAAATAGTCATATCGTGTGAATATTCTATCCAATAAAATGCATGCAACATGAATCTTTTGTGGCGCGCAGGGACATTCCGCTGCGCCGAAGGGAAAAACGAGATGAGACTGACCCAGTGGACCGACTACACCTTGCGCGTGCTGATGTACTGCGCCGCCAGCGACGGGCGGGCGCAGCCGGTGACCGTGACCGAGATCGCGGCGGCGCATGGCATCTCGCGCAGCCACCTGACCAAGATCGTCATGGCCCTGGCCGCCCAGGGCTGGCTGGAGACCACGCGCGGGCGCGGCGGCGGCCTGCGCCTGATGAAGCCGGCCGCGCAGATCGGCCTGGGCGACGTGGTGCGCCTGACCGAGACCGACTTCACGCTGGTCGAATGCTTCGAGCCCTCGCACGACCATTGCGGCCTCAGCGGGCGCTGCCAGCTGCAGTCGGTGCTGCACCAGGCGCTGGAGGCCTATTTCCGCGTGCTCGACGGGGTGACGCTGGCGGACCTGGTGGCGCAGCAGAAGGCCGCGGAGGGCGTGCCCATTCGTTGGAGTCCGTTGCCGGGGATTCCGGGGCGGGTGGGGTAGTTCACCCGGGGCGGGCAATATTGCGCCATCAAACAAAAACGATGGTGTCGCTGTAGCGTGCCACGTTGGTGTCGTGCGTCAGCCAGCGCATGGGTTCGGTCAAGGCCTGCGCCACCAGCAGGCGGTCGAAGGGGTACCGGCATGTCGCCACGCCCCAGGCGGTGCTTGATGGCGATTTCCCATAGGCTGACGACGTTTGGCCTGATGAAGCGGGTCCCCTTGCCGGCGCTTCAGGCCTTCCTGACGTCCTGGGAGGTCCAGAATTGTTGCAAAAACACGGGGGGCATGCTGAAAAACCCGGACAATTGCTGCCCAATCGCCGTGAGCGCCACCCTGGAATGTCCAAATGGAAATTAAAGTAGATTTTCTCGATAAATTTCGTCTTCAAGCCAAGTTCGATGACTTCACTGTAGTGGCGGATCAACCCATCCGCTACAAGGGCGATGGCTCGGCGCCTGGGCCGTTCGATTACTTTCTGGCTTCATCGGCCTTGTGTGCGGCATACTTTGTGAAGTTGTACTGCGTCAATCGCAATATTTCTACCGACAATATCCGTCTGTCACAGAACAATATTGTTGATCCGGAAGATCGCTACAAGCAGATTTTCAAGATTCAGGTCGAGTTGCCGGCGGACCTGTCCGACAAGGACCGACAAGGCATCTTGCGCTCCATCGAACGTTGCACGGTCAAGAAAGTGGTGCAAACCGGACCGGAATTCGTGATCGAGGAGGTGGAGAGTCTGGATGCCGATGCGCAGGCCTTGCTGATGCTGAATCCGGCCGCTGAATCAAGCACCTACATCACCGGAAAGGACTTGCCGCTGGAGCAGACCATTGCCAATATGTCGGGCGTCTTGGCGGGATTGGGAATCAAGATTGAGATTGCTTCGTGGCGCAATATTGTTCCTCATGTGTGGTCGCTGCATGTCCGTGATGCGTACTCGCCCATGTGCTTCACCAATGGCAAGGGGTCAAGCAAGGAAAGCGCGTTGGCGTCGGCGTTGGGTGAATATATCGAGCGCCTGAGCTGCAATCATTTCTATAATGACCAATTCTGGGGCGAAGACATTGCCAACGCGGAATTTGTGCATTACCCGAATGAACGCTGGTTCAAGCCTGGCCGCAAAGATGCCCTGCCGGCTGGAATTCTCGATGAGTACTGCCTGAAAATTTACAACCCCGACGGCGATTTGCGTGGCTCGCACCTCTATGACACCAATTCTGGCAATGTGGAGCGTGGCATTTGTTCCCTGCCATATGTGCGCCAGTCGGACGGCCAGGTGGTCTATTTTCCGTCCAATCTGATCGACAACCTGTTTCTCAGCAACGGCATGAGTGCCGGCAATACGCTGGTCGAAGCGCAGGTGCAATGCCTGTCGGAAATTTTTGAGCGGGCGGTGAAACGCGAAATCATCGAGGGTGAAATCGCTCTGCCGGATGTGCCGCACGGGGTGCTGGAGAAATTTCCCGGCATTCTAGCCGGCATTCAAGGCTTGGAGGAGCAAGGTTTTCCGGTGCTGGTGAAGGATGCCTCGCTGGGCGGAATTTACCCAGTGATGTGCGTTACCTTGATGAATCCGCGCACGGGTGGCGTGTTTGCCTCGTTCGGGGCGCACCCCAGCCTGGAGGTGGCACTGGAGCGCAGCCTGACGGAGTTGCTGCAGGGGCGCAGTTTTGAAGGATTGAACGACTTGCCTCGGCCCACCTTTGAAAGTCATGCCGTCACGGAGCCGAACAACTTTGTCGAGCACTTCATCGATTCCAGCGGCGTGGTGTCGTGGCGCTTCTTCAGTGCCAAGTCCGACTTCGATTTTGTCGAGTGGGATTTTTCCGGCCAGGGTGAGAACTCCAATGCCGATGAAGCCGAGACCTTGTTCGGAATCCTCAAGGGCATGGGGAAGGAATCCTACATGGCGGTGTACGACCAATTGGGCGCCATCGCATGCCGAATTCTGGTTCCGGGTTATTCCGAAATTTACCCGGTGGAGGATTTGATCTGGGACAATACCAACAAGGCGCTGTTGTTCCGTGCCGATATCCTGAACCTGCATGGCCTTGATGATGCCAGCCTGGAGGCGCTGCTTGAGCGCTTGGAAGACAGCGAGCTGGACAATTACACCGACATCATCACCTTGATCGGCATCGAGTTTGACGAGAACACTGCCTGGGGGCAGCTCACCATACTTGAGCTGAAGCTGTTGATTCACCTCGCCTTGCAGCAGTTCGAGGCGGCACAAGAGCTGACGGAAACCTTCCTGCAGTACAACGACAACACCGTCGAGCGTGGCCTGTTTTATCAGGCCTTGAATGTGGTGCTGGAGGTGGCGCTGGACGATGACTTGGAGCTGGCCGATTACGAAGCCAATTTCCGTCGCATGTTTGGCAACCCGTGCATGGACGCGGTGCTGGGGTCGGTGGACGGCAGAGTGCGCTTCCACGGCTTGACGCCCACCAGCATGAAGCTGGAGGGGCTCGACAGGCACCAGCGCCTCATCGACAGTTACAAGAAACTGCATGTGGCGCGGGCCACCCGCTTGCAGTCAAGCCATCATTAAACAAAAATGATTGTGTCACTGTAGCGGGCCACGTTGCTGTCATGGGTCAGCAGGCGCATCGGCTCGGTCAAGGCCTGGGCCACCAGCAGGCGGTCGAAGAGGTCCTGGTGGTGGGGCGGGAGGTCTGCTAGCGCCAGGGTGTGTTCGGGTTCGATCGACAGGATGCGGTAGCCGGCACGCTGGAAGTAGTCCAGCGCCTCGCGGGCCGATACCGGCATGTCGCCACGTCCCAGGCTGTGCTTGATGGCAATTTCCCACAGGCTGACGACGCTAACCCAGACCGTGCTGCGCGGGTTGCTGATCCAGTCGCGCGCCGGGCGGGTCAGGCTGGGATGGTCCGTGATGGCCCAAAGCGCGATATGGGTGTCGAGCAACAGGTTCATGCTTGACCCAGAAACAGGCGAGCCACTTCGTCGTTGTGGTCGTCGATGCTGTCTGGCATCTGGAATGCGCCTTTGGCGACGCCCAGTCGTTGACTAGTTGCCGTGGTTTCGATCGGCACCAGCTTGGCCGCCGGTCGGCCGTTGCGGGCAATGATGATTTCGCGCTCGGTCCCTTGCTCGATCGCCTCGACCAGGCGTGACAGGTTGGACTTGGCTTGCAGCATGTTGACGGCGTGCATGGGGTACTCCTTAGCTTGGCCAAGTCTAGCTAATTTGTTTCGGGTTGTCCAGTTGGACGTTATCACCCGCAATGGCAATCAGTCGGGGGTCATGCTGTCGCTGGAAGACTACCAGGCCGTGCAGGACATGGCTGGTCTTTGCCGATGTCGCCAGGACCGCGAGATGGTCGAGCGCATCAACAAGCTGATCAAGGAAGTCCAGTCGTCGTTCGGTCTAGTGTCTGGTTCGCAGCGGTCACGGTCATCGGCTCAGGTCCGTTGGATGACCGGTAACGGCCATGAGCAGTCACGCGGATCTCGCGCCGAACGCAGTCCTGAATTTGTTCAAATCGCGCCCCGCAACCCAGGCTCACGCGAGGCGCAGCGACCTACAGTGAACCGCCCCGGCTTTCAAGGAGGCTGACTGGTTTAAGTTGACACCTCTGTCGAGGTGTTGCTGTTGGCGAGTTGCCTCCAGTAGTTTGCCTCAGCTTCTGCCGGAGGGATGCCCCCAATCGGC